>CAZIFC010000068.1:0-1888 GCA_964538355.1 uncultured Lawsonia sp. | reverse complement strand
GGATGCCGGGGAAGGAGGGGAGCAGGGCCGGGTGGATGTTGATCACCCGGTGCGGGAAGGCGTTCAGGAATACGGGGGTCAGCATCCGCATGTACCCAGCCAGGGCGACGGTGTCCGCGCCGGCCTTCTTGACGGCGTCGGCCACGGCCTGATCATAGGCTTCACGGCTCGGCCAGAGCTTGTGATCCATCACCGCGCAGATGATGCCCGCAGCCTTGGCCCGGTCAATGACCTTCGCGCCGGGACGGTTGCAGATCACGATGCGTATATCGGCGTCCAGCACACCCTGACGCACGGCGTCCACCATGGCCTGAAAGTTGGTTCCGCTGCCAGAGGCGAGTACGGCGAGCTTCAGTGACATCTCAGGCTCCCTGTTTTTCGTAATAGGCGGTCAGAGCCTTGACCAGAGCCGGAATGGTGAAGTCTTCCGGCTGGATGTCGCACTCGAAGCCGTGGCTGGCGAGCGTCTTGGTGGTGACGGGGCCGATGCTGGCGAACCTGACCCGCCTGTCTTCGGGCTGCTGCCGGATAAGCTCTTCCGAAATCTGGGCAAAGAAGTTGTCTACAGTCGAGGAGGAACCAAAGGTGACCACATCAAGGGTTCCGGCTTCGAGACGGGACAGAACCTCGTCGCGGCGGGCGGCGGCGGGCACGGTTTCGTAGACCGGGATCACATCCACGTCCGCTCCGGCCTTGCGGAGTTCCTCGGGGAGGACTTCGCGGGCTTCACGGGCGCGGGGCAGGAGCACCTTCTTTCCGTCCATTCCCTTGGCAATCAGGCCTTCGGCAACGCTTTCGGCGATATAGGCTTCGGGCACGAAGTCGGGCGCGATGCCATGTTCGCGCACGGCCTGCGCGGTGGCGGGGCCGATGGCGGCAATCTGGAGGCCGTGGAAGGCGCGGGCGTCAAGGCCCTGAGCCGCAAGGCGTTCCCAGAAGCATTTCACACCGTTGGCCGAGGTGAACAGAACCCAGTCGTAGCCGGGGAGTTTGCGGACGGCGGCATCCACTTCGGCGTAATCGTCAAGGGGCTTGATGTCGATGGTCGGGAACTGGATGACTTCCGCGCCGAGTTCGGCAAGCTGGGCGGCGAGTCCGCTGGCCTGTTCGCGGGCGCGCGTCACAACCACGCTCCGGCCAAGAAGCGGCTTTTGCTCAAACCAGTTCAGCCGGTTATGGAGTGTGACGACCTTGCCGACGATGATGACGGAAGGATTGGTGAAGCCCTGCTTGACGGCCTCTTCGGGCAGGGTTCCGATGGTGGCGGCAAGGCTGCGGTGCTTCGCGGTGGTTCCCCAGTGGACAAGGGCCGCAGGCGTATCGGCGGGAAGCCCCGCCTCGATGAGGTTGCGGGCGATATCGGGGAGGTTCTTCATGCCCATGACGAACACCAGCGTGTTCGCGCTGGAGGCAAGGGCCTTCCAGTTGTGCACGGAGCCGGGCTTGTCGGGGTTTTCGTGCCCGGTGATGAGCGTCACCGAAGAGGAAAAATTGCGGTGCGTCAACGGAATGCCCGCATAGGCCGGGCCGGCAATGGTGCTGGAAATGCCGGGGATTTCTTCAAAAGGCACACCCGCATCCAGCAGTTCCTCGGCTTCTTCGCCGCCGCGCCCGAAGATGTAGGGATCGCCGCCCTTGAGCCGGGCCACGATCTTGCCTTCCTTGGCCTTTTCGACGATGAGGCTGTTGATCCCGTCCTGCGAGAGCGCATGGTTTCCTGAAATCTTGCCTACATAGATGCGTTCGGCATCAGGGCGGGCATAGCCGAGAAGCGTATCGTTGGCGAGATAGTCGTATACGACCACGTCGGCCTTTTCGAGAACTTCCTTGCCCTTGATGGTCAGCAGGCCGGGGTCGCCGGGTCCGGCGCCGATGAGATAGACTTTCA
>CAZIFC010000067.1:0-2046 GCA_964538355.1 uncultured Lawsonia sp. | reverse complement strand
CGCTGCTCGGCAACCTGCTGACCACCATCGACCCGAAGATGTTCACCTTCCTGCTCACCTTCAACGTGTTGATGATTGTGGTGGCGGGCGGCCTCGGGTCCATGACCGGCAGTGTACTCGGCAGTGTCGTCATTACCATCCTGCTTGAATGGCTGCGAGCGGTGGAAGAGCCTATCTCGCTGGGAGGATACGCCATTCCGGGGATTCCGGGGATGCGTATGGTGGTGTTCTCGCTCGTGTTGCTGTGCATCATCCTGTATCGCCGGGAAGGGATTATGGGGATGCGCGAACTGACATGGGATGCGATTTTTGACTTCTTTTCCCGAAGGAAGCGCGTATGACCCCCCTCCATAAAGAGTTGTTTCTTGATGTCCAGCATGTGACCATGCGGTTTGGCGGCATTACGGCGGTCAATGACCTCTCCATGCAGATTCCCAAAGGTTCCATCACCGGGCTTATCGGGCCTAATGGAGCAGGAAAAACCACCGCGTTCAACGTCATCAGCGGCTTCTACAATCCGCAGGAAGGCGATATCCTGTTCAAGGGGCGTAGCGTCAAGGGCTTTCCTCCGCACAAGATCTGTAAGGCGGGCATGGCGCGCACCTTCCAGAACATCCGGCTGTTCGGCAACGAGACGGCCTTGGAAAATGTCATGGTCGGCTGTCAGGTGCGGCGCAAGAGCCAGTGGTGGATGCCCATTTTCAACCTGCCCAATGCACAGCGCGAAGAAAGGGACATCCGTGAACGGGCCAAGGCCCTGATTCACCGCCTTGCGCTGGACAGCTATATGAATGAAAAGGCGTCGAGCCTTCCGTATGGAGCGCAACGCCGTCTTGAGATCGCGCGTGCGCTGGCGACCCGTCCCGACTTTCTCCTTCTTGATGAGCCGGCCGCCGGCATGAATCCTCAGGAAAGTACCGAACTGATGCATTTCATTCGGCATATTCGTGACGAATTCGACTTGACCATCCTGCTTATCGAGCATGACATGAAGGTTGTCATGGGCGTGTGCCAGTACATCTGGGTGCTTGAATACGGACAGCTCATTGCCGAAGGCGATCCGGAGGCCATCCGCAACAACCCGAGGGTCATTGAAGCCTACCTCGGAGAGGACGTCAGCAACCATGCTTGAAATCAAGAATCTTCATGTCCGATACGGTGGCATCCACGCCGTTCAGGGCGTCAGCATGCATATTCCCCAGGGGCAGATAGTCACGCTTATCGGTGCCAACGGTGCGGGGAAAAGCAGCGTTATCCGGTCAATTTCCGGCCTGAACAAAGACACGGAAGGCGAAATCCTGTTCACGCGCGGCATCGGTGGCGACCACAAGGCAAAGCCGGAGCAACTGCTGGGGCGAACGCCTGAATACATCATTCGTCAGGGCATTTCCGTAAGCCCTGAGGGGCGGCGGATTTTGCCCCACCTGACTGTTGAGGAAAATCTTCAGCTGGGAGCCTATATCCGCAGCGACAAGGACGGTATCGCCCATGATATCGAGTGGGTGTACAGCCTGTTCCCTCGCCTCAGAGAACGCAGCTGGCAAAAAGGAGGAACGCTTTCCGGTGGTGAGCAGCAGATGCTCGCAGTGGGACGCGCCCTGATGAGCCGCCCGGATCTGGTGATGCTTGATGAGCCGTCTCTGGGCCTTGCGCCACTGCTGGTGAAGGAAATCTTTGATATCATTTTGCGTATCAATGCCGAAGGGAAAACCGTGCTGCTTGTTGAACAAAACGCGCTCGCGGCCCTTTCCATCGCCCACTATGCCTACGTTCTTGAGGTTGGGCGTGTGGTTGCCGAGGCTCCGGGGCAGGAACTCCTCAAAGATCCCAAGGTTAAAGCGGCTTACCTGGGAGGATAGCCCTCCAGCCGGGCATGAAAATCCAAAATCTGAAATTTTTTTGGCAAAGAGTCAATTAAAGCTTGACGACAGAGGATTTTATGCGTACTAACTCAAATTCGTGACGGGACGTTAACTCAGCAGGTAGAGTATCTGCCTTTTAAGCAGAGAGTCGCGCGTTCAATCCGCGCACGTCCCACCAATTTTT
>CAZIFC010000066.1:0-2435 GCA_964538355.1 uncultured Lawsonia sp. | reverse complement strand
AACGGAGTGCCCCTTCAACCTCTTTCCCACACTGTATTGAACAAACAACACGACGTACCGAGGGGGTCTGGGGGGAATCATTCCCCCCAGCCCGCCGGGAGGCGCAGGGTCAAGGGGCGGCAGCCCCTGCCGCCGGGAGGCATTCTTTCCAATGTTTCAATCCACAGTCGGCTCCATCCACCGACTGACTCCGTCAGCGGCGGATAGGAGCCGTGCGGATTGCCCCTGCCTGAGGGGAGAGGCTTCAGACCAATAAGGAATTTTTGATGAAAAAAACACGGCAGACCTTGCAGACGCAGGGCGAAGGCCCGCGCATGCTGGCACTGGAACCGCAGATGAACCTGACGCACGGCCTGACCCCGAAGCGGCTCCGGGGCATTCTGGAGCAGGCGGATCAGGGCGATATTTACGAACAGCACCTGCTGTTTGCGGACATGGAAGACCGCTGCGAACACCTTGCGGCGGAAATGGGAAAACGGAAACGGGCCTTGCTGACGCTGGACTGGGAAGTCCTGCCCGGACGCGCCAATGATGCCGGGGCCGCACGCATCGCGGCGCAAGTCCGGGAACAGCTCGATGCCCTCGGCGGCTTTGAGGACCTGCTGATGGATCTGGCCGACGGCATCGGGCACGGCTTTTCCGCCTGTGAAATCGAATGGGGCTACCGCCACGGGATGCACCTTCCCGAGGCCTTCCATTTCAGGCCGCAGAGCTGGTTTCAGGTGCGGCGGGAAAACAGGAACTGCCTCCGGCTGCGGAACGGCACCCCGGACGGAGAGGACTTGTGGCCCTTTGGCTGGATTGTGCACACCCATCGGTCACGGTCGGGATGGCTGCCGCGCTGCGGCCTGTTCCGCACGGTGGCGTGGGCCTACCTCATCCGCAGCTATGCGCTGGAGGCGAACATCCGCTATGTGCAGGTACACGGCCTGCCGTTCCGCCTCGGCAAATATCCGCCCGGAAGCCGTGAGGAAGATCGCCGGGCCTTGTACAACGCCCTGAAATCGCTGGGGCAGGATGCGGCGGGGATCATCCCGCAGGGCATGGACATCCTGTTCGAGACGCCCGCCTCGGCCTCGCAGGACATGGCGGGCGCACTGATCGCCCGCTGCGAGCTTGGGATGAGCAAGGCCATTCTGGGCGGTACGCTGACCTCGCAGGCGGACGGGACCAGCAGCACCAACGCGCTGGGCCGCGTTCACGACAGGGTGCGCCGCGACCTCATGGTTTCCGATGCCATGCAGGTGGCTTCCACCTTGTCCCGCCAGCTCCTCGCGCCGCTGGCGGCTCTGAACTGCGGGGTCAGCGATCCGCGCCTGCTGCCGTGGTTCCGGTTCGATACCCGGGAGCCGGAAGACATCGCCACCTTTGCACAGGCTCTGCCCGCCCTGGCTTCGGTCATGAAAATCTCTGCCCGCTGGGCACATGACAAGCTGAAAATCCCCGAAGCCGAGAGCCAGGCCGACATTCTGGGGGCCTGGAGAGCATGACGCCGCCTCTTCCGTAAACCGGAAGCCCGCCTTTTTCCAAAGACGGGCTTTCGGCGCATGCACGGCTCAGGCGTTGGCGAAGAACTGCGCGAACAGGCTGTCCTGATCCGGGTTATGGACGACATACCCCACGGCAACCCTGTGCCCCGTCGCCTCGACAAGCCTGTCCGCCCACTCTTTCCCGAACGCGCCGCACAGCTCAATGGCTCCAAAGCCTTCTTCCGCGCAGGCCAGTGCCCGCTCGAACGCTTCCTCAAAACTCGTAACCGTAAAAATATGGCTGCTCATGTGCTCTGTCTCGAACACGGCGGTATGCCTGGCCGTATCAAACTCTTTTCCCATAAGCAGGAACGCGAATTTCTTTTTCATGCTGCCTCCTTCGGGCTGTTTGTCCGTTTGCCGCCACCATAGCAGGGAACGCGCTCCCTTCACAATGCCTTTGCCTCCCGGCGGGACGGACGCCTCCAGCCGCCTTTTCCTTCTTGACTATATAAAGATTTCTTTATATAAAACCATCCGTTCATCTTGATACATCTGTAACCCTTTGAAACCGCATGTCCAACGCCATACGCTATTTCAAGGCTCTTTCCGACGAAACCCGCTTGCGTCTTGCCTGCGTTCTCGAACGGTACGAGCTTTCGGTCAATGAACTCGTGAACCTGCTCGAAATGGGGCAGTCACGGGTTTCGCGCCATCTGAAAATCCTGACCGAAGCCGGATTGCTGACCTCCCGCCGCGACGGGCTGTGGGTCTTCTACTCTTCCGTGAAGGACGGGGAGGGGGCCGAGTTCCTCAAGGCCGCCATGCCGTTTATGGAAGATGACCCCGAAATGCATGCGGATGTCGAGATGGCGGCGAAAATCATTGAGGATCGTGCGCTCAAGACAAGGCAGTTCTTCAATACCATCGCCGAACATTGGGACACCCTGAGCCGCGAAGTGCTCG
>CAZIFC010000065.1:0-2877 GCA_964538355.1 uncultured Lawsonia sp. | reverse complement strand
ACTAGACGCGACGCCGTTTGGGCGGGCGGCAGCCGTTGTGGGGGATGGGGGTGACATCACGAATGAAGGCGACCTTGAAACCCGCGGCGTTGATGGCGCGCATGGCGGCCTCACGCCCGGATCCCGGACCCTTCACATAGATACCCACCGTGCGCATGCCGTTGTCCTGAGCCTTGCGGGCGGCCTGTTCGGCAGCAACCTGCGCGGCGAAGGGGGTGGACTTACGGGAACCCTTGAACCCGCTCTGTCCGGCGCTCGCCCAGCTCACGGTATTACCGCGAGTATCGGTGAAAGTGATGATGGTATTATTGAACGAGGCCTGGATGTGAGCCACACCCAGAGGCACGTTCTTCTTTTCTCTTTTCTTGGTAACGCGTTTTGGTCTAGCCATGATTTGCTTCCGTAACCGGGCGTAACCGGTATCAGTGAACGTTTCGCACGATCAGCCCGCCGAAGCGAGAGCTGGTCGTGCCGGAAGGTTCCTACTTTTTCTTACCTACAGCACCACGGCGGGGACCCTTGCGGGTACGGGCGTTGGTGTGGGTACGCTGCCCATGAACGGGAAGACCCTTGCGGTGACGCAGGCCACGGTAGCAACCGATGTCCATGAGACGCTTGATGTTCATCGAGATTTCGCGGCGCAGATCGCCTTCCACCTTGTAGTTCTGCTCGAGTTCCTTACGAACTTCGTTCAGTTCTTCAGCGGTGAGGTCGTCGATGCCGCGAGTCCAATTGACGCCGGAAGCGTCAAGAATTTTCAGAGCCGTTACACGGCCGATGCCATAGATGTAAGTCAACGCGATATCAGCGCGCTTACCTCTGGGCAGGTCAACACCAGCAATTCTGGCCACAGTATTTCTCCTGAAGGCTAGCCCTGGCGCTGCTTGTGCCGGGGATTTTCGCAGATAACCCTGAGTACGCCCTTACGCCGGATGACTTTGCACTTCGGGCAAATCTTTTTTACGGATGGCCTGACTTTCATGACAAGTCTCTCCACAGGTTTCCTCGGCAGAGCACAAAACACCGCCGGAACAGGAAGCCTTAGCTCTTTTTTTACATACTGTCAATGCACGAGGTGGTTTTCTTCAAGGAAGATCCAGTATCTGGGGTCCTCCGGGAAGGATAGCCACGCAATGCTCAAAATGGGCGGCGAGACTCCTGTCTCGGGTCACCGCCGACCACTTGTCGTCCAAAATCTCCACTTCCGGCGTACCTACCGTAATCATAGGCTCAATACAGAGCACCATGCCGGTCTTGAGAGGCAACGCCGGTTTCGTAGCGACAACAAAGTTGGGAACTTCCGGCTTTTCATGCAAAGTCGAACCGATGCCGTGCCCAACAAACCGCCTTACTACATGGAACCCCGCATCTTCGGCGTGTTTCTGCACAGCACCGGCGATGTCGTTGAGTTCGTTGCCGGGTCTCGCTTCGGCCACAGCCAGGGCGAGACTCTCTTCCGTCACCCGCAGAAGGCGGGCCGCCTCGGGAGAAACCTCTCCCACGGCGAAGGTCCGGGCCGCGTCTCCGTAGAATCCTTCGTAGACCGTGCCCACATCAAAGCTGACGATATCGCCCTCTTTGAGGATCACATCTTCGGAAGGGAATCCGTGCACGATGACATCGTTCACCGAGCAGCACAATCCGTACGGAAATCCGTACATTCCCTGAAACGCGGGCTTCACCTTAAACTCGCGACACATCTTCTGGACGATTTCTTCAAAGAACATGGTGGGGAGGCCGGGGCGAACCTGCCTGCCCAACTCGTCCAAAATCATCGCGACCATTCTATTCGCTTCGCGCAGAAGGCCTATTTCCCTCTCATTTTTGAGGAAAACGCCGCGGTACTTCTTCACGATCAGCTCCGCCCCTTAAGCCGGGTCTTGCCCATCAGCCCTTCATACTGCCGCGAAATGAGATGAGACTCAATCTGCGACATGAAGTCCATCGCAACACCCACAAGAATGAGGATGCTTGTGCCGCCGAAATAGAACGGTACATTGAACTCCGCGATTAGGAGCATCGGAAGCACTGAAATAACAGAGATATACACGCCACCCCAAAGGGTAAGGCGAGAAAGCACCCCGTCCAGATATTCCTGCGTCTTCTCACCGGGACGGATCCCCGGAATGAAGCCGCCGGCTTTCTTCAGGTTCTCGGCAACGTCCTTGGGATCAAAGATGATCGCCGTATAGAAGAAGCAGAAGAAGAAAATCAGGGCGACGAAAATAACGTTATACAGGATAGAAGACGGTGTAAACCAGGACGCAGCCGTCTTCAGCCATTCGGCGATCTCGAAGTTCGCCATTGTGGCAGGGAAAAGCAGCAAACTTGACGCGAAAATGGGCGGGATAACGCCAGCCGTATTCACGCGCAGCGGCAAGTGCGTGGACTGGCCGCCGTACATCTTGCGCCCAACCTGACGCTTTGCGTACTGGATGGGGATACGCCGTTGTGCGCGTTCCACAAAGACGACGCCCACAAGCACCGCAACCATCAAGAGAACAAGGGCAAGCGCGATGAACAGGCTCATGTCACCCAGCTTGATAAGCTGGAACGACTTCACCAGTGCGCCGGGGATGCCCACGACGATACCGGAGAAAATGATCAGCGAGATACCGTTGCCGATACCCTTTTCCGTAATCTGTTCGCCAAGCCACATGATGAGCACGGTGCCCGCCGTGAGGGTCAGCATGGTCATGATACGGAATGTCCAGCCCGGTTCAAGGACGACAGGTGCGCCGCCGGGGCTGTACATGGTTTCAAGGCCCACGGCGATGCCGAAGCCCTGAATGATGGTGATGAGGACGGTACTGTAGCGCGTGTACTGGGTGATTTTACGGCGACCCGCCGCACCCTCTTCCTTGGCCATGCGCTTCA
>CAZIFC010000064.1:0-2941 GCA_964538355.1 uncultured Lawsonia sp. | reverse complement strand
CTACTCGAAGGGGCCTTGAGGAGGAAAGCATGACGGATACCTGCCGACTGTGCCGTCTGGGACTTTTGACGAGGATGCCACTGTGTCTTGGAAAACATATCGAGTGGGACTGCGGAACTGTCCGCCAGTGCCGTTTGTCTCGTTTCATAACCAGATAGAAAAGGAGGAACATATGAACTGGTCTGCATGGATCGCTGTTGCCATTGCCGTACTTGAAGTCATCCGTGAGGAATCGGATTAAACGGAAAACGAGGAGCACCCGATGTGTTCGGGTGTTCCTCTTCATGTTCCTCAGAAGTTTTTTTGAGCTCGCAGTGCTGTTCGTAAGCCTTGCCAAGCCTCCATTTTATGGATACGGTTTGTGCAACAAACGCAACCAGACGGGTATAAAGTTTAATGAGTTAGGGTGGTTAAACCTGAATCTCCCCCTCTCCGCCACAAATTTTGAACCCACTGGAAACAGTGGGTTTTTTGTTTTTGGCATGAGCTTTATTCCCGTGGAGTCTCTTTATTTTTGAAAAGCTGCTTTAACAAATAAGGAGGCAGAAACATTTTTCCCATAGCTTCAAAGGGTCAGCGTCCGCACCCCGCTCCTCTTCTGAAAAGCCCGCAGGATATGGAACCCGGCGTCTCCATTGAAGGCGGAAGGGATATGGTCTATGCAGAACAGGAAAGCCTCTTCAAAAGGAGAACGGTATGCCCCGGAATCGTTTTTTTCACTGTCTGGCATTAGCCGCCACGGTTTTCCTGCTCTGGGAAACACAGGCATCGGCCTATGAAACGCATATCGTAACGTCCCTTTCAAACACACCTTTGTTCGAGCTGCGTTTTTTCGATCAGGGTGAAGCGTACGGCAACGCCCTTTCTGGGATGGAAGGAGAGGTCTCCACCTGGCAGTTGAGTGCCGCACAAAAAGACGCCGTTGTCAGTGCCGCAAAGCATTGGGCGGAAATCCTCGGGCCGGGAGCACGCAACACCACGCCCGCCCCCATCAACGTGGGCACTATAGACGATGGGAACGCCTATGCGCTGAGCCTTTCCAACCCGGCGTGGCGGGGGACTCCGTGGGAGGGAGCCAGCGGGCTGGCGGGCGCACTCATCGGCAACCAGAGCATGGACCCTCCGGCCGAGATCCAGATTGGCAGGCTGCATTTCTACATTCCGGCCATCCCTTCGCCTCTGCCCAAGGGCGACGGCATCGATCTGACCGGCACCTTGTACCATGAAATCGGCCACGCTTTGGGCATTCTCTCTCTGTCCACGTCGGGGAAAGACGATGACGGCAACATTGTGTATGGATTCGATACGGAGATCTCTCCTTGGGATCGCCACTTGGTCGATCGATACGGCGTCACCCCCACAACCGATATGGAGATTGTCCGTCCGGGAACCGCGCCGGGCACCGACCCCGTGTTTACGGTCGGCGAGGAAACGGAAAGCGGCGTCCTCTTTAAAGGAACGCATGTCAGCGAGGTGCTGGCGGGCGCGCTGAACGGCGGGCTGCCGATAGAAGGGTTTGAGGGGGACAGCCTCGATCTGTCGCATATCGAACTGGACCACAGCCTCATGAGCCACCAGTATTACCGCAATTACACGACGTTCATGGAGGCCGAACTCGCCGCGCTTCAGGATATCGGCCATACGATCGACCGCAAAAATTTTTACGGCTTTTCCGTTTACGGGGACGGCCTGACGCTGGACAGCGGACATGGCTATTTTGCCCGCAACGCCGACGGCACGGCGTATCTGCCAGGCCAGCCCAACACCGCGTCCTACGGCGTGGGGCTGCATGTCTACGGCAGCGGCAACGACATCACCCAGTCCGCGGATCTGCTGGCCGGAGGCACGGCCGGAACCGGCATCCGCGTGGACGGCGGGGCCAATACCCTGCGCATCGCTCCGGGGGTGCGCGTGTTTGCCGACGGAGCCTACGGCACGGGGCTGCTTCTGGCCTACGGCAAAAACCAGAGCGTGATCAGCCGGGGCGAAATCCGGGCGGCAGGGCCCGAAGGCGTGGGTGCGCGCTTTGACTTCGGGGACAGCCTGATGAACCTGAACTCCGGCCTGACCGCCGAATACCGTGGTTCATACATCCGAAGCATGATGAACGCCTATATAGACGAAAACCAGAACCCCGCCTCCAGTTTTTATGAACAGTACGATCTGCTCGACGAACTGAAAGGCCCGCTTGTGGAACGCTTCGACGTAAGCGGCCCCTTGGCCGGGAATGCGGCCGCCATCTACATTTCGCGCAACGCCTGGGTGAAAAACATCAATATCCTGAATGGAGCCGCACTGAACGGGGACATCGTTTCGGACTGGAACCCCGATAACACCGATGTGCAGCGCGATGAAGCCGCCGCCAACGGCGACGATCTGCTCACCCGCCTGAGTTTCGGACGCCTGAAGGCGGGCGACGGCTCCGCGGCGGACGCACCCGATCCCGACTTCCGCTTGCGCTACGACGGCAACGTCATAGGCAAGCACAGTATCCGAATGTCCGTAGACGGCGGCGCGCTCTCCTTCAACGGGCGGGCCGAAGTGCTGGAGATGGCGGTAAGGAAAGGGGCCACCCTGACCGGCAACGCCGACTATAGCCTGAAGACGGGCGGCCTGTTCACCAACGCGGGTACCGTGGCCCCCGGCAACAGCATCGGCAGCATCGCGATCGACGGCGACTACCGCCAGACCGCGACCGGACGCCTGTTCGCGGAATTCGACGCGTCGGGCGCGTCCGACAGGCTCGCCGTCAACGGAAACGCCGTCGTGGAAGGAACCCTCGCGCTTGCGCCTCTTCCCGGCTATTACGCGGGGAACCTTTCCGTCACGCCGATAACGGCTTCCGGCAGCCTGACGGAAGGTTACGCCGCGCGCCTTCTCCTTGATTCGCCTACCCTGACCATGACCGCCGCCAGCAAGAATGGTGTCTGCACGGTGGCGA
>CAZIFC010000063.1:0-3136 GCA_964538355.1 uncultured Lawsonia sp. | reverse complement strand
TCTTGTCTTCAGTCATGCACTAATCTCCCTTACGCTTCCGCCCGCCTGTGCGGAACCGCCGGAATTTTTCCCGGCAGGCCGTTTCCGAGCATACATACCAGCCGCGTCCGGGCTGGGTTTGGCTCTCATCGACCAGAAGTTCCTCCCCCTGCGGGGGCAGAACATGGCGCACGAGCTCCTGTTTGGGCATGCGTCTTCTGCAGATGACGCACATCCGGGTGGGCACATGCCCCCGGTCCATGCTATTCGTCTTCCCCGGCCGCGTTTTCGGCCTTGTCCCCGGCGTCTTCGTCTTCGGCAGAGCCGGACGTTTCGCCCACCACGGGAGTCAGGAAGTTGATGGCCGCACGCAAATCGCCGATACGGCTGTCCGAGAGGCTGAGCTTGTCGGACAGCTCCTCATCCGTCGCATTCTGGAGCTGTTCCAGGGTGGTGAATCCGGCACTCACGAGGCTGTCCACGGAGACTTCGGCCACACTGGCGACCTGCTCAAGACCGCGGCCGATGGCGTTGGTTTCGTTGTAGCGGGTTTCAGTGAAAATATCGATTTTCCAGCCAAGCAGCTTGGCAGCGAGTTTGACGTTCTGCCCCTTGCGGCCGATGGCACTGGTGAGCTGATCGTCGGGCACGGTGACTTCGAGGAGGTTTTCGGCCTCGTCGACCACGATGCGGGAAATCACGGCCGGAGCCAGCGCATTGCGGGCATAGGTCGAAATTTCAGGGCTCCAGACCACGATGTCGATGCGTTCGCCGTGGAGTTCCTGCACGATGTTCTGGATGCGGGAACCGCGCACGCCGACGCAGGCACCCACGGGATCGACGTCGCGTTCACGGGAGAGCACGGCGACCTTGGCGCGGCTGCCCGGATCGCGGGCGACACCCATGATCTGCACGGTGCCGTCATCGACTTCCGGCACTTCGCGGCGGAAGAGGGCGGCGGTGTAGTCGCGGTGCGAACGGGAAATGACGATCTGCGGGCCGCGTCCTTCCTTTTTGACCTCGATGATCAGGGCCTGCACGCGATCGCCGCGCTTGTAGTGCTCGCGGGGGATCTGCTCTTCCTTGGGAAGGATGGCTTCGGTACGTCCGAGGTTGATGATCCAGCCGCCCTTGTCGCGCCGCTGGATGATGCCGCTGGAGATCTCGCCCACGCGGTCCTTGAACTCTTCGTAGATGAGTTCCTGTTCGGCGTCGCGCATGCGCTGGATGATCACCTGCTTGGCGGACTGGGCGGCGATGCGGCCCAGATCGGTCACCTTGAGCGGGAAACCGATTTCATCGTCAAGCTGGACGGAGGGGTCCAGTTCACGGGCTTTTTCAATGTCGATTTCGGTGTCGGGATCGGCCACGTCGTCAACGACGATCTTGAACTGGTGGACCTGGATCTCGCCGGTGTCGTCATTGTAGCTGACTTCGACGTCGATATTTTCGCCGTACTTGCGGATAACGGAGGTGCGGACGGCGTCCTCAAGGGTTTCCACGAGCATGTCGCGGTCAAGCCCCTTATCCTTGCTGATCTGATCGATAGCTTTTTTCAGTTCCAAATTCATGCAGTGCCTCCGCGTGTACCCTTGGAATCTTTGGGATCTTTCTTTCCGCCGAGCTTCTTGCCGGGTTCGGGGAAATGATGAACGAGGGTTGCCTTGCGTACAAAGGGCCAGGCGATGGTGACCTCTTCGGGATCGTCCGCCTTCCGGCTGGCCTCGGGCAGGGCGATGGTGAACTCCTCGTCGGCGACGGCGGAGAGCATCCCGGAAAATTTCTTGCGGCCCGGCCATTCGTCCAGCGGCCCGGAAAGCACCACTTCCAGCTCGCGGCCCACATAGTCTCTCAATTGATCGATCTTGAAGAAGGGGCGTTGAAGGCCCGGAGAGGAAATTTCGAGAATCCAGTTGGTGGCGAAAGGATCTTCCACATCGAGGGCAAGCCCTGCAAGACGGGAAAGCTCCGCACACTGGTCGATGGTGACGCCCTTGGGCAACAGCGCAGCGTTCTCGGCAGGGGCAGCGGCTTCCTCTGCGGAAGCGGCCTCGGCTCCGGGAAGCACGTCGACGAAAATGCGGGCGATGGGGCGGGCGGCTCCGCCGAGTTCGACTCCCCAGACGGCCAGTCCGAGAGAGGCGGCCAGAGGGGTGACCAGTTCGGTGATGAATTCGATTCTATCAGGTTGACTCATGCGTCTTGATATTCTCCGTAATGCCCCGGAAGGGTGAAAAAAGGGGGGCTCGGCATAAAAAAAAGGGGGCCGTCTAAGGCCACCCCAGTAGGACCGCTCGGCTGCGGTCAGACAGGATGTGAAGATAAGGTTGCCCTTTTCTTCCGCAGGCATTTAAATAGCCGCTCTTTTTTTTTCTGTCAAGGGAAAACCCTGTTTATCCTTGTGCGCCGGGGGATTCTGAGCTTTTTTCTTGCGCCCTTCCGGGGCTTCGGTGTATTCTCCGGCAGAACCCTCAACCAAGGAGCCTGTACCGTGTCCAAGAAAAAAATTCTCATCCTCGCCGGTGATTTCGTTGAAGATTATGAGCTGATGGTTCCTTATCAGATGTTGTTGATGGTGGGACATGACGTGGATGTCGTCAGTCCCGGCAAGAAGCCCGGCGACGTTGTTGCCACGGCTATCCATGATTTCGAGGGCCACCAGACCTATTCGGAAAAGCGCGGGCACAACTTCATGATCAATGCCGATTTCGACGCCGTTGATCCCGCCGCCTACGATGGGCTTGTTGTTCCCGGCGGACGCGCTCCGGAGTATCTTCGCCTTGATTCCCGTGTGCTGGATATCGTCAAGGCGATGGACGCCGCCAAGAAGCCCATTGCCGCCATTTGCCACGGCCCGCAGCTGCTCGCTCCCGCGGGTGTTTTGAAGGGGCTTTCCAGCACGGCGTATCCTGCCGTCATGCCCGAAGTCATCGCCGCCGGAGGCACATGGTGCGCTCCGAACGCCACGTTCAGCAATACCGTTGTGGACGGGCATCTTGTGACCAGCCCCGCCTGGACTGGGCATCCCGAATGGATGGCCGCCTTTCTGAAGCTGCTTGGTACGAAGATTGAAGCGTAATGGAATAGTAAGAGTTGATATGATTGGGGAGGGGAGAGGGAACCTTTCTGGAGAAAGGCTTCCCTCTCCCCTCCCCAA
>CAZIFC010000062.1:0-3232 GCA_964538355.1 uncultured Lawsonia sp. | reverse complement strand
CTAGGCTTTCCAGTCGTCGGCGTATTCGATGTTGCCGTCGTTATACGTCCAGGTGATCTTGGAATAGGTGAAGGAAACCGATTCCATGTCGTGGTAGGGCTTGTTTTGGGGGAGGAAGGTGACCGGGGTATCCTTCCGCATGGTCACGACGATGGCTTCTTCCAGCTTGATGGTGAAATATTTTTCTTCGGTACCGTCTTCCTTGATGCGGTAATGGTCGATGGTCACGGTGCACTGCTCGCCGGTGCAGCAAGCCTTGTACAGCTTGGGAGAAGCCTGATCGAGGTGCTTGGTCACCGTGAAGGGATGATGGATGCGCTGGCCGGTGGGCAGGCCGGTGTGCGTATCCCTTGGGATCTCCACGAGATGATCGACAGCGTAGATCAGGGCACGGTCGGTCTTGTCGCCGCCCTGCGGGCAGTCGCCCTTGATCTCGCCCTGAGACTTGCCTTCAACCTTCATGTACGCGGTAAGAGCCATATGCCATCTCCTTTAACAGGTTGGAGAACAATGGAGCCGGACGGTTCCGATCTCCGCGCGCTATTGTTTGTCCAGCTTGCCCACGAGGGACAAGGTGAAGCTTGCGCCCATATACTTGAAATGGGGTCGGGCCATGATGCCCACGGAGTACCAGCCCGGATTGCCGTCAACGTCGCTGACGGTGATCCGCGCCAAACGGAGAGGCCGCTTGCTGCGGGTCACGGGATCGGGATCGTCCATTTCCGTGATGTACTGGCTGAGCCAGCGGTTCAGCTCGCGTTCAAGATCCTTGCGTTCCTTCCATGTGCCGATGTTCTCCCGCTGGATGACCTTGATGTAGTGCGCGAGGCGGTTCATGATCATCATATAGGGGAGCTGGGTGGAGAGCTTGAAATTCAGCCCGGCTTCCTTGCCTTCCGGGGTGTTGGGGAACGCCTTGGCCTTCTGGCAGGAGTTGGCGGAGAAAAAGGCCGCATTGTCCGCGCCCTTACGCATGGTCAGGGCGATGAAGCCCTCTTCAGCCAGCTCGAATTCCCGGCGTTCCGAAATGAGCACTTCAGTGGGGATCTTGGTCTGGATCTGGCCCATGGACTCGAAGTTGTAGATGGGCAGACTTTCTACCGCGCCTCCGCCCTGCGGGCCGATGATGTTGGTACACCAGCGGTAGCGGGCGAAGCTGTCCGAGATGCGCGAGGCCAGCGCGAACACGGTGTTGCCCCAGCAGAAATCGTCCGTATGGGCGGCTTCTTCCTCAAAAACGAAATTTTTGGCCGGGACGGTGTCCGAACCGTAGGGGGTACGCAGCAGGAAACGGGGCAGGGTAAGCCCCACATAGCGGGCATCCGAGGTTTCCCGGAAGCTGCGCCACTTCGTGTATTGCGGCATTTCGAAAATGGAGTTCAGATCCTTGAGGTTGGGGAGCTGATCCCACGAATCGATGCCGAAGAAGCTCTTGTCCGCCGCGGCGAGGAAGGGGGCGTGGGCCATTGCCGCCACGCTGGAGACGTATTGGAGCAGGGTGATGTCCTGCGGGCCGGGGCCGAAGTCATAGTTGGCGATTATGGCCCCTACGGGCTTGCCGCCGAACTGTCCGTATTCCGCCGTATAGATGTGCTTGTAAAGCCCGGAGCGCACGACTTCGGGGGAATCCTCAAAGTCCGCGAACAGGTCTTCCTTGGATACGTTGATGAATTCCAGCCGGATGTTCTGGCGGAAATCGGTGCGATCCACGAGGAACTTCAGGCCACGCCACGCGCTTTCCAGCTTGCGGAAGGCATCGTGGTGCATGATGGCGTTGACCTGGGCGGAGAGCCTGGCGTCGAGAGCGGCGAGCATCTTGTCCACAAGCCCGGTGCTGATTTTGACCTCGGCGGATTCGTTCACCAGCTGTTTCAGAAATTCCTGAAGCCCGGAGCGGGTGGTGGCGTAGCCGTCGTCGCCCCGTTTCAGCCTGGACGTTTCGATAATGTCGTCCAAAAGGGAGGGGGGGCTTGCGGCCCGGGCTTCCGCGGCCTGTTCTTGCGTCGACAGCGTCATACGTTTGTTCCTGTTTTTGAGGATTGCTGGCTCCGGGTTTCCTCTTCAAGCCCCAGTTCCTTCAGGATGGCGGCCCGGGCCTGTTCGTCGGTCACGATTTCCTGAATCTTCTTGCGGAAGCTGGGCGTGTTGGAAAGCGGGCCTTTTAAGGATTTGAGTGCCTCGCGCAGCTCGATGAGCCGGGCCAGTTCGGGAACCTGACTGGCGATGGCGTCAGGCCCGAAGTCCGAAATCCTTTCGAACGAGAGGCTTACGTTCATCATTGCTTCGGGGTCGTCACCGAACCTGTTGGGGACGGCGAGGTCGAGGTTCAGCCCCAGCCCCTTCATCACGTCGTTGAAGTTGTCCTTGTCGACGGACACGGGGACGCGATCTTCCAGCGTGCGGACATCTTCCTTGCCGGTGAAGTCGCCGAGCACCATGTATTTGAGAGGAAGTTCCACATCCTCCCGCACATCGCCTGTGGCGGGCTTGTAAACGATGTTGACCCGTTCCTTCGGCGCGATGGAACCGTCTGCCATAAAAGCCTCCTTGAAGTTCTTGCCGCCTTGCGGCTCTGGAAGGGCGGCCGCTGCCGCACATTACGCCGCAGCATCATGGGCAAGGCGCAAAAAGCCAACGGACAGGAGGGCATGCCGTGTTGAAGCCGCGTACCCGGGGAGTCCTCTGGCGTCCTGATCGGCAGGGTATCCGGGAGAGCTGGCGGAAATAGCGGCATAGTGCGTGAACAGCATGGTCCTCGTCCGAAATATACAGGAATGAGAATCGGATAAGTGATACAAGTTTGATTTGGCGTTATTGTATGCTAGCGAGTACAACAAAAGTACAACAAGCAAGGAGCGGTCCCAAAGCGTGGAAAGTATGGGCTGTGCAGTGGAAAGGGAACGTTAGCCCCTGCCTTGTATTGGGTTTTCCTTGAAAAGAGGGGCGGGGGGATTTCACGCGTCCGGGGATGGCGGCTTAGCCGGAGCCGCTGCGCGAAGAGGGCGGGGACATGCAGAGGGCGTGACGGATTGCCGGAGTCCGATCGGGGGATGCCCGAGTCCGGTTCGGGCTTATCGCCGCGGCCAATCTGGATTTATGGAATGAAGTCGGTGAGAAACATTTCCGGCAGGATCTTCTGTACCGTATAGCCGTCGTTCCGCCCCATGCGGGAAACGGGAGGCGGAATAGCCATCCCTTTTTCGAGAAGTCCGGGGTGTTTTCCAGATGCTCT
>CAZIFC010000061.1:0-3399 GCA_964538355.1 uncultured Lawsonia sp. | reverse complement strand
CGGCCCCCCTTTCACTACGGATTAAATAAAAATAAAATGTTTGGGGGTATGAGGGTAGGGGCCCCGGGGGAGGGGAGAAGGAGACCCTTTTTAAAGGGTCCCTTCTCCCCTCCCCCGTTTCAACCTATCCCTACTTCTCGCTCTTCTTCTTGTGCGAGGAGCGCATACGCACGCGCATGGGGGCGTGCTCGATGCGGAACAGCTTGCGGAGGGAACGTTCAAGATACCGGGCATAGGTCTCGGAAATACGGTCGGCGTCGCTTACGAAAAACACGAAGGTCGGCGGTGCGATTTCCGCCTGCGTCAGATAGAAGAACTTCGGACGCACCCGGCGGACAACCGGAGGCTGATGCTTGGTCAGGACTTCTTCCATCGCCCGGTTGAGGGCTCCGGTTCCGATGCGGGTGTTGCATTCCTCGCGGATCTGCTCCGCCGTCGGGATGATGCGGGAAAGCCCCACCTTCTTCATGGCGGAAACCATCAGCACAGGGACGTGCGGACAGAACATCAGGACTTCCTTGAAGCTCTTTTCCAGAGCAGCCTGCTCCTTGCGCCCCACGAGGTCGATTTTGTTCACGAGAATCATGAACGGAGTCTTCCGCTCGTCCAGCAGATCAATGAGCCGCTTGTCCTGCGCGGTCACGCCTTCCAGCGCGTCGATGACGTAGATGGTCACGTCGGCCTTGGTCGTGCTCTTCAGCGAGGAGTTCACCGAAAAACGCTCCACGGTATCCGTGATCCGGGTACGCCGACGCACGCCGGCCGTATCCACAAATACGCAGGCCCGGCCTTCCCAGACAAAGGGGATGTCCACGCTGTCTCGGGTTGTTCCGGCAACATCGCTGACGATCATGCGATCTTCGCCGATAATGGCGTTGACCATGGAGGACTTGCCCGCGTTGGGGCGGCCCAGCATGGCAAGGCGCAGCATCTTTTCGGGTGTGCCGTCGCCTTCGGGATCTTCGGGCGGCAACAGATCCGCCAGTTCTTCCTCAAGGGCGCGGATATTGTGCCCGTGCTCGGCGGAAAGGGCCATCATCGGGAAACCAAGCGCGTGAAATTCCGCCAGCATGGTATCCTCGTGCTCCATGCCGTCCACCTTGTTGACGACAAGGAGCGTCGGCTTTCCCGCCCGGCGGATGAACGCCGCAAGGTGCTCGTCAAAAGGCATCAGCCCGTCGCGACCGTCCACCACCAGGCAGAACACCGCGGCTTCGCTCATGGCGGCCTGCGTCTGCTGGAGGATTTCGGCCTCGAATCCGCGCAGCCCTTCAGGGCCGTCGGCCACGGAATAGTGGCTGTCGAGCGTTACGCCGCCCGTGTCGATCAGAGTGAAGGAACGCCCGCCCCGCGAACGCACCACACCTTCCATGCGGTCGCGGGTAACGCCCGGACGGTCATGGGTGATGGCCCGGTTGCTGCGGATAAGCCGATTGAACAGCGTGGACTTGCCCACGTTGGGACGGCCCAGTAAGGCGATTTTGGGGAGCATGCGACTTCCTCATCAAGAATGGTACGGGGTGGTGTCCGCGACGAGGCGGACAAGACGTTTCCGGGAAAGGTTCCCGGAACACAAGGCGAAAGCAAAGCTTGCGGAGGGAGGAGCCGCACACGGGTACGGTCTCCTCCCTGTTCAGAATCTATTTGCCGGGTTCGATCAGTTCCTGTCCGCCCATGTAGGGGACGAGCACCTTGGGAACAACGATGGAACCGTCTTTCTGCTGGTAGTTTTCCATGATGGCGACCAGAGAACGCCCGGTGGGAAGCCCGGAGCCGTTCAGGGTGTGCACCCATTCCGGCTTGCCGCCCTTGGGACGGAAGCGGATGTTCGCACGGCGGGCCTGAAAGTCCACGCAGTTGGAACAGGAAGAAATTTCACGGTAGGTCTGCTGACCCGGCAGCCACACTTCCACGTCATAGGTCTTGCAGGCGGAAAAGCCCATGTCTCCGGCGCAGAGGGTAATGGTGCGGTACGGCAGCTCCAGGCGTTCCAGCAGCGTTTCCGCGCTGCGGCGCATTTCTTCAAGATAGTTGAAGGAGTCGTCGGGATGGGTGATGTAGACCATCTCGACCTTGGTGAACTGGTGCTGGCGAATGTACCCGCGCGTATCCTTGCCTGCGGAACCGGCTTCCGAACGGAAACAGGAAGACTGGGCGCAGTACCGCTTGGGCAGTTCCGTTTCATCAAGGATTTCATCGGCGTGCAGGTTGGTCACCGGGACTTCCGCGGTAGGGATCAGGTAATATTCCCAAGCCGGAATCTTGAACAGATCCTCTTCGAACTTGGGCAGCTGCCCCGTGCCCTGCATGGTCTTGCGGTTGACCATAAGCGGAGGCAGCACTTCGGTACGGCCTTCCTCGCCGTGGAAATCGAGATAGAAGTTGACCAGAGCGCGTTCGAGGCGGGCGGCCCATCCCCAGGACACGGTGAAGCGGCTGCCCGCGAGCTTGGCTCCGCGTTCAAAGTCCAGCCCGCCGTTGGCGTTGCTAAGATCCCAGTGGTTCTTGATCTCGAAGTCGAATTCGCGCGGAGTTCCCCAGCGGTGCAGCTCCACGTTGTCCTTCTCGTCCACGCCGTCGGGGACGCTGGCATCCGGGATGTTCGGCACGGTCAGCATCCAGTCCGAAAGCTGGGCTTTCACGGCGTCGGTCGCGGTGTCGAGTTCGCTGATGCGGGAAGAAAGATCGGAAAGGCTGGCGATGAACGCCGTGGCATCTTCGCCGGCGCGCTTCAGGCGGGCGACCTCGCCGGAAGCCCGGTTCCGTTCGGCCTTGAGGGCTTCCACCTCGGCGAGCAGTTCACGACGCTTGTTGTCCAGCTCTTCAAAGGTACGGATGCTCAGGGGCGAATGCCGCTTCTCAAGGGCGGCTGCCACGACTTCGGGTTGTTTCTGCAACAGTTTGAGATCCAGCATTGCTGCGCTCCTTGTCGTCCAATATGGTGAAAAGATCCGGCCCGGCGAGGACCCGGCTCAAGAAAAAGACAAAACACGTCGGCATGCCTCTGAAGGTTCCCCTTCGCAGAGCGAACCGGGAAAACGGCCAAGAGGCTCTGCCGTTTCGAATCGTCCAGTCTAGACAAGTTGGTATGCCGCGTCAACCTGCGCGATCCGCAAAACATCCATTGCGCGCCTCCGATTGCATCCTGTCCGCAAACAGGCTATGCTGTTTCTTCATTAAGATAGATTTTTCGTCGGAGGTTCATCATGCCCATTCTGGTCCGCCGCGCTCTCGCGTTCGTACTGACGCTGGCCACGCTGACTCTGCTCGCCGCCTGTGGCCCGAGCAACAATGTCCGTCTCATTTACAACACGAACACAAGCGCAATCCTTCCCCTTCCCGGCTCGCCCAGCGTCGCGGTGGTCATGTTCGATGACCAGAGAACCCGACAGTACATCG
>CAZIFC010000060.1:0-3688 GCA_964538355.1 uncultured Lawsonia sp. | reverse complement strand
GCGGGGGCAGGATTTGAACCTACGACCTTCGGGTTATGAGCCCGACGAGCTACCGTGCTGCTCCACCCCGCGTCATGCGACAAAAGGGAATATAGAGAGGAACCCTGTGCTTGTCAAACGTTTTTTCGTATTTTTTGAAAGTTTTTTATTGTTTCATGTAACATATTGTATTTAATAAAGTTTGTTCTTCAAGAAAGAGGCTTCTCCGGTTCCCGAAGAGCCTTTTCTGGCCACTCGCGGATGCTCAGCGGCAGGGTTGAGGCGATCTCTTCCAGTGCGGAGCGGGCTTCCGCATGCTGGTGCGGGGAAAAAAAGACCTTCAGCAGGGCTTCACTTCGATCAAGCACCGTAAAGCTGGCTCTGTTGTCATAGCCCTCCAGAAGAAAGCGGAACATCCCCACATGCTGGGGAGGCAACGAGACAAGCAAGCGATCGCTGTACTCCGGTACGGGAAGCCGAATGGGACGACGTTTTTTCTTTTTCATGGACTTCGTGTAGCGCATGGCTTTTCCTGAGGCAAGTGGGGGAGCCGTGTTCCGGTGGGCCGCGCCGCTTCCTTATATATGGAAGGTATGCCGCCTCTGCCCGTTGCGATAGAACATGAACTGGGCTATAGTGCGAAACCGCAACACAATTCGAGGTGCCCATGTTGAACGAAGACCGGCCAATCGGCGATCCTGTCCAGATATTCCGCACATTCCTGAAAGGCAAAGGCTTGCGCAATACGCCGCAGCGTCAGCAGATCATGGATGTCTTTTTTAATGAGCACGGACATCTGACGACGGAAGAAGTATACGACAGGGTTCGCAAGGAAGATCCTTCCCTTGGGCAGGCCACCGTCTATCGGACCATGAAGCTGTTGTGTGAGGCGGGGCTGGCCAGAGAGGTTCGCTTTGGAGACGGGCTTGCCCGGTATGAGCACGCCGGGGATGCCCATCATGATCACCTTATTTGTGAATGCTGTGGGCGGAATATTGAAGTCGTCGACTCCCAGATCGAAGAACTTCAGGATGCGCTGGCTCGAAAACACGGTTTCAAGCCCACTTTCCACCGCCTCTATCTGTACGGCATCTGCCCCGATTGCCAGAAAAGCCGCTGAGCACCCCGCATCGCTTGTATCGGGCCGGAGATATCCCCTTCGGCCTTTTTTTGTATTCCGGAGGTTCTATGCGCCCACGCGATCTTGCGATGATTGTCGTTTCCCTGCTTGCCATGATCGCCGGCGGGTTCCTTCCCCAGCTGGCAGAACCTTTGTCCCCCCTTCCGCGGCTGTGCCTGATGGTTCTGCTTTTCCTTGGCTTTCTGTCCGTAGGAACCGAAGCCCTCTTTACGCATGCCAGAGTCATCCCCGGCACCCTGACAGCCCTTGTCTTCGCCCGGCTGATCGGGCTGCCTCTGCTGGCCTACGTCCTGTTCAGCCTGCTGATGCCGCACTTTGCGCTGGGCGCGCTGCTTGTCGGAGCCGCGTCCATCGGCGTGGTGGCTCCGGTCTTTTCCATTATGGTCAATGCGGATACCGCGCTGGTTCTGGCGGGCAACCTCCTGTCGTCGCTTTTGCTGCCGGCAACGCTCCCGATGCTGCTTTTCCTCGTTAACGGGGTGCAGGGGTTCCTGATTCCCGGCACTGTCCCGCTGCCGATGGAGCTTTCCCTTTCGGGAATGGTCGTCTCGTTGTGCATCACCATTCTGGTTCCCTTTGCCGCGGCGTTTTTCATCCGCAAGTCTGCCGTCCTGACCGCGTGCATCCTGAAAAGGCAATTTCCCGTCGCCATCTGCACCATCGCGCTCTCGACGACAGCCATTTTCAGCCAATACTCGGATATCCTTCACCAGTCGCCGTGGCTTGTCGTCAAGGCACTCGGGGCGGCCTGCGTCCTGGGCGGCGTCATGATGCTTGGCGGGCTTTTCCTGCCGCGCGGCCTGCCTCCGCAACAGCGGCTGGCGTTTCTGGTCAGCTACGGAACCATGAACAATGTGTTGATGCTCATCGTCAGCATTGAATTTTTTTCCGTAACCGAGTCGCTCATGGCCGCCATGTATCTTGTCCCCCTGAACGCGCTTTTGGTCTGCTACCGCCATTGGAGCGGGAAGTGGGGGCTGGACCAGCCCTGACCCCGCTTGTCAGGGAACGTTTTGCCCAGTAAAAGGAGAGGGCCGGAACCCCGGCGGCATTTTTTTCCACGAGGACTGACATGAACCCTGCTTTGTTTTTTTTCCATGTAAAACGCGTTCCCTGTGTGCTACTGGCCCTTTTTGCCCTTTCCGTCCTGGGAGGCTGTGTGCCGTATCAAAAAACCGCGCCCGGTGCCGAACCGACCGTCCCGCTTACGGGTACGGTCACCTATCGCGAGCGGATGGCTCTTCCGCCTGATGCGGAACTGTATGTAAGCCTCTACCGGCGGACAAGCGGCGGACGCAGCCTGATCGCCGAATCCCGGACTCCCACGGAAGGGAAAAACATCCCGCTGCCTTTTTCCATAGCCATTCCGAAGGCGGATTCGTCCAGTATGGCCTATGAGCTGTCCGCCTCCATTCTGAGCGGCGGAGCGACGCTGTTTTCCACCGAAAGGCCGCAGATGGTGCACCCCGGTGACGCCGATATTGCGCTCCTGACGTACCGGGTTATGGAAACGCCCCGGGAACAGGCGGATCTGGGCGGCATTCGCTGGAAACTGGTGGAGCTTGGCGGGAAGCCCGCCGAAGCCTATGACAACCAGCCCGAACCGTATCTGCTTTTTGATCCTGAAGGGATGCGGGGACGCCTTGCCGGTTCCGACGGCTGCAACAGCCTTGTGGGAACCTACGCGCTGGAAGGCGGAAAAATCCGTTTTTCGCAGCTCGGATCTACCATGATGCTCTGCCCGCAGGGAGAAGGGCAGGCCAGAGCGTTGGCGCAGGCCCTGGCTGCGGCGACGGAACTCTTCCGCTCGGGGGACAGGCTGGAGCTGCGCGCACAGGGAAAACGCCTTGCCGCGTTTCAGGCCGTTGCCCTGTAAAATTTGTGAAAAGGAAAGCCTTTTGCAATCTTTTCGGCCTGTTTCCGTTTTTTAGGGGAGCGGGTTGACGGAAAGCAAGAAGTTTTTACCGCCAGTTTGTGTGTCAAAAGCGACAGGCTGTTGCGGAAATGCCATTTTTGCTATACTCAAATACAGTCTGTTAGCGGAACACGGTTTCGGCGGGGAAGCGGACTTTTCCGGCCCAACACGCCGTTTCTGGTGCAACAACCTTTTCTGGAGGATGGAACTATGAAACTCGGCACTCTCCTGAGCACGATCGCTCTGGCCGTCATGGGCATGGGTCTTGCCCTTCCGGCGCAGGCCGCCGATCCCATCAAGATCGGCGTCTATCTGCCTCTGACCGGACAGAACGCCTTTGGCGGACAGCTTGAACTTGAAGGCGTCCAGCTCGCCCACAAGCTCAAACCCACGGTGCTTGATCGTCCCGTCGAGCTTGTCGTCGTCGACAACAAGTCCGACAAGGTCGAAGCCGCCAACGCCGTGAAGCGTCTTACCGAACACGACAAGGTGCTTGCCATCATCGGTACCTATGGTTCCTCCCTCGCCATGGCGGGCGGCGAAGTCGCCGAACGCGCCAAGGTGCCCGTCATGGGTACCTCCTGCACCAACCCGCTCGTGACGCAGGGCAAGAAGTACTACTTCCGCGCCTGCTTCATCGACCCCTATCAGGG
>CAZIFC010000059.1:0-5208 GCA_964538355.1 uncultured Lawsonia sp. | reverse complement strand
CTCAGGGTTCCCTGTGTTCCCCGGAAGGGGGTTCCGGCTTCCTGTCCGCATCCTGCTGCGCCTTCTGACCGAGGGCGCGGGCGTCCGGGCATCAGCCGGGAACGGAATTGCGGTTCTTGCCGATCATCCAGCGAAAGCCCCAGACGACCCAGCCGGCCAGAAGGATGACGAAAAGGATGGTTTTCATCGGAAAAGCTCCACGATTTCCCGCGGCGTGATGTCCGGGCGGATATCGCGCAGGGCAAGATTGATGAAATCGTCGGCGGTGTCCATGTCGAGCTTCATTTCGGGGTGGTGCAAAGCGGGATCGAGCGGATCAAACGTGCGGATGGCAAACAGCTCCGGATTGTCCACGATGTACGAGAGGCAATGCTCCCGGTGGGCGGGCAGGGCTGCCTCGTTCATTGCCCGCGTGAACAGCTCAAAGGACACGATTTCCGCGCCCAGCCCGTCCGGGTACTGGTTGTTGCGGGGGATGTGGTTGTAGGCGTAGTCGCAGTTCCCGGCGGCGTGCTCCCGCTGGTAGAAGCGGATCAGGTTGTCGATCTCGCCGCCCCAGATCAGCGGGTTGTCGGCGCACACCCGAACCACGAGATCGGCTCCGTGGGCCGCGGCGGCCCCGTGCATCCGCGAGAGCACATCCTGTTCGGAACCGCGGAACACCTTGACATTGCGGGCCTTCAGATGGCGGGAGAGCACTTCGTCCCGCCGGGTGTCCGGCAGGGCCACCACGAGATCATCCGCCAGTTCGGAACGGGCGCAGCGGTCCACGACCCAGTCGATGACGGGCTGCCCGTGCAGGTTGAGCAGCGTCTTGCAGGGCAGGCGGCTCGATCCGAGGCGGGCCTGAATCACAATCACGGTTTTCATGGGCGTATCCTTTTGGGGAGAGGTGGAGAAAGAAGGCCGGGGGAGGGAAGAAGGCCCCTTCTGGAGAAGGGCTTCCTTCTTCCCCCCCCTCCCGTCATCCTCCGAAGACGTTCGACGTTATCGAATCCCTTTTGCAGGTTTTCCCGAATCATTCAAGAAGGCGGGATGTCGATTCTCTGGCCCTGGGCGGCAAAGCTCTTCACGGGGTACGGGAACGGTTCCGGCGGGACAGCGAAAATCGCTCCCGGCGCATCATTCTTCCTTCAGCTGCCTGCCCATGAGCGTCTGCACCGCCTCGCGGGGAGGAATATGCTCGTACAGCACGCCGTACATGGCTCTGGTAACGGGCATGTCCTCATCCAGCTCCCGCGCCAGACGGTGCACTGCCTGCGTGGTCTTGACCCCCTCCGCGACCATGTGCATGGAGGCGGCGATGGCTTCAAGGGTTTCGCCCGCCCCGAGCCGCAGCCCCACCTGACGGTTCCGCGAAAGGTCGCCCGAGCAGGTAAGCATGAGATCGCCCAGCCCCGAAAGCCCCATGAAGGTCGAAGCCCGCGCTCCAAGAGCCACGCCAAGGCGGCTGGTTTCCGCAAGCCCGCGCGTAACCAGCGCGGCCCGCGCATTCAGCCCGAACCCCAGCCCGTCGCTCAGGCCCGCCGCGATGGCGATGACGTTTTTTACCGCGCCGCCAAGTTCCACCCCGGCAACGTCCGTGCTGGAATAGGCCCGGAACCACGGCGTGGCAAACAGCTCCCGCAGACGCGCCCCCAGAGCCTCGTTCCGGCAGCCGAGCACCACCGCCGTGGGCTTGCAGGCGGCCACTTCCAGCGCAAAGGACGGCCCGGACAGCACCGCGTACCGCTCCATGAAGCCGGGCAGCTCCTCATGCACCATCTGTTCGACCGTGACCAGCTCGGAAACCTCTATGCCCTTTGCGGTGTTGACAAGCACGCAGTCCGGGGGCACAACGCCCGCCAGCTTCCGCAGCGTCCCGCGCATGGCCTGACAGGGAACCGAAAGCACCAGCAGGGAAACCCCGGACAGCACGGCGGCCTGCTCCACGCCGCCTGTCTCCCCCGCAACGGCCCGGATCTCCGGGTGCAGGGGGATGCCCCGCAGGTAGCGCAGGTTTTCATGGCGTTCATTGATGCTCGCGGCCTGTTCCGCATCCCGCACCAGCAGGGTCACGGAATGTCCCGCATGGGCCAGCAGATGGGCCAGTGCGGTGCCCCAGCTCCCGCCACCCAGAACCGCAATCGAGGTTTTGCCTGACATCTCTCTCCCCTTGGGTTTCGCGGGAACGCGCCGGAGGCTCCGGCTTGCGGCCCGAACGGATTCAACATACAATAACTAGGTTCCCCAAAATCATCCAATGAGGCTTTTCTATGTATCGCAATACGAAAAACGTCCCCTACTATGTGTTCGGAGAGGGTTCCCTTGCCCAGCTCGGCGATTTGCTGAAGCCCCGCCGCGAAGCCGTGGACGGTCCGGTCGTCTTCTTTGTCGACCACTTCTTCCGCGATCATGAACTGATCGGCCGCCTGCCCATTGCACAGGGCGATCAGCTCTACTACGTCGACTCCAGCTCCGAGCCGGAAGTCACCCGGATGGACGCCTTCCGGGATGCCGTCTTTGCCGCAGACGATCGTCTTCCCTGCTGCGTTGTGGGCATCGGCGGAGGCGCGACGCTCGACACCTCCAAGGCGGTCGCCAACCTCCTGACCAACCCCGGCAAGGCCGAAGACTATCAGGGATGGGAACTCGTCAAAAATCCCGCCGTCTACAAGATCGGCGTTCCGACCCTTTCCGGCACGGGTTCCGAATGTTCGCGTACCTGTGTCCTTACCAACATCCCCAAAAAACTCAAACTGGGCATGAACAGCGACTACACGGTGTTTGATCAGCTCCTGCTCGATCCGGCCCTGCTCGCCACCGTTCCCCGCGACCAGTATTTCTATACCGGCATGGATACCTTCATGCACTGCGTCGAATCCCTGCGCGGAAGCTACCGCAACGCCATCATCGACGCCTTCTCCGTCCGTGCCGTGCAGCTCTGCGAAGAAATTTTCCTCTCCGACGACATGATGAGCGAAGCCAACCGCGAAAAGATGATGATCGCCTCCTACATCGGCGGCATGGCTGCTGGCAACGTGGGCGTCATCCATCCCTTCTCCGCCGGACTCGGCGTGGTGCTGCATGTGGCGCACGGCCTCGGCAACTGCCTTGCCCTGAATGTCCTCGGAGACATCTACCCCGAAGAATACAAGCAGTACCGCACCATGATCGAACGCCAGGGCGTCACCCTGCCCACCGGCATCTGCAAGGATCTGACGGAAGAACAGTATGAGGGACTGTATCAGGGCAGCATCGTGCACGAAAAGCCCCTGACCAACGCCCTCGGCCCGGACTTCAAGAAGATCCTCACCCGGGAAAACCTCATCGAACGCTACAAGAGCATCTAGCAAGAACGCCTCCGGCGAGTGCGGCCCCCGCCCCCCGGCGAACCTGAGGGCAAGGCATGCCCCACAGCATACATTCTTCCGACTTGCAGACCGGCTCCGGAACGGCACAGCCGTTCCGGGGTTGTTCTTCACTGGGCAAGCAGAAACAGGACATCATATGGATATCAAAGTCAATTTCAGTGGACGCGCGATCAGGTACACGGAAGAGGAAATCGCCGTGGTCGTGGAAGCCATGCGCAGCGCGGAACCGTTGACGCAGGGCAAACATCTTCAGGCCTTCCAGAAGGCTTTCGGCGAATACATCGGAGCCGAACACTGCTTTGCGGTGATGAACGGCGTTTCCGCCCTCGAGCTTTCCGCGCAGCTGTGCAACTTCAGGCCCGGCGACGAAGTCATCATCCCCTCGCACACCTTCACGGCCTCGGCCTACCCCTTCGCCAAGAAGGGCGCAAAACTCGTCTGGGCGGATGTCGATCCCGTCACCCATGTGGTCAACGCCGAAACCATCGAGAAGTGCATCACGCCCAACACCAGAGCCGTGGTCGTCGTGCATCTCTACGGCTATGTCGCGGACATGCCCGCCATCATGGAGGTGGCCCGACGCCATAACCTGCTCGTCATCGAGGACGCGGCCCAGTCCATCGGCGCGGACGTGGACGGCGTCAAGTCCGGGGCATGGGGCGACATGGCCATCTTCTCGTTCCACTCCCACAAAAACCTCACCACCCTCGGCGAGGGCGGCATGCTGGTGGTGAAAGATCCCGAACGTGCCGCACTGGTCCCCATGCTGCGCCACAACGGGCATTGCGGCTATCCCGAGCCTCGGCCCAACTACTGGACGCCCGCCATGGGCAACGTGGATCTGCCGGAGCTGGACGGCCACAACCTCATGCCGAACAACTATTGCCTCGGCGAAGTCGAGTGCGCCCTCGGCGTCAAGCTGCTGGAGCGCATCGACACCATCAACGCCGAAAAGCGGGCCAGGGCCATGCGCTTCATCGACGGGCTGAAGGACTTCCCCGAGCTGGAATTCCTGCGAGTGGACACCACCCGCCACAACTACCACCTTCTCGTTGCCTGCATGAAAAACGGCAAGCGCGATGCCTTCATGCACGCCATTTCCGAAGAAAAGGGCATCAAGTGCGTGGTGCAGTACATCCCGCTCGACCGCTACGATTTCTACAAGAAGCTCGGGTTCGGGAAAGCCGACTGCCCCAATGCCGACGCCTTCTTCGACGGGCAGATTTCCTTCCCCTTCCAGCACTGGCTCAGCGAGGAAGACTTCGGCTACATGCTCAAGTCCACCCGCGAGGTGCTGGAAAACTTGCGGAAGTAAAAAAAACGAAAAATGTAACATCCCCCGGCAACACGGAGAAACGCGTATCCCCGTGACGCGGGGAACACCTGACGCCCGCAGGCCCGGGCCGGATGGTTTCGCAGAAACCGTCCGGCCCGGCACTGAGGGGGTCTGGGGGGCATCATGCCCCCCAGCCCGCCGGGAGGCATTTCCCGCACAGGCACTACCCATGACAGAAACGCGACGCTGCATCGTCATACCGGCCATCAAGAAAAACGCGGTCATCCCCGACCAGCTCGTCAAGCGCATGGCGGGCATCACGCTCATCCAGCGGGCCATCGACACGGCCCGGAGCGTCGTCCCGGCGCAGGATGTCATCGTCGTCACGGACAGCCAGGAAATCAGCCTGATCTGCGAACGCAACGGCGTGCGCGCCCACTACAATGCCGGGCTGCGCTTCTCCTCGCTGGACATCATCACCGAGATGAAATCCATCCTCAGGGAGCTGGGCAACGACTACGGGCACATCATCGTGTACCGCGCAAGCTGCCCCCTGCTGACGTGGGTGGACATCGACGA
>CAZIFC010000058.1:0-6265 GCA_964538355.1 uncultured Lawsonia sp. | reverse complement strand
GGCGCATTGATGGCGTAGGCGTCGTAGCCGTTGCGCATGATGGCCTTGCAGAGCGAGGTTCCGGTCTTGATTTTATCCATAAGGGTGGCTTGATCCATGAACAGTTCTCCTGTGTCGAATAACGGCATGATGCGGGCGGGCGGCCGGGTTGGAAACGGGCCTCTCCGTCGGCATCAGTATACTCTTTAAGCGAGGTTTTTGTCAGCTCCAAAGTCACAGCCGGACGCGGAAAAGTCAAGCTCTCTTCTGGAGATACCTGTCCCAGAAGGCGGGCCAGAGGCGCAGCAGCTCCTGGAGTGCCTTTCCCCTGTGGCTGCGGGCCATTTTCTCTTCCGGGGCCATTTCTGCGGCGGTAAGCCCCAGCTCGGGATCGAGGAATACGGGGTCGTACCCGAAGCCGTTCTTGCCGCGCGGGGAGCAGGTGACGCTGCCTTCCCAGACGCCGGGCGCGACGAGGGTTTCGCCCTCCGGCGTGCAGACGGCGATGACGGTGCGGAAGCGGGCAGCACGCTGCCACAACCGGACCGAAGAGAGTGCCGCCAGCAGCTTCATGGTGTTGCGTTCGTCCTTGGTCTTGCCGGGGAGGTCGGGCATGTCTTCGCTGTAGCGGGCGGAGTGCACACCGGGCGCACCATCAAGGATATCCACTTCCAGCCCGGAATCGTCGGCAATGGCGAGAAGCCCGGTCCGGCGGGAGACGTCGCGGGCCTTGAGCAGGGCGTTTTCTTCAAAGGTGGCTCCGGTTTCCTCGACCTCGGGAAGATCCGGAAACGCATCCAGCCCGACGACACGCAGGCCGAAGGCGCGGAGCGGCTCCTCCAGTTCGCGGACCTTGCCCTGATTACGGGTAGCGAGAACGATGGTGACGGGTTCCTTGCCCGGCGTGGTCTGTTCGGTCATGTCTGCTCCTTGCGCATTGCGGCTATATTGCGTACCACCAGCGGATATTCTGGGCGGATTTTTCGCCGCGCAGTGTGCCGCCAATCCCCTGTCCCGTCAATCTTTGAGGCCCCGCCTCGGGAGGGGAGGGCTTTACCGGCCCCTTTTCCGGGGCGTTTCCGCAGGGTTTCGGCGGGATGCGGCGGTCCGTTCCAGAGCGTTGCTCCGGCCCGTGCCATGTTCACCAGAAAGGCCGCTGTCAGGCCATACAAATTATATAATTACGAGATGAGGTGTTGTCATGTCCGTTTCTCTTCGCTGTTACTCCACAAGCCTCGGCTGTCCGAAAAACCGGGTGGACACCGAGCGGCTGCTTGGTTCCCTCGGAGCGGAGCTGATTCCGGTGGAGTCGCCGGACGAGGCCGATCTTGTGTTCATCAATACCTGCGCGTTCATCCAGCCTGCGACGGAAGAGTCGGTGCGTACCATTGCACAGGCCATTGCCGATATTGAGGACCTGCCGAAGCGTCCTCTGCTGGCGGTTGCCGGGTGTCTGGTGGGCCGTTATCACGCCGAGGATCTGGCTCCCGAACTTCCCGAGGTGGATTTGTGGCTGGACAACAGCGATCTGGAAGCATGGCCCGCCATGCTGGCCCGCAAGCTCGGGATTGCCGAACCCTCCGTTCAGGGGCGTATTTTGAGCACCGGGCCGTCGTATGCATGGCTCAAGATCAGTGACGGCTGCCGCCACGCCTGTTCGTTCTGTGCGATTCCGAATATCCGCGGCGGGCACCGTTCGCATACCCGGGACATGATTGTCCGCGAAGCCCGCGCCCTGCTGGATCAGGGCGTCAGGGAACTCAATCTGGTGGCGCAGGATCTGACGGAATGGGGGTGCGATCTCGACGGCAAGCAGGATTTGCGCGTGCTGCTCGATGGTCTGCTGCCTCTGGACGGCCTGGAACGCCTGCGTCTGCTGTATCTGTATCCTGCCGGGATGACCCATGAAATGTTGAAGTATCTGCGCGATGCGGGCAAGCCCTTCGTGCCGTATTTTGATGTGCCCATGCAGCACTCCCACCCCGAGATCCTGTCCCGAATGGGGCGTCCGTTTGCCCGCAATCCCCGCGAGGTTGTGGATCGCATCCGCAACGTGTTCCCCGAAGCCGCGTTGCGGACAAGCCTCATGGTTGGCTTCCCCGGCGAAACGGAGACGCATTTCGAGCATCTTCAGGCCTTCATTGAGGAGGTCCGGTTCCAGCATCTGGGCGTGTTTGCCTACCGTGCCGAAGAGGGGACACCTGCCGCCGCCATGCCCGATCAGGTTGAGGATCGGATCAAGGAGTGGCGGCGTGACGTGATCATGGAAGCGCAGGCCGACATCAGCGCGGAGTGGCTTTCGCAGTTTGAGGGAGATCGGCTGTCCATTCTGGTGGATGCGCCGCATCCCGAGTGGCCGGGGCTGCACACCGGGCGGGCGTGGTTTCAGGCTCCCGAGATCGACGGCATGGTGTATGTCAGCGGTCCCGGCGTCGAACCGGGTGCGCTGGTGGATGCCGATGTCGTCGAGTGCCGCGATTACGATTTGGTCGCTTTGGCATAGAGAGGGAATGGGAGAGGGCATATTGGGGAGGGCATATTGGGGAGGGGAGAGAAAACCCTTCTGGAGAAGGGCTTTTCTCTCCCCTCCCCAAACCCCACCCCTCTCTTTCCGAAGACTTTTTTGTTTATCGAATCCCTTCCGCAGGTTTTTGCAAGCGATTGCAGGGCTGTCTGGCAGGGTTTGTGTGAGCGGAAGGGGGGCGGGGAGGCTTTCGTTTCACGACTCCTTGGGATGTGCCGAGAAGGGTGGCTGCCATGAGGAAAGGCGAGGACATGTCCTCGCCTTTTCTGAATAAAAATCTGTTTTCCAAAGCTCTTTCGCCTACAGGGGAGGCTTGGGAGAGGGATTCGATACGTCCAAAAGTCTTTGGAGGGAGAGGGGGAGGTTTGGAGGGGGAGAGGGAAGCTTTTCTTCAGAAAAGTTCCCTCTCCCCCTCCAATTCATCTCAACGCCTCTTCAATCTCAAACCCTGCTGCGGCGATTTCGGCGGGGGTGACGGTCCCGCTCCTGAGGATACGGAGCCTGCCGTCGTCCATGCTTTCCACCAGTGTGGAGGGAAGCCCTCCGGCGGGGACGGGCGGCTCGTCGAGAAGCCCCCGAACGGCGGCGACCAGTTCCTTGTCAAGCTCTTTGATGCTGACCACGGCTGGGTTGCCGCTGATGTTCGCGCTGCTGGAAGTGATGGGTTCCCCCACGGCCTCGGCGAGGGCGCGGGCCACGGGATGGGAAGAGAGGCGCACGGCGACCCGGCCTGTGCCACCGGTAAGGATGTCCGGGACACGCAGGCGGGCCGGCAGGATGACGGAAAGCGGCCCGGGCCAGAAGTGCTTGAGCAGCGGCATCAGCTCTTCGGGCACCTTGGCCACCATGTCGAGCTGATCCCAGTTTCCGAGAATGAGCGGCAGGGGGCGTACCGTGGAACGGTGTTTGGCCCGGTAGACCCGTGCGGTGGCGTCGGCGTCAAGGGCGCGGCTCCCGAGGGCAAAAAATGTTTCCGTCGGGAAAATGACGGGCTGCCCGTCAAGCATGAGCTCCGCCGCCTGCTTCAGAGTGACGAGAGGCGGCGTTTTGGAGCCGCAAGTCTGTGAAAAAGCCATGTGCTTGCCTCCTGGACCTGCCGATGTTAGGTGAAGGCTCTCTTTTCAGAGCGTACCGCAGAATACCCGCGGTCTCATTTATCCCCAAGAACAGGGTGCCATGACAGTAAAGCCATTGCGAATTGTTGCCGTCGGGCGTTTGAAGACGCCTTTCTGGAAGTCCGCCGCCGCCCATTATATCGAGCGGCTTGTCCGCTGGCGGGCGTTTACCGAATCCATCGTCAAGGATGGCGACCCCGCGCTGCCCATTGTTGACCGTAATGTTTTGGAAGGCAAGGGGATTCTCTCGGCCCTCACCCCTTCCGACATTCCCGTGGTGCTCGACGAGCGGGGAAAGACGTTTACCTCCCGGCAATTCTCCACTTTTTTGGAACAGCTTTCCGAAAATGCCAGCCGCCGCCCGTGTTTCATCATCGGCGGGGCCTTCGGGCTGGATGATTCCGTCAAGCAGGCCGCGAGGCACATGATCGCGCTTGGCCCGCTCACCATGACGCACGAGCTGGCCCGCGTTGTCCTTCTTGAGCAGCTCTATCGCGCCGAGTCGCTGACGCGCGGGTTGCCATACCATCATTGAGGGCGGCTGGAGGGAATATTGGGGAAGGCGCAGGCGGTTCGTTCTCTGGCGGAAGTTTTTCGGCAGCGCACGTTCTCGCCGGTTTTCCTTGTTTGATGTAAAAAGCAAATCGGTTCCGCAGACGCAAAACGGGGCACGCCAGCCCCGGACGTAAGGAAAGGGTTCCGTGTCCAGCATGGGCTGGGTGCGGAACCCTTTTCTTGCGTTTCGAGGGGGCCGAGGCGTTAAATAACCTTGTTCAGCGCGTATTCCAGAATGCCCTCGGCTCCGGCTTCGCGCAGCTGGGGGATGAGGTCGCGAACGAGGCTGGTGCTGACCACGGTTTCGAGCGAGAGCCACTCGCCGTTTTGCAGCGGGGCCACGGTGGGCGAGTTCAGGGAGGGGAGCAGGGCGAGGATATCCTCAAGCCTGGCGGCAGGGGCGTTCATCTTGAGGCAGACGAGCGACTCGGCGCGCAACGCACCCTGAAGGAGCAGGTTGATCTGGTCGATCTTGCGGCGTTTGGCGGGGTCTTTCATGGCTTCGGCGTTGGCGATGAGCACGGTGTTCGTCACCAGTACCTCGTCGATGACGCGCAGATCGTGGGCACGGATGGTGGTTTCCGTTTCCGTCACTTCAACGATGGCGTCGGCAAGGCCCTCAACAACTTTGGCTTCCGTGGCTCCCCACGAATAGTTGATGTTGACCGGGATGTTGCGTTCCTTGAAGTACTCGGTGCACACGCCCATGAGTTCCGTGGCAATGCGTTTTCCGGCGAGATCTTCCGGCTTCTGGTAGGGCGAGTCGTTGGCGACGGCAAGAACCCAGCGGGCCGGCTTGTTGGAAACCTTGGAGTAGATGAGGTCGGCTACGACCACGACATCGGCCTTGGTTTCCTTAACCCAGTCCTTTCCGGTCAGGCCGAGGTCGAGCACGCCGTCCTGGATATAGAGGGGTATTTCCTGTACGCGGCAGAGGCGGGCCGTGATTTCCGGGTCATTGATGTCCGGAAAGTAGTTGCGGGGGTGCTTGCGGACTTTCCATCCGGCGCGGTCGAAGAGATCGATGGTGGGATCTTCCAGAGAACCTTTGGGAAGGCCGAGCTTGAGAACAGGATTAGCCATTGTACACCTCTTTGGGATCGAATACGAGTTCAGAACAGCGGGATATCTTGCCGTCGCGGCGTTCGCGAGAGAAGCAGCTTCTGTAGCCTTCATGGCAGGCGGCTCCGCCCACCTGTTCGATGAGCAGGACCACGGCGTCGCTGTCGCAATCAAGCCGGATGGCCTTGACCTTCTGCACATGGCCCGACGTACCGCCCTTGTGCCACAGGCTGTTGCGGCTGCGGCTGTAGTAATGGGCCTCGCCCGTTTCAAGGGTTTTTTCCCATGCTTCGGGGTTCATCCAGGCCAGCATGAGAACATCAAGAGTTTCCGCATCCTGCGCGATGGCAGCGATGAGACCTCCAGATTTGCTGAAGTCCGGCGTAAAAGCAAGTGACGATTCCATGAAGTCTCCTTGTTGGATGGAGTTTTCAAACGCAAAACGCCACGGACTCCGAAGAGGCCGTGGCGTTTACGTACGCTTGCATTAATGAAGCAGGCCGCAGTCGTTGAGCGTCTGGGTCAGCTTGGCGAGATTTTCCGGCATGAGCGGAACCATGGGCAGACGGAACTCGAGTTCCAGCTTGCGGAGCATGCACACGGCGGTCTTGACCGGAATGGGGTTGGTTTCAATGAACATGGCCCGATTCAGGGGCATGAGCTTGAAGTGCAGGCGGCGCGCTTCTTCCAGATTGCCGGCAAGGGTGGCCTTGCACAGATCGGACATGTCGCGAGGCGCAATGTTCGCGGTGACGGAAATCACGCCGCAGCCGCCCACGGCAATGTGGGGCAGCACAGTGAAGTCGTCGCCAGAAAGGATTTGGAAACCCTCGGGGCACTGTTCCACGAGATCGGAAACCTGAATGAGGTCGGCCGTCGCTTCCTTGATGCCGACGACATCGGAGCACTCGCGGGCGATGCGGGCCACGGTTGCGGGCTTCATGTTGCAGCCGGTGCGCCCGGGCACGTTGTACAGGATGACCGGCATGGACACTTCGGAACAGATGGTCTTGAAGTGCTGGTACAGGCC
>CAZIFC010000057.1:0-6422 GCA_964538355.1 uncultured Lawsonia sp. | reverse complement strand
GGATGACCGGCATGGACACTTCGGAACAGATGGTCTTGAAGTGCTGGTACAGGCCTTCCTGCGTGGGCTTGTTGTAATAGGGGGTGATGTGCAGGGCGGCGTCTGCGCCGACCTTTTTGGCAAACTGCGTCAGGGGGATGGCTTCGCGGGTATTGTTGGAGCCGGCTCCGGCGATAACGGGCACGCGTTTGTTGACCTGCTCGACGCAGATGCGGATGGCGGCTTCATGCTCATCGTGGCTCATCGTGGCGGATTCGCCGGTGGTTCCGCAGGGCACGAGACCATCAATGCCCTGTTCGATCTGCCATTCAATGAATTCACGGTAGGCTTCCTCATCGATCTTGCCGTTTTTGAACGGCGTCACCAGTGCGGTGAAAGCTCCGTGGAAACGTCCGGTAGTCATAAAAAACCCCTTTCATGCGGTAATGGGTTCTGAACCTATCGTAAAGTGGTAAGGCAGTAAAGGGATGGAGGCAAAAACCTTGTGCCCCGCCCTCCGGCGGCACGCAAGACAGCCAGATCCGGCACTCCCGGATCGCGCATTCCTTTCCACCCCCCAAAAACAGCCCGAAACCCTTCGCGTTTCCGTGTGCAAAAGTCTTTGGAGGAGGAAGGGAGGGGGTGCGGGGGAGGGAAGGAGGAAGCCTTTCTTCAGAAAGGTTCCTTCTTCCCTCCCCCGCCGATCTTCTTTCCCCAACCCTCTCTTACAGCAGCAACATCTCGTCCAGCGAAGCCCCGGCGGGCACAGTGGGATACACGTTTTCGTTGCGGTCCACATGCACGTCGATGATGGCGGTGTTGGGGCTGGCAAAGGCCGCGCGGAGCGTCGATTCCAGCTCTTCCATCCTGGTGATGCGGTAGCCTTCGGCTCCGTAGGCATCGGCAAGTTTCACGAAATCCGGCTGATCGACGATATCCACCGCGTTGCAGCGTCCGCCATAGAACAGGTGCTGGAGCTGGCGAACCATGCCGAGGTAATAGTTGTTCAAAATAAGTATCTTGATCGGCAGCTTGTTGCTGACCGCCGTGACCAGCTCCTGAAGGTTCATCTGGAAGGAACCGTCGCCGGAGATGTCGATGACCAGCTTGTTCGGGTAGGCGAACTGTGCGCCGATGGCGGCGGGGAAGCCGTAGCCCATGGTCCCGAGACCGCCCGAGGTGAGCAGGGTGCGCGGCTCCGTGAAGTTGTAGAGCTGTGCGGTCCACATCTGGTGCTGGCCCACTTCGGTGGTGACGATGGCCTTGCCCTCGGTGAGCTTGTTGACGATGCTGATCACTTCCTGCGGCTTGATCGTGTCTTCGCCCGGCGTCCAGGTGATGGGCTGTTCCTGCTTCCATTCGTCGAGCTGCGCCTGCCAGTCTGCAAAGCGTTCCTTCCACGGCAGCGGCTCGCGTCCGGCGAGGTGCTCGCGGATGGCGACGAGCGAATTGCGGCAGTCGCCTACCACGGGGATGCGGACGTTGACGTTCTTGTGGATCGAGGTCGGGTCGATGTCGATGTGCACGATGGTGGCCTTGGGCGCGAAGGAGGACAGGCGTCCGGTCACGCGGTCGTCAAAGCGCACGCCCACGGCAAGGAGCAGGTCGGCGTTGCTGACGGCCTTGTTGGCGGCATAGGTTCCGTGCATCCCGAGCATCCCGAGCCAGCGGGGATGTGTGCACGGGAACGCGCCAAGGCCCATGAGCGAACAGGTCACGGGGATGTTCAGGCTGTCGGCGAGGCTGCGGAACTCTTCGCTGGCGTTGGACATGATCACGCCGCCGCCGCCGAAGAGCAGGGGGCGTTCCGATTTGTAAAGGGCGTCCACCACCTTGCGGATCTGGGCGTAGTTCGGGCGGTAGGTCGGGTTGTAGCTGCGCAGGCTCACGTCTTCGGGCCACTCGAATTCGGCGGTGCTCTGGAGCACGTTCTTCGGCAGGTCCACGAGCACGGGGCCGGGGCGTCCGGAACGGGCCAGATAGAAGGCCTGCCGCACGACCTTGGCGAGTTCCTTCACGTCCTTCACCATGTAGTTGTGCTTGGTGCAGGGACGGGTGATGCCTGCGATGTCCACTTCCTGAAAGGCGTCGTTACCGATCAGTCCGGTAGGAACCTGCCCGGTGAAGATGACCATCGGGATGGAGTCGCAATAGGCGGTCGCGATGCCGGTTACGGTGTTGGTCGCGCCGGGGCCGGACGTAGCCATGCAGACGCCGACCTTGCCCGAAGCGCGGGCGTAGCCGTCGGCGGCGTGAACGGCGGCCTGTTCGTGGCGTACCAGTACATGGCGTAGCTGTTCGCCGTACTGGGGGAGCTCATCATAAATGTCCAGTACGGACCCTCCGGGATAGCCGAAGATGATGTTGACGCCTTCGCGAATCAGACACTCAATGAGAATTCTGGCACCGTTCAACTGCATGGAAACTCACTCCGTTGGGTACATGGTGAAGAGAAAACTCCGTCTGTTGTGTATAGCCGTGAGACTCTTGGAGGTCTAGGGCTTTGCGGCCCTTCCGATCATTTTTTTCTTGCGGGAAGGCCAGATGAAAAAAGGCCGACGCCTGTTGCGCCGGCCTGTGAAGGTCTGGAAGCGGTGTTTTTGGGGAAACGTCACTTCGTGGTGTTGTCGAATTTTTTGTTGTTGTAAAGCAGGTATTTTGATGCGTTATAGAAATCCTGGGCGTATTGCCGCATGTGTGCGGCGCGTTCCGGGTCTTTTTCCAGCAGGTCTTCCAGCACGGGGGCATCCAGCTTGTAGAGGTGTTCTCCGGCCTCGCGGATGTAGCAGTAGCCGTCTTCCACCAGCCGGACAGTCGATTCGGCCTCGCCGCCGAGGAACTGCATTTCGTCGCGTCGGGTGTCCGGATCAAGGAGATTGCGCCCAAGGGCCTGATAGCGGTAGGGGATGCCCGCCAGAGACGCCAGCGTGGGGAAGATGTCCGGCTGTCCGCAGGGGCGGGAGTCGACGCCGGGATCGAGCCTGCCCGAGGCCACCAGCCCGGGCGAGTAGATGAGCATGGGCGTGTGGTTGCTCTGCAACCGGCAGCCCAGATAGCCCGGGGTCATGTTCAGGGAGGTGTCGTTCAGGCCGTGGTCCCCGAAAATGGCAAAGACGGTGTTGTCGAACCACGGCTGCTGGCGGGCTATCCTGAAAAATTCCCCAAGGGCGTGATCCGAGAACCGGAGGGAGTTGTATTCGTCCGCGCCGGTAAAGCCGTAGTTCTTGAGGATGGCCTCGGAAGGCGTCTTGACCTCGAATCCCGCGTTGTCTTCGGGGATGGTGTAGGGGCGGTGGAACCCGGCCGTCTGGATGACGGCGACAAACGGTTTTGCGGCTTCCGTGAGCGCGGCGGCTGATTCCCGGAAAAGATCAAGGTCGGAAAGGCCCCAGACGTCCGTGTTCGGAGACTTCCATGAGCCTTCCTCAAGCAGGTGCAGGCCCTCGATATTGTGGGAGAGGAAGCCCCGGATGTTCGCCCAGCTCGCGCTGCCGCCGATCATGTAATATTTCGAATACCCCTTGAACTCGTTCATCAGGAGGGTCTGATCCACCAGAGCCTGATTGCGGGAGCTGGTTCCGCCGGAACGGTTCACGTCCGGGATGCCCGACATCGTGGTGAAGACGGCGCGGGCGGTGGTGCGGGTGGGCGCGAAGAACAGCGGGTAGTAGCGGGAATCCTTGACGAGGGCGGCGAGGTTCGGCGTGGTGTCGTCGGGGGTTCCGGTCAGGTTGGGTGAGAAGGAGGTGCGGGGCCAGGTCAGCGACTCCATGATGATGACCACCACGTTGAGCGGCTTTTTCTGCTGGCTGGCGGGGGTTCCGGGCACGGTACGGAGGAAGTTCAGCTTTTCCGCGTCGGGGTTGGGCACGCGGAGCCATTCCGCGATGCGCGGGTAGCTGTCCCGTGTTGCCTGCATGTCGGGCCGTGTTCCCCGGGCCGCGTTGATGGTATCGTAGAGATTCTGAATGGGATTCAGCGCGAGTATGGAAATGTTTTTGTCCACGCTGAAAAAGGCGTTGCTCCAGCGCAGGGGAAAGAGGTTGGAGCTGATTTGCCCGTAGCCGAGCAGGAACAGCAGGACAAACGCGGCGGACGTCCACCCGGTGCGGCTTTTCCAGCCAAGGCGCGGGGTCGGCGTGTGGGCCGCCAGCGTCTTGCCGAAGAACAGGGCGTACAGCCCGGTCACCAGCGCAACGCCAAGCGCAATCCAGACGACGGGGTAGCTCTCCCAGACCATGTTTCCGGCGATGTCCGGGTCGCCCATCAGCTCGAAGAGGCTCGCGTCCACGCGGGTATGCATGTAGAAAAACCACCCGAAGTCAATGACATAGACCAGTGTGGCAAGGGCAAAGGCGATGCCGTAGAGCAGGGTGACGCCCCGGCGGAACGCCCGGCTGCCGGCGAGCAGACGCTCAAGCGGGGGAATGCCGAGGATCAGCGCGATGGGGATCAGCCCGAGGACGACCATGCGGATGTCGAACTTGGTCCCGATGTAAAGGGCTTGCAGAATGTCGGAAGAGGACGATTGGGCCACTTCCGGCCAGAGGAGGCCGAGCATGGCCCCCCGCGCCAGAACAAGCACCAGCAATGTTCCGAGGAACAGCATGCAGAGGGTGCGGATGAATGGAGGAATGAATGTCTTTTTCATGTGCTCGTTATATGTCGAGCGGGCATGAATGTGAAGCCCCGGAATTTTTCAGGAACCGTGCCTTTTCAGAAGCCGCAGGAGCGGCCTGTCGAAGAGGAGCAGCGTGCATCCGTAGCCCACGGCTCCGGCAGGGACGGCAAGGGCAAGCTGGAGCAGCGGAGAAGCCCTGAAGCACAAATGCATAGCCAGTGACGCCGTACCGAAGACAATGGCTGTTCCGGCAAGCTGGGCAAGGATCGAGCGGAGGGGAATCCGCAGGGCCACATGCCGGGAGAGCCCCGCCCAGAGCAGCGCGGCGTTGCACCAGAGGCCGAGGGAAACGCCGAGAGACGGACCCCATGCGCCGAAGTGCCGCGTAAGCAGATAGCCAGCCGCGAGGGATACGGCGAGTCCCGTTGCGGCGGCCTTGAGCGGAAGCCCGCTTTCCAGGGCGTGGCAGGCTGCCAGCAGCGGACGGGACAGCGCGTAGGCCGGAAGGCCCGGCGCGTAGGCGCAGAGAGCCTGTGCGGTAGCGGCAACGGCATGGGCATCAAAGGCTCCGTGCCCCAGAACCACAGCAACCAGCGGAGCGGCAATCGCCGCCAGTCCTGCCGCTGCGGGGAGGTTCAGGCCGAGCGACAGCAGGACGGCGCGCCGGACTTCGGAGGTGAAGGAGCCGGGCCGAGGGTGAGGATCGGCGTGAGCGGCGGCACGGTGGGGCCGGGAAGCGGAAAGCCCTTCGAAAGCGGCAAGCTCGGCAAGGCGCGGCGCGGCAGCCATGCCCACGGCCGCCCCGAGGACGCCGAGGGGGAATTCCAGAAGCCGCTCGGCATAGAACAGGGACGCCATATGCCCCTCCGGGAGGAGCGAGGCCAGCGCGGACGCCCCGAGAAAGGCCAGCTGAGGCATGGCTGCGCCTGCAATGCCCGCGGGAAGGCGGCGGAGGGTTGCCGTGACAAGCTCCGGGCTGGCGGGGGCGGGCACTTCATCCTGCCGGAGTCGAATGGCCGGAGGGAGCTGTACAAGCCACTGGAGCAAGCCTCCGCAGAGTACGCCGCAGGCGATGAGCGTCGCCGGGGGAAGGCCGGAGGTGCAGGCCGCCGCCAGCGTGAAGCCAATAACGCAGAGGTTGAACAGCGAAGGGGTCAGGGTAGGGAGGAGGAACCGCTGGCGGCTGTGCAGTGCCGCCATGCAGCCGGAAGCCAGCAGAATGCTCCAGATATAGGGCGCGCAGAGGCGGAAGAGGGTAGCGGATTCGGCAAGGGTGTCCGGGCGGCTGGAAAGCCCCGGCGCGGTGAGCCGCATGACGGGTTCGGCTGCAAGCAGGCACGCCAGCGCAAGAAGGCCCCCCCAGAGGGCGAGCCTGCGCGTCACCGCCAGGGCCAGCCCGCAGCCGGAACCGCCGTGCAGCCGTTCCCGCGTGCAGGCGGCGGTCAGGGAGAGGGACAGCGTGCCTTCGCCGAACAGCCGCCGGGCCATGTACGGAATCCGCAACGCCGCTGTAAGCGCGTCCGCCGCCGCAGAGCCGCCGAGCAGCCAGGCGATGCCGGCATCGCGCACAAACCCTAAAAGCCGCGAAAGGAGTGTCCCCACACCTACAATCAAAGTGTTTTTCGAGGAGGAGGGCGAGAAGGGGGAATCCTTCCCGAAGAAGGGGTTTCCAGCATCCCGGCCCTGTTCCAAACGCTCTAGATGGGCTGAAGGAAAACCGTTTGGCGAGTCGTGTTTCTCTCTCATCGGGAACACTCTGGATAGGGGACTGGGTAAGGGGGAACGTCTTTGGAAGAGGAGGGGGGAAGTTTGAAGGGGGGAG
>CAZIFC010000056.1:1367-7266 GCA_964538355.1 uncultured Lawsonia sp. | reverse complement strand
CCCGGAACGAGGATTGAACTCGTACAGCCTTGCGGCCGAGGGATTTTAAGTCCCTTGCGTCTGCCAGTTCCGCCATCCGGGCGCGATGGGAAAGAATACGTGCAAGCGAGGCCCGAGTCAATAACGGCTTGTTCCGGAGGGTGCTCCGCATTGCAGGCGGCGGAGATACCGCTATACCCTTGCAAACAGTTCCATTATCTCCAGCGGATTTGAAATGATGCGATCCGCGCCGGCTTTTTGCAGTTCCTTCGCTCCTCGGAAGCCCCAGGCTACGCCAAAGGCTCCCATGCCAGCGTTTCGGGCCGTAAGCATATCAATATCGCTGTCCCCGACAAAGGCGATGTCCCCGGGGGCAATGCCAAGGCGTTGGGCCACGCCGAGTGCTCCGGTGGGATCGGGTTTGTGCGGCAGCTCCGGCATGGCTCCCTGAATTTCCCGAAACGGGTTTTCCGGGAAAAAATGGCTCAGCATCTTGAGCGTCCAGTCGTGCGGCTTGTTGGTCACGACCGCCAGAGGCACTTTTCGGAGGCCCAGCTCGCGGATCAGCCGTTCAATGCCCGGGTAGGGGCGTGTTGTTGCCGCCCAGTCTCTGGCGTAGTTTTCCCCGGTGCGCCGTATCAGCGTTTCAAGCTGTTCCGAGGGCAGGCGTTGGGCCTCTTCAGGCGGGAGCGCACGTTGCACCAGCGTTTTGAGTCCGCTGCCGACAAATTGCCGATAGGACGCAACGGGATGTTGCGGATAGCCGGCGGAGCCAAGGGCTTCGTTGGTGGCGTTGGCGAGATCTTCAAGCGTATCCAGCAGGGTTCCGTCAAGATCGAAGGCGACGGCGCGATAAGTTTTTTGCTCCATGATGCTCCTCTGCGGCTCTTTCGTGCGGATGGATTGCGGGAGGCACGGCGGCCTTTGCCAGCATGACAAAGGATGCCGCTGCTTTCAAGGGCAAGCGGGCTTGTTCTGGTTGCATCGTGTGAAAATTCTGCTAATCCTAGGCAGGTGCCGCAGGATGCGGCGGATTTTTTGGGAACTGGGGGCTGTATGGCGCAGGGCAAGGAGCGCGCGGACGAACTGGTGTTCGCGCAGGGGCTGACGGAAAGCCGGGAAATGGCAAAACGCCTGATTATGGCGGGCAAGGTGGCGTTGGAGGATATCTCCGGTACGCGGCACAAGGTGGACAAGCCGGGGCACAAATACCCGGCGGATACGGTTTTTGTGCTTGTCGGCATCGAACGCTATGTGAGCCGCGGCGCGTACAAGCTGCTGACCGCCATTGAGCATTTCAATCTTGATGTGACGGGATATGTCTGTCTGGATGCGGGGGCGTCCACCGGCGGTTTTACCGATTGCCTCCTCCAGCACGGCGCGGCAAAAGTCTACGCCGTGGATGTGGGCAAGGAGCAGCTCCATGAGCGGATGCGCCGGGATCCCCGCGTCATCAGCATGGAAGGCACGAACCTGCGTACGGCTCCCGAGGATTTGCTTCCCGAGCAGGTGGATATCATTGTTGCCGACGTCTCCTTCATTTCCCTGACGCTGATTTTGCCGCCCTGCGTCCGCTGGCTGAAGGTGGGCGGACTGGTTGCGGCACTGGTCAAGCCGCAGTTCGAGCTTGGGCCGCACCAAACGGACAAGGGGGTCGTGCGCGATCCCGAGCTGCGCCAGCAGGCCGTGGACAAGGTGCTGCTGTTCTGTCAGGAACGGCTGGGGCTTGAATGCCTTGGCGTTGTCCCCGCCGCAGTCAAGGGGCCGAAAGGGAATCAGGAATATATCGTTTGCCTGAGGCGTTCGGGTGCGTTGCTCCCTGTTGCGGAGCCGGAAGAGGCGGAGTAGCCCTCTGTTTCTCCTCTCTGGAGTGCAAGACAAAACGGGAACCGCATCACGATGCCGTTCCCGTTTTCTTATGAGCCGGAGCCGTGCGCCTTCCCGGTTTCCTGGGGGAGGGGCACGGCTCCGGAGCTTTACACAAAGGATTGCGACAGCTTCATGATCTTGAGATGGTGGGGTTCCGCCCACGGGGTTACGGCTCGTGCCAGAGTCATGGGCGAAATGTAGTTTTCAGACCAGTCGGTCACAAGGTACAGGGTGCCGTGCTCGTCCCATTCGATGACCTGAAAGAGGCGGCGGATATCCGCCGTGCGCGGGCCTTTCTTGGTTTCGCGGGTGAACATGAGGGATTCCATGGCAGTGAAATCATCCCACGCTTCCATGAACAGGCGTTTGTCCGATTCCGCGCCTGCAAAGCGCAGAGAGAAGGTTTCCTGCACCGAGCCTACCGACTTGTCGTTGACCGGGATGGCCTCCAGGCGATCGATACGCATCCCCTGAAGCATCCGGGGGGCAAGCCGTTTCATGACTTCCCCGGCGGAGAGGGTTTCCCGCAGGACGATGGAGAACCATTCGGCCTGGCTTTCCACACCCACGGGCAGGGCGCGTCCGAAGGATATCAGCGGCAGGGGATGGAAGCCCTGGGAGAACGCCATCGGCAGTCCGGCACGGCGCATGGCCCGCTCAAGGAGGGATTGCAGTTCCAGCTGGCTGATGTAGGCGGCCTGCGCTTCCTTGGTGTGCCAGATACGGTAGCGTACGGCCTTGACCGAGAGGGCGGAGTTGATTGCCGGCGGTTCGGTTGCCTTGGGCGGCTTCGGCGGCATCAGCAGGCGGCCGTTCTCGTCCAGATTGGGCTGGTGCTCCAGCTGGTCGCGTTGTTTGAAGTTCAGGATGTTGCGGTGTGCGCCGTCCTCAAGGCCGGGGGTGCGGGGCAGGAGCGACGGCCCTGCCGCCGTATCGCACGCACCGCAGTTCCGGCAGGCGGAATAGCGGCAGTCTTCGGAGATTTTTCCCTCAAAGGCCCGACGGCGTTCTTTCAGCAGAAATTCACGGGAAACCCCGGCGTTGAGATGATCCCACGGCAGGGGCGCGTCGAGATCACGCGCACCGGTGAATTCCTCGGCGTTCAGGCCGCACTCGGCAAGGGCTTCCAGCCACGGTTCGATGCGGAACCCTTCAACCCAGCTCGAGAAGATGGCCCCCTTGCGGAAGGCCTTTTCCACCACATCGGCGATGCGGCGGTCGGCGCGGGAGAGGATGCCTTCAAGAAAGCTCATTTCCGGCTCATGCCAGCGCAGCTTCAGGCATTTTTCCGCACGGAAGGCATCGCGCAGGTACTGGACGCGCTCGCGCACCTGCTCCAGCGTGATCTGCGGTTCCCACTGGAACGGCGTGTGCGACTTGGGCACGAAGGGCGAGATGGCCGCCGTCACCTGAAGGCGCGGCATGCCCCGGCCCGCGGCGTCGCGCACCTTGCGGCACAGATCCACGATGGCATCAATGTCCTCCATCGTTTCACCGGGCAGGCCGATCATGAAATACAGCTTCACCTGCTGCCAGCCGTGCTCGAAGAGCTTGCGGACATGAAGCATCAGGCCTTCTTCGGTAACGCCCTTGTTGATGATGTCGCGCAGGCGTTGGCTGCCCGCTTCCGGGGCCAGCGTCGCCCCGGTGCGGCGGATGCCCGCCAGACGGCGCATGATGTCGTCGTCGATGGAGCCGACACGCAGAGAAGGGAGCGACACGGAAATCTGTTCGGCCTCGCAGCGGTCCATCGTGCCGAGAAACAGCGTTTTCAGCGCGGAAAAGTCTCCGGAGCTGAGCGCAAGGAAGGATACGTCGTCAAAGCCGGTATCGTTCAGGCAGTTTTCAAGGATTTTTTCCAGATTGGGCAGGCTGCGTTCGCGGGCAGGGCGGTACAGGATGCCCGCCTGACAGAAACGGCAGCCGCGTGTGCAGCCGCGCGCGATTTCAAGGCTCAGGCGGTTGTGGACCGCGCCGAAGGGCACGACCTGCCTTTCGGGGTAGGGCACGCCGTCGAAGTTGGCGGTAATGCGCCGTCCGGGTGTGGGCAGGTTGGCTTTCAGCGGAGTCAGGATGCCCTTTTCGTCGTGGGCGTACAGGGAAGGGGCGTACACGCCGGGGATGGCGGTCGCTTCTTCCAGGAGGCGGGAGCGGCTCCAGCCTTCCTCCCGGGCGCGGATAACGAGGTCGCACAGTTCCGGAACCATTTCCTCGCCTTCGCCGAGCAGCATCAGATCCATGAACGGCGCAAGCGGTTCGGACGAGATGGCGCATCCGCCGCCCGCCACGATGAGGGGCCAGCGGAAGAGATCGTCGCCACGTTCGGAGGCACGGAGCGGGATTCCGGAAAGCTCCAGCATGTACAGAACGTTGGTGAAACACAGCTCGTGCGTGATCGCAAAGGCGAACATATGCGTCTTCGCAATGTCCGTGTCGCTCTCCAGCGTGGCGAGGCTGACGCCGTGCTCGCGGAGGAGTTTTCCGGTTTCACGGCAGGGAGCATAGACGCGTTCCGCGTAGGTGTCTTCCCGATCGTTGAGGATGGTATACAGAATCTTGTGCCCGAGGTAGGACATGCCGACCTCGTACAGATCCGGGAAGGCAAGGGCGCAGTGCAGGCGAACGGAAGCAGGGTCCTTGTGGACGGAACCCTCTTCAGTACCGATATAGTGGCTGGGCCGGGGCAGGATGGAGAGCAGTTCTTTCATGAGAAAATCGTTTCCGTCGTCGGCGGGTTAGGGGAACATTGCGCCCCCGTCCCGCGGCGGTGCCGGGAAAGGACGGGGGCGTTTTCGGCGCGGGGCGCGGAAAGGCTACTTGATGAGGGAAGAGCCGGAACCGGCAAGGCCACCCGTGGACAGGGTCAGGTTGGTGCAGGCTTCCAGATACTTGGTTTCCAGATCGTCGGGCAGCTTGGCGTAGGAATACATGAAGTGCTGGCCGGAAATGCTGCCCTTGAACTCCTGCTCAAAGGGATAGCCGTAGGGAAGCATCATCATCTGCACGCCCTGCTGGGTGGGGACAACCTGAATGATCGCCACATCTTCAAGCATATTGGCTGCTTCGTCGAACTTGCCGAGAACCAGCTCGCCGGTGACGAGCTTGAACAGCCGGATCGGTTTGGACATTGTAGGCTCCTTACAATTGTGTATCGGTTCAGGTTATGGGGTCTGGGATACGCTGTCAAGAAGTGATTGCCCGCCGGGTGCTTTCGTGCCGGTTCGGTTGCCTTGCCCCGCCTCGCGTGATAGGTGGGACGTGTTTTTTGGGGACAACCACAATTTGCGTATTGAAATAGGACCATGCCATGACGCTGGATGGGTTGCAGGACAAGATAGGCTATCGTTTCAAGGACACTTCGCTTCTGGTGCTGGCGGTGACGCACAGCTCTTGGGCCAATGAGCACGCCGAGGGCAACGCGCATAATGAGCGGCTGGAATTTCTCGGGGATGCGGTGCTGGAGATTGCGGTTTCGGCGCAGTTGTTTTCCCGTTTTCCCGAGGCGCGGGAAGGCGAACTGACGCGGCTGCGTTCAAGCCTCGTCAACGAGGCGACACTGGCGGCCATTGCCCGCACCCTGTGCCTTGACGACTGCCTGCGCCTTGCCAAAGGCGAGGAGAATCAGGGGGGGCGGCATCGGGATTCATTGCTCTCGGATGCGATGGAAGCCGTTTTTGGCGGCGTCTTTCTGGATGGCGGCATTGAAAAGGCCAGGGCAGTGGTAGAACGCCTGTATGCGGACTTATGGCCCCAGAATGCCCTGAAGCTGCGCCGCAAGGATTTCAAGACCAAGCTGCAGGAAGCCACGCAGCGCATCAGCAAGGGGCTTCCCGTGTATGTCCTTGAGGACAGCTGCGGCCCGGAACACGCCAAGATTTTTGCCGTCCGGGTGGATCTCCCCGACGGACGCCAGTTCCGGGCTTCCGGACCCGGACTCAAGCGGGCCGAGCAGGAGGCCGCCCACGCCGCCCTTGTCGCTCTGGGCGAGGAAGACGCGGACGAAACCCCGGCTCAAAGCTAGGAAAGCCGCGCCAGCGGCGGACGGAAGCAA
>CAZIFC010000056.1:0-1267 GCA_964538355.1 uncultured Lawsonia sp. | reverse complement strand
GAAGCAAGGGGAAACCATTCCTTGGAACGGTTTCCCCTTTTGTATTGTGCGCCTCCGCGCCTGCGTGAAGCGGCGAAAGGAACGCAAGGGCCTTTGCCGTGCGCGGGGCGCAGCGGAACGGATGACGGGTGTTCGGCCTACTGGAACAGGTATCCGTAGCGGGAGGACAGACTGTCCGTTTCCTCGACGATGCGGGCGGCGAGCGCGTCGGTATCCTCGGGGGTCAGCACGCCGACTTCCTTTGTCAGGTAATGGCGAAGGATGTTTTCGGACTGGGAAAAGACCCAGACGATGGAGTAGGCCGAACCTACCCCCGGACGATCCTTGAATTCGGGCACCGTTGCGATGAGGATGCGGATCTTGGGCGTGTCCTTGTCCGTGAGGGAGAACAGGTTGCTGGAATTGAGCGTTTCCTTGACGCGGGTGGCGAGGCGGGAGCCGATGCTGTCGTTGCCTTCGTATTCCACGGCAACGGGCGTGTTGCGCTCGGTGATGCGCGTGGGCTTGTTGGGAATGGGCGTATCGCCCTTGGGCGCGTCGGCGGCGAAGGCGGGAACGGCGGGCAACAGCAGGGCAAGGCCCAATGCCAGCGAACGAAGAGAGGCGTGCATACAATCCCTCCTGAGGATATGATGGTAAAGACTCCTTACCCCGTTCCTTCCGTGGCTTCAAGGCATGGCTGGGCCGCCTGTCCGGGAAAGTGCGTGTTCCATGAAAAAAGCCGGGGTGTTCCCGGCTGTTTCTGAGGGGGCCTGTTCCGCCCGCGGTGCTTCGACTCTGCCTTCGGCCTCTTGGCAGGGCCGGGGGGAAGGCGTTCCCCCCCGGCGGCGTTCGGGGCGGTTCCCCGATATTCAGATGACAGCAGCCGTTGTCGAGGCTGCCCCAAGAAAGCCTAGAAACCCTCTTCAAGCGGCGGGCTGACCAGCACGCCCGGCGTAGCCGGAGCAAGCGGTTTTGTGCCGGGGAGAAGGTGCAGGGAGCGTCCGTCTTCGCCCATCTGGATGCGGTTTTCGGCAAACCACTGGAGAGCCTGAGGATAGACGCGGTGTTCCTGCTCGTGGATGCGGTTTTGAAGATCGTCGAGCGGTTCCCCGGCAACGGCTGGAACGGCGGCCTGTATGATCACCGAGCCATGATCCATGATTTCATCTACCAAATGGACGGTGCAGCCCGTGATTTTGACACCCCACGCCTGCGCGTCCGCCGCCCCGTGGATGCCGGGGAAGGAGGGGAGCAGGGCCGGGTGGATGTTGATCACCCGGTGCGG
>CAZIFC010000055.1:0-7697 GCA_964538355.1 uncultured Lawsonia sp. | reverse complement strand
GCCGTCCCATGCCTCATACTCTTGCCCAGAAAATCCTTCAGGCCCACACGGACGAGGAAGTCCGCGAAGCCGGGCAAATCGTTAACTGCCATCTTTCCGGTGTGCTCGCCAACGACATCACCGGCCCGCTCGCCATCAAGTCCTTCAGGGCCATGGGCGCGACCAAGGTGTTTGACAAGGATCGCGTGTTTCTGGTGATGGACCACTTCACCCCGCAGAAGGACATCGATTCCGCCAATCAGGTCATCGTTACCCGCAAGTTTGCCGAAGAAATGGGCGTGACCCATTACTATGAAGGCGGCAGCTGCGGCGTCGAACATGCGCTGCTCCCCGAGCAGGGGCTTGTGAAGCCCGGCGACCTGGTGATCGGTGCGGACAGCCACACCTGCACCTACGGCGGCCTGGGCGCGTTCGCGACCGGACTCGGCTCCACCGACGTGGCTGCGGGCATGGCTCTCGGCCATCTGTGGTTCAAGGTTCCGCCGACCATCCGCGTGGAATTTGAAGGCAAGATGCCCCAGTGGGTGCGCGGCAAAGACCTGATTCTGCGTCTTATCGGCGATATCGGCGTGGACGGCGCGCTGTATAAGGCTCTGGAATTCGGCGGCTCCACGCTTGCCGATCTGGATGTGGAAGCCCGCCTCTGCATTTCCAATATGGCTATCGAAGCGGGCGGCAAGTGCGGCCTGTTCCCCTCGGATGACGTGACCCTCGCCTATTGCAGGGACCACAAGAGCCCCGACGCCCAGCGCATCGCCCCCGATGCCGGTGCGACCTACGAACGCGTGGTACGCATCAACGTGGCGGAGCTGGAACCGCAGGTTGCCTGTCCGCATCTGCCCGAAAACACCAAGCCCGTGTCCGAAGTGAAGGACGTGACCGTGAATCAGGTGGTCATCGGCTCCTGCACCAACGGCCGCATCTCCGACATGCGTGATGCCGCCGCCGTGCTGAAGGGCCGCAAGGTCGCCAAGGGCGTGCGCTGCATCGTGCTGCCCGCCACGCCGACCATCTGGCGTCAGGCCATGGAAGAAGGGCTGTTCGAAATCTTCTCCGATGCCGGCTGCATCGTTGGCCCGCCCACCTGCGGCCCCTGCCTCGGCGGCCATATGGGCATTCTCGGCGACGGCGAACGCTGCATCGCCACCACCAACCGCAACTTCCGCGGTCGCATGGGCAGCCTCGAAGCCGAAGTGTATCTCGCCAGCCCCTGCACGGCCGCCGCGTCTGCCGTTACGGGCGTGATCACCGGCCCTGCGGCCCTGTAGCAGCGGGTTGCCGCCGTACTCGTTCCGGGGGAGGCGTTGTTTTCGACGCCCGCAACTCCCGCTCAGCTGAAGGGTCTTGAAGAGGCCCTCCGGGGAGCTTTCCCGGCCTTGCCGGAACCCAATGGGGAACGAGGAAGATTTGAACACTCCAGCCAAAACAGGAGCATAGTACAATGCCTTTCACTGGCGTATCGCATAAAGTCGGCGAACATATCGACACCGACGCCATCATCCCGGCCCGTTTTCTGGTGACGACCGATCCCAAGAAGCTCGGCGAAAACTGCATGGAAGGACTCGAACACGGCTGGGTCAAGCGCGTGAACGACGGCGACATCCTTGTTGCCGAGCGCAACTTCGGCTGCGGTTCCTCCCGTGAGCATGCCCCCATCGCCATTCTCGGCGCGGGCATGAAGGCCGTCATCGCGCACAGCTTCGCCCGCATCTTCTACCGCAACGCCTTCAACATGGGCCTGTTGCTGCTGGAAATCGGTGATGACGTGGAAAAGATCCACGACGGCGACAAGCTGGAAGTCAGCCCCGAAACGGGTGTGATCAAGAATCTGACCACCGGTGCCGAAATCAAGGTTCCGCCGCTGTCCCCCGTCATGCAGAACCTCATCGACAAGGGCGGACTCGTCAACTACGCCCGCGAGCAGCTCGCTGCGGAGAGCAAGTAATCAAGCGGTGTTTACTGGGGAGGGGAGAGGGCACCTTTCTGGAGAAAGGCTGCCCTCTCCCCTCCCCAGACCCCACCCCTCACCCTCCAAAGACTTTTGTGCGTATCGAATCCCTGTTGTCGGTTTTCCGGTGGCGGAAAGGCCGCGGGGGGCTGGCGGGGAATGGCAAAGAAGAGGCTGTCCGAATGTTCGGGCAGCCTCTTTTGTGTCTATTTTTTGTGTTTTTTCAAGGGATTTGAAATTCTGTATAGAACATGTTCCCGCAGCGGGTGATCCGGGGGCAGGGCCGGGTGGCTGAAGTCATCGTCGAGGCTGCGAAGCATGCCGAGCCGCTGCATAAGGTTTTGGGACGGCAGATTGGCCCTGGCCGTGAAGGATACGACTTCAGGAAGGTTGAGGCTGTCGAAGGCGTAGGCGAGCACGAGACGGGCGGCTTCAATGGCGTAGCCTTTCCCCCAGTATTCGGGCAGGAATCGCCAGCCTATTTCTACACAGGGCACGAACGGCGCGTCAAAAGATACCCGGGCGAGTCCGGTAAGCCCGGCAAGGCTCCCGCTGGAGTTGTCTTCCACAGCCCAGAGCGTGAAGCCATGCGTTTCCTGATGAGCCAGTAACCGCTCCAGCAAGGCGTCGCTGTCCGCTTCGGAGAGTGTGGACGGAAAGAAATGCATGACGCGGGGATCGGCATTCATGCGGCGGAACGCCCTTCGATCGTTCTCTTCCCAGAGGCGCACGGTAAGCAGGTCGGACTTGAGGGGAAACATCGGAGCGGTACTGCCTCAAAAAAACAGCGTCGGGAAAGACGCCGTGTTGCCCTTGCCCACCTTGTAAAAGTCTTTGGAAGGGGTGGGGAGGGGTTTGGGGAGGGGCGGGGAGAACCTTTCTCCAGAAAGGTTTCCCCGCCTCTCCCCAAGAATCTCTGCCTCTAGCAGATCCCCGCCAGCTCGATGAGCGTGCGGACGGCAAAACCGGTTCCTCCGGCAGGGCAGTTGGTAACGCTGCGGGTCACAAAGCCCGGCCCGGCGATGTCCAGATGCGCCCAGCTGCCGTCGAAGGTGACGAACTGCTTGAGGAACATGGCGGCACTGCACGCTCCGCCGGAACGGGTTCCGGCATTGGCGAAATCGGCGGTCTCGCTTTTCAGCAGATCAAAATACCGATCCCAGAGCGGCAGGGGCCAGTAGGGTTCGCCCACAATGTTGCCGAAATCCTTGATGCGCTGGGCAAGGGTGGCGTCTTCGCAGAACAGGCCCGCCACGTCGTCGCCGAGGGCCACCACGCACGCGCCGGTGAGAGTCGCCACGTCCACGAGCATGGACGGATTCCAACGCTGCTGGGCATAGGTGAGGGCGTCGCAGAGCACGAGGCGGCCTTCCGCGTCGGTATTGACGATTTCCACGGTCTTGCCGCCGAGGGTTTTCACCACGTCGCCGGGGCGGGTGGCGCGGGCGTCGGGCATGTTCTCGGCGCAGGCCATGAGGCCGATGACCCGGCGGGGGGTCTCAAGCTGGCCGAGTGCCTCAAAAAGCCCCATGACGGCAGCCGCACCGCCCATGTCGCTCTTCATTTCCCACATGCCGGACGCGGGCTTGATGCAGATCCCGCCGCTGTCGAAGGTAATGCCCTTGCCCACGATGACCAGTGGGGCTTCGTCGGCGTGCCCGGCGGGAGCGTGTTCGAGGATGATCAGGCGCGGATCGTTGACGGAACCCGCGGCAACGGCGGCAAAGGCCCCCATGCCGAGCGAAACGATGTCTTCACGATCGAGAACTTCGCACTGCATGTCGTGGCGGCGAGCCAGCTTGCGGGCTTCCTCAGCCATGTCTTCCGGCGTCAGGGCGTTGGCGGGCGCATTGGCAAGGCGGCGGGCCAGCATGACGGCTTCGGCGTGGGTTTCCCCACGGCGGGCGGCAAGGCGCGGGAAGTCCGGGACGTTCTCGTCGCAGAAAAGCAGGGCCATCCAGCGGGGATCGGAGGCTTCCGGCTCCCTGGACTTGAAGGCCGTGTTCCGCCACAGGCCGAGCATGGCGGCGCAGACGATTTCCTCGATGGTGCGCTCCACATCCGCATTGAAACGGGCAAGCGCAGAAACGGGCAGGGCCAGCGTATCCACGCCCAGATCGCGGCAGCGCACGGCGGCAATGCCGGCGGCCTTGCGAAGCTCTTCAAGGGTTTCGGCAAAGGTCAGCTTGTCGAGCTTGCCGAGGCCGACCAGAACGGCACGGGAAATCGGATGGGCGGGAGGGCCGTACAGGATGCCCGTTTCGCCCTTTTTGCCGTGGAAATCGCGCATTCCCGGCGCGATGGAGAGCCACGGCGCGGCATCCAGAAGCTCGGGGCAGGCTTTTTCCAGACTTTCATCCTCGGACAGGAACACGAGCACCGCGCCTGCTGACCAATTTTCCGGCCCTCCGGCCTGAAAACGCAATTCCATGATCTATTCTCCTTTTGAGAGGAATGTGGGTATGCAAAAAATCGGAGAGGGAGGCTTGCCAGCCCCGAACAGGAAAGCCCTTGCGCCGCCTTCCCGTTGGCCTTCTCCCCCTATTCGGAAGAAATCCCGTAGCCTTTCAGCTTGCGGTGCAGATAGCTGCGCTCGAGGCCGATGGTTTCGGCAAGGCGGGTGATATTGCCCCCGCATTCGTGGAGCTTGGCCTCCAGATACCGGGCTTCGAACACGGCCCGCGCCTTCTTGAAATCAAGATCGGGGTCGAGCACGGCGGATTCCGGAAGGAAGGCCGGTTCGGCAGCGGCCGCTTCTGTATGTCCGGCCTGCTTGCGCGTGTCCGCCGTCAGCATTTCCGGGGGAAGATCCACAGGAAGCACCGTCCGCCCGCCGTAGAGGATCACCATGCGTTCCGCAAAATTCCGCAGTTCCCGCACGTTGCCGGGCCACGGGTAGGCGTTCAGCCTTCCGAGCGTTTCCGGGGCGTAGTTCGGGGCCTTGCAGGCGTGGACACGGCACAGCTGTTCCGTGAAGGCCGCAAGCAGCAGGCCGATGTCGCCGCCCCGCTCGCGCAGGGGGGGGAGGTGCAGCGGAACCACGCGGAGCCGGTAATAGAGGTCTTCGCGGAACGTTCCGGCGGCAATGGCTTCCTCGAGATTCTTGTTTGTCGCGGCGATGACGCGCACGTCCACCTTGATGCTCCGTGTGCCGCCCACGCGCTCGAACGACTGCTCTTGCAGGATGCGGAGGATCTTTGCCTGCGTTTTAAGGCTCATGTCCCCGATTTCATCGAGGAACAGCGTCCCGTTGTTCGCCATTTCAAAGCGTCCCGGACGCGCCTGATCCGCGCTGGTGAAAGCCCCCTTCTCGTGCCCGAACAGTTCGCTTTCGATCAGTTCCTCGGGAATGGCGGCGCAGTTCACGGCAATCATGGGCGCGGCGGCGCGGCGGCTTCCCGCATGGAGGGCGCGGGCGGCAAGTTCCTTGCCTGTCCCGTTCTCGCCGGTAAGCAAAACCCAGACATCGGTGGGCGCGACACGATCCAGCAATTCCCGGAACTTGAGCATGGCGGGAGACTGCCCAATCAGCTCGTTCTGTTCCGGCAGGGCTGTGCGGAGCACCTTGTTTTCCCGACGCAGCGATCCGGCCTCGAGAGCGCGGGCGGCGATGATGACGACCTTTTCCAGCGAGAGCGGCTTTTCTATGAAGTCGTAGGCTCCCTGCTGGATGGCGTTGACGGCCGTCTCGATGGTTCCGTGCCCGGAAATCATGATGACGGGAAGATCGGGATGCCCCGCCCTGAGCTGCGCCTGTGCCGCGAGGCCGTCCATGCCGGGAAGCCAGATATCCAGAAACACGAGATCGGGATGTTCCGCATCGGCGACTTCCAGCCCTTCCTCGGCGGTGGCGGCCTCAAGCACCTCATACCCCTCGTCCTCCAGAATGCCCCGGAGGGAGAAGCGGATGGGTTCCTCGTCGTCGATGATCAGGATGCGTGCCATACAACAACACCTTTATCTGGGCCATGCAATAAAGCCGTAGGGAGCCGGGCGGAAAGAGCTGGTTTCCGCCCGGCCTGCAAAACGCGCTACTGCGCGGGCGTCACCGCCGGTTCGTGGCGGCGGCGGAGGGACTCGATAATGGACGGGCTGTCGCTGTCGTCCCAGATAGCGTCTCTGTCCGCATCCAGCGCAATGGGAAGGACCTGATCCACATGTTCCACCAGCTCGATGTGCAGGCTTTCGAGGATTTCGTCAGGCACTTCCTTGAGATCCTTGGCGTTGTCCCGGGGAATGATCACGGTCTTGATTTCGGCGCGGCTGGCGGCGAGGAGCTTTTCGCGCAGGCCGCCAATGGGCAGCACGCGTCCGCTCAGGGTTACTTCCCCGGTCATGGCGACATGATAGCGCACCGGGATGCCGAGCAGGGCCGAGACGATGCTCGTGGTGATGGCGATGCCCGCCGAAGGGCCGTCCTTCGGGGTTGCGCCTTCGGGGAAGTGGATGTGAATGTCGACTTCACTGTGGAAGTCCGGCTTGAGCCCCAGAGCCGTGCCCCGGGAGCGCACATAGGAGAGGGCGGCCCTGGCGGACTCACTCATGACTTCGCCGATTTTCCCGGTCGTGAGCACGGTTCCCTTGCCGGGCATGATCACCGTTTCCACGTTGAGCAGCACGCCGCCCACGCCCGTGTAGGCCAGCCCGTTGACCACACCGATCTTGGACGCCTTTTCGTGCTCGTCCATGCGGAATTTCTTCACGCCGAGGTAGGATTCCAGATCCTCGACCGCGATGGTGACGCGCTGATCCAGATTGTTTTCTTCCACCAGCTTGATCGCGGTCTTGCGGCACAAGGCCCCGATTTCGCGTTCCAGATTGCGGACGCCGGCCTCGCGGGTGTAGGCGCGGATGACTTCCGTCAGGGTATCCTCGGGAAGATCCAGATTTTCGGGCTTGAGCCCGTGCTCCTCCAGCTGGCGCGGCAGGAGGAAATCGCGGGCGATGTGTTTCTTTTCCACTTCCAGATAGCTGGAAAGCTCGATGATCTCCATGCGGTCCTGAAGCGGAGCCGGAATGGTGTGCAGCGAGTTTGCCGTGGTAATGAAGAACACCTTCGACAGATCGTAGTCGATATCCAGATAATGGTCGTTGAAGGTCTTGTTCTGCTCGGGGTCAAGGACTTCCAGCAGCGCGGAGGCGGGGTCCCCCCGGTAGTCGGAACTCATCTTGTCGATTTCATCAAGGCAGAACAGCGGGTTGCTGGACTTTGCACGCTTGAGGGCCATGATGATCTTGCCGGGCATCGCGCCGACATAGGTACGGCGGTGCCCCCGGATTTCGGCCTCGTCCCGCACGCCGCCGAGCGACAGGCGGACGTATTCGCGGCCCGTGGCCTTGGCGACGGAGCGCGCCAGCGAGGTCTTGCCCACGCCGGGAGGCCCGACAAGGCAGAGGATGGGACCCTTGAGGGCATTGGTGAGCTTCTGGACCGCGAGAAATTCCAGAATGCGCTGTTTGGGCTTTTCAAGGCCGAAGTGGTCGGCGTCGAGGATGGCGCGGGCTTCGGGAATGTCGATGCCCGTTTCGTGCATGTCGTTCCACGGAAGCTCGAGAATCCAGTCCACATAGTTGCGGACAATGGCGTATTCCGCGGAAGCGGGAGCCATCATACGGAGCTTCTTCAGCTCGGCAAGTCCCTTTTCCCGGGCTTCCTCGGGCATGTTCTTGGCCTTGAGCTGCTGCTCCAGAGCGGCGATTTCGGCCTGCGGGTCGTCGTCGCGGCCCATTTCCTTGTTGATGGCCTTGA
>CAZIFC010000054.1:0-8282 GCA_964538355.1 uncultured Lawsonia sp. | reverse complement strand
CCCGCTGCCGAACAGGCTGCCCCTGCCGCCGAGCAGGCTTCGTTCCCCGACGGAACCTATCTCGACGCCAACACGGTCGTCTCCAAGTCCCATCCGCGCATCTTCCTGCGCGGCAAGCTGGACACCCTCATTTCCACCACGGTGCTGGTGCAGACCTCTTTCGACGCCTACGGGAAACTTCCCGCCGTGCTGCGGAACGGGCTTTCCGACATCAATGTGTGGCTGTGGCAGATCCTTCAGGCCGAAGTCTCCGGCGAAGCCGTGCCCGCACAGACCATGTGCGGCATGAATGCCGAAGCCATCCGCCTCGTCTCCAATGATCCCATGAAGTATCTGGGACAGGGGCACATCGTGCCTGACGTGGCTCTTGGCCCGAACGTCGCGCTGCTCAACTGGCTGCGCGCCCAGATCCGCGAAGTTGAAGTAGCGTATGTGCAGGTCGGCATGAACCGCGAAGACATGCTCGCCTCCATCAACCGCCTCAGCAGTGCCGTCTATGTTCTTATGCTTCTGACCGTCGTGGCCGAATCCGGGCGCGACATCAGCAAGGTGGGTCTGTAATGAGCGTGTTTGAACGTTGCCTCGATAAATGCCGTGCCCAGAAGGGCACCGTGGTCTACTCCGACGGCGAAGACCGCCGCGTAGTGGCCGCCGCCGCCCGCCTGATCCGGGAAGGGCTTGTAGAGCCTATCCTCATCGGCGATCCCGACAAGGTGCGCGCCGCGCTCCAGGAAAGCGGGGAAACCGGCGTCTCCCTTCAGGTCGTCAATCCGTTCAACCCTTCTCTCGTTGATCACAACGCTTCCGAATACATGGCTATTCAGAAGGCGAAGGGCAAGGACATCACGGAAGAGGATGCAGTCAAGGCCGTCAAAAACGGGCTGGCTGCCGGTGCGCTCATGGTGCGCCGCGGTGAAGCCGAAATCGGCGTAGCCGGCAACCTCTCCTCCACTGCCGACGTCATCCGCGCCGGCCTGCGCATGATCGGCACCGCCGCCGGCAGCAAGACCGTCTCCAGCTTCTTCTTCATGCTGAAAGACGACAAGGTCTGCATGTTCACCGACTGCGCGGTTATCCCTGATCCCACCTCCGCCCAGCTGGCGGATATTGCGATCAGCACCGCCGGCGTGTACAAGCGCGTCATGGGCGAGGACCCCCGCGTGGCCCTGCTCTCCTTCTCCACGAAGGGAAGCGCAAAGCATGAACGCGTCGACAAGGTGATTGCGGCTCTTGAAGAAATCAAGACCCGCGAACCCAATATGCTCGTAGACGGCGAACTCCAGCTGGACGCCGCCGTCGTGCCCGAAGTGGCCCAGCTCAAGGCTCCCGGCAGCTCCGTTGCCGGACACGCGAACGTGTTCGTGTTCCCCTCCCTTGAAGCCGGCAACATCGGCTATAAAATCGCGCAACGCTTTGGCGGCTGGACGGCCCTCGGCCCCCTGCTTCAGGGCTTTGCGCACGGTTGGCATGACCTTTCGCGGGGATGCAGCAGCGACGACATCTACAAGATCAGTGTTGTCGGCCTGGGCATGAACCGCGGAGGACAGCAATAAACGGAACGGCACCCTAACGGTAACGCGTTACCCGATACGTTCCGTTCCGGGTAACCAAGCTAACTACAATCCTTAAAGGAGTTCACAATGGACGCTCTTGGCATGATCGAAACCCGTGGTCTGGTTGGTCTCATCGAAGCTGCTGACGCTATGGTCAAGGCTGCTCGCGTGCAGCTCGTTTCCTACGAACAGATCGGCGGCGGCTATGTGACCGCCCTCGTGCGTGGCGACGTGGCCGCCTGCAAAGCCGCTACCGATGCCGGTGCCGCCGCTGTTCAGCGCGTGGGTGGCGAACTCGTGGCCGTCCATGTCATTCCTCGCCCCCATCAGGACCTGGAAGCCGTGTTCCCCCTGAGCCGCAAGTAAGCTCGTTTACGCCTTTAAGCCGGGTTAAGCCCAGCTCGTCGGCCTGCCGGGGCCATGCCCCGGCCCGGCCGCCAGCTTCCTTACGGAATGCTCCCGCAAGCGACGCTTTCGGGAACGGAGAAAGACATGGAACTCGCAAAAGTCATTGGTCAGGTCGTTTCTACGGTCCGGTGCCCGGAATTGCCGTACAACTCGCTGCTTCTTGTTGATCTTCTCAACGAAAAGGGCGAATCCGTCGGCCGCTCTCAGGTCGCTGCCGATCCCATCGGCGCGGGCGAAGGTGAATGGGTTATCGTGTCCCGCGGCAGTTCCGCACGTTTTGCCATCGACAAAGACGCGCCCCTGGACCTGGTCATCGTCGGCATCGTCGACCATGTGAACGCCGGCAAGGAAGCCATTTACCGCAAGAATCAGGGGTAAAAGCCCCGGGGCTGAACCGCCCTCTTGGGAAACATTGTTTTCCGTCCGGCCCCGTCCTTCGGCGAGGCAATGAAACTGAAATAACAGGCCCTCTCCCGACAGCCGCAAGGCCTGAGGAGTTCGGCTTCCAGCATAGGAGATAGCTATGGACGTGCGCCAGCAAGACGTGGAACGCATTGTCGTTGAAGTCCTCAAAAAGATGATGTCCGATCAGCCTTCCGCGGCTGCTACGACCCTCGTCGCCGCCGGTGGCTGCGATTGTGGCGATTTCGGCCTCTTCGACAAGCTCGAAGACGCTGTGAAGGCCGCTGAAGCCGCCCAGAAGAAGATCGCCACCGTCGCCCTGCGTGACAAAATCATCGCCGCCATCCGCAAGGCCGGCCTTGAAAACGCCAAGGCGTTTGCCGAAATGGCCCACAACGAAACCGGCATGGGTCGCGTAAGCGACAAGATCGCCAAGAATATCCTCGTCTGCGAGCGTACTCCTGGCACCGAATGCCTCTCCCCCATGGCCATTTCCGGCGACATGGGCCTGACCCTCATCGAAAACGCTCCCTGGGGCGTGATCGCTTCCGTGACGCCGTCCACCAACCCGACCGCCACGGTGATCAACAACGCCATCAGCATGATCGCCGGCGGCAACGCCGTTATCTTTGCTCCCCACCCCAATGCGAAGCGTTCTTCCCAGAACGCCATCCAGGTTCTGAACAAGGCCATCATCGAAGCGACCGGCATCGCCAACCTCCTCGTTGCGGTGAAGGAACCCACCATCGAAGTGGCTCAGGAACTTTTCTCCCATCCGCGCGTCAAGCTGCTCGTGGTGACCGGTGGTGAAGCCGTTGTGGCCCAGGCCCGCAAGGTTGCCACCATGCGCCTCATCGCCGCCGGCGCGGGCAACCCCCCGGTCGTCGTCGACGAAACCGCCAACATCGCCCGTGCTGCCCGCAGCATCTATGATGGCGCGTCCTTCGACAACAACATCATCTGCGCCGACGAAAAGGAAATCATCGCTGTTGATTCCATCGCCGACCAGCTGAAGGCCGAAATGAAGGCCATCGGCGCGGTGGAAATCAGCCTCGAACAGGCTGACGCCGTGGCCCGCGTGGTGCTCCGCAACTATCCCGAAGTGCCCGGCGAAAAGCAGCCCAACCCCAACCCGAAATGGGTTGGCCGTGACGCCGCCCTCATCGCCAAGGCCGCCGGCATCGACGTGCCCGACAGCTGCCGCCTGCTCATCGTGGACGTGAAGCGCGACATCAACCATGTGTTCGCCCGCGTCGAACAGCTGATGCCCGTTGTGCCGATCCTGCGCGCTGCCAACGTTGATGAAGCCATTGAATGGGCTCTCATCCTCGAACGCGGCCTGTCCCATACCGCCGGCATGCACTCCCGCAACATCGACAACATGGACAAGATGGCCCGCGCCATGAACACCAGCCTGTTCGTGAAGAACGGCCCCCACCTCGCCGCCCTCGGCGCCGGTGGCGAAGGCTGGACCACCATGACCATCTCCACCCCCACCGGTGAAGGTGTGACCTCCGCCCGCTCGTTCGTGCGCCTGCGCCGCTGCTGCGTTGTGGACAACTTCCGCATCGTCTAGGCATCGCCTTTCAGGGGAGGGAGCAATCCCTCCCCTTTTTCATTTCCAGCGTTTTTTTCCGCGCGATCTTCCTTCTAGGGCCAATACTCCTTATTATATTGTCTTTTTTTGCATATTTCCTCTCCCCCGCCCTCAAAAGATTTTCTTTTCACAAACAGAGAAAAACCGCTGTCTCATTTTTGCATCATTGTGTTTTATCACTCCCCTCCCATCCCCAGCCTGATGATTTTTTTCTTTTGTATCAACAACATGATAGAACATAAAACTGGGTATGCCTCCTTTTTCTTCCCCCTAAAAAAGCTTTTATTGCATCGCGGCCCCATAGAGTCGCAAAAATGCATCATCCCAAATTCGACTTTTGCGGTTTATTCCTGATAAGTGTTGCATTTTTGCGACTCAAGCCCTTTTCCCCGTTTCCCCTCCTTGCCGCCGTTTTATTAACATACTGGAATAAAAAACTATCATTTTCTATAGACAGTATGGCACAACACTTGCTATATTATAGGCAAGACAAGTGAAGAAGCGAACGAGAACTTCCGAGTGGCTTACCGGAAAGCTCCAAGCACTATACTCTAATAACCTCATTCCTCTACGGAGAACTGACATGACTCAGGCTGTTGAAATCAAATCGCCTCATGAGCAGCGCCTCGAAGACAAGATCGCCGGCAAAGAAGACATCTATCGCGAATCTCACAAGCGCGTGTTCAAGCTCCTGGAACGCTTTGACGGCCAGAAGCCCGCTATCGACGTCGAACGCGCCCTGTACTTCACTCAGTCCATGGCTGAAACCGTGGGCCAGCCTCTGGTTCTCCGTTGGGCCAAGGCTCTCATGAACGTCGCCAAGAACATCACCGTCATGGTGCAGGAAGACCAGCTGATCCTGGGCCGTTGCGGCGGCATCGACGGCCGTTACGGTATCCTGTATCCCGAACTCGACGGCGACTTCCTTGACATCGCCGTGCGCGACCTGCCCACCCGTCCTCAGTCTCCCGCGGCCATCAGCCCCGAAGACGCCAAGATCGTGGTTGAACAGATCGCTCCCTTCTGGAAGGGCCGCACCTACCACGAAGCTCTGAACCGCGCCCTCCCGGCCGAAGTTCACAAGCTGACCTACGACGATCCCGACGGTCTCATCTCCCGCTTCATCGTCAACGAAACCTCTTCCTTCCGTTCCTCCATCCAGTGGGTGCACGACTACGAAGTGGTGCTGAAGCGCGGCTTTAACGGCCTGAAGCAGGAAATGGAAGAAAAGCTGGCCGCTCTTGATCCCGCCTCCCCGGTGGATCAGGTGGACAAGCGTCCCTTCATCGAAGCCACCATCATCGTGTGCGACGCCATCATCCTGTGGGCGAAGCGTCACGCTGAAGTTGCCCGCAAGGCCGCTGAAGCCTGCACCGATCCGGTCCGCAAGGCCGAACTCATCCGCATGGCTGAAAACGCCGAATACGTGCCCGCCAACCCGGCTCGTGACTTCTACGAAGCCGTGCAGTCCCAGTACTTCACCCAGATGTTCTCTCGTCTGGAACAGAAGACCGGTACCACCATCTCCAACGGTCGTATGGACCAGTACTTCTACCCCTACTACAAGAAGGGCATGGAAGACGGCACCCTGACCGATGAAAAGGTGCTCGAATACCTCGAATGCATGTGGGTCGGCATGGCCGAATTCATCGACATGTTCATCTCCCCCGCCGGCGGCGCCTTCAACGAAGGCTACGCTCACTGGGAAGCCGTCACCATTGGTGGCCAGACCCCCGACGGTCGCGACGCTACCAACGATCTGACCTACCTGTTCCTGAAGTCCAAGCGCGAATTCCCCCTGCACTACCCCGACTTGGCCGCCCGTATCCACAGCCGCGCTCCTGAACGCTACCTGTGGGACGTTGCCGAAACCATCAAGTTCGGCTCCGGCTTCCCCAAGCTCTGCAATGACGAAGAATGCGTGCCTCTGTACGTTTCCAAGGGTGCTACCTTCGAAGAAGCTCTGGACTACGCTGTGTCCGGCTGCATCGAAATCCGTATGCCCAACCGCGACACCTACACCTCCGGTGGCGCCTACACCAACTTCGCCACTGCCGTTGAAATGGCTCTCTACAACGGTAAGATGAAGAAGTACGGCGACGTCCAGCTCGGTATCCCCACCGGCGACGCCCGCAAGTTCAAGACCTGGGACGAATTCTGGAATGCCTATGTGCAGCAGCACATGCTCCTGCTCCGCACGACCTTCGTGCAGCAGTACATCGTCATCCAGACCCGCGCCAAGCACTTCGCCCAGCCCATGGGTTCCGTGCTGCACGCCCTGTGCCGCAAGCATTGCATCGACCTGCACCAGCCCCAGATCCCCGAAGGCCTGAACTTCGGCTACTTCGAATTCATGGGCTTCGGTACGGTCATCGACTCCTTGTCCGCCATCAAGAAGCTCGTGTTTGAAGACAAGAAGCTCACCATGGATCAGCTCATCGACGCCCTCGAAGCCAACTTCGAAGGCTACGAAGACATCCAGCAGCTTCTCCGCACCGCTCCTTGCTACGGCAACGACGACGAATACGCTGACGAAATCGGCCGCGAACTCGACCGCATGGTCGTTTCCTTCGCCGCCAAGTACGCCAAGGAAATGGGCATCAACAACGACGCCCGTTACGTGCCCTTCACCTCTCACGTGCCTTTCGGTAAGGTTGTTTCCGCTACCCCGAACGGCCGCGTGGCCTGGTTCCCGCTGTCCGACGGTTCTTCCCCGTCTCACGGCGCCGACCACAACGGTCCTACCGCCATCCTGCTCTCCAACAACCACACGAAGAACTACGGCATGCGCGCTCGTGCTGCCCGTCTGATCAACGTGAAGTTCACGCCCAAGTGCGTTGAAGGCGATGCCGGTACCGAAAAGCTGGTCCAGTTCATCCGCACCTGGTGCGACCTGAAGCTGTGGCACATCCAGTTCAACGTTATCAACGCCGATACCCTGAAGAAGGCCCAGAAGGATCCTCAGAAGTATCGTAACCTCATCGTTCGTATCGCCGGATACAGCGCCTACTTTGTCGACCTGACCCCCGACCTGCAGAACGACCTCATCGCCCGTACCGGCCACGACCAGATGTAAGTTCTGGCCGCTTGCGGTACCGTGATGAATGATTAAAATAAATGGCGGGCTGGAGAGATCTGGCCCGCCATTTCACTCTTAAAGAAAACGAGGTAGTCCATGGGTTCCCATGAAGATAGGAAGGCGACCGGAACCGTCTTCAATATCCAGAAATACTCCGTGCACGATGGTCCCGGTATCCGTACCATCGTCTTCCTGAAGGGCTGCCCCCTTTCGTGCAAATGGTGCAGCAACCCCGAATCCCAAGCGTCCCATCCTCAGGTGGCCTACAACAAGGGCCGCTGCATCGGTTGCCACCGCTGCATCAAGGCCTGTCCGCACGACGCCATTACTGTGAATGAAGACGAAACGCTGTCGCTTGACCGCAGCAAGTGCGACGTCTGCAAGACGCTGGACTGTGCCCACGCCTGTCCCGCCCAGGCCATGATCATCTACGGCGAAAACAAGACCGTTGATCAGATCCTCAAGGAAGTGGAAAAGGATTCCATCTTCTACGCACGCTCCGGCGGCGGCATGACCCTTTCCGGCGGCGAGCCGCTCATGCACGCCGACATCGCCCTTCCGCTCCTGCGCGAAGCCCGTCACCGCCGCATCAGAACCGCCATTGAAACCTGTGGCTGCCTCCCCTGGGAAACCCTCAAGGAAGCGGCTCCGTTCCTCAATTATGTGCTGTATGACGTCAAGCAGATGGACAGCGACAAGCACCGCGAAGGTACCGGCGTCGGCAACGAGCTGATCCTCGGCAACCTCAAGAAGCTGCTCACCGAATTCCCCGAACTGCACGTTCAGGTGCGTACCCCCGTCATCCCCGGTTTCAACGATGACGACGACTTTGCCCGCAAGCTCGGCGAGTTCCTCAAGGGCCACAAGAACGTCGGCTACGAAGCCCTGCCGTACCACCGTCTGGGAACGCAGAAATACGACTTTCTGAGCCGCGAATATCCTCTCGGCAACGTCAGCCTGCCGGACGGCGTGGCTCAGCGCATCCAGAGGATTGTTGACGAAACCCGCGGAGCAGAGCCGGAAGCCGGTAAATAACCGCTCCGTCTCCCTTGCGAATCCGCCCCGTCCGGCCTGTGCCGGGCGGGGTTTTTCATTCCTTTGCCTGCCCGCCCGAACATACCTTGACGTTCTTGCGCGGAGGCACTAGCATGCGAAATGAATTCCCCTGCAATCATTTTATTTCTTCCTTGCGATGTCTATGGAAACCAACTCGATGCTCTCTCTTGCGCCCTATTTTGAAAGT
>CAZIFC010000053.1:0-8489 GCA_964538355.1 uncultured Lawsonia sp. | reverse complement strand
TACTGGGTGATTTTACGGCGACCCGCCGCACCCTCTTCCTTGGCCATGCGCTTCAGCTCGGGGCTGACCACCTGCAGGAGTTGAAGGATGATAGAGGCCGAAATGTACGGCATGATGCCGAGGGCGAACACGGAGACATTCCGCAGGCCGCCGCCGGAGAACATGTCGAACAGACCAAACAGGGTGCCTGCCACGCTTTCAAAGAAGTGGGCGAGGGCCGCCCCGTCGACGCCCGGAACCGGGATATGCACCCCGATCCGGTACGCGCAGAGGAGGCCCAGCGTCCAGAGCAGCTTTGTACGCAGTTCAGGCGAACGGGCAAGGTTATCCGCACCACCAAGAGCCACGAGTCACCTACCCTTCCACTTCCAGTTCTTTGACTTCGCCGCCGGCAGCGCGGATTTTGTCCGCGGCAGACTGGCTGAACTTGTGGGCTTCCACCTTGATGGCCGCAGTGAGTTCGCCTTCGCCCAGGATTTTCACCGGGGAACCGAAGGTGCACAGACCGCGATCATAGATGTCTTCAAGGGAGATCTCGTTCTTCCCTTCAAAGGCAGCCACCAGGCGAGCAAGATTGATCACCGAGTATTCGACCTTGAAGAGGTAGTTCTTGAAACCACGCTTGGGCAGACGACGCTGAAGGGGCATCTGGCCGCCTTCAAAGCCGGGGCGGACACCGCCGCCAGCGCGTGCATTCTGACCTTTGTTACCCTTGCCGGACGTACATCCCAGGCCGGAACCGGAACCGCGACCCACGCGCTTGCGGGCCTTGCGGTCTTCCGCAAAGGGATAGAGTTCGTTCAGATTCATGCTTTGGTAACCTCAACAACCAGGTGGGACACCTTGGCGATCATGCCGCGGACGGCAGGGTTATCCGGAAAGGTCTTGACCATTTCGCGGCGGCGCAGCCCGAGAGCGTCCAGAGTCTTCTTCTGGTTGGGCGTGCAGCCGATACGGCTTTTAGCGAGTTTAATCGTAATTTCAGACATGGCGCTTACTTCCTGGGGGCTTCCAGTTTCATGCCGCGGATTTCGCTTACGGCTTCCGCGCTGCGAAGAGCAGCGAGGCCGGCCATGGTAGCGCGCAGCACGTTGTGGGGGTTGTTGGTCCCGATGGCCTTGGCAAGCACATCGTTCACCCCGGCCGCTTCCATGACAGCACGCACGGCACCACCGGCGATGATGCCGGTACCGCGGGAGGCGGGCTTGAGCATGACGCGACCAGCGCCGAACTCGCCAAGAATTTCATAGGGAAGGGTCCCTTCGATCAGGGGAATCTTCACCATGTTCTTGCGAGCGTGTTCCGTAGCCTTGCGCAGGGCTTCAGGAACTTCCTGAGCCTTGCCGAGGCCAAAACCTACGTTCCCGTTACCGTCGCCAACGACCATCAGGGCGCTGAAGCTGAAGCGACGACCGCCTTTCACGACTTTGGCAACCCGGTTCAGGGAGACGATCTTCTCGATGAAACCCAGTTCATTCTGTTCCATGACAGTGCTATCCTCTCCGGGTTAGAACTCGAGGCCGCCTTCGCGGGCGCCATCGGCCACGGCCTTGATCTTGCCGTGGTAGAGATATCCGTTACGGTCGAAGACCACCTTGACGATGCTCTTCTCCTTGGCCAGACGGGCAATTTCCTTGCCTACAGCCTCAGCACCGGTCTTGTTGCAGCCGAGCTTCGCTTCACCCGTGGACAGGGCCAGGGTGGAGGTGGCGGCCAGCGTGGTGCCGGTGAGGTCGTCCACAACCTGCGCATACATGTGCAGATTGGAGCGGAAGATCACCAGACGAGGGCGTTCTGCCGTGCCGGAAATCTTTTTGCGGATGCGGATCTTTCTGCGCTGTCTGGCTTCATTCTTGGTCATAGTGCTCATAGCGCGCCCCGATTATTTACCCTTGCCGCCGGACTTACCGGCCTTGCGAAGGATGGTTTCGGTTTCGTACTTGATGCCCTTGCCCTTGTAGGGTTCAGGCTTGCGGATGCGGCGAATGCGAGCGGCCATTTCACCCACGAGAACCTTGTCAGCGCCCGAGATGGTGAGCTTCTGACCTTCGGCCTTCGCGGAGAGTCCAGCAGGCAGTTCCACGAGAACAGGGTGGGAGAAGCCCACCTGAAGTTCAATCACATTGCCTTTTACAGCCACACGATAGCCAACGCCGATGACTTCGAGGGTCTTGGAGAACCCTTTGGTCACGCCCTCAATGCAGTTGGCAAGGAGGGTGCGGCGAAGACCGTGCTGGGCGCGGGTTTCGCGCGTTTCGGCCTTGCGGGTCAGCGTAACATGGCCATCGGCCACTTCATAGGAAAGCAGGTCGCACACCGGCGTGGTGAGCGTAGCCTTCGATCCCTTCACTTCAACGACATCAGCCCCAACCTTCACCTCTACACCGGAGGGGATGGCGATGGGCAGTTTTCCGATTCTCGACATGCTACACCCGCCTACCAGATTTCACACAAAAGTTCGCCGCCCACCTTCATCTGGTGAGCCGTGTTGCCAGCGAGCACCCCATGCGAAGTGGACAGGATGCAGATGCCGAGGCCGTTCTGCACGCGAGGGATTTCGTGGGAGCCCACATACACCCGGCGGCCGGGCTTGCTCATCCGCTTCAGGCCTTCAATGGCAGGCTTGCCCTTGAAGTACTTCAGCTGGATGTTGATGTTGCGGTCTTCCACGGTTACGTCATCGACGTAGCCTTCCTGCTTGAGGATGGCAGCAATGGCTTCCTTCATCTTCGAGCTCGGCACACTCACTTCCTTGTGCAGGGCCAAGTGCGCGTTGCGGATACGCGTAAGCATATCTGCAATAGGATCAGTCATCATCGAATGGTCTCCTTAAAATACCCTTTCACGGTTACCAGCTGGACTTGCGAACGCCGGGAAGTTCCCCGCGGAGGGCCATATTGCGGAAGCAAATACGGCACAGACCAAACTTACGAAGGTAAGCATGGGGACGGCCGCAGATCGGGCAGCGATTGTAGGCACGGCTGGAAAACTTGGGTTTCCGGGCGGCCTTTACTTCGAGAGAAGTACGCGACACTATCCTAACTCCTTACTTTCTGAAAGGCATGCCCAGCTGTTCGAGCAGGAACTTGCCTTCCTTATCCGTGGTGGCGGTGGTCACGATGGTAATGTTCATGCCCTTGGGATTTTCGATGCGATCGGCTTCCATTTCAGGGAAGATCGAATGTTCTTTGATCCCGAGGGTGAAGTTGCCACGGCCGTCAAAGCCACGATCCGGGATGCCGCGGAAGTCGCGCACGCGGGGAAGGGCGAAGTTCATGAGCTTGTCCAGGAAGTCCCACATGCGTTCCTTGCGGAGCGTCACGCGGCAACCGATGGGCATGCCTTCACGCAGCTTGAACGCTGCGATGGACTTCTTGGCGCGGGTCATCACGGCCTTCTGTCCGGCGATAACGGACAGTTCGTTCATGGCCTCTTCCATCAGCTTGTTGTTCTGGCTGGCAGAACCAAGACCGATGTTCAGCGAAACTTTGACAATCCCGGGGATCTGCATGGGAGAGCTGTAAGCGAACTCCTTCTGCAATACCGGGACCACTTTCTCGCGGTATACGTTTTCAAGACGGGTCATGGTGTTTCACCTACAGGGTTTCGTTGCACTTCTTGCAGAAGCGGATTTTCTTGCCGTCTTCCGCGTAGCGATAGCCCACGCGGGTGGGAGCGGCGCAGGAGGGGCACACGACCATGAGGTTGGACACATGGATGGGCATTTCCTTGTCCACGATCCCGCCGGGTTCGCGCCGATAGGGGTTGGGCTTCACGTGACGCTTGGCCACGTTCACCTTTTCCACCACAACGGTGTCATGCTTGTGCAGAACCTTCAAGACCTTGCCGATCTTGCCCTGGTCCTTGCCAGCGATGACCATTACTTTGTCGTCCTTGCGGATACGAAACTGTTTCATGACAATGACTCCTACAGAACCTCAGGTGCGAGGGACACGATCTTCATGAAGTTCTTGGCGCGCAGTTCACGGGCCACGGGTCCGAAGATACGGGTGCCCACGGGTTCGCCCTGCTTGGAAAGCAGCACGGCTGCGTTGGAGTCAAACTTGATGTAGGAACCGTCAACGCGGCGCACTTCTTTCGCGGTGCGTACGATTACGGCCTGCATCACGTCGCCCTTCTTCACCTTGCTGTGGGGCATGGCTTCCTTGACGGAAACCATGATGATGTCGCCCACGGTGGCGTAGCGCCGATGAGAGCCGCCCAGCACCTTGATGCAGGCCACTTTCTTGGCGCCGGAGTTATCGGCAACCTGAAGCGTGGATTCAACCTGGATCATGACGTAACTCCTACACGGCCTTTTCGAGGATGGTCACCAGGTGCCAGCGCTTATTGCGGCTCATGGGACGGAATTCCACGATTTTCACTTTATCACCGATGCCGCATTCGTTCATGGGATCATGAGCGGTAAACTTCTTGCGGCGACGCACGAACTTCTTGAGAAGGGGATGCTTCACCAGGGTCTCAACGCGAACGACGATGGTCTTGTCGTTCTTGTCGCTGACCACGGTACCGATAAGCATGCGGCCCTTGCGGTTTTCCATGGCTTGAGACATGGTGCTATTCCTTTTCCTTCAGGACGGTCAGAATCCGCGCGATGTTCTTCCGGGCGGCGGGAATGGACGAGGTCTTTTCCAGCTGAGCGGTAGTGTGTTGGAAGCGCAGATTGAAGAGTTCCTGCCGCTGTTCGGCGAGTTTGGCCTTCAGCTCTTCCACGCCGAGTTCTTTCAGTTCTTTTGCTTTCATACTACAGACCCTCTCTCACCACAATAACTGTCTTGACCGGCAGCTTGTGCGCGGCGCGGGTGAGGGCTTCCTTGGCCAGCTCAAGGCTGACGCCCTTGATTTCGTACAGAATGCGGCCAGGCTTGACCGGAGCGCACCAGCCCACGGGAGCGCCCTTACCGGAACCCTGACGGGTTTCGAGAGGCTTCGCGGTGATGGGACGGTCGGGAAACACGCGGATCCAGACCTTGCCGCCACGCTTGATGTGACGCATCATGGCGATACGCGCGGCTTCGATCTGCTGGTTGGTCAGCTTTCCGTGCTCCACAGTCTTCAAACCGATATCGCCGAAGGCGATGGTGGCACCGCGCAGAGCGGGACCACGCAGGCGGCCTTTCTGCCACTTGCGGAATTTAACTCTTTTAGGAGCGAGCATTACCTTTCAACCTCTTTGTCAAGGATTTCACCTTTGTAGATCCACGCCTTGACACCGATGATACCGTAGGTGGTACGGGCTTCGGCGAAGCCGTAGTCAATATCGGCACGAAGGGTCTGCAACGGCACGCGGCCGTCACGGTACCATTCGGTACGGGCGATTTCCGCGCCGGCAAGACGACCAGAGCAGGTCACCTTGATGCCTTCGGCGCCGAACTTGCGGGCCATCAGCACAGTGCGCTTCATCGCGCGACGGAAGGCCACGCGGCGTTCGAGCTGCTGGGCGATGTTTTCGGCCACCAGCTGGGAATCCACTTCAGGACGGCGGATTTCGTTCACTTCAAGAGAGAACTCACGGCCGAACTTGGCGCGCAGGTCGTTACGAAGCTTTTCGATTTCCACACCCTTGCGGCCGATAACGATGCCGGGACGGGCGGTGGAAAGGATAAGACGAATCTTGCCGCCAGCGCGTTCGATCTCGATCTTGGAGATGCCGGCGCTATAGAGCAGCTTCTTCACATACTTGCGGACTTCGTGATCTTCATACACAAAGGCAGGGTAGTCTTTCTTGCTGAACCAGCGGGACTGCCAGTTCTTGTTGTACCCAAGCCGGAATCCGTACGGATGAACTTTCTGACCCATGACTTATTCCTGCCCTTCTGCGAGTATCACGGTAATGTGGCTGGTACGCTTATGGATGTTGGTGGCGCGGCCCTGGGCACGCGGCATGAACCGCTTCCAGGTAGGACCTTCGTTCACCAGAATTTCCTTAACGACCAGAGCATCCACGTCCATGCTGGCGTTGTGTTCCGCATTGGCGAGAGCCGAGCGAACCACACCGAGAATAACGCCGGCAGGCTTGTTAGGCGTGAAGCGCAGCAGGTTCATGGCAGCCTCAACAGGCATACCCTTCACGTTGCGGGCGACCAGCCTGGTCTTGCGCGGAGAAACGCGCACGAATTTGGCAGTAGCTTTCGATTCCATGATTGGCACCCGTTATTTCTTGGCCTTGGTCTTCTTGTCGGCAGCATGGCCGTGGAAGGTGCGCGTCGGCGCGAATTCCCCAAGCTTGTGTCCCACCATGTTTTCGGTCACGAAAACGGGGAGGAACTTCTTGCCGTTATGCACGGCAAAGGTGATGCCCACCATTTCCGGCAGGACGGTGGAACGGCGCGACCAGGTCTTGACCACGCGGCGGTCGTTGGTAGCAACGGCCGCATCCACCTTTTTCATCAGATGGTCGTCCACGAAGGGACCTTTTTTCAGCGATCTGGGCATAACAGCTCCTACTTCTGGCCGCGGCGCTTAACAATGAGGCGCGACGAGGGCTTCTTCTTATCGCGGGTCTTGTAACCCTTGGCAGGCGTACCCCACGGAGACACGGGATGACGGCCACCGGAGCTTCTGCCTTCACCACCGCCGAGCGGATGGTCAACCGGGTTCATCGCGACACCGCGAACCTTGGGACGACGACCGAGCCAGCGGTTGCGGCCAGCCTTGCCCAGGGAGATATTTTCATGCTGGATGTTGCCTACCTGGCCGATGGTGGCGAGGCAGGAAGCCAGCACCTTGCGGACTTCACCGGAGGGCATACGCAGCAGGGCGTACTTGCCTTCCTTGGCCACGAGCTGGGCATAGGTGCCAGCGGCGCGGCAGAACTGACCACCGCGACCGGGGTTCAGTTCGATATTATGAAGCACCGTACCAACGGGAATGCGGGCCATGGGCAGCGCATTGCCGGGCTTGATGTCGGCCTTTTCGCCGGCGATGATGACATCGCCCTGCTTCACGCCGAGAGGTGCGAGAATATAACGCTTTTCACCGTCAGCATAGTGCAGCAGCGCGATGCGGGCGGTACGGTTGGGGTCGTACTCGATATGGGCAACGGTGGCCGGGATATCGAGCTTATTGCGCTTGAAGTCGATGATACGATACAGACGCTTTACGCCACCGCCGCGACGGCGGCTGGTGACTCGACCATGATTGTTACGACCAGCCTTTTTGGTGAGACCTTCCGTAAGGGATTTCTCAGGCGTGGATCTCGTAATTTCCTCAAAATCGGAAACCGTCTGAAAACGGCGGCCCGCAGAGGTGGGTTTCAGCTTACGCACAGCCATGTTTACACTCCCTCAAAGAACTCAATCTTTTCACCGGACGCGAGGGTCACATAAGCCTTGCGCCAGCCGGCCACACGGCTCACCTTGCGGTTGCGCACGCGTTCCGTGGGCTTACGGGTGACCACGTTCACGTCAGTCACTTTCACGTTGAAGGCGGTTTCCACGGCCTTCTTGATCTCAATCTTGTTGGCGTCGGGGTGGACGAAGAAAGCAACCTGATTCGCGCCATCACGCAGGAAGGTCGCCTTTTCGGTCACCACGGGCCGCAAGAGAATCTGCGTATGATCCATGGCCAACCTCTTATTTCAGCCGCGTTTCAACGGGTTCCACGGCGCCTTCCAGAAGCACGAGCTGCTTGTGCTTCAGGATTTCGTACACACTGAGCTGATCCGGAGTGGTCAGGGTGATGCCGGGCAGGTTCCGGGAAGAAAGCACCAGTTCGCGGGTTTCTTCGGGAGCGATGATAAGAGCCTTGGAAAGGCCCAGATTGCCTGCGATCTTGGCGAAAACCTTGGTCTTCGCTTCGGGCAGGTCAAAACCCTTGACCACAAGCAGGTTCTCGCCGGCGAGGCGAGAAGAAAGCGCCATGCGCAGGGCAAGCTTGCGGATCTTCTTGTTTACCTTAAAATCGTACTTGCGGGGCTGGGGTCCAAAAAGGACCGCGCCGCCACGCCACACGGGGGAACGGTTGGAACCGGCGCGAGCGCGTCCGGTGCCCTTCTGGCGCCACGGCTTCACGCCGCCGCCGGAAACCATAGCCCGGGTTTTGGTCGAGTGAGTGCCCGCACGCTTGGCAGCGAGCTGAGCCCGCACCACGAGGTGGAGAATCTCCGGCCTCACAGCGACCTCGAACACTTCGGGAGTCAGGGTCAGTTCGCCCTGTTCCTTCTTGTCCTGATCGTATATTTTCACGACAGCCATTGTTTCTCTCCCTACCTACTGCTTGCGCACCAGAACGAGACCGTTCTTGGGGCCAGGCACGGAACCACGGATAAGGATGACGTTGTCTTCCATCCGCACGTCCACAATTTCAAGGCCCTGCACGGTAACCTGTTCGGCACCCCAGTGGCCCGCCATCTTGCGGCCTTTGAACACGTGACCGGGGAAGGTGTTGTTACCGATGGAACCACCGGAACGATGCACCTTTTCACAACCGTGCGTGTCCTTGGAGCCCTTGAAGTTCCAGCGGCGCAT
>CAZIFC010000052.1:5687-9538 GCA_964538355.1 uncultured Lawsonia sp. | reverse complement strand
CAGAGTTCGTTTCCCGGCATGGGGCGCGCGTAGTAAAAGCCCTGGATGCTGGTGGCTCCGAGTTCTGTAATGATGTTTGCCTGCTCGATATTCTCAACCCCTTCGGCGATAATTGCCATCTGGAAATGGCGGGCGATACCAATGACGCCCTTGCAGATCTGGCGGCTGCTCTCGGAGTTTTCAAGATTCTGGATGAAGGAGCGATCCAGCTTCAGCGTGTTGATGGGCAGGTGGGTCAGATAGCTCAGGCTGGAGTAGCCCGTGCCGAAATCATCCAGTGCAAAGCGTATCCCCTTGTTTCGGAGCTGCTGCATGATGGATTTAACCTGCTCAAAGGAGTTGATGAGCACGCTTTCCGTGATTTCAAATTCGAGATGCTCGGGATTGATGCGGTGTTGCTGGATGATGTCCATTACCCGGCTGACAAAATTGGTCTGGAACAGCTGAATCACCGAAATATTGATGGCGATCTGGAACAACGGGGCGTGAGTATGCGGCATTTGCAGAATCTGGCGGCACACGGTGTCCAGCACGAAATAGCCCATATCGACAATCAGTCCGCTTTCCTCGGCAACGGGAATGAACTCCGAAGGGGAAATGAAGTTTCCTTGAGAGTCGCGCAGCCGGAGCAGGGCCTCGGCCTTGGTGAATTGTCCCGTGGCATTGTCGAAGACAGGCTGGTAGTAGACTTCGAACGCATCGTTTTCAAGGGCGGAACGGATGAATGCCTGAAGCGTCTTTTTGCGCGAGAGCAGCTGATCCAGTGCTTCATTGAAGGCATAGATGTTTTTTCCTTCCAGCCGGGCCTGCGCGAGAGCCATTTCCGCGTGGGTGACCAGCATGCTCGGGGTCATCCCATGCTGGGGCGCGAGACAGATCCCAATTTCAAGGCTACAGGCATACTTGAGATCCTCGATCCGCATTTCACGCTGAAAGGCCGCACAAATGGCTTTGGCAAGCCACTCGGCCTGCTTTTGGTCCCCTCCCGGGAGGATGACCATAAACTCGTCGCCGCCAAAGCGGTACAGCCTCCCCTCCGGCACGAATTTCGCGATGGAGCGGCTTACTTCCTTGAGCAGCAGATCTCCCTTGGCGTGTCCGAACGTCTCGTTGAACAGCTTGAAGTCGCTGATATCAAGGAGCATCAGGGCGCAGTACGGATTTTTCCGAAGCTGTTTTTCGATGTCTTCAAGCAGGGCCTGCCGATTGGGAATGTCGAGCAGGGCGTCATGGTAGGCCATGTATTCGAGCTTGCGGGAGTACAACGTCCTGTCGGTGATGTCGATACCGCTGATGAGGTAGACGCTCTCGTTGTTGAGCCAGCGGATTTTCTTGTTGCGGAGCTGTAGATACAGAAGGCTGCCTTCTTTTTCGACAACGCAATCCCGTTTCCCGCTGCTGTAGCAGTCCTGGCAGGGGGTATCCCGCTTCATGAAGGTCTTATAGCAGGTTGCGCCGGGAACGCAGGCGGGAAGAATGTTCCGGATCTGCTGGTTGGAAAACAGGATTTCGTGGCGTTCGGGATGTACGACGAGCAGATAGGAATCCACATTGTCCATGATCATCTGCAAGGCTTCGTGCATCTCTTCTTTTTCGCGCTGCCGCTCTTCTTCGATAAGCTCGCAATCCTGCCGGAAGTGTTCCGCCGTCTGGCTGTCATAAAAGCCGATTCCGGCACGGATGGCCGCGGCTTCCTCGGCGCGTTCCAGCAGCCCGGAGAAGGTCAGCGCATCGTAGGGCGCAATGGCAATACCGATGGAAAAGGCGATGGATTCCTGCGTGTTCTCAAAAGTGCAGACCGTTCCCAGCATCCGCTGAAGATTCCGCGCCAGATCCGCAACCTCGCGGAAGGACTCGTATTGATCGGCAAACAGGAGAAAGGAATGGGCATTTCGCTGGATGGGGATATCGCTTTCCCGGGAAAGGTCACGCAGGAGTGCGGCCGCATGCTGGAGGAAACGCTGTTTCCAGTGCTTGCCCCGGCGGCGTTCCTCTTCAAGAAGCGTATGGAAATCCACAAGGATAAGAGCCTGTAGATTCAATCCCATGAGCAGGTTTCTTTCAATAATGGATTGCCCAAATTCAAACGTGTAGAGTTTCGTCTCAGCGCAAAGATGCGAAGGAAGCGTAGGCGGAAGGATGCAGGCTGACTTTGGCGTAATGTCTTTGAGCGTTCCGATAAGGTAGCTTTTCTGGCCCTCGCGGAGCACAACCACCCGGACCTGAACCTGCCGCCAGCTGCCGTCATTGTGGCGCATCCGCACGATATGGCTGTCGCACCCGGTCAGGTTCCCCACAGCCGCTATGCGTTCGCGGACGACGGGAAGATCTTCGGGATGCAGGAGGCGGATGAGATCCTCACTGGTTTTGAAATAGCTGCGTGGGTAGCCCAGCGTCCGGGCCGAACCGATGGAGATGGAGAATTCTTTCCCGCAGAGGGTGCGTTCCCAGATGATGTCGGAAACAAGGCTGGATGGAGCTGCAATCGTGTCGGGGGTGTCGTTCCGCGCACAGGAAAGATCCCTGAATCCGCCGACGATATGGCGGGGGATATCGTCGCTGCTGCGAAGGCTGCGGGCGTACACCTCTACGGAAATCCAGCTCTCGTCGCAGGCAAAGGTGCGGATGGGGCAGGAGAAAGAGTCCTTTTCCCCAGAACACAACGAGGCGAGGGCCATGCGGAGCGCATGACGATCCTCCTGATGGATGGTCTCATAGGCCTCGGCTGCGGAGATACTCTTGTTGGCGCAGGCAAAACGGGGATCGCCGGAAAAAGTGCAGACCGCATCAAGAACGGCCTTTTGTTCCCAGACTATCTCGGAAGAAGTATCTCCCAATATTTTATAGAGATTGAGCGAGGAGGGCTTTTGTACTTGGGAAACGTTGCGGGAAGTGTCTTCGGAAGCTGCGGTTTCCTCGGCAGACAAGGAGAAAACCATATCTCGTTGATTTTGGGTAATCCCTGTCATCTGTCCCTCACAAGGTTGGAAGCCGCCAACGTCAGAATGGACATAAAATAACATGACTTTTTATAAAGGGCAAACAATACGGAGGGGCTTGATGTATCAGAGATGACAGAAAGCATCTTCGTGGTGGGCATTGAAGGGGAGAAGAGTTGTTTGGGAGTTGTTTTTTCCCAAAAGAGGAGACCATTGATCATTTGGTAGGGCTCCAGTAAAGTGCGGGGTTTCTATTTCTGAACAATAAAGATGCGTAGTTCCGTTTCAGAAATAAGGCACCATTTTGCCGTTCTCTTCTCAACCGTCCGTGCCTCACAACATACCCATTTTTGATTCTTTGTCAATCAAAAATGAAATTACATATCCAAAAATGGTTTATGCCGCGTCTGAAGGCTCAGGGTGCGCGGGTATGTCGCTGTGGTGTGGGCTTTTTGGTGTGCTGCTATGAAAACACTACAGGAACGGCTCAGAGCCGTGCGAGGTAACATGACCCAAAGCGAATTTGCAACCCGCTTGCAAATGCCGCTTACCACACTCGGAAGATATGAACGGGGAATCAATCTTCCGGATATGGCTTTTATTATCAATTTATGCACCGTTTTTGACGTGTCTCTGGAATGGCTTCTTTTGGGCAAGGGGGCCATGTCCGATACGGCTCCTGACAAAAAGGAGGAAGGCTGCCTGTGCCGCCAGTGCCCGCTGATGCTGAAGGAAATGGAAGAGGAGCGGATGGAACGCCGGGAATTGGCTGCGGAAAACCGCAAGCTCAACGCCGAAAACCGGAGGCTGCTGGAGGAAAACGGTAACCTTCGTGAGGTCTTGGCAAAAATAAGAAGGGATTAGTCCGCTTGGCAGAAAGCCTGCTCCCGGCAGACAGATGGAGCACAAACA
>CAZIFC010000052.1:0-5587 GCA_964538355.1 uncultured Lawsonia sp. | reverse complement strand
GCAAACGCGGCATGGGTGCTTCAAGATTGGTGTTCCTGAGCGGTATCGCCACAGGGAGGATGGGGCAGAAAGCCCTTGCGCCGCATAAAATCGAGGATGGTTTCCCCTCCCTTGCGCCGCAAGGCTCCGGTTCCTCCTCCGGCATAGGCCCCGTGTCGGGCGAATTTCCGCATCTGATGCCGGAACTGTTCGTAGGGAAAGCGTGCTCCAGTGGCTGAATCCATGATGGAACCGTCATCCTCCATATAAAAGAGGCAGTCGGCATATCGTTCCGCCTGCGGCAGCCAGAGCGGTTTCCCGCACAGTTCCCAGCCGTGCCGTGCCTCGGGAAACACGACGGTTTCCAGAGGAAGCCCGGCCTGTCGCAGACGTTCAGCATACTTCAGAGCGGGCTTTGTGCCGGTATAGTCGTCCAGCCCTCCGAGAAGCATCAGCACGGGAGATCCGGCAACATGGAGGTTCCGCGGCTGGATGGCGCAGGAAGGGGCGATGCTTACATGCAGATCAAACGTTCCCGGAGCGTTGGGCATACCCGGTATGGAGGACAGGGCGGCGTTGAGGGCGGCGAGGCCTCCTTTTGAAACACCGAGGATGCCGATTTTTTCGATATCCCGCCGGGCGGCAAGCCACTGGAAGGCGGTTCTGGCGTCCTCGAGCATGTCCCGATCGGAGAGAAGGGACTGGTTTGTCATGCACTCGGACAATCCCCGACGGGCAAAGGAATCGACGATAAGGCAACAGCAGCCGTGAGCGGCGAAAAAGCGGGCGTAGAAACGTTCCCGGACATCGCAGACCCCTGCGCTGCTCGGAAGGATGACCAGCCCGGGAAGGGGGCCGCGAGGTTCAGGAAAATACAGTTCTCCGAGCAGGTTTTCCGTGGAAATGTTGAGGCACGTTGTGACGCCCATGTTTCTCCCTCACAGCCCGAGGCGTCGTCCTCTCGCTGGGCTTTTGGTGCGGTAATGAGTCTGGTTTTCCGCATCGTGGAATCGCCTTTCCCTAGCCGGGCCGCCTGTTCCTCTGAAACGCTCCGCCTTGCCGAACCAGGTCATCGATCCCGGGCAAGCGGTTCAAAGGCCGTGTATTGCGGCAGAAAGGCCAGCTCCACGGTTCCCGTGCGCCCGTTGCGGTGCTTGCCTATGATGAGTTCGGCAATGCCTTTTTTGGGCGAGTCAGGCCTGTAGACTTCATCACGGTAAAGAAAAACAACAATATCAGCATCCTGCTCAATAGCTCCCGACTCGCGCAGGTCGGAGAGCATGGGGCGGTTGTCCTTGCGCTCCTCGACTTTCCGGTTGAGCTGGGAGAGGGCAATGACCGGAATATCAAGCTCTTTGGCGAGTGCCTTGAGCGAGCGCGAAATATCCGAAATTTCCAGCTCGCGGGAATCCGTGCGCCGTGAAGAGCGCATGAGCTGGAGGTAATCCACCACGACAAGCCCAAGCCCGTGTTCCGCCTTGAGGCGGCGGGCCTGCGAGCGCAGTTCCAAGGTGCTGATGGCGGGCGTCTCGTTGATGAACAGCGGGGCCGTGCTGAGCAGATCGGCGGTTTCAAAGAATCGCGTTCCTTCCGCCTTGCTGAGCCGTCCCGTAGCCAGTTGCTCCTGCGGGATTTTTCCCCACAGGCTGATCATGCGCTGGACAAGCTGGCGTTCGGACATTTCCAGCGAAAAAATGCCTACGGGTGCCCCCTCGCTGAGAGCCGCGCGCATGGCAAGATTGAGGGCGAGAGCCGTTTTGCCCATTGCCGGGCGGGCCGCTACGATGATGAGATCCGAAGGCTGCAACCCCCGCGTGATGGCGTCAAGCTCCGGGTATCCGGTGGGAAGTCCGGTAACGCCGTCGGGGGAGGGCTTTAGCACGGACTCCACAACCTCGCCAACCAGCGACTGGACACTTCTGAACCCGCCCGTGCTGGTGCGGCTGGAGACGGCCATGACGGACTGTTCCGCCTCGTCGATAAGCCCCCCAAGATCCCGCGAGGTGTCGAATCCCGCCGAAAAGATGTTTGCGCCGGCTTCGATGAGGTTGCGCTGGATGGCCTTGTCGCGCACAAGTGTCGCGTAATACTCGGCATTGGCCGCGCTGACGTGCGACTGGGCAAGATCGGCTATGCAGGCCGCACCGCCCCCCTGTTCCAGTATCCCCTTGTCCCGCAGGTGTTCGGCGATGGTCACGAGATCCACCGGCTTGTTGTCCGCATGCAGGGCAAGGGCCGCCGCATACAGGGCCTGATGTGTCGGAAGATAAAAATCTTCCGGGGTCAGGATGGGGGCAATCTGTCCGATAACCGTAGGGCGCAGAACCAGCCCGGCAAGCACGGCCCGTTCAGCTTCGACGCTGTGGGGGGGGACGCGGCGGGCAAGTTCGATTGTGGCTGTTTCAAAATCTGTTTTCATATGTTTTTGTGAAAAAGGTTCTTGCTGGGAGCAGCTTTTGAACCAGCCTAGGATGTTTCCGGGAAAAGGGAAAGGGCTTGATGGACGAAGGCCTTTTCAGAAGGCCTCGGGCGAAGAGGACAGGCGGAGCTGAAAACGATTGGAGGCCGGGCATGGAAAAATGTTTGGCAGGCAAAAGGAGCCACGTCCCGCAATGGTTTCCAGAGCCGAAGGAGCAGGGGAGCCGTGCTTCGGGAACGGAGATGTACCGAAATCGCTTTATGTATGGCGGATGGTGTTTCGTCCTTCCCGTTTGGCACTGTTCAGGCAGCGTACGGCACGCTGGATGGCCTGCTCCAGCGTTTTGACGGCACAGCCCGGAGACAGATCCTCTTTCTCTATAAAGGATACGCCAAAACTGGCGGTTACGTTCAGCCCGGAATGCTCGTCTGCGTTCAGGGTACAGACAGAGTGGATGTGGTTGATGCGCTGGAGGGCCTCCTCCCTTCCAATCCGGGGCATGAGCAGCAGAAATTCGTCTCCTCCGAAGCGGCAGCACAGGTCTCCAAGCCTTGCGGCCTCTTGCATGCGGAGGGCAACCATCTGAAGTACGCGGTCGCCGTTGGCGTGCCCGAAGTGTTCATTGATTCTGCGGAAAAGATCAATGTCGGCAATAGCCAGACAGAGCGGCTCCTGTTCCGTGCCTGCCTCGCGGAGTTTGCTCAGGGCCATGCTGAAGAAGGTACGGCGGTTGAGGAGGCCGGTAAGGTTGTCCTCCCCGGTGGATGTTTTATAGTGCTCAAGCAGGCGCGAAAGCTCTTCGGAGCGGCAGGCGATTTCTTTACTCATTTTATTGAACATTTTCGAGAAATCACCCATGAAGGACGCTGATTGCGAATAGTCGCCTTGGGCCACGCGCTCCATTTGCCATGTCAGATGGCGCAGGTTGGCTTCCGTCGTCTTGAGCGAGCCAGCTACAAATCCATGTGCCTGATTTCCCCTGTCCAGCTGTCCCTTTGAAAGGGCCTGCACATGCTCCCGGATTTCCACAAGTTCCCGGCAAAGCTTGCCGAGAGGCTCATCTTGGGGCACGGCCTCAAGGCTCTCGGGAGACCAGTGCGGATCAGACAGGATATCGGAGATAAACTGTACCGCCTTGCTTGTGTCAATCTCCTGATGTGTCATGATTCTTCCGTATTGTTGGCGGGTTTGACGTGAAAGCGGCAGGTTCTGTCCCCCGTGCACCAGCAATCCGTTTCCTTGGCCTCGAAAGGCCTTCCCGCAAACTCCTGAAAGAGGGCGGCGATGAAACCCTCGTCGTAGGTGCAGACGGCATGTCCGATTTCCGGCAGCCCTGAACAATCGAGATCTTCCGCCACGGTGAGGATAAATTCAAGACGCTCCATATCGGCCTGCTCGACGTGAAGAATACCTATTTTCATGTCGATAAGGGCTGTCTGGACCTTGTCGACGAACTCGCCCACAGAGTCGCAGCTGCCGATGTATTTGCGGTAGAACTCTTGCCCGGCAAGAAAGCCCGACTTGTAGAGCAGGCAGTCCGCCTGTTTGGTGCCGTATTCTTTTTCCAGCACATCACGCAGGGTATATTGGAAAAGCCTGTAGACTTCCAGACGCGCCATTTGCCCCAGATTTGGACGCCCAAGTTTGATATCGCCAATAAATTTCCAGTTGAAGGCATAGAGTCGGTCTTGCATGGCAGTTCCATCCGATAAAGGGGGCAGAATTTAACGGTGATAATAAAACAAATGAAATCAATGTGTTCATATTATAAAACGAGTGTTCTCGCTTTGCAATATCTTGACAAATACAAGGATTTCCTGTCTGCCACAGGCAACACGCCGCCGTTGCACACAGGAGCGACAGGAAAAACATGAAAAATTTGCGTACACTGGTTTATGGTTTCACCGTTTCTTTGCTTTTGACGCTTTCCCCCGCGCTGGCCGGGGAGCCTTCCAACAAGGCCGCCTCCAGTCAGGGGCAACACGATAAAGAACTCTCGCGGCCCGCCCCGCAGGATACGCCCGCTTCGCCTTCAGCCGGGGAGAAGGCCACCCTCGGCGCAGGGCTTGATGTTTTCGCTCTTGGCATGACCGAGGAAGAGGTCAGGGCGCGCGGCGCACAGCCTACGGACAATCCCGAAATGCTCCAGATGCCGATCCGCTGGGCGGATGCCGATTGGACCTGCGTTGTCCAGCTGAGCAGCGGAAAGACGGTGGCGATCCTGTTGTTTGCCGACTTGTCCGACGCCTTGCTGGAGCAGGTTTTTGGGGATCTGCGAGATCGGGGCTGTATGCCGGTGACGGTGCAGCCGGCCATGGGGCATCCTGACTTGTATCAGCTTTCGGCACAGGGAAAGACTGATGAGGAATGCTGGCAGGCCATGCGGAAACGGCTTGGTGTTTTTTCCGTTGCCACTGAAGGGGCGTGTTCGGTTCTGTTTACCTCAGGGGCCTTTTTCAAGGAGCTTGCCGCTACCGTACTTGAGCCTGCGAGGGAAAAAAAGGTGCTTTCCGGGCACGCAACGGACGCGATCTATGCCGTGAATATCGACAAATCTTCAAATAAAATCACATATCTCGTTTCAAAATGGGGCTACATGGCCCGCTGAGTCCGCCCAGCCTCGTTTCAAAAAAGGAAAGAAACTCACGGAGTTTTGTTGTAGATCGCAAACCCGCCCTTGCCACGGTGCTTTTTGAGGTGATAAAGGGCTGCGTCCGCATGGGCAAAGAGGGTAGGATAATCCTTTCCGTGTTCGGGATAAATGCTGATTCCCGCACTTACGGAGATACGGTAGCCGTTGCTGAATTCCTGCGCCTCCAGTTTTTCGAAAAATTGGAGGCAACGCCTCTGGATAGATACCGTATCGGTAATCCTGCCCACAAAGACGGCGAACTCGTCGCCCCCGATGCGCCCGATGATGTCCGTTGCACGGAAGCACTCCTGAAGGGTTGCGCCTACCGTGCAGATGGCCTTGTCCCCAAACGGATGCCCATAGGTGTCATTCACCATCTTGAAGTCGTCGATATCCATAATGATAAGCGCGTGCGCGTACGGAGAGCCTTCCATCATCTTTGCGGAAAGCTGTTCAAAGGTAACCTTATTGTACAGGCCCGTGAGCATGTCCGTTTGCGCCTCTTTACGCAGGCGATCTTCCTCCAGCTTCTTTTTATGGATGTTTGTCATGCGCCC
>CAZIFC010000051.1:0-10173 GCA_964538355.1 uncultured Lawsonia sp. | reverse complement strand
GCACGATGGAGGGCAGGCGCAGCCCGTTGAAGGTCGTGGTCTTCACCATGCTGTAGATAGCCATGTCCGTGAAGACCAGCCTGTCCCCGGCCTTGAGCGGGGCGTCAAAGCTGTACTCTCCGATCACGTCGCCCGCAAGGCAGGATTTGCCCGCAAGACGGCACGTCCAGCGTTTTTCACCCGCTTCGCCGGAGCCGATGACCAGCGGGCGGTAGGGCATTTCCAGCACGTCCGGCATGTGCGTGGCAGCGGAGGTGTCCAGAATCGCCACGGGCATATCCGCCCGCACGACATCCAGCACGGTGGAAACCAGCACGCCCGCGTTCAGGGCCACGGCCTCGCCGGGTTCGAGGTATACCTGAACCCCGTAGCGGTCGCGGATGCGTTCGATACATTTGCACAGCAGCTCAAGGTCGTAGCCTTCCTTGGTGATGTGGTGTCCGCCGCCGAAATTTATCCATTTGAGGCCCTTGAGGAAGCGTCCGAAGCGCATTTCAAAGGCATTGAGGGTGCGGTCCAGCGCGTCAGCCCCCTGCTCGCACAGGGTGTGGAAGTGGAGGCCGGAAAGCCCTTTCAGGCCGGGCGGAGGTGTCTGGGCCGGGCAGCCGCCCGCCGTGGCGAAGCGTTCGAACTCCCGCAGGCGCACACCGAGCCGCGAACCGGGAGCGCAGGGATCGTACATGGGCACGGCCCCTTCGGAGTGCTCGGGGTTGACGCGGATGCCGCATTCGATGGGGGCATCCCGCTCCGCATTCTTTGCCTCGACCATGCCCCTGAAGCGGTTCCACTGATCGAACGAGTTGAACAGCACATGATCCACGGTTTCCAGCAGTTCCTGCATATCCTTTTCGGAGTAGCCCGCGGCGAAGGCATGGACTTCGCCGCCGAAGCATTCCCTTGCCAGCCTTGCCTCGTCGGGGGAACTGGCGCAGCAGCCCCGGAGGTGGCCTTCCCCCGTGCGGGAGATGAGCGGGAAAACATCCCACATGGCAAAGCATTTCAGGGCCATGAGGATTTTGGCTCCGGTACGCCGCTGTACCTCGTCGAGGATCGCCACGTTCGCGCGCAGCCTGGCCTCGTCCACGACAAAGCTCGGCGACGGGAACCGTTCCGGCTTGAGAAGGTCAAGATAGGTTTTTGTCATAGGAGTGTGGGGGAAGAGAGTGACGGGGGAGGGGAGAAGGGCCCCTTTGGAAAGGGTCTCCTTCTCCCCTCCCCCGGGCCCCCTCCCCTCATCCCCCCAAACGTTTTATGTTTATCGAATCCTCATTCGGGAGTCTTCCCGGATGGCGGATGGCGGGGGAGAGAAGGGGGCGTCTTTTGGCGAAACACCGGGGGACGCAGCAATAAGGGCCAGACGACAAGCCGCCCGGCCCGGCATCGACCTTTGCAAAAGTCTTTGGAAGGGGTGGGGGAGGTTTGGAGGGGGCGGGGGAAGCTTTTCTTCAGAAAAGTTCCCCCGCCCCCTCCACGTTTATCTTAATCAGCCTTCCAGTTCCAAACTATTCCTGCACGACCCAGGGGAGGCCGCGGAGGTTGAGCTGCTCCATGAACGGATCGGGATCGAGCTGTTCCATGTTCCACACGCCGGGCTGCATCCACTTGCCGGTGACCATCATCATAGCCCCGATCATGGCGGGCACGCCGGTGGTGTAGGAGATGGCCTGGCTGCCGACCTCGGCGTAGCAGGCCTCGTGATCGCAGATGTTGTAGATGTAGGCCTTCCTTTCCTTGCCGTCCTTCACGCCCTGCATGACGCAGCCGATGCAGGTCTTGCCCTTGGTCAGCGGGCCGAGGGAGGCCGGATCGGGCAGGAGCTTGCCGAGGAACTGGATGGGGACAATCTGCTGGCCCTGAAATTCCACCGGCTCGATGCCGATCATGCCGACGTTGCCGAGCACCTTGAGGTGGTTCAGGTAGTTTTCGGAGAAGGTCATCCAGAAGCGGGCGCGGCGGATGCCCTTGAGGTTCTGGACAAGGGACTCAAGCTCTTCGTGGTACATGAGGAAACACTTCTTGGGTCCGATGCCATCCGGGAAGTCGTAGGTCATGGACCAGGACAGGGGATCGGTTTCCACCCATTCGCCGCGTTCCCAGTAGCGGCCCCTGGCGGTCACTTCGCGGATGTTGATTTCCGGGTTGAAGTTGGTGGCGAAGGGCTGGCCGTGATCGCCGGCGTTGCAGTCGATGATGTCGAGGACGTGGATCTCGTCAAAGAGGTGCTTCATGGCGTAGGCCGCGAACACGTTGGTCACGCCGGGGTCGAAGCCGCTGCCGAGCAGGGCCATCAGGCCGGCGTCCTTGAATTTCTGCTGATAGGCCCACTGCCACTTGTATTCGAACTTCGCCACGTCCAGCGGTTCGTAGTTGGCGGTGTCCATGTAGTGCACGCCGGCTTCAAGGCAGGCGTCCATGATGGTCAGATCCTGATACGGCAGGGCGACGTTGATCACCATGAAAGGCTTGTAGCTTTTCAGCAGGGCCACCAGCTCGGGCACGTTGTCGGCGTTGACCTGTGCGGTTTCGATGGTGCGGCCCGTGCGTTCCTTGACGCTCGCGGCAATGGCGTCGCACTTGGAGACCGTGCGGCTGGCCAGCATGATTTCGGTGAAGACTTCGGGGTTCTGGGCGCACTTGTGCGCGACAACGCTGCCGACGCCGCCCGCGCCGATGATAAGAACTCGTGCCATTGTTTTTTCTCCTTTTGAATGCCTCCCGGCGGGCTGGGGGGAATGATTCCCCCCAGACCCCTTCGCGCGGAGGCAACGGCTGCGCCGCCGCCTGCGTCAATGCGCGTCAGGGAAGATCCCTTCGGGGACTGCGGTACAATGAAAAAAGGTCGCCAAATCAACCGTCAACCTGTTCGCCGGGCCAAGGGGCCGCGTGGCCCCTTGCGGGGTGCTCCCTACCGTTCGAAGTAGGTGTAGCCGCGAAGGCCGTCCTCAAACGTCTGGAGGATCTTGTAGCGTTCGGAAGGCGTGATGCGCTGTTCGCGCACGGCCCGTTCCGCCGCTTCGCGGAGATCTTCGAGGATGCGCCGCGGGTCGTACTCCACATAGTCGAGGATGTCGGCCACGGAATCGCCCCGGATTTCCCGGACGAACTGGTAGGAGCCGTCCTCGCTGATGCGGATGGAAACGACGTTGGTGTCTCCGAGCAGATTGTGCAGATCGCCAAGGGTTTCCTGATAGGCACCCACGAGGAAGACGCCGAGGTAGTATTCCTCGCCGTCAACAAGGGGGTGCAGATCGAGGGACGTACGCATCCCCTGCGGATCGATGAACTTGTCGATGCGTCCGTCGCTGTCGCAGGTGATGTCGGAGATGACCGCCTTGCGCGAGGGGAACTCCGCCAGCCGGTGCACCGGCATGACCGGGAAGAGCTGGTCGATGGCCCACGCGTCCGGCAGCGACTGGAACACGCTGAAGTTGCCGTAATAGATGTCGGCAAGCGAGCTGTCGATATCGGCAAGTTCCTTTGGGGTGTGCTTGAGCTTTTCCTTTTCTTCGGAGATGCGGTTGATGATTGCCCAGAAGAGCTTGTCCGCAAGGGTGCGCTGGCGGAGCGTGACGCGCCCGGTGATGAAGAGCTGGCGCATTTCATCACGGTAGTAGATGGCGTCGTTGTAGCATTCCTGAAGGTTGCGGACGGTGAGCCCCTGAAGCGTCTCGCGCAGGTTGATGACCGGTTCCGGCACGTCTTCGGGGAAGATTTCGGGGATGCTGTCGCCCGTTTCGGCAATGCTCACGTCAAGGATGTTGAAAAGCAGGATGGAATAGTAGGCGACGGTGGCGCGGCCCGATTCCGTCACGATGTGGGGGTGCTTGATGCCTTGCTGGTCAAGAATGGTCATGACCGCTTCGACAACGTCGGTACAGTATTCGTCGATGGAATAGTTCCGGCTGCTTACATAGTTGGTATGCGAACCGTCGTAGTCCACGGCAAGGCCGCCGCCAAGGTCGAGATAGCCCATCTGCGCGCCTTCCTGCACAAGCCCGGCGTAGACGCGGGTGCTTTCCATGACGGCGGTGCGGATGTCCCGAATGTTCGGAACCTGAGAGCCGAGATGGTAGTGCAGAAGCCGGAGGCAGTCGAGCATGTCGCAGCCTTTCAGCGTATCCACGATGTCCATCACCTGAGCCGTGGTCAGGCCGAAGGCCGAGCGTTCGCCGCAGGAACCGGCCCAGTGGCCGCTCCCCTTGGTGATGAGCTTGACGCGCACGCCGAGAAGCGGACGCACGCCGAGGGCCCGGGAACGTTCGAGGATAAGCTCCAGTTCGCCGGGCATCTCCATGACGAAGATGCACTTAAAGCCCATGCGGACGGCGGACAGGCCGAGATCGATGAATTCCTCGTCCTTGTAGCCGTTGCAGATCAGGCAGGCTTCGGGGTCTTTGAGCTGGGAAATGGCGGAAATGAGTTCGGCCTTGGAGCCGACTTCGAGACCGTGGTGAAAGCGCGAGCCGAACTGGGCGATTTTCTCGACCGTGTGCTGCTGCTGGTTCACCTTGATGGGGAAAACGCCGCGATACTCTCCCTGATAGCCGAGTTCCGCGATGGCCTTGCGGAAGGACTCGTGCAGGAGGGTTATCTGGGAATCCAGAATGTTTTCGATACGCAGCAGGACAGGCATGTCGTAGCCGCGCTCGCGCATGCCCCGAATGACCTCGGGGACGCTGACGGCAACGCCCTTGTTGTTGCCGGAAGGATAAATGACCACATCGCCCTCGGGCGAAACACCAAAATACCCGGCTCCCCAGTTACGGATGCCGTACAGTTCGGTGGAATCTTCCACACTCCATTGTTGGAGAGTGCGTTTTATCGCCACGTAACGGAACCTCTCAAGGTAAGCGGTTACACAGGCAGGGCCTGTGAAAAAGAATCCCGCGCACTGGTCCGAGCCTATGCCTCCTGTACGGCAGCGGGGTGACTTTTCCGCGCCGTGTGGCCGACATTCGCCCGGTATGGAAGAACGCCCCGTTTCCTCGGGAAAAATCCGGGGGAACCGGGGCGGTCTGCTCAGACATAAAACAGATAAACCCAATCCGATATATTTGCGCTAAAAAGATAATGTTGTCAATAGCCCACAGACAAAAGCGGCCGGCCTGGTCCTGTGGTTCCGGCGGGGGCTTTCCTTTTGGCCCGGCAAGGCGGCGGGAACGTGTTGCATGATTGCACGACAGGCGTATCTGTGCTAGGAGAAAGGTTTGGAATCAGCCGGACTTCCGAATCGGCCGCTTCCAGATCCGTCCCGAGTTTCCTGTCCGGTTCCAGGTGCAGGTTTGACCACGCCCAACCTTCAGTGAGGAAGAAAATGAAACGGAACGCCCTTCGTTGGATCGGAGCCATGCTGCTCTCCATGACCCTTGCCGCCCCGGCCCTTGCCGCCGACAAGCACCTCGTCAACGGCATCGACGCCAACTATCCGCCGTTCGCCTATGTGGACGAAACCGGCAAGCCCGCAGGCTTTGACGTCGACTCCATGAACTGGATCGCCAAGAAGATGGGCTTTACCGTGGAACACAAGCCGATGGACTGGGACGGCATCATCCCCGCGCTGCTCGCCAAGAAGATCGACATGGTCTGCTCCGGCATGAGCATCAGCCCCGAACGCGCGGCTCAGGCGAATTTCTCCGATCCCTACTGGACCATCCGCAAGATCTTTATCGCCAAGAACGGCTCCACGCTCACCGAAGAGCAGGTCTACAACGGCAAGATCAAGCTCGGCGTGCAGCGCGGAACCAACGAACACGAAATGCTCCAGAAGGCTCAGGCCGAAAAGAAGTACAACTACCAGCTGCGTTTCTACGATTCCGGCCCCATGGCTATTGAAGACCTGCTGAATGGCCGCATCGACGCCATCGGCCTTGACGCCGCTCCCGCCGAAGACGCCATGCGCAAGGGCAAGCCCGTTCAGGAAGTGGGCGTGTTCGGTTCCGACGAATTCGGCGTAGCCATCCGCAAGGAAGACGCCGAAACCATGAAGCTCGTCAACGAAGGCTACAAGCTCCTGAAGGCCGATCCGTACTGGAAGGAACTCCAGGCCAAGTACCTCGGCAACAAGTAAGGATTCTTCCACCGGGTTTTCCCGGTGTCCCCCGCACGGCAAGGTTCGGCCCGGCGGCGTTTTTCGCCGTTGCCGAACCTTGCCGTGCGGGGCTTCCCTCTTCGGGAAGTCTGGCGTATGCTGAAACGCTTTGTCGGGCCGGAAACGCTCCCTGCGGAACCTCCGGCCCTTTCATCCTCCAACCCCATTCCGTGAGTCGCGATGCTCGAAATAGTGGATAAAATCCCGGTTATCCTGAACGCTCTGCCCTATATCCTTGAGGGCAGCGTGGTGACGCTCATCACCGTTGTCGGGTCATTGGCACTCGGGTTCTGCATCGGCCTCCCCCTTGCCGTGCTTCAGGTATACGGACCTGCCGTGGTTCGGCATCTGATCGGAGTCTATATCTGGTTCTTCCGGGGAATGCCCATTTTGCTTCTTCTTTTCCTCTTTTATTTCGGATTGTTCGAGGCTATCGGCCTGAACCTGTCCACCGTCACGGCGTCGTGCCTCGTTCTCGGCATGGCAAGCGCGGCCTACCAGTCCCAGATTTTCCGCGGCTCCATCGAGACGCTGCCGGTGGGACAGATGCGGGCTGCCCGCGCCCTCGGCATGAGCGATCGGCAGGCCATCCGCTGCATTGTCCTTCCGCAGGCCCTGCGCCTGTCCATCCCCGGCTGGTCCAACGAATTTTCGATTCTGCTCAAGGACTCGGCCCTGTGCTTTGTCCTCGGGACCCCGGAAATCATGGCCCGCACCCACTTTGTGGCCTCGCGGACCTACGAGCACCTGCCGCTCTACATTACGGCAGGCCTGTTGTACTTCGGCATCACTCTTGTGGGCGTGCATCTTCTGCGGATGCTGGAACGCAAGGTTCATATTCCCGGTTACGCCGTCAGCGGCTCCATGTGAGGCACGTCACCATGAACACTACCCCCATCCTGCGCGCCACCAACATCGTCAAGAAGCTCGGCGGCAAGACCATTCTCAACGACGTGACCCTCGACGTGCACAAAGGCGACGTGAAAGTGGTCATCGGCCCTTCCGGTGCTGGCAAGAGCACGTTTCTCCAGTGCCTGAACTACCTGCTGCCCCCGGACTCCGGCGACATCTGGCTCGAAGGCCGGAAGGTCAACGGCAGGAATACCAGGGAACTTTGCTCCCTGCGCCAGCAGGTCGGCATGATTTTTCAGGATTTCAACCTGTTTGACCACCTTTCCGCCGAGGAGAACGTCTCCATCGCCCTCCGCAAGGTGATGGGCTACAGCAAGGTGGACGCCCGTGACCGCGCGCTGACGGAGCTTGGCCGGGTCGGGCTTGCCAAGCGTGCCTCGCTCTATCCCGCCCAGCTTTCCGGCGGACAGAAGCAGCGCGTTGCCATCGCCCGCGCCCTTGCGATGGACCCGAAGGTCATGCTGCTTGACGAACCGACCTCCGCGCTCGATCCCGAGCTGGTCGGCGAAGTGCTCTCCGTTATCCGGGATCTCGCGGACGGCGGCATGACCATGATCATGGCGACCCATCAGATGGATTTTGCCCGCGCCCTTGCCACGGACATTCTGTTCATGGAGCAGGGCAGGATCATCGAGCAGGGTGCGCCCGACGTGCTGCTGGCTCCCGGTTCCGGGACGCGCACCAGCGATTTTTGCGGCAAGCTCTTCGATATGCTCGGGACGGACAAGGAACCGACGGTCAGCGAGCTGCTTGCCGGCGACCTGTCTCACGACATCACCGACGGCGGCAGCGAATCGTCCATGCGCCCGGACGCCCCGGGGAAGGACTAGACGATGCATTGGCTTGATCCCGATTTTATCGTGCAGACGGTTCTTCCCGCGCTCAACCGTGGGCTTCTCATGTCCGTCGCGCTCATCGTGCCCTCGGCGACCATTGGTTTTGTGCTCGGCGTGCTGACCGGCGTGGCCCGCGTGTTCGGCCCGCCGTGGCTCCGCAGGCTCGGCAACGGCTTCACCACTGTTTTCCGCGGGGTTCCGCTGGTGGTGCAGCTTATGATTCTGTATTTTGGGTTGCCGAATCTTGGCATCTATCTGGAGCCGTATCCGGCCTCGGTGCTCGGATTCATCCTCTGTACGGGCGCGTACCAGTCGGAATATGTCCGCGGTGCGCTGCTCTCCATCAAGCAGGGGCAGATCAAGGCGGCCTATGCCCTCGGCTTCACCAAGCTCCAGACCATCCTCTGGGTGGTCATTCCGCAGGCTGCCCGCCGTGCCTTGCCCGGTTGCGGCAATGAAATCATTTATCTTATCAAGTATTCTTCGCTTGCGTACATCATCACCTGCATCGAGCTGACCGGCGAAGCCAAGGTGCTTGTGTCGCGCTCGTTCCGGCCTACGGAAGTCTATATCGTGGCGGGCGTGTACTATCTCGTGCTGGTGTCTGCCGCAACGTGGATTCTTCAGCGGCTTGAACGGAAGTTCGCCATTCCCGGCTTCGGGAAGAAATAGGCGCAGGACGCCGCCCTGCACCCGCTGAGGCTCCGCCTCAGACTCCGCCGGGGGGAGAGCCTCCCCCCGGACCCCGGCGCAAACGGAAACCGCGCAGTCAGGTTCCGTTGCCGGCAGAATAAACGGCAAGGCCGTTTATTCTGGTTTTGAAGAAGACGACACAACTGGCATAAAGCCTCAACCTCTCGCGGTTTCATACCCGAGGGGGTTTGGGGGGAATCATTCCCGCCGGGCAGGGTCAGGGGCGGCAGCCCCTTGCCGCCGGAGGCGTCACCCTTCTCCCACTGAAAAGGACATTCACAATGCCCGTACAGGAACATATCCGCAATTTCAGCATTATCGCCCACATCGACCACGGGAAGTCGACCCTCGCCGACCGTATCCTCGAGATCACGGGACTGGTTTCCGACCGCGAGAAGCGCGATCAGTATCTTGACCGCATGGACATCGAACGGGAGCGCGGCATCACCATCAAGGCCCAGAGCGTCCGTATCCCCTACACGGCGAAAGACGGCAAAAAGTACCTGCTGAACCTCATCGACACGCCCGGGCACGTCGACTTCAACTATGAAGTTTCCCGCTCTCTGGCGGCCTGCGAAGGCGCGCTGCTGGTGGTGGACGCCACACAGGGCGTGGAGGCCCAGACGCTCGCCAACGTGTATCTTGCGCTTGATCATGGCCATGAAATCATCCCGGTCCTCAACAAGATCGACCTTCCCAGCTCCGACGTGGCGCGGGTAAAGTCCGAAATCGAGGAAGATATCGGGCTGGACTGCACGCAGGCCCTTCCCGTCAGCGCAAAGACCGGCGAGGGCGTGCCGGAGGTGCTGGAGGCCATCGTGGAGCGTCTTCCCGCGCCTGAAGGCGACCCGAACGCACCGCTCAAGGCCCTTATCTTCGATTCGTGGTATGACTCCTATCAGGGCGTCGTGGTGATGTTCCGCATCATGGACGGGACGCTCCGCAAGGGCGACCGCATCGAGCTGTTCGCCACCAAGAAGGACTACGAGGTCATCCGCCTCGGCGTGTTCTCGCCCGAAGTCCGCGACATGGATCAGCTTTCCGCCGGCGAGGTGGGCTTCCTCTGCGGGAACATCAAGGAGCTTGGCGACGCCAAGGTCGGCGATACCATCACGCTGGCGGGCAGCCCCTGCGCCGAGGCCGTGCCCGGCTTCAAGGAAGTGCAGGCGGTGGTCTTCTGTGGTCTCTACCCGTCTGATCCCAGCGACTACGAGCAGCTGAAGTTCGCGCTGGAAAAGCTCCAGCTCAACGACGCCGCCTTTTCGTGGGAGCCTGAAACGTCGCAGGCTCTGGGCTTTGGCTTCCGCTGCGGGTTCCTTGGCCTCCTGCACATGGAAATCATTCAGGAACGCCTTGAACGCGAGTTTCAGGTGGATCTCATCGCCACGGCCCCCTCGGTCATCTACCGGGTGGAAACGACCGACGGCAAGAGCATGGAGATCGACAACCCCTCGAAGCTCCCCGATCCGGCCCGCATCACCAATCTTTATGAGCCGTATGTCCGTATCGACATTCACGTCCCGAGCGAATATGTCGGCAACGTCATGAAGCTTTGCGAGGAAAAGCGCGGTATTCAGAAAAATATGGGGTATCTGGCCCAGAACCGCGTGATCATCACCTACGAGCTGCCCTTCGCGGAAATCG
>CAZIFC010000050.1:0-10698 GCA_964538355.1 uncultured Lawsonia sp. | reverse complement strand
CCTTTGCCAGCAGGTCGGCATGGTTTGCCGCCACGATCTTGCCGCTGAATGCCATATGCCTCCTTCCGGGCCTTGCCCGCGGGCGTCAGGATGCAATCCCCTCTTCGCCCAAGATATTGATGAGAACCCGCCGTCCACGGGCCGAAGCCAAGGCCCTGTCGAATTCCCGCTGAAAATCCATGACATTGATGACCGTCAGGGCCTCGCCGGACGGGGCGTTTCCCGAGCCTGGCGCAAGGGACGCCTTGCCGATCTCCCCGCCGTAGGCGTAGGCGGCCCTCCCGGAAGCTCCGGGAAGCCGCGGCGAGGCAAACGGTTCCAGCAGCCCGCGGGGAATGCGGCGGCTTCGCAGAGCCTCCAGCGCGGACACCCCGTAATGGCGCACCGTGGGCCTGTCGAGCATGTACTCGCCCGGTGTGGCCCGGATCAGCACATTGTCCGCCCGTTCCCCCTGATCCGGGCCGCCTATCAGTCCGCCGAAGGCGAACCCCCTGGGCTGGGCGGCCTTGATGGCAGCCACACGAGCCATGCCCGCCGCAATAGCCGTGGCCGCCATGATCGCCCCCGCTACCGGCCCGCCCCACTGCACACCCTGCGCGTAGGCCTCCTGGGCCGACTTGTAGGTGCTGATGGTCGTTTCCGCGATCGCCAGAGCCTGATACATGCGGTACACCGCCCTGCTCTGGAGCAGCCCGGATTCGTACACCTGCCTCATGGCGTCCGCCATGTCGCCCGCCAGCGAACGCGCCTGTCCGAGCCGTTCCTCGTCAATGGCCCGTTCCCTGTCGGCCTGTTCCCGCTTCAGGGCGGTTTCCCGTTCCGCCTGCGCCTGTGCCGCCTCAATCCGCCGCGCTCCGTGTTCAAGCAACGATTCAAGGTCTTGCCGCCGGGACTCCTTTCGGATTTCCAGCCCTTCAGCCAGCCGCTCGGCCTCGCCTTCGGCGTAGCCCTGTTCCGCCTGCGCCGTTTCTCCGGCCTGTCGGCGACGCTCGGCATAATAGGCCGCCACCGCCCTGCCGCTGTCCTGAAAGGCCGTATCCAGTTCCTTCAGCGCACCACGGGAAAGCCGCTCCAGCGAACGGGCGTTTTCCTCCGCCATGCCGCCGAAATCCAGGCCGGAATGCGCCTCGCCGCCAAGGGCCGAAACGTCGGCCCGCAGCGTCCCCACCTGATCGCGTACGCCGGAAAGCGCACGGGACAGCGTTTTCAGCCTCGCGGAAACCGAATCCCTGAGATTCAGCTCCAGCGTCATGCCGTCACCCATCTTTCGCTCCTAGGCTTCCAGAAAGGCGGCAAACTGCCGCCCGTCCGCATTCAGAGCCACCCGCAGGGCCAGCGCGGTGTCCTTCATCCGCTCGTCGCGCCGCTGCGCCTCTGACTCCATTGCGGCGGCGAACGCACTCCAGCCGTACTCGAATACCCTGCCGTGCCCGGCCCCTGCCAGCCGCATCACTGCCCGGAAGAGTTCCCGCTCAACGCCGCGTCCATGAGATCGCTCCGCAGCTGCGCCCGAAACGCCTCCAGCACCCTGCCGAAGCCCAACGCTCCGGCAATCCTGAAAAAAGCGGCATTGACCTCCTTGAACTTCTCCCAGACAAGCTCAAGCTCGCCGGGCGTCATATCCAGCAGGTCGTTGGTGGCGAGGTTGGAAACCCTCGGGAGCAGCCGCTCCAGATCTTCCACCAGCGGCCCGCGGCCAAACTGCTCGCCCATGTCCAGCACCTCGCGCACCGTGAGTTCCTGAAGCCGCACGGTGAGCGTCCCCTTGTCGTTTTCCACTATAAATTCAGTCGATTTTCTCATAGTTCCTTCCATAAAAAAGGATGGCAACGGGGAGAATCCCGCAGATTCCCCCCCCTTCGCCTACCCCAGATAGCGCACCCGGAAAAACGGGCTTTCAGGATGATTGAGTTCGTCCGCAAGGACTTCGCCGCTCATGGGAATGGAAGCCAGCTCCTCGCTGATCAGCCCCACCTCCCCGCCAAGGGAAAGCGTCACCTTCCAGCATTGCACCACCAGCCCCGGCCCCTGATCCGGCTGGCCCACAAAAAGCAACTCACCAGTAACATCACTGGCGGTCAGGGCATCCACAAGCCGGGCGTCGCTGGCCTCGCAGTCCGCCGACACATACACGGTTTCTGCGGAACAGGTTTCCCGCACACGCAGCAACCCGGTGCGGGCATTGAGATCATAGTCCACCCCAAGGCGAAAGCGCGTTGTCGGGGCACTGGCCTTGTCCGTGATTACGGCATCGGCAACCTGCGCCACCCCGCGCAGGGAAGCCGTGACCGAAGAGGCCGAAAGCTGTTCTCCGGGCTGGAAGGCTCCGCGCACGTTCACGCACTCAAGCACCCCCTCGCCGACGCAGGCTATGCTCGCCGTTGCGGACGAGGCTGAGCCTGTCACCGTGCCGCCAGCCGTGAAGGTGCCGCCCGAGACGGCTCCGTGCTCCAGCCGGGTCAGCCCGAGGCGTTCCCTGCCTATGATCGTGTACAGCCCCTTGTTTGCGCTGATGGCCAGACCGGAGAAACTTGCCGCAGCCTGCACATCCCGGGTGGCCTCCCTGCCCTTGAAGGCGCGGACCAGATTTCCGGGCGTGAACTCCTCCAGCGTAAAGGCCACCGCAGCCCCTTTTTGGGTGACGAGCTGGAGATCCTTGGTTTTCGTACCGCTCAGCGAACTGAAATGCTCCAGCTTCTCCTCGGTCAGGCTGATGTTGAAGGCGGGGGCGTTGCCAAGATGGTCATACCCCTCGCTCCCCTCGGCCCTGAAAAAGAGTTCTCCCTTGCCGTACAGATAATTCCGCGTCTGCGGGCTTCCCTTCATGTCAAATCCTTACAAGCTGATATTGTGCGTGATCGAAACCGTCATCCGGTAGACGCTCGTTCCGTCCCAAACCATGCCCCGTATTGCCGTGGGCAGGCACGGGCCCATCCCCGGAAGCGGCGGAACGCCGAGAAGCCGTTCCCGCGCCGCCGCCAGCAGCGCATACGTCCCCGGATGGCCCGGCTCGGGCTTCTGGCCGTTTGTTTCAGAACGGTAACTTTTATCCATGACGTAGATTTCAAAGTCCATGCGCTCTTCAAGGCGGTGTCCCGACGGTGTAAATTCGGGAGAACCGGCATACAGGACCAGCACGGCGGGAACGCCCCGGCGCAGCCGTGACCAGGCCTCCCGATCCGGCTGGCCCTGAAAGGACGCCACGGACTTCACGCCCAGCTCTTCCGCCAGCGGGCGCAGGCGGGCCACAAGCGCATCTTCAACCTCCATCGGGGTGCGGTTCACGGCGTCACCCCGTCCCACGGGCGGGTTCCCGGAGCCAGAAGAACGGCCCCCGCTTCCGCCGCCGCAGGCAAAAGCCCCGGAACAGCCGCCCTGCCGTCGGCAACATCGCGCAGCCATCCGAGAGCCTTCACATACCGTTCCCGGATGGGATCGCTGTCCCTGACATCGCCTCCGGTGAGCCGGTATCGGGCGATATCGCCGGTGACGGAAACCACCACCGGCGGAAACGGCGCAGCGGACGGAAGCGGCGTCGCGTAGCGATCCGCAAGGTAGCTGTCCACCTCCGAGGAGGCCCGTTCCAGTGCCGCGAGGACAACGGCATCGTCCCTTTCCCCTGTCCCCTGCCTGTCGGAAAGGGCACGGATCTCCTCCGCCCCAAACAGGCTTACAAGCTGATCAATTGTGGCGTAGGCCATGATGTGCGCCTCCAAGGTTCAGAGAGCTGCCACCCCTCTCCTAAATCAGCCAATGGCTGACCAGCAGGGTCGCGGAACGGTACCAGATGTTGCTGCCGCCGTCGGAAGCAAGCTCTGCCGACACGACGCGGCGGGCGGCGGACTGGAGGGACGGGGGGACGACCAGCATGGTTCCGGCTTCCCCGCCGAAGCCAAGACCCAGCGGACGCCCGCCATCGGCGCGGAAACTCTGCATGGACTCAAGAGCCGCTGCGAAGTTGGCGGCGGTCAGCTCCTGCGTGCTGCATACGGCCTGCTGCCAGAATCCGTAGCCGCCGTTACAGCGGTAGCGGATGCCGTAGGGGAGCTTGTCCTTCATAAAGACATAGTCGTTGTCGGGGTTGGTGATCACCTGCAGTTCCGGCGTGGTGCGTTCCTGAAAAAGGAACGGGCGCAGCGGGCGGGATACATCCAGCACATACCACGGCGTTCCGTCGGTGATCGTCTCGCTCACGGCGGCAGGACGCAGCCAGTTGGAAACGGGCTGTGCCTCGCCGGAGCCGTCGGCGTTCGGATACACGGGATGATCCGCCGCAAAGAACGCCTTGCCGTCGTAACAGGTTCCAGTGGTCCCGTTCTTGAGCAGGCCGAACACGATCTCGTCGGGATGCGTCCCGGCGGCATAGCCCATTTCCCGGAACAAGGGGGCATAGACGCCGATGTCGTCATCCTCGATGGCGGTACGGGGGATGTCCACCGTCGCCTCGTAGAGGTTGTTGCGTACGGTGTAGCCGTGCTCCTTGATGTTCTTGAAGGAACGATCGCCGGACCACTCGCGCAGTTTCGGGAACTGCCCGATCCAGCCATAGGTGTTTCCCGCCGAACTGCTGGGAACCCGCGTGGAAAGCTTGTCCCACTGCGACGGCGCGGACGAAAGCGCATCCTGAAATTCGCGCTGAAATCCCACGCGCAGGGCCGACACAAGAGAACTCGTTACAAGAGCCATACAATTCCTTTTGATGATGTCTTGAGGTTGGGGGAAGGGAGCCTGTCTCCGCCGGGAGAACCGGCCCTTCCCCATGATGTTACCTGTAGGTAGCCTTTTCTGCGGTTCCGAATCTCCGGGAAGGCTCCACAAGGGCAAGACCTTTCAAGCCCCTCCCCGGCAGCCTGCCCTCCCGTTCTCCGCTACCCACGGACAGCCCTGTACTCGGCTTCGCCGAGGCCGAGCTGGTCGCACACGAAACGCTCCTCGGCGGACAGGGATGACGCGGCGGGCGCAGACAGGGCCTTCCGGTTGCCGGCACTCTGAAACGATGTGAGCGCGGCAACAGGAGCGACGGCGGAGAGAAAGGACTCCAGCGCGGCAGGCTCGCGGCGGCCAAGCTCCGTAGCCCAGCCGACAAGCCCGCGGCTCAGGCGGCCGTCGGCAACGGCGGCCTCAATGCTGCGCTCCATGCGCTCGCCCTCGGCAACGCTGAGCGCGGCGCAGAGCTGATCACGCAGGGCGGCGTTGCTCCGCACAAGGGAAGACAGCGCGGACGGCGGCCCCCCTGCCTGAAGGCGTTCCGACAGCGGGGCAGGCGCACCGGAAGCCGGGGCACGAGCCGCCGCGCCAAGAAGCCCTTCCAGACGATCAAGCTCCGCAAGAAGCGCGGACTCGTCCGCGTCATCCGGCAGGCCGAGAAGCCGCTTCAGCCGCCCGAGCGCGTCCGTGCCGCCTTCCGCCCGAGCGGGTTCGGGAAGCCCCGCATCGGTTGCCGCGACAGCCCCCAGTCCGTCGAGGGCGGGAACGTTGGTAAGAGCCGCTCCTTTCAGCTCCAGCACGTCGCCGGTCGTCGGATCAAAGGAAAACACCGGGGAAATGAACCGGTACTCGTCGCGCTCAATGAACGCCTTCGCACCATCAGTCCAGCGGACCGCCGCAAAAAGCCCCTGCCCCGCCTCGTACCGGAGCGTCTCAATCCAGCCTGCCGCCGGAGCGGGCTGGCCGTTGCGGGGGGCGTTCAGGCTTTGATGTTCGTAGTCGATGGCGAGCGGCGTTTCCCTTTGCCGCCACGAGCCGAGCAGACGCTCCGCAAACGGCTGCGACAGCGTCCATGTGTTGAGCGTTCCTCCCGTAAGGTTTCCGGGCCTGCCGTCGCGGGCGGCAAACGCGCCGTCGGGCAACAGGCGGATTTCCGGGAAAGGCCGGCGGAGAGCGTCCGCCACCGGGGACAACATGAGTGGTTGCAAGGATGTCTGTTTCATGTGAGACACCCTACGCGGGCTTGCCGCCCAAGAAAGACTGAAGGATGTCAGCATGCGGGAAAAAGAGGCAATCGGCTCGTATCAATGCCTTTTATGAGGGAAGGGCGGTTTCGCGGCAGGGCATGGCGGCAACCGTGGCGGGCGGAACGCCGGAACCCTCCGCCCGGCGCGCGGCCCGAGGGCTTGTCAACAGGGAGGCCCGGACGCTATCTTTCCGGCATCGAATCGCTTCGCTGGAGTCGCCCATGAAAAAGATCCTCACCACCTGCGGCTATTGCGGCTGCGGCTGCAATCTCTATCTGACTGTGGAGGGAGGGCGTATTACCGGCGTCCTGCCCAAGCAGGACCACCCGGTCAGCCGGGGAATGCTCTGTTCGAAGGGCTGGCAGGGGCACGGCTTCGCCCGCCATCCCGAACGGCTGGACCAGCCGCTTGTGCGGCAGGAAGACGGCACGCTGAGGGGAGCCTCATGGAATGAGGCCTACCGCGCCATCGCCGAACACCTGCGGGCCTCTGTCCGCGTCCACGGGCCGGAAAGCTTTGCCCTGCTCGCCTCGGCCCGGTGCACCAACGAAGAAAACTACCTCGCCGCCAAGCTCGCCCGCGCCGTGATCGGCTCTCCGAACATCGATCACTGCGCCCGGCTCTGACACAGCCCCACCGTAGCCGGTCTGGCTACAGCATTCGGCTCGGGAGCCGCCACCAACGGGCTTGAGGACATCCGTTCCGCAAACGTCATCCTTGTCATCGGCTCCAACACCTCGGCACAGCATCCGCTGGCCTACGCCCGGATTACCGCCGCCAAAAAACGCGGGGCCACCGTCATCACGGCGGACCCGAGGCGCACGCCCGTCGCCTCGCTCTCGGACATCCACCTTGCGCTCCGTCCCGGCAGCAATCTCGCGCTCGTCAACGCGATGATGCACACCATCCTGTTTGAAGAACACGCGCAGGACGAGACCTTCATCGACGAGCGCACCGAGCAGTTTTCCGCCCTGCAAGGCTCCCTGAAAACCTGCACTCCAGAGTGGGCCGCACCGCTCACGGGGCTGGCTCCGGACGTTATCCGCGAAGCCGCAAGGCTCTACGCCAAGGGGCCGGACTCCGTCATCCTGTACTGCATGGGCGTCACCCAGCAGGTAACGGGAACCCGTACCTGCCGCGCGCTGGCGAACCTCGTCATGCTCTGCGGCATGATCGGGCGGCCCTCCACCGGGCTGATCCCCTTGCGGGGGCAAAACAACGTTCAGGGTTCCTGCGACATGGGAGCCTTGCCGGAAACACTCCCCGGCTATGTGAAGGCAGACTCCGAACTGGCCCGCCAGCGTTTCGGTCGGCTCTGGGGAAACTTTGCCGACACGCAGGGCAAGAAGCTCACCGAAATCATGGAAGGCATGCACGACGGCAGCATCCGCACGGCCTACATTATGGGCGAAAACCCCATGCAGTCCGACCCCGACGCCGCAAAGGTGGAGGCTGGCCTGCGGAATCTGGATTTCCTTGTGGTGCAGGATATCTTTCTGACGCCTACGGCCCGCCTTGCCGATGTCGTGCTGCCCGCGACCAGCTATCTTGAAAAGGAAGGCACCTTTACCAATACGGAACGGCGGGTGCAGCTGGTGAACGAGGTGCTTTCCCCGCTGCCCGGAACGCGCCCGGACTGGCGCATCCTCTGCGACGTGATCAACGCGCTGGGGGGCCGCGCGGATTACGATTCCCCCAAAGACATCTTCAACGAGATCCGTCTGGCCGTTCCCGCCTATGCGGGCATGGATTACGCGCGCCTTGCCGAAGCACAGGGCCTGTGCTGGCCCTGCCCCACGCCGGAACATCCCGGAACGCCCCGCCTCCACATCGGCTCGTTCGTGCGGGGACTGGGCCTGTTCACGGTCAACGACGTGCCCGAGGCGTCCTGCACCGTGGACGAGTCCTATCCGCTGGCCCTGATCACCGGGCGCGTCTCGCACCAGTACCACACCGGCACGATGACCCGCCGCTCGTGGGCACTGGAGCGGGAGTATCCCGAGGCCTTTCTCGACATGCACCCTGATGACGCCGCCGCGCTTCGCCTCAAGGACAACTGGAAAATCCGCGTCACCTCGCGGCAGGGTTCGATCCTTGCCCGCCTGCGGACGAGTGCCGACCTCCAGCCGGGGACGGTGTTCCTGCCGTTCCATTTTGAGGAAAGCCCCGCCAACGCGCTGACCAGCCACGAGCATCTGGACCCCACGGTCAAGATCCCCGCGCTGAAGTTCACGCCCGTTCGTGTGGAGGAGGCGAAGTAGGAGGCGTTCACGCCTGTTGACTCCCTGTTCACGCCCTTCCCCCTCCTCCGGGGCGGCCTCGGGGCGCAGGGAAGCGAACGGGGCAGGCGACACACCCATCCAGATTCAACCACGAGCAGCGGAAAGGAAACGAGCACAGCCTCCCCTCCAGCCCAAAAGCTTGGGAAGGGTGGGGCCGGGGAAGGGAGAACCCCTCTTCAGAAGAGGTTCCCTCCCCCGAGCATCCTCTCCCCCATCTTCCTTTTCCTAGGAGCACTTCATGTTCAAATTCAAGGCATCCGACCTTCCCGAAATGCTGACCCGCTGGGCAACGCAATACTCGGTCTTTGTGCCGAGCGGAACCTCGGACAACGTGCAGATGCGTATCTGGTCGCGCCGCCCCCGGCAGGATGTGCGCTTCATGGAACCGGACGAGTACGTCAACCTTGCCGTTTCGCCGAAAGGCTTCGTCTTCGGGGAACGCGAGGAACTGTTCCGCTGGGAAGGCACCGAAAAGACCTGCACCGCCACCAGCGCACCCTCCACCACCCTGATGCATGAAAGGGACAGAATCCTGTTTGGGCTGCGGCCCTGCGATGCCTATGGGCTGGCCTATACGGACCGCTTCTTTCTGGGCGAGCACCACGACATCAACTACCACCTTCGCCGCCAGCATGTGTTCATCGTCGCGATCAACTGCCTCAGTGCCGGGCCGGAATGCTACTGTGCGTCCATGGGCACGGGACCGTTTGCGGCGATCACCCCGCACGCCGAATACGGTACGCAGGCGGGCAAGGGCTACGATTTGCTGCTGACGCCGGACTACGCGCCGGGACACAAGCAGGGCGAAAAGGGCGAAAACGACTGGTACTGGATTGAGGCAGGATCGGATCGGGGCAAGGCGTTGCTGTCGCTGGTCTCCCCCCTGCTGTACCGGGATCTGGAGTTTACCGGGCGCAAGCGCAAGAAGGCCCTGCAGGAAGAGGCGTTGAAAACCTTCCGCCGCACGCTGGACACCTCTACGATCCGGCAGGTGCTCGCCGCCCATTTCGACGACCCGGAATGGGACGCCATTGCCGAAACCTGCATCGGATGCACGGGCTGTACCCGGGTCTGCCCGACCTGCACCTGCTTCACCACCGAGGAGGAGCTGGATACGCCGCATTCCGGGACGCGCACCCGCGTCTGGGACTCCTGCCAGTCCGTTTCATTCACGCGCAATGCGGAATTCCACAATCCCCGGTCCAAGACCTCGGCGGTGCGCTACCGCATCTACGACAAGCTCAAATACATTGAAGAACGGTTTGGCATGAAGGGCTGTACCGGGTGCGGACGCTGCTCGGCCTCGTGCCCGGCCTCAATCGACATGGTGGACATCGTTGCACGCATGAAGGAACGCACTCCAGCCGAAGTGCTGGAAGCTCCCGCGCCCGCCATCAACGTACACTACGAACGCGAGGAGCGGCTGTTCGACCCGCAGCCGTACACGCCACTGGTCGCAGAAATCATTGATATTTTTGAAGAGGCGAAGGGCATCAAACGCTTCACCGTCCGTTACCGCGACCGCCCCAACCAGGGCCGCCCCGCCCTGCGCGGGCAATTCTTCATGCTTACCGTATTCGGCGTGGGCGAAATCGCCATTTCCGTTCCCTTCAGCGACCGGGTCAGGGATGCCTTCACCTTCTATGTAAAGAAGGTCGGCAAGGTCACCACCGCCATGCACCAGCTGAAAATCGGAGACATGATGGGCCTGCGCGGGCCTTTCGGCGTACCTCTGCCCTACGAAACCCTGAAAGGCCGGGATCTGCTGGTCGTAGGTTCCGGGGTCGGACATGCGCCGGTGCGGGCCACGCTGGTCCGGGCCATCGAAAACAAGCAGGACTTCGGCAAAATCGCGATCATGGCAAGCGCATCCACCTACGACGGCCTGCTCCTCAAGGACGATCTGCGCGCATGGAGCCGTCTCCCCGGCGTGGAAGTCCACTACTCGCTGTCCAAGCCGACGGATCAGGTGGACGCGCACATCGGCTACATCAACGATCTGCTGCCCGGGCTGGGACTCGACTGGGGCAACACTTCGGCGATCATCTGCGCCTCGGCCCGCCGCATCAAGGCCGTAGCCCGCGACCTCATGCAGCTCGGCATGAAGCCTTCGGACATCTACACCGCCCTTGAAACCAACATGCACTGCGGCGTGGGCAAGTGCGGGCACTGCAAGGTCGGCAGCCACTACATGTGCGTGGACGGCCCGGTGTTCACCTATGAGGAGATGCTGCAACTTCCCCCTGAATTTTAAATTTCAATAAAAACAATATATTAGATTTTCAATAAAATTTTTCTGCAAAAAAGATCCACTTTTCGCACTTTGCCCCGAAAAAACGCTTGACGAAACCGGGCCAGCCGACTATACCTCTTTCTCGTGATGCGGCTGTAGCTCAGCTGGATAGAGCAACAGGCTACGAACCTGTAGGCCAGGAGTTCGAATCTCTTCAGCCGCACCAGAA
>CAZIFC010000049.1:3116-10859 GCA_964538355.1 uncultured Lawsonia sp. | reverse complement strand
CTAGTCTTGATTCATTCTCAGCTGTGAGGTGAATATGAAGACTGAAGATGTATCGGAGCTTATTGCCCAGCTTGGTGAGCTGATGGGGTTTTATAGCCTTTGCCTGAACGGGGCGCAGGCTTGTACGTTCGACATGGGCGATATGCCGCTCACGCTCCAGTGGAAAGAAGAATCGTCCACATTGATTCTCTATACCCCTGTGGGCAGTATGAGCCATAGAGCCGACAGGACTGCGCTTTATCGCCAGTTGCTTGAGGCCAATTGTCTCGGCGCGGAAACGGGAGGTTTTACTCTGGGTATTTTGGATGGCATGGAGATCGTTATCCTCTCTGGGCAGATCTTTCCCATGCAGCATATGACCATTACACAGTTGGCTGACTTTGTAACCCTGTTCATTGAAGAAGCTGAAACATGGAAAAAGATTTTTCTTGAAGATGTTTCCGTTGCCATGAAGACAGGATTTTCGGATATTGCGGAACCAAAGCAGGCAGATTGTGGAAATGATCTTTTTTAAAAAGGGATTTTGATGCCTCTTTATGCCTTCACCTGTTTTTATACAGTAAATAACGCCGTGAGAGAGCTGGCGTTGTTGTGATGGACTCTCGGCTTTAGAAATGGCAAACACATCTGTATCCCATCTCGTTTGGTTCCTGACATTCAGTAGCCATACCTTTAAGACTCTGGGGAGAGCAGACGTGAAGAATGCCGGTACAGCCGAATCCTCCTTTCTGGATACGTTGATTGACTTGTGCGACAATTTGGCTTGGGGCCGTCCTGCCAATGAGGATGCGCTTTATGCTCTTACCAGAGAAGGCAGCGGCCCCAGCAAGTATGTTCGGCTGGCCGAGGCTTTCGGCATGATGCTCATGAAGATAGAAGGGCGCGAATTTCACCGTAGCCAGTTGATTGCCGAGCTGGAAGCCCGCAATGCGGAGCTGGAGGAGGCGCATCGCCTGCTTGCCGAGCGGCATACCCATCTGATGCTTTCGCTTCAGGAAACCTACCAGACGAAGAAAATCATAGGCCAGTGCGAAGCCATGCGCCGGATCATGGATCTTGCCATGAGCATCGCGCGCCGGCCCATCAACACGCTGATTCTCGGCCCGACCGGTTCCGGCAAAGAGGTCATCGCCAAGGCCATCCATTTTAATTCGCCTCGGCGTGAAGGCCCGTTTATAGCCGTGAACTGCACGGCTATTCCCGACAGCCTTTTTGAAAGCGAAATGTTCGGCATCGAAAAAGGGGTGGCAACCGGAGTAGGATTGCGGAAGGGGCTGATTGAAGAGGCCAACGGCGGCACGCTGTTTCTTGATGAGCTTGCGGATATGACCCTGCCCAATCAGGCCAAGCTCTTGCGTGTACTGGAAGAGCGGGAGGTGTTGCGCGTCGGCAGCTCCAAACCGATCAAGCTGGACATCAAGGTCATTGCGGCCACCAACGCCGCGCTGGAAGAGGCCGTCAGAAAGGGGACTTTCCGGCAGGATCTTTACTACCGCATCAATGTCGCCGAAATCCGCCTCCCGCCCCTGAAGGAACGGGGAGACGATATCCTGTTGCTGGCACAGCTTTTTCTCAAGCGTCATTGCGGCTATATGGGCCGTCCTCCGCTGTCGCTTTCGCAGGCGGCCTGTTCGCTGCTGATGGCGTATGACTGGCCGGGCAATGTCCGGGAACTCAACAACGAAATGGAACGGGCCGCCTCCCTTACCTTTGGGCCGCGTGTGGAGGCTTCCGATCTCTCCGCCCGCATTCTCAAACGGGCAAAGGAAACAGCTGCGGAAAAAAACGTATCCATGCCTGAAGCATACGATGGTGGAGGGCCTGCTGTCCACCGGTACCACTCGTTGGCGGAGATGGAGAAAGCCTTCATTTTGAACACGCTGGAAAGAAACAACGGAAACAAGAGCCGCACGGCTGAAGAGCTTGGCATCACCCGGGAAGGCCTGAGAAAAAAACTTTTGCGGATGGGCTGTGCGGAATCTTCTTCACAGGAAGAGGCCTAGCTTTTCAGCCTCTGCCTTCGCGTTTTTTGGATTCGTGCAGCAATAAGACACAAGGCAACAAAAGCCCCCTCTCTTTTGGGAAAGAGCAGGGGGCTTTCTTGTCTCCACCGCACCTCATGGATGGCGGCGGGACGGGATTCCCTGGGCAGGGGACGGGGCGTTATTCCTTGACGGGAACCGGCTGGAGAAGCAGTTCGTCGGGAATGGGTTCTTCTTCGATAGCGGTGGGCTGAGCCAGTTCAGCATGGAGACGGTCTACGTCAAGAGCATCTTCCCACTTCGCCACAACGAGGGTTGCAACCGAGTTGCCGACAAGGTTGGTCAGGGCGCGGGCTTCGGACATGAAGCGGTCTACGCCGAGGATCAGCGCGATACCGGCGACCGGGATGGTGGGAATGGTCGCAAGCGTCGCCGCCAGGGTCACAAAGCCGGAACCGGTAACTCCGGCGGCTCCCTTTGACGTGAGCAGCAGCACGGCGAGGAGGGTAAGCTCTTCCTTAAGGGAAAGCTCGATGCCCAGAGCCTGCGCAATGAAAATGGCCGCCATCGTCAGATAGATGGACGTTCCATCAAGGTTGAACGAATATCCCGAGGGAACCACGATGCCCACGATATCCTTGCGCGCGCCGATGTGTTCCAGCTTCGCCATGAGGGTAGGCAGTGCGGATTCGGAGGAAGACGTGCCAAGCACGAGCCACAGTTCGTGGGAAATGTAGCGCACCAGCTTCAGCAGGGAGAACCCGGCCAGCCGTGCAATGATATTCAGGACGACAAAGACGAACAGAATACAGGTCAGATAGAAGCTGCCCATGAGGTAGCCGAGCGAGCCGAGCGAACCAAGGCCGTATTTGCCGATGGTGAAGGCCATCGCGCCGAACGCTCCAAGGGGAGCCAGCTTCATGATGATATTGATGATGCCGAAAAGGGCCGAGGAGGCTTGGCGGATCAGCCCTACGACGCCGGAGACACGGGGACCGAGCGCGGAAAGGGCCGCACCGCAGAGCACGGAGATCAGCAGCACCTGAAGGATATCACCGTTGGCAAACGCGCCTACGAGAGTGCCGGGGATGATATTCATCATGAAATCGATAAACCCGTTATGCTGGGCCACCGCGGTGTACTTGGCGATGCTGGAGGTATCGAGGCTCGCCGGATCTACATGCATCCCGGCACCAGGCTGGAGGGTATTGACCACAATAAGCCCGATGATCAGCGCAAGTGTGGTGACCGCTTCAAAATACAGCAGAGCCTTGCCGCCGATTCTGCCGAGCTTTTTCATGTCTTCCATGCCCGCAACACCGAGCACGACGGTACAGAAGATGATCGGGGCGATGATCATCTTGATCAGCTTGATGAAACCGTCACCGAGCGGCTTCATGGACTGAGCCGTATCCGGTGCGAAGTGCCCAAGGGCTATACCGAGGATAATGGCGCAAATAACCTGAAAATAAAGAGACTTATACAGAGGCTTCTTGGGGGAGTTCATGGTTTCCTCCTGCGGAAATCGGGCCGAACGGCAAGACACTCCGGTGCGATGGAGAGGTTCGGCGAGTGTGCCTGGTGTGTCCGGCCGTCCATTTCGGAAAGTCGGGACAGGGAACGGGATGACTCAAGGCATCATGCGGGAGAGGAGGAAAAACACGGAGGCGGGAGGGGGAAAGAAACCAGTCCACGCCATGAAGGGCGGAGCGGTTCGGGAGCAGGCAGGTCAGGCAAGGAAAACTGCACAGGTAGGCTGCTGACGGCGACCCAGATCTGCAATGGCGGGGCGGCATCGTTTTCTACGGAAAGTTCATGGCCCCGTACAGGCTGAATGCTCGGCAATGGCTGAAGCAACAAGGGCTGGGTATCCCCGGAGGCTTCCAGCTGTACGAGCGAGGGCTGTGTTCCCCGGTTTCCGGCACAAGGCTGCCATCCGGTCGCCACAAGCAGGGCGAGCAGAAGCAGCAACAGATGCGGAGGGAGGGTACAGCGTCGTTTCATGACTTTTCCTGTGCTCTAGGCAAAAGATATTTTCTTGATCCTATACCGAGCGGACGGATTCGGGTCAAGCTGAATTCAACAAAAAGTGCAGTGAAAAAGGTCACGTTTTCAATAGGTTTTCTGCAATAATCAGATATTGCAGGACAAAAGGTGCTGAGGCGTCTGAAAAAAAGTTTCCGCCCATTGGTATGCCGTACCAACAAGCGGCTTTTTATGTCTAAAAAGCAATGAAAATAAGTGTATTGTGAAAACAAGAAAGCGTATTGAAAGAGAACGTCAAGTACGCGAAGGCACAGCTTTAGAGCAGGGGAGCTGATTGATTGCCCAGAGGAGAGGCGTCCGGGCAGCCCATGCCCCGGCAGCCATCCCGCCCTTTTCATACTGCTGGAGGTTCCACGGTCTTGTACTGTAAACGCTTCTTGCCCCTCGGGTCCAAGTTGCAGAGAGGGGAGAAATGCCGTATCCGTTCAGTGGAAACATTTTTCCCTATTTCCCTACAGAAGACGGCAATGTCTTTCTAGATATATCCACCCTGTTTTGTTGGTATACTGAAAGTTTTTCGTGGGGTGTTCCGGCTTTTCCGCTTCCCCTTTGCATTGCCTCTCGCGTACGGCCTTCATGCACCTTTTCAAGGACGTTGCCCTCATGCATTCCCTGCTTGTCCGTATTGCCGAACGCCTTACGTCCGGCGTCGATCCGCTTCTGTTGCCCGATGAGGCTCTGGAACTTGTGCGGCTCCCCGAATCCGCAACGCTGGACATGCTGTCTGTTGCGGGAATGGCCCGAGCCATCCGCAAACCGGACTCCGCGCTCACCTGCGGGATCATCAATGCAAAATCTGGACGTTGTCCAGAAAATTGCGCCTTTTGCGCGCAGTCGTCGCACTATCGGACAGAATCTCCGGTGTATCCCCTTTGCGATACGGAAACCTTGCTTCGCCGGGCCGAGGAGCTTGCGGCCAACAATGTGGATCGGTTCGGTATCGTGACGAGCGGGACAGCACTGAGCGATCGGGATCTGGATGCGTTGTGCGAGTCCGCATTGCGTATTGGCCGGGAGGTGCGGATCAGCCTCTGCGCCTCGCTGGGGCTTTTGACGCCTGAACGTGCTGTCCGGCTTCGTGAGGCGGGGTTTACCTCCTATCACCATAACCTGGAAACCTCCGCCAGCCATTTCCCTTCGATCTGCACGACGCACGCATACGCACAGGATCTTGATACGGTGCGCGTGGCGCGTGCCGCCGGGTTCCGTGTGTGCAGCTGCGGGATTTTCGGGCTTGGCGAGACGTGGGAGCAGCGGATCGAGCTTGCGGGTACGCTTGCGGAGCTTGGCGTGGACTCCCTGCCGCTGAACTTCCTGAATCCCATTCCCGGTACGCCGCTCGAGAACGCGTCCCTGCTGCCGCCTTCCGAGGCTCTGCGGGTGGTTGCGCTCATGCGTCTGCTCAACCCGGGCCGGGATATCCTGATTTGCGGAGGCCGGGCCAAGACCTTGGGCGAGTGGCAGTCTTGGGTTTTCGCGGCCGGAGCCAACGGCGTCATGACCGGAAACTATCTCACCACGGCGGGATGCGCCTTTTGCGAGGATGCCGAGATGTATGATGTGCTGGGCTTGCGCGGAGGCCGGGCATGAAGGGGCTTTTTATAACCGGAACAGATACCGATGCCGGAAAAACCACCGTCACTGCCGCGCTGCTTTGTGCGCTCCGAGGCGCAGGCGTCCCCGCCGTTGCCGTCAAGCCGGTACAGACGGGGTGTACCGCCCGGACGGTTGCCGGACTCGAAGCTCCCGATGTGGCCTGTTATGAGGAGGCTGGCGGAGCGGGCCTTGTGCTCGAAACCTATGAGCCTGCCTGTTCCCCGCATCTGGCCGCCCGGCTTGCCGGACGTCCGCTGACGGTTGCCGGACTGCTCGGAAAACTGGAGAGCAAGGCCCCGGAAGACGCCTTTATCCTGATGGAAGGGGCGGGCGGCGTGTATGTGCCGCTGAACGAGCGGGAAACCATGCTGGATTTCATGCGGGCGGCGGATTTTCCCGTGCTGCTTGTTGTGGGCAACAAGCTGGGGTGCATCAACCACGCGCTGCTGTCGCTGGATGTGCTCTTGTCGCATGGCCTGCATGTCTGCGGAATGATCTTGAACCGTCCGCTTCCGGAAACGGTGTGCGATCCCGGATCGGGACCGGAGCCGGATTCCGCCAACGAACAGCGGCTGCTGCGCGACAATGCCGCAACCCTTGCCCGCATGGGGCTGGAACGGGGTGTGCCTCTGTTTGCGGAGCTGCCCTATCTGGAGGGGATGGCTGAAAAGCAGAACGCCGTCTGGACACGGTTTGCCGAAGGTGTCGCCCCGGCTGTGGAGGCCCTGCGTCCGCTGTTCGCTGCCGCCGATGCCGGGAAGGGGCCGGAGTCCGCTGCCCTGGCTGCGGAATCGCTGCTGGCCTTTGACCGGAAGCATCTCTGGCATCCGTATACGTCGGCCCTGAACCCGCTTCCCGTCCGCGAGGCGGTCAGTGCCTCCGGGGTACGCATCCGGCTGCGGGACGGCAGGGAGCTTATCGACGGGATGTCTTCATGGTGGTGCGCCGTACACGGGTATGGGCATCCCGTCCTTGTGGACGCCCTGCGGCGGCAGGCAGCCCGGATGCCCCACGTCATGTTCGGCGGGTTGACCCATGAGCCTGCGGTGGAGCTTGCGCGGCGTCTGCTTGCCCTGCTGCCGGCAACCTTGCGCCACCTTTTTTATGCCGATTCAGGCTCTGTCGCCGTCGAGGTTGCCCTGAAGATGGCAGTCCAGTATTGGGCTTCGCGGGGCAGGCCGCAAAAGACGCGTTTTTTGACGCCGCGAGGCGGCTATCACGGGGATACGCAGGGGGCCATGTCCGTCTGCGATCCCGTCAACGGTATGCATACGCTGTTTACGGGCCTTCTGCCGAAGCACCTTTTCGTAGAACGCCCGTCCTGCCGTTTTGACAGCCCCTTTGATCCGGAGAGCCTGCGTCCCATGCGCGAGGCTTTGGAACAATACGGAGACACTCTTGCGGCGGTTGTCCTTGAGCCTGTCGTGCAGGGTGCCGGGGGCATGTGGTTCTACCATCCCGGCTATCTGGCGGGGCTGAGGAAACTGTGCGATGCTCATGGAGTCCTTTTGATTGTTGATGAAATCGCAACGGGATTCGGTCGCACGGGAAAGATGTTCGCGTCGGAATGGGCCGGGATCGAACCGGATATCCTGTGTCTTGGCAAAGCGTTGACCGGCGGGATAATGACCTTGTCCGCCGTTGCCGCCAGTGAAGCCGTTGCCCAAGGAATCGAGGAAGCCGGGCCGGAGCAGGGTGGGGGCATCTTCATGCACGGGCCTACGTTTATGGGAAACCCGCTGGCCTGTGCGGTGGCCTGTGCGAGTCTTGATCTGCTGGCGGCTTCGTCCTGGGACAAGCGGGTGGAGCGGATCCGTTGCGGGCTTGAGCGGGGGCTTTCGCCGTGCCGGGAACTGCCCGGCGTCCGTGATGTGCGTGTTCTCGGGGCTATCGGCGTTGTCGAGGTGGACAAGCCGGTGAATATGGCTGTGTTGCAGGACTTTTTCGTCAGCAGAGGTGTTTGGGTGCGGCCTTTTAATCGGAACGTGTATCTTATGCCGCCGTACTGCATTGAGCCGGAGGAACTGGACGCCCTGACCGAAGCGATAAGGGATGCTGTCCGTTCTTTCTGCTGATGGATGGAAAAGACGAACATGGAACCCGCCGCAAACCGAGGCTT
>CAZIFC010000049.1:0-3016 GCA_964538355.1 uncultured Lawsonia sp. | reverse complement strand
TGTTATCGCATGAGCAAAATGGCGGCACCGGAACAGGCGATGATGGAACCGAGAATGGAGTTTGTGGCCGGAACCCGTCGCTCGATGCAGCCCATGATGATAAGCAGTGCGATGGGCTGAAGCCCGATAAGCATAGAGGCCACGGCTGCCGGCAGATATTCGAGGGCAAGGCAGGATATCCAGATACCGCCGGCCGGCCCGAAAAGGCATCCCAGCGGAAACAGTTTCCATACGGCGGGATGCTCCCTCAGGCCGCGGATGGCGGGAGGCACCGCGCCGATGGCAAAGCCTACGGCCCAAATCCCTACAAAGGAAATGAGGTTGCGGTAAAAGGCGAGCGGCAGTGCGCCCAGCCCTTCCTGAAGAGCCTGTTTGGAAAACACCATGCCGAGCGCGAGGAAGACGGCGGCGAGCAGGGAAACAAGCAGCCCCTGATTGCGCCGCTTGCGGCTGATGGGAGGGTTGTGGGCATCGCGCCGTTCCGAAATGACGACGATGATGACGCCGCAGGTGGCTACAAGCATCCCGATCCAGCCTTGAAGCCCGATATGTTCGTTGAGATACAGAGAGCCGAGCAGCGCGGTAAAACAGGAGGACAGCGACTGACACACCTGCGCCGGGCGCAGGCCTATGGTCAAGGCTCCTGCATACAGGCAGGCGTCTCCAATGATGATGCCGAACAATCCCGAGGCCGCCGCCAGCCAGAACAGGCGCATTTCCGGCAGGACAAGCCCTCCGGAAAAAAGGCAGCACAGACCGAGGGCCAGAGCTGCCAGCGGCTGCCGGATGAGCAAGACGGCCTGTATGCCCGCTGTTCGGGATGCCGTAGTGTGGATAACGCAAGACAAGGCCCAGGAAAAAGCTGTTGATACAGCCAGAAAAACGCCTACTCCGAACATGCTTCACCCCTTTCGGGGCATTGCGATAGCATGGGGCCTTTCGGATGTCACGTCAGGAACTTTCAGACGTCTGCATTTTTTCCAGAGAGAAGGAAAAACCGTCCTTGCCGCGCTGTTTGGCGGCATACATGGCAGCGTCCGCACTCTTGAACAGGCTGAGGATATCGCAGCCGTCATCGGGGTAGATGGCGATGCCTACGCTGCTGGAAAGCTGATAGATGCTGTCGCCGTCCCGATAGGTTTTGTGAAGGGTCTTGACCAGATCCGCCGCTTTTCTGGCAAGAAGGCTTGGCGTGTCCACATGTTCAAGAAAGACAAGGAATTCATCGCCGCCGATACGGGCCAGAGCGTCCGTGGGCCGGAAGATGGAGCGGATACCATCGGCGGCTTCACGCAGTACCGCATCCCCGAAGGCATGGCCGAAGTTGTCGTTGATGGCCTTGAAGTTATCAAGATCTATCATGAAAAGCGTATGCCGTCCGTCTTGCCCAGCCCCCTCTACGCAGGAAGCGATATTCTCGAACAGGGCTGTCCGGTTGAGCAGGCCCGTCAGTCCGTCGCGCCGGGATTTGTCGATGAACGCGTCTTCACGGCGGCGGCGTTCGTCGATGTCCACAATATAGGATATTGCCGTAATGTTTTGTGTTGTTTCATCCACAAGGGGAACAAGGGTGCCCGCCACCCAGTGGTAACGTCCCGAAGGCTCCTTGAGCCGATATTCCAGATAAGTGACGGAGGATTCATCATCCATATTTTGCTGATGAAGGCTTTTTTGGCAGAACGCCGCCCGGAATGCGCTGCGGTCGTCTGGGTGAACGCATTCTTCCATGAATGTCGTGCAGCAATGCGTGTACCTTTCGCCCTGGGGAAAACGCGGATCTGCGCCCCACCGCCCGTACTGGGAAAGCACATGGTCGTTGGTCAGATCCACCTGTATAAGCACCTCGCAAACTGACTGGAGTGCCCGCCGATATTGGCGTTCAACAGCCACCTGCCTGTTTTCAAAGCGTTTTTGTTCCGTATTGTTGATGAGGATGCAGACATATTCTGGTGTGCCGTCCTGGGAAAACGTCAGGGTTCCACTATCCAGAACCCAGCAGAGGGAATTGTCCGCCCGGCGGATGCGGTAGCTGAGCCGATGTTCCTGCTGGGTGGCGGATTGTTCCTTCAACTGATCCATAGCGGCATCATAGTCGCCGGGATAGATGACGTTTTTCCAGAGTTCTCCATATAGTATGGGGAACTGTTCTCGTGTGCAGCCCAGAAGCTGAAGAAGCCCGTCGCTGATAAAATGGAGCTTGAAGTCTTCCCCGCAACAGAAGACCCCACAAGGAAGATGGTGGAGGACGAGATCAATATACGAAACGGTCGAGAGGGGATCTTTCCGTCGGTTTTTCAACTGATTGAGAAGCATGCCGAGGAGTTCCCTGTCTTCCCGGCACACGGCGGGAGTCTCGTAGCGGAACCGTTCAATCGTCGCGGCGATGGCATACGCCGGATAGAGCCTCTTTTTGAAATGGAACAGGAACCAGCAGAGGGTACTGGAAATGGGAAGCACGATGGCAAGAATGAGGAAAGGATCTACACCCTGATCATACAGGCAGAGGCTCACCCCGACGGTCCAGAGCACAAGCAGAAGCCCACAGCAAAAAAACGCATACATGGCCTTGCGTTTGGTTTTGTCCGGGGATGGAGCCGAACGCAGGAAAGGGGGCTTTCCCCCGTATGCATGATCCGGTTCAGACATGCCGATTCTCCACTTATTCAAGAAAGTATAAACAGAACCATAGGCGCAAGTGCGTTATCCTGTACGGGTCGAACCCCCCGGAACAGGATGAGGTGGCGTCTCTTTTTCCCTTGCCTCGGAAACAGAGGCTTGAGGCTCCGCGATATCGGAAACAGGATAGATATCAGAATGGCCAAGGCGGGACTGGATGTGTTTCAACTGAGCGCAACATAACCGAAAGCAGGATTTCGTACAGTGAAAATTTGACGCATGAAAAGACCTGCACTCATGAGGTCCTTCGGGAATGAGGTGCAGGCCGACATGGAAAGGGGTCAGTCTCTCTCTCTCTCTCTCTCTCTCTCTCTCTCTCTCTCTCTCTCTCTCTCTCTCT
>CAZIFC010000048.1:3216-10887 GCA_964538355.1 uncultured Lawsonia sp. | reverse complement strand
AGAAAGCTCCCTCCTTCCCCCTCCAAACCTCCCCCTTCCTCCCCAAAGACTTTTGCGCTTATCGAATCCCTGTTTGCGGCGGTATCCCCGCATCATGTAAAAGTGCTTTCTGGGGTATGGATAAAAAACGAGAAAGGGGAGCGAATATACATCCGCTCCCCTTGGGGTAATCTCGTATAATCCCGAAGGATTTGTGCTGGTCGGGATGAAAGGATTTGAACCTTCGACCCCTTGAACCCCATTCAAGTGCGCTCCCAGACTGCGCTACATCCCGGCACGCAGATGGAGATACCTGTCTCAGCCTGCGGTGTCAACAACTTTTTTGCAGAAAAAAGCATCTTTTTTCGGGGTTACTTTTTTTAGCCTGTTATTACACCGTGATAAACGATATCTATTCGTTGCCCGCCTTGTCCTTCAAATGGGCATCGTACCAGTCCCCGGCAAGGCGAAGCCCCTGCCGCACGTCAAATTGCGGCGCATACCCCAGCAAGGTCCGGGCGCGGGTAATGTCCGCCAGCGAATGGCGCACGTCTCCGGCGCGGAAATCCCGGTAGACGGCTTCGGCGTTCGCAGCTTCCGGCTTGTGGCGGACCACCTCCTCACGGATCAGCTCAAAAAGCTCCGTCAGCGTCGTCCGCTGGCCGAAGGCCACATTATAGACACGATCGCGGGCATCCTCCGGCGCAAAGGAGGCCAGCAGGTTCATCTGCACCACGTTGTCGATATAGCAAAAATCGCGGGACGTCTCGCCGTCTCCATTGATGTACACGGGTTCGCCCTTCGTCAGTGAGGCAAACCACTGGGGGATGACCGCCGCATACGCGCCGTAAGGGTCCTGACGCTGCCCGAAAACGTTGAAGTAGCGCAGCCCGACGGTCTTGAACCCGTAGCTTCTGGCAAAGACCTCGGCGTACAGCTCGTTGACGTACTTGGTCACGGCGTAGGGGGAAAGCGGCTTTCCGATGCGATCTTCCTGCTTGGGCAGATTCGGCTCATCGCCGTAGGTCGAGCTGGAGGCGGCATAGACAAAGCTCTTCACGCCGGCGTCGCGGGCCGCCACAAGCATGTTGAGAAAGCCGTCGATATTGCAGCTGTTGGTCAGCAGGGGGTTCTCAAGGGAGCGCGGCACGGAACCGAGCGCGGCCTCGTGCAGCACATGATCCACCCCTTCGCAGGCCAGACGGCAGGTTTCCGGATCGCGGATATCGCCACGGATAAACCGGAAACGTCCCCACTGCTCCGGCGAAACCAGATCCCGCACCATGTCCAGGTTGTGCTGGTAGCCGGTCAGGAAGTTGTCAAGCCCGACAACACGCTGGTTATGGGAAAGCAACGCCTGCAACAGGTTGGAGCCTATGAAGCCCGCCACGCCGGTGACGAGCCATGTGCTCGGTTCTGATTCCATGTGCTCTAGAAGTTCCGCATAATTGGACATGATGGCTCCAAAGGAAAAAGTTCGGGACAGGACTGTGTGCGGAAAAGTGTAGCCATGCCGACGGCCCGTGTAAAGCACGCCCTCCAGTTGACTTTTTGGACACTCCGGGACAGGCTGGGATGCTTTGATTTTTTGGACAGGCTCCCGGCGGCGTGCCTGCCGGAAACGGGACAGCCGGAGCCTTTAGCCATAAGGCGCAAACTGCGGCCTTTGCCGGACAGCCGCGAAAACGAGGATGTTGTGAGTACCTATCAAACCTGTGCCGCCGAGAAACCTCTTTCCGTTCTCGATATCCAGAATGCCAAAAATCGGCGCAAGCTCGCCATGCTCACCGCCTATGACACGCCCACGGCCCGTATTGTGGACGAGGCTGGCGTGGACATGGTGCTGGTCGGTGATTCGCTCGGCATGGTCATGCTGGGGCGAGAAGACACCCTTTCCGTAACCCTTGATGAAATGATCCATCATTGCCGGGCTGTTGTGCGCGGCACACGCCGCGTGCTGGTTGTTGCGGACATGCCTTTCATGACGTATGAGCCGGATGTGGGCACGGCCCTGTCCAGTGCCGCCCGGCTTGTCCGGGAAGGCGGCGTCCGTGCCGTCAAGCTGGAGGGAGCCTATCTGCCCCAGATCAGGGCTTTGACGGCGGCGGGAATTCCCGTCATGGGCCATATCGGATTGACGCCGCAACGGGCTGCCCGTCTGGGGGGCTTCAAGGTGCAGGGCAAGTCTGCGGATACGGCGGGCATCCTGCTCCGGGAAGCGGCGGATCTTGAGTCCGCCGGATGCTTTGCCGTCGTGCTTGAGGCCATCCCCGCGCCGCTGGCGGAAGCCATCACCGCCCGCGTTTCCATCCCGACCATCGGCATCGGAGCCGGGGCCGGATGCGACGGGCAGGTGCTTGTCCTGCACGACATGCTCGGGCTGTACAACGGCTTTTCTCCGCGTTTCGTCAAGCGGTACGCCGAACTGGGAACGCTCATGGCCCAGGCCGTGCGGGAATATGCCGAAGAGGTTCGAAGCGGAACCTTTCCGACGCCCGCGCACAGCTTCGGCATGGACGAGCAGGAACGCGCCCGGATGGAAGCCCAGCTCAACAATACAGACTGATTATAGGCTGATTGCCGAAAGGATACCCCCATGCAGATTGTCCATACCCCGGAAGAAGTTTACGCCATCTGCGCCGAATGGCGGCGGCAGGGCCTGAAGACGGCCCTTGTGCCCACGATGGGCTACTACCACGCCGGACACGCCAGCCTGATTTCCTATGCCCGCTCGGTTGCGGACAAGGTGATCGTCAGCCTGTTCGTCAATCCCGCACAATTCGGCCCCAATGAGGATCTGGAAGCCTACCCCCGCGATTTCGAGCGCGACTCCGCGCTGGTCCGGGAACTTGGGGGCGATCTCCTCTACGCTCCGGCTCCCGAACACATGTATGCACAGGATCATGCCACATGGGTGGAGGTTCCCGCGCTTGCCGGAACCCTGTGCGGCATCAGCCGCCCCATCCATTTTCGGGGCGTGTGCACGGTCGTCATGAAGCTCTTCATGCTGACCCAGCCGAGCCTTGCCGTCTTTGGCGAAAAGGACTGGCAGCAACTGGCGATCATCAAGAAGATGGTTGCGGATCTCAACGTCCCCACGGAAATCGTCGGACGGCCCATCGTGCGCGAAGCCGACGGCCTGGCCCTCAGTTCGCGCAACGTGTATCTGACCGCCGAGGAACGCGCTCAGGCCCCGCAGATACGCAAGGCCCTTGAACAGGCCGCCGCACGGGTTGCCGCAGGCGAACGCGACGCCGCAGCCGTCGCCGAATCCATCCGGGCGTACCTGCGGACGCATCTCCCCACCGGGCAGGAAGACTATATCCGCATCGTGGACCCCGCGGTTCTTGCCGACGTCGGACGCATCGAAGGCCCTGCCCTGTGTGCCGTTGCCATCCGCCTGGGCAAGGCCCGGCTGATCGATAATATTCTGTTGAACAAGGGATAAGCAGGGATACGCGCGGCGGAAGAGGAGGATGCCTTTCTTGATGAGGCTCCTCCCTTCCCCGGCGCATCCACGCCTCCATTCCCGAAGGCCCCGCGATGAACCTCCTCCTCTGGCAAAAACGGCTGCGGCCCTTCCTGACGCCCGTCTCGTGGCTGTACCGCAGGCTGGCTGGCTCCCGCAGAATGCGCTGGGAAGCGGAAGCCTCCCCCGCCTTCCGTTCCGCCTGCCCCTGCCTTTCCGTGGGCAACATCGCGTGGGGCGGCACGGGCAAGACACCCCTCGTGGACTGGATACTCGGCTGGGGAGAACGCCGCGGGCTTCGGATGGCTGTTCTTTCACGAGGCTACAAGGCCCAGCCCCCGGAACTCCCCCTGCGCGTTTCCCACGCCCACACTCCGCAGGAGGCAGGGGACGAACCCCTGATGCTGGCACGGCAACATCCCGGCGCGGCCGTGCTGGTCGATCCTGACCGAAGACGCTCGGGACGCTGGGCCGAAGCGCAGCTCCGCCCGGATATGTTTGTGCTTGATGACGGTTTCCAGCATGTGAAGGTACGGCGGGATCTCGATCTTGTCCTGCTCCGCCCTGACGATCTGAACGACGGATGGGGCCGTGTCATCCCTGCCGGAGCGTGGCGGGAAGGCCCGGAGGCCCTCGCAAGAGCCGACGCCTTTCTTGTCAAATGCGCTCCCGAAGCCTTCGCCGCCCTGCGCCCCGCCTGTGAACGCCGCCTTGCCGGATTTCAGCGTCCTCTGTTCAGCTTTTCACTGCGCCCCACGGCCCTGCACAGGCTCCACTCCGACGAACGCCGGACGGCGGCACAGCTCAACGGGCCTTACGCCGTTGCAACCGGAGTTGGCGATCCCGATCAAGTCCGCGAAACCATTTCCCTATTCATGGGACGCCCTCCGGAACGGCTTCTCGCCTTCCCCGATCACCATGCCTATACCCAAGAGGATGCCGCCGCGCTGGAGCGGCTCGGCATACCCGTCATCTGTACGGGCAAGGATGCCGTAAAGCTCTGCGCCCTGCCGCTTTCCAACGTCTGGACACTGCACGTCGAGACGGTCTTCGGCCCGGCCCTGTGGACGGATAGCCCCTTTCCTTCATGGCTGGATGCGTGGGCCAAACAGTGCCGCAAAGCCTGAACACATCCGTAACAATTTGATAGAAATACTGTTTTCAAGCGTTCTTCCCTCGAAGGACGCTTTTTTTCGTGCCCGGCTTTTCCCGAAAGGCCTTTGGGTGGCTCTGGAAAACAGCGGCTTGCTGCGGCCCGGCCCTGCGCCGAAATCCGCGGAGTATCTTTTTTTGAAGTTTTTGCGAAAAAAGTAACGACAGTAACAGTTCCCGAATCTTCCTTCTGCTAAACAGGAAACCAGAGATGCGGTACACCACGGTTTTTACCTCTTTTTCCCTTTCGTGGATTCCGCCTGACAGCAAACCCTTTCGCCGGATTTCCGGCACAACAGGAGCGCGCACATGAGCATTACCCTGTATACCGCACCCGACTGCCTGCGGTGCAAAATCGTCAAATCCTTCCTCGCAGAACACCAGATCCCCTATGAAACCGTAGACTTCAAGGGTGATGCCCAGGTATTCAACACGTTCTACCGTGCCAACCGCAAGGCTATCTACCGCAATCCCGAAGGCGTGGAGTTCCCGCTGTTCGACGACGGCAAGGTGATCAAGCAAGGCTCGGGCGAAGTCATCGCCTACCTGTTGTCCGGGCATGCGCTTGAGGGTGCGGTAACGCGCAGCGATCTCCTGCACGGCTGGATTTCCGGTCTTTACCTTTCCCAGTGCCCTGCGGAACAGGAGGATCATTTCGTTGCGCTGGTGCAGCACCTCGCCAAGGGCGGCCTGACCATCTGCATGCAGACGGACGGACGCAACCCGGCCCTGCTGGAACGGCTCATCAGCTTGAACATACTGGCAAAGGTGCAGCTCAACATTGCCGGGCCTGCCTCCGTATACGAAACCCTGTACGGCTCTGCCCCCACTGCGGAAGAGCTGGCCCGGACCATCGGACTCGTGAAGGCTTTCCCAGAGCACGAAATACGCTTCCTTGCCGCCCCGCTCCCCACGCCGGAAGGTGCGCGCTGGCCCAGCCGCGACGAGGCCGCCGGAGCCGCCCGCATGGTTTTCGAAGCCTGCGGCGATCATCAGCTTCCCTACGCCATTGCCGCCGTTACCCCCGAAATGCCGCAGGGAATGCAGGGCCTTGAACCTATTGCCGACGCCCTGTTGCTCAAGTACCGCTCCGCTTCCCGTGAATTTCTGTTCAAGGCCGACATTCTGAAGTAAGGGACGCAGGAGCCGCTTGCCGAGGGCAGCCCTCCTTTCCCCGAGATATCCAAGAGAGGCTTTTCATGCATTACGATACCATCATCATCGGTGGAGGACCCGGCGGAACCACGGCGGCAAAGATGCTGGCGTCCGGCGGACAACAGGTTGCCGTTATCGAAGATCGGCACTGGGGCGGAACCTGCCTGAACTGCGGCTGTATCCCCACCAAGATGCTGCTTGGCGCGACGGCTCCCCTTGCCCTGCTCAAGGCGCAGGAACGCCTGCGGACCATGAAGGGTACGGTCGATATCGACTACAAGGCCCTGCAATCCCGCATAGGACGCTTTCTGAAAGGCTCCAGCCAGGCCCTTGCGAAAGCACTGGCAGCAGCAGGCGTGACGCTGTATGAAGGACGCGGGATCTGCTCCGGCAAGGGGCAGGTGCTCGTCCGCTCGGACAGCGGCGAAACCATGTTGACGGCCGGCAACATCATTCTGGCCTGCGGTTCGTCGAGCGCATCCTTTCCCGGCCTGACGCCCGATGGGGACGCGGTGCTCGACAGCACCGGCGTGCTCAACCTGCCGGACGTGCCGGAAAGCCTGATCATCGTGGGGGCGGGGGCCATCGGCCTTGAGCTTGGCGATTTCTTCGGCGCAATGGGGACGAAGGTGACCATCGTTGAAGCCGCCGCGCACATTGCCCCGACTGAAGATGCGGATATCGCCAAAGAAATGGAGCGGGCGCAGAGCAAGGCCGGACGGACATGCATCGCAGGCGTCATGGCCCGGTCGCTGATAACCAAAGACGGACAGGCGGAGCTGACGCTTGCCGACGGACGCGTGCTGACGGCGTCGAAGGCTCTGGTCGCTGTGGGGCGCACGCCGAATACCGCCGGGCTGGACTGCGAAAAGGCGGGCTGCTCGCTGAAACGCCGGGGCTTTATTGACGTGAACGGAAACCTCGAGGCCGCCGAGGGCGTTTACGCCATTGGCGACGTCAACGGCCTGACCCTGCTGGCCCACGCCGCCGATCATCAGGCGGACTATGTTGCCCGCCGCATCCTCGGGCAGGAAAATGGGACCTACGTTCCCGGCCCGATCCCTTCCTGCATATACGGAAGCACGGAAATCATGCGCGTGGGGCATACCGCCAAGGAACTGCTTGCCGCCGGGAAAAACGTCTCCGTCTCTCAGGTTCCCCTGACGCTGAACCCCATCGCACAGGCAGCCGGGGCATCGGGCGGATTCGTGAAGGTGGTGTGGGATGGCGAAACCATTGCGGGCATCGCCGCCATCGGGCATGGCGTTTCCCACCTCGTCACTGTGGCCCAGCTCTTCATGATCGGCGGATACGTCCCCGAGAAGCTGCACGACGTCATGGTCGGACACCCCACGCTGGACGAGATCATCCCTGCCGCAATCCGTGCCCCCCGTTCACTGGTTAGCGAGTAAAAACAGTCCTCACCTCAAAGGAGAGCCTCCATGAGCCTTAGCTACCCCGAAGATCGCAGCTACCATTCCGAGCATCTCTGGGCCAAGGCGGAAGCCGACGGCTCCATGTACGTCGGCATCACCGATTACGCACAGGACCAGCTCGGCAGCGTCATCTTTGTCGACCTCCCCGCCGTGGGCCAGCATTTCACCAAGGGAGAATCCTGCGCGTCCATCGAATCCGTCAAAATCACTTCCGACGCCATCATCCCGGTTTCGGGTGAGGTCATCGAAGTCAACAAGGCTCTGGCGGATACCCCCGAGCTTCTCAATACAAGCCCCTACTGCGAAGGCTGGCTTGTCCGCATCAAGCCCGATGATATCCATGAGGGCGGCCGCATCAGCGCAGCCCAGTACGCGAGCCTGGTAAGCTAAACCAGCCTGTTTCACTCGCTTCGCACCTTCACCCAGCTAAAGCCCATAACGCAAAAAAGCCTCCCGCTTCATTCGAAGGGGGAGGCTTTT
>CAZIFC010000048.1:0-3116 GCA_964538355.1 uncultured Lawsonia sp. | reverse complement strand
TCCTTTTGCAAGTCATAATACTTCGGCACGGCAACGGCGGCGAGGATGCCAAGGATAACCAGCACGGAAATGATTTCAATAAGCGTGAAACCCTGTTGGCCCTTTTTCGTGGACATAGAAAATCCTCCTGATGATGTTGATCATAAACCTCTATTGTTCAGGATAAAACGCGAGATTTTTTTTGTCCACATCATAAAAAATAGATAGATACATATATAGAAATAAATAACAGAAAGACTTCTGCAACGGGGGCTGGTGACAAAACGATAACGGGCCTGTTCCATTCTTTTATGGAACAGCAGCTCTGGCAAACAGGAGAGGCATCGTATCCGGAAACAGACAGCGCACGTTCCAAGGCTATTTCTAAACGGGTGGGCATACTGCACTCTATGGCGTATACATGATACAACACATGCAACAGCAGAGAGGAAGGCCATGCCGGTTGTCAATTGCTCCACCTACAACTCGCCTTTGTGGTTGAGAAATGGTCATATACAAACCATCTGGCCTGTTTTGTTTCGGAATCCGCCGCTCCCGGCCCTCTGGAGAACCCGTTTGGAGACACCTGACGGCGATTTTATCGATGTGGATCACATCCCGGCCTGCGCCGGACTCCGTGCCCCCCGCGTTGCCATCCTGTCTCACGGGCTGGAAGGCAACAGCAGACGCCGGTACATGCTCGGCATGGCGCAATCGCTCACCAGCCGGGGGTGGGACGTGGTAGCCCGGAATTTCCGGGGATGTTCGGGAGAGATGAACCGGACGCTTCCCCTCTACCACGGAGGCGAAACGGAAGATCTTCATCAGGTAGTGCGCTATTGCGTTACGCTGGGCTATGCGTCCATCGCGCTCGTCGGTTTCAGCATGGGCGGCAACCAGACGCTCAAGTATCTGGGCGAACGTGAAAGAACCATTCCTCCGCAGGTTCGTGCCGCCGTGGGCATTTCGGTTCCCTGCGACATGGAGGGCGCGGCAGAGATCCTTTCCCTGCCATCACGCGCTCCCTACATGGCCTACTTCCTTCGCTCGCTACGCGAAAAAATCATCAGGAAGCATGAACAGTTCCCTCATGAAATCAATGTGGATGGACTTGACGCCATCCATACGTTCAATGAATTTGATGAACGCTATACGGCCCCGCTGCACGGCTTTTCCTCGGCACGGCACTATTGGCGAGACAGCGGCTGCCTGCGTTTTCTGGACAATATCAATATACCGTTTTTGCTTGTCAATGCGGCGGATGATCCCTTCCTTTCTCCCGGGTGCTATCCGCTTCAAACAGCCGCAAGCAATCCGTTCATGACGCTGGAAATGCCCCAGTGGGGTGGACATGTCGGTTTTGTTACCCTTTTCAAGGAACTCTATTGGTCAGAGAACAGGGCGGCGGACTTTCTGGATCAAACCTGCTCTGTTTCTCCTCAGTAACGCACGCATCCAACGCCCCGTACCAACGCAAAAGGCCCGCCATGAAAACGGGCCTTTTGTTATACCTCTTCGGAAAGAGCTGCCTTGAGCTGTTGCAGAAAATCATGCCGAGGGATACATTCCGCGCCGTAACGCATGATGTGGGCCGTCTGCATCTGGCAATCAATGATTTGGCAACGCCGCTCCCGGAGCCACTCCACCAGAAGAACCAGCGCAAGCTTTGACGCATTGGCACGACGGTGGAACATGGACTCCCCAAAAAAGGCCCTGCCCAGCGCAACACCATAGAGTCCTCCGACGAGCACGTTTGGCCCGCCCTCGGCGTCCGGTTCCCAAACCTCCACGGAGTGGGCAACGCCGCACTTGTGCAGCTCGGCATAGGCATCAACCATTTCAGGCGTGATCCATGTCCCGTCCTGATCCGGACGCGGAGCCTCTGCACAGGCGGTCATGACCTCGCGGAACGCCAAATCGACGGTAGACACGAAGCTGGACTTGCGAAGCTCCTTGCGAACGGTATGGGGAATGCGGAACCGGTTCGGAACAATGACGCACCGGGGATCAGGAGACCACCACAGCAGCGGCTGGCCCTCTCCATACCACGGGAAAATGCCCGCACGGTAGGCCGCCAGCAACCTCCGGACGCTCAAATCTCCGCCCACGGCAAGAAGCCCGTCCGGTTCGGCGTTTTCAGGGTTCGGAAAAAGTTCAGGATACGCGGAATGCAGCCGATATATCATGTCCTGCCCCCTGCGCCGGGGTTATGACGGAAGCCTTCCGCCCTTTTCTTGCGTCGACATTCAACACAGAACACCTCAACCAACCTTCGGGGACATTTGCATGATTCTGACCATTTCCATTCTCTGCGCCGTTACCTTCATGGCGGGGCTTATCGACAGCATCGCCGGAGGCGGCGGGCTGCTCCGCCTCCCCGCGCTTCTGGTTGCAGGGGTTCCGCCTCAGCAGGCCCTTGGCACGAACAAGTTCGTCGGCGCAATGGGTACGGGCGCAGCCATGCTCAACTTCGCCCGCAAGGGCCTGATCCTCTGGAAAATCGCCCTGATCGGCATTCCCTGCGCCTTGATCGGCTCGGGAGCCGGCAGCAAATGCATCCTTTCTTTTGATCCCCAGACCGCCGGGAAAATCCTGATCGCCCTGCTGCCCTTCGCCGCCATCATAACCCTGCTTCCCCGCCGTTCCAAGTCATGCAAGGACACCTTTTCCCCTGCGGATATCTATGTGCTGACCCCGATGATCTGCTTCGGCGTGGGCTTCTACGACGGCTTCTTCGGCCCGGGCGCAGGGAGCTTCTTCATCATCGCCTTCAATCTCTGCCTGCGGATGAACCTTATTCAGGCTTCCGCCGTGACCAAGGTCTTCAACCTTTCCTCCAATCTCGGCTCGCTGTTCGTCTTCCTGTGGCACGGAGATGTGCTCTTCCTCTACGCCATTCCCATGACCATCGCGGACATCCTCGGAAACATCGCCGGAAGCCAGCTTGCCATCCGCACCGGGCCTACCATCGTCCGCCGCTTTCTGCTGCTCTCCCTCGTCATCCTGTTCACTTCATTGATCTGGAAGTATTATTTCGCGGGATAGGAGAACGCTATTGGAGGGGGAAGGAGGGACTTTCTGGAGAAAGCTCCCTCCTTCCCCCTCCAAACCTCCCCCTTCCTCCCCAAAGACTTTTG
>CAZIFC010000047.1:0-11464 GCA_964538355.1 uncultured Lawsonia sp. | reverse complement strand
GGAGGTGGACGCTACGGGAGCCTGCCGGTTGGCGTGCTTTATGCATGTTCCTGAAAAAACCGGAATTGCCACTTTTCTTGGCATATGGAGGCAGCCTATGTCCACCACTCTGCACGTTGCCGTTGGCGGTATTCAGTATCCCAATCCTTTTCTGCTTTCCTCCGCGCCGCCCTCCGGATCGCGCGAGATGATCGAAAGGGCCTTTGAAGCGGGCTGGGGAGGGGCGGTTATCAAGACACTGGCGCAGGACGAGCCGGGTGCCCTTCGGAATGTTACCCCCCGGATAGGCGGAATCCGCTCGCGCAACAGGCTCATGGGGTTTACGAACATTGAGCTTGGCACACAGAAGACCGTGTATGACTGGCTTGAAGATATGGCAAGGATCAAGCGGCATTACCCGGACAGGGTGCTTGTCGCCAGCCTGCTTTACGGCGGAACGCCCATAGAGGCGCAGTGGCGCGAAGTGCCCGCGTTGTGTCAGGAGGCGGGAGCGGATGCGCTGGAATTGAATTTCTCCTGTCCCCACGGCAGTGCGGAACTTGGCGGATGCGCCGAGATAGGAACCCACACCGCACTGATGGCGCAGGTGCTCGGCTGGGTGCGCTCTGCAACGAGCCTGCCCATCTACGCCAAGCTCCCCCCGATGAGCGATCTCACCAAGGGAGCCTTGACCTGCCTGCGCGGAGGGGCAGACGGGATTTCGACAATCAATACCATCAGTTCCATCCCCGGCATCGACATCGAAACCTTTGTTCCGCTGCTTCATGTCAACGGCATGTCGGCCTTTGGCGGCATGTCGGGACGGATGCTCAAGCCTGTGGCCCTGAGGTGCGTGGCACAGGTGGCGCAGGCCGTGAAGCTGCCCGTCTCCGGCATCGGGGGCATCTATAGCTGGCAGGATGCCGTGGAATTCATGCTGGTAGGCGCAAGTACGGTACAGGCATGTTCCGCCGTCATGGAACATGGCTATGGAATCATTAAGGATATGTGCGAAGGGCTGCTCGGCTATCTGGAACGGAAGGGGTTTGAATCGCCTGCCGATCTGGTCGGGCGTTCCCTGCCGCACCTTACCGCGCACAGGGAGCTGGATCGCGGCTGGCAAGCGGTGGCCTCTCCGCGTGCGGCAAGGTGCCGCAAGTGCGGCGAATGCGCGATCTCCTGCCGGGACAGCGGCTATCAGGCCATCCGGATGGGCGGCGACGGCATCCCTGTCATAGACGCCGACGCGTGCGGCGGCTGCGGGCTTTGTGTCGCGGTCTGCCCGTCTGGGAGCATGGAGATGGTTCGCCGGTAACGCGGCTGCTGCCGTCCGACAGGCCCGGATTACGCATCAGATGCGGGGTCCGGGCCTTTTTTCGACCCGTTCGCGGATGCACGCCGGAACCCGGGAGAGGATTTCGGCCCGTTCTTCCGGCGTATGGAGATCCCGGACGGCATGGCGGGCCTCGTGGAAGTCATGGATGCGCTGGAGAATGCGGTCGTCGCGGCGGCCTTTCAGCCATATCTGGACGGCGTTGACGATATTCTGGAATATGGAATAGGCCGCCAGCGATACCGAGGCGATGGGATCGAGATACTGGAACGTCAGCCACATGGGGAGGACGATGTTTTTCTGGGCCAGAGCCTGTCCTGCGGCGATGCGGCGGTGAAAGCGGGCACCGATCCGCTTGCCGAGAATAAAGTTGGCGATGCAGACAAAAACCCCGGCTGCGGCGAGGGAAAGCTGAAGGCCGAGATCGGCCTCGCCGGGCTTCAGGAGCTGCTCAAAGGTTCCGCCCATGAGGATCGTGAGTATTGAAGCCCAGATGTAGTAGGAAAGACCTTCCCAGCGCAACAGTACGGCGTTGAGCTTCGGGGCGGTATACTGGATGATCCAGGCCGCCAGCAGCGGCAGGAGCATGGTCGGCCCCACGCGGGCGAGCACATTGAGCATGGTATCCAGAAACGGCGCGCTGATGTTGTCCGAGGCGATGAAGGGAAGCACCAGAGGCGCGACGATGACGATGGCCAGATTGCTCAGAAAGGCATAGGCGGCGAGAAAGCCCACGCTGCCGCCCAGTATGCCGGTTACGATGGCCGCCGCCGTCGCCGTGGGGGTGATGGCCGCCATGCACATGCCCTGTGCCACGGCGGTGTGCCACGAGCTGGTCAGGGCATAGAGGCCAAGCCCCGTGGCTATCTGGATGAACAGCAAAAGCAGGAGCAGAGGGTGGAAGCGCAGATCCCGCGGCGAGATGTTGCAGAAGGTGAGGAGCAGCATGGCGGCGAGCAGCCACGGGGAAAGCCAGGTGAATTGCGAGAAGAAGCCGTGGCCTGCGGCTCCCACTACGATGGCGATGAGAAGCGTCCATTGCTTGAGCGTCCGCAAAAGTTTGTTCATTGCGTAACCGCCTCGTTCGGTTGAGGGTGGAACGACCGAAGGATTCACCATACAGAAGCGGCATCGCCCTATCAAGCCGTACGCACCCGGAAACCGAGGCCATGCGTTGTTGTTTGTATCCGTCAGATGTCTTCCGGCTGTCCATCCTCGTCAGGGTGGGCGCGGAAAAGCGGCATGGCGGCGGTCAGGGCCGAGGGCGAGGCGAAGAGAAAGACCGTATCGTCTCCGCAGAGCATGGCGTCCCCGCCGGGGGACGGGATGATGGCTTCGCCGTGCCGGATGCCCACGATCGTCACGCCGTGCTTCTTGCGGAGTTCGCTCTCGGCAAGGCTTTTGCCCATGAGGGGACACCCGGACTCCACCTTGACGGTGACGACTTCAAGCCCGGTGAACAGCTCGTCCGCGAGCGAGGGCAGGGCTGTTCCCGTCATGCGGAGCTGGCGGGCCATGTGGTAATACCCATGCCGGATGTTGTTGACGAAACGTTCGATGGTCTGCCGGGGCACGAGATAGTGCCCGAGCACGCGGGAGAAGATTTCGATAGATGTTTCAAAGTCTTCGGGGATGACGTCGTTGGCTCCGAGGCGGCGCAGCTCGTCCACTTCTCCGAGGAAACGGGTGCGGACCACGATATGCACTTTGGGGTTGAGCTTGCGGGCCACGGCGGTAATGGCCCGGACTGCCGCGGGATCGGAGATCACCACGGCAATGACCCGGGCCTTTTTGATCCCGAAATGGTCGAGCACCAGCGGCCGGGAGGCGTCTCCGCCGTGGATGGGTTCCTTGCCGGAAAAGCGCGTGACCGTGTCGGGGTTCATTTCCAGAATGACGTAGGGGATGCCCGTTTCGCGGGCTGTGCGGGCCAGATGCTTGCCGCCTACGCCGAACCCCACAATGATGAGGTGATCCTTCAGCGGCGACTCGCCCTGCGGGGCAGGCTCGTCGTCGATGGGGCGGTTGAGGCGGCGGCTGACGAAAAGCGCGAACTTCGGGGCGGCGTCCATGACAAAGGGCGTGAGCATCATGGTCATGACGCTGGCGGCCAGAAACAGCTGGTAGCCCATGTCGTCGATAAGCCCGCCGCTCCTTGCGCTGCGGGCCAGCACAAAGGAAAACTCCCCAATCTGGGCGAGGCTCATGGCGGCGATGATGGAAACGCGCAGCGGGTAGCCCACCAGCAGCATGGAGGGCAGGGTGAAGAGGGTCTTCAGGAGGATCAGCAGGGCCGCCGCCAGAAAGACCTTGTCCATGTGGTGCATGAAAAAGCTCACGTCGAGCAGCATGCCGACCGAGATGAAAAACAGGCTGGTGAAGACATCCTTGAAGGGGAGAATGCCTTCAAGCACGTTCAGGCTGTATTCCGAGCCGGAAAGCAGCAGCCCGGCAAGGAAGGCCCCGAGCGCGAGGGAAAGCCCCAGCGAGGCGGTGCCGAGAGCAATGGCGAAGCACAGCCCGAGCACGGTCATCAGCATCAGCTCCTTGCTCCGGGTGCGGAGCACCAGCTGCATGATGCGCGGGACGGTGTAGCGGGCCAAGGCCCAGCCGCCGACAAGGATCAGCAGGGTTTTCCCTGCGGAAAGGAGCATGTGCCAGATATCCGTGTCCCCCTGTCCGGCAAGGATGGGGATGGCGAGCATCATGGGAACCACGGCGATATCCTGAAAGATCAGGACGGAGAAGGCCAGCCGCCCCTGCGGGGACTCGGACTGCGCCTTTTGCTGAAGGCGGCTCAGGACAATGGCGGTGGAGGACAGCGCGGCGAGGAAGCCGTGCATCATGCCCTGCTGCCATGTGTACCCCGTCAGGACACCCAGCCCCGTGAACGCGCTGATGGTCAGCAGAACCTGCGCCGTGCCGCCCACGAAGACCGGCCTTTTCAGGCGCATAAGCTCCGCGCCGGACATTTCGAGTCCGATGGAGAACAGCAGCAGGACGACGCCGATTTCCGCCAGCAGCTCGACGGCGTGAGGGTTCTGGACCAGGCCGAGAGCCGAAGGGCCGCACAGGACGCCCGTGAGCAGAAAGCCCACTATGGGCGGAATCTTGATTTGGTGGCAGACGAGCAGGACGCCGATGGAAAGGCAGAAGATGGAGACAATGTCCGGGAGAAGCGGAATGGTCATATAGGAAGGCTCCAGACGAATAACGAGGTGAACCGCAATTCCTTTTAAAGTGCGCCATTCGAGAAGGCAAGCGTAAAGGTTGAAGCTTTTCCTCTCGGCCTTGGCACGCTTTTTTTAGTTTTCCCCCGGAAGGAATTGCGCTATGCTCCGCACTCTGGACATCTGCGGTATAGCGATTCCAGAAAAATTTTTTATTCAGGTATATTGGAGGCAGTATGCTGTTCCGTCGCGCTCCCCAGAAGAGTGAGGATCTCAAGATTGTCATCGTGGGGGCCGGCGAAGTTGGCTTTCACATCGCGCAACGGCTGTCCGAGGAGCAGAAGCAGGTCGTTGTCATCGATCTGAATGCGGACAAGCTCCGCAGGATAGAGGACAACATGGACGTGCAGACGATCCAGGGTTCCGGCTCCAGCCCCGCCGTGCTGAAGGATGCCGGCGCGGAAAACGCCGCCATTTTTCTGGCCGTCACGGACAGCGACGAAACCAACATCGTGGCCTGCCTGTTCGCCAACGCCATCGCGCCCAAGGCCATGAAGCTGGCGCGTATCCGCACGGAAGAGTACACCACGGCCTATCCGAAACTCCTCAGCAGCGGTTCCCTGCAAATCAGCATGCTCATCAACCCGGAACAGGAAATCGTCCGCTCCATAGAGCGGCTGCTGACCATGCCCGGCGCGGTGGAGTACGGGCAGCTTGCCGACGGGTTCATCCGCATGGTCGGCATGCGTGTGGAGGGCGGCCCGCTTGTCGATCAGCCGCTGACCCGTTTTCGGGACATCGTGCAGGATGACGGCATGATGGTTGGAGCCATAGCCCGGGGGCAGAAGCTGATTGTCCCGTCCGGCGCGGATACCATCAAAATCGGGGATGTCGTCTATTTCGCCTACAAGCCCACGAGCCAGCGCGCCCTGCTGCGCGCCCTGCACCGGACGCGCGGCAACATCGGCACGGCCTGCATTGTGGGCGGCGGCAACATCGGCCTGCGCCTCGCCCGGCTGCTGGAAGGCAAGGGCGTGGACACAAAGCTCATCGAGATCAATCCGGGGCGATGCGAACAGCTGGCCGATCAGCTTCAGGGGACGCTGGTTCTGCACGGAGACGGCACGGACAAGTCGCTGCTGCAGGAAGAGCATATCGATCAGATGGACGCCTTTATCGCCGTGACCGGGGATGAGGAATCGAACATCCTGTCCTGCCTGCTGGCGAAGTCCCTCGGAGTGAAGGAAACCGTGGCCCGCGTGAACAAGGCGGCCTACCTGCCGCTGGTGGAAGCCATCGGCATCGAGCACAGCGTCAGCCCGCGCCTTTCCGCCGTGAACAGCATCCTGCAATATATCCGGCAGGGCAAGGTTCTCTCCAGCGTCTCCGTGGGCGGGGATGCGGCGGAAATGCTGGAAGCTCTGGTGGACGAGGATTCCCGGATCGCGGGAAGGCGGGTGTACCAGCTCGGGCTGCCCAAGGGGATTTTGCTTCTCGGGATCATCCGCAATGCGGAGGCGTTCATCCCCTCCGGCCAGACCGTCATCCAGCCGCAGGATCGCATAGTACTGCTCTCCCTTCGGGAGAAGATGAGCAAACTTGAGGAAATCGTTTCGGAGAAGAAGGCGTAGCGGCGGCTTCCGGCTCCGCGGCTTCCCCGTTGCCGCGGGCAGGCCCCGCCCGTGCCTGCGGCGGTGAAGGTGCGCCCGGCGGCTTGTTCCGCAAACGTTTTCCGACATGTCCAAACAAAAAGGTCCGTCATGCAAATTCGTGCGGTTCTGTTCATCGTAGGCGTTCTCCTCGCGTGTGTGGGGGCTTCCCTGGTGCTGCCCATCGGTGTTTCGCTGTGGTACGGGGACGGGGCGTTCGTCGGCCTGCTCTCGTCGCTGGTCATCACAATGGGCGGGGGGCTGGCTCTGGCGTACTCCAACCGTTCGGAAACGGCGTTGAACCTGACCCTGCGCGACGGTTTTGCCGTGGTGGGCATCTGCTGGATCGTGGCGAGCTTTGCGGGGGGGCTTCCGTTTGTGCTGACCTCGACGGCCTCGGTGACGGATGCGGTCTTTGAGGCCGCCTCGGGCTTCACGACGACCGGCGCAACGGTTTTCGCCAATGTGGAGGCCCTGCCCAAGGGCTTGCTCATGTGGCGCAGCCTGACCCACTGGATCGGCGGCCTCGGCATCATCGTGCTGTCGCTGATCGTCCTGCCGCTGCTCGGGGTTGGCGGGATGCAGCTCTACAGGGCGGAAGTGACCGGCCCTGCGCCGGACAAGCTCACCCCGAGAATGCAGGACACGGCCCTCATGCTCTGGAAGGTCTACTGCCTGATGACGCTGGTGCTGACGGTATTGCTGTTCATCGCGGGCATGGACTGGTTCGATGCCCTGAACCACAGCTTTGCGACCGTGGCTACCGGCGGCTTTTCGACGAAGAACGCGTCCATCGCGGCCTTTCCGCAGGCGTCCATCCAGTGGATTCTGATTTTTTTCATGTTCATCGCGGGCATCAACTTTTCGCTGCACGCGCAGGCCCTGAAGGGGGTGTTCAGGGCCTATTTCCGGGATCGGGAATGCCGCTTCTACACGGGCCTTCTGATCCTCGGCTCTGCGGGCATCGTGCTGTCGCTTGTCCGGCACGGCCTTTTCGGGGCGGAATCGCTGGCGGATATCGAAAAGGTGGTCAGGGCGGCGGTGTTCCAGCTGGTTTCCGTGTGCACGACCACCGGGTTCGTCACCGAAAACTATAATGTCTGGCCTCCCCTGACGCTCGTCATCATCCTGATGTTCATGCTCATGGGCGGCTGTGCCGGGTCCACCGGAGGCGGCATGAAGGTCATGCGGCTGGTGATGCTGTTCCGGCTGGCCTATCTTGAGATCTTCCGCCTGCTGCACCCGCACTCGGTGCGCCACCTCAAGGTGGCGGGCAAGTCCGTGCCGGCGGAAGTCATTTCGGGCGTTGTCGGCTTTTTCCTGTTGTATCTGATTGTTACGACTATCGGAACCATTGTTTTGGCGATTCAGGACATGGATCTGGTGAGTGCGTTCACGGCAACCCTGACCTGTATTTCCAACGTTGGGCCCGGCCTTGGCAGTGTCGGCCCGGTGGACAACTTCAGCCATGTCCCCCTGTTTTCCAAGTGGACGCTGACCCTGTGCATGCTGCTGGGGCGTCTGGAAATCTTTGCCATCCTCGTGCTGTTTGTCCCGGAATTCTGGCGGGACTAGCCTCTCCGCACTCCCGAAAGGCCGTCGCCGGGTTGCAACGGCGGGGTTTTTCGGTCATGATCCCGAAAACACGTTTAACCAGTCCGGGCTGGCGTTGCCGCCTCCGTCCCGGTATGCAAAAGGAAGACAGATGCGAAAAGGCAATATCGGTGTGGCCCCGGAAGGGCTGCCGTTCCTTTTTTTGCTGGCATTGACCACGCTGACCTTCGCAGCCCTGCGCTGCTGGCCCATGGCGTTGGTCTTTCTCGTGCTGACGTGGTTTTCGGGCCACTTTTTCCGCGATCCCGAACGGGTTGTCCCCTCTGAGCCGGACATCGCCGTCAGCCCCGCCGACGGGCGCGTGATCCGCGTGGAGCCGAAGGCCGACCCCATCACCGGGGAAGTCCGCCCCTGCATCAGCATTTTCATGAATGTGTTCAATGTGCACGTCAACCGCTCGCCCGTTGCCGGACGTGTGGAAGCCATCCGCTATTTCCCCGGCTCGTTCCTCAACGCCGCGCTGGACAAGGCCTCCACCGACAACGAGCGTTGCGCCTACCTTGTCCGCGACGCGGGCGAACGCTCGTGGGTCATGGTGCAGGTGGCGGGGCTTGTCGCCCGGCGGATTGTCTGCCGTGTGGAAGAAGGCGACGAGCTGGCCCGCGGCGGACGCTTCGGCATGATCCGCTTCGGCTCTCGGGTTGACCTCTATCTTCCTCCCGACTATAGTGCTGTCGTCGCCAACGGAGACATCGTAGCGGCAGGCGAAAGCATCCTGGCAAGAAAATTCCAGTCGTAACCTCCTGTTGCGGTAGAACGGAATCTGAGCGCAGGATTCCCGCAGGTACTTATTATGCAAGAAGAAAAATCCGTTCGGCGGGGCGTCTATATCCTCCCGAACCTCTTTACCACTGCCAGCCTGTTCACGGGCTTTCTTGCCATGCTCCTTGCTGTGCAGGGCAATATCGAAGGCAGTGCCCTCGCCATCCTGTTCAGTGCCCTCATGGACGGGCTGGACGGAAAGGTGGCCCGCCTCACCAATACCGCCAGCGAATTCGGCATTCAGTACGACTCGCTGGCTGATCTTGTGGCTTTCGGCGTGGCTCCCGCGTTCACCTCGTGGATGTGGGTGCTTGAAGGCTACGGCAAGCTCGGCATCGGCGTCGGCTTCCTCTATGTGGCCTGCACCGCGTTGCGCCTCGCCCGGTTCAATGTGTGCGTGACCACGGTGAGCAAGAAGTTTTTCGTGGGGCTTCCCTGCCCCGCGGCAGGCTGTGCCATTGCCCTGTTCATCCTCTTTTCGTCCTACCTTCCTGCATGGCTTGAAGCCCGCACGCCTTTCCTCGGCCTGTTCATCACCTTCGTGATGGCCCTGCTCATGGTCAGCCGCGTGCGCTATTTCGCCTTCAAGGAATACGGTTTCCTGAAGACGCATGCCTTCAGTTCCATGATCTCCGCCTTGCTTGTCTTCGTGCTGATTTTGTCGCAGCCCGTGGTTTTCGGGTTCCTGATCGGTGCGATCTACCTTCTGTCCGGCCCCATCTACACCTACATCATTCTGCCCCGCCGCAACCGGCAGCTCCTAGGGAACATTACGCAGAATTAAGGTCGATGGCGCTTTGATCCAGGGAGGGAAGGGAACCTGATTGGAGCGGTTCCTTTCCCTCCCTTCTGCATATGAGAGCTTTTTTACGAGAAACAGCAATAAGTACAAGTAGTTAGTACAATGCACCTGCGGCGTTCATGGCTGCGGACTGTTTCCGGCGGAAAGACTCGAAGGAGAAAAGCATGTCCAATCGCGTCATTATTTTCGACACGACCCTCCGTGATGGCGAGCAGTCCCCCGGCGCAACCATGAACCTTCAGGAAAAGCTCCGCATGGCCCGCCAGCTGGAAAGCCTGGGCGTGGACGTCATTGAAGCGGGCTTCCCGGCCTCCAGCATCGGCGATTTCGAGGCCGTGCACGCCATCGCCAACGCCGTTACCGACGTGCAGGTCGCCGCGCTCTGCCGCGCCAACAAGAACGATATCGACCGCGCCTGGCAGGCCCTGAACGGCGCGCGCAATCCGCGTATCCACACCTTTATCGCCACCTCGCCGATCCACATGGAGCACAAGCTCCGCAAGACCCCGGATCAGGTCGTGGAAATGGCTGTCGCCGCCGTGCGCCACGCCGCAAAATACACCAACAACGTGGAGTTTTCCGCCGAAGATGCCTCGCGTTCCGACCCTGATTTCCTCGTCCGGGTGTTTACCGAGGTCATCAATGCCGGAGCCACCACCATCAACGTGCCGGATACCGTGGGCTATGCCCAGCCGGAAGAATACGGCAAGCTGATCAAATACGTCATCGAAAATACCCCCAATTCCCACAAGGCCGTTTTCAGCGTGCACTGCCACGACGATCTCGGCCTTGCTGTTGCCAACAGCCTGAGCGCGATCAAGAACGGTGCGCGCCAGGCCGAAGTGACCCTGTGCGGCATCGGCGAGCGGGCGGGCAACGCCTCCCTTGAAGAAATCGTCATGGCGATGAAGGTGCGTTCCGACGTGTACGGCATGGACTGCGGCATCCAGAGCGAACAGCTCTACCCCTCCTGCCGCCTGCTTTCCCTCATCATCGGGCGTCCCATTGCCGCGAACAAGGCCATTGTGGGCAGCAACGCCTTCGCGCACGAGTCCGGCATCCATCAGGACGGCATGCTGAAGAACCGCGAAACCTACGAAATCATGACGCCCCAGTCCATCGGCCGCAAATCCACGGACCTTGTCATCGGCAAGCATTCCGGCCGGAACGCTGTCCGCACCCGTCTGGAAGAGCTGGGCTACCGCCTTGACGACGAGCAGACCAACGTGGTGTTCGCCGCCGTAAAGGAACTGGCCGACAAGAAGGCCAACGTCCATGACGAGGATCTCGAAGCCCTCGTCTTCTCCGAAGTCTACCGCCTGCCGGATCGCTACCGCCTCGCCAATGTCTCGGTGCAGACGACGATGGGCTCTTCCATGCCCGCCACCGCTGCCGTGGTCATTCAGGCGGGGGATGAGGAAATGCGCCGCGCCGGGTTTGGGGCCGGTCCCATCGACGCGACCTTCAATGTCATCTCCCAGCTGGTGAGCCGTGCCCCTGATCTGGAGCAGTTCAGCGTCAACGCCATTACCGGCGGTACGGATGCCCAGGGTGAAGTGACCGTGCGCCTGCGTGAAGGCGACCTGAACGCCACGGGCCGCGGTTCCGACCCGGACATCATTGTTGCCAGCGCAAAGGCCTATGTGGATGCGCTCAACCGGCTTGACCACAAGGAGCGCGACGTCCGCCGCACGCAGGAAGCCACCGGCGAAGCCCCTTTGCATTCGTGTAACTAGAGAGGGGGGAAGAGAGCGGGAGAGGGGCTGAACCCTTCTGGAGCAGGGTTGCTTTCTCCCCTCCCCCGAACCCCCTCCCTCATTTTCCCAGGACGTTTGACTGGTGGGGAGGCCGCACGGAGGTTTTCCCGTGGAGAAAGGCCCTGTATGGCCCGTTGCAGACCTCCAAGGCTTTTCTGGTGAAAAGGCTGCCAAAAGGGGTTTTTAGGGAGAAAAGGCGAGGCTGGAAGGCGAGAGCCTTCGGCGTTGTCCTGCCTCTGGGTTGCCTCTGGTTTTTCCGTTAAAAAAATGTTCTAAAGATTCCGGCTGATAGGGAAGCGGACAGGTGCCGTTTCTCCTGTCGGGAAACCTTTTACCTTCTGGAGCCGTCCCATGCCTCATACTCTTGCCCAGAAAATCCTTCAGGCCCACACGGACGA
>CAZIFC010000046.1:0-13474 GCA_964538355.1 uncultured Lawsonia sp. | reverse complement strand
CCCGCCATTCTCCCTTCGCAGGGAGTTTTTGCCGTTGGCGTGCCAGATCAGTGCGGCCCGTGCGCCGTTGCCTGTGGTTCCCTCGCTGAGGATGCGGAAGTACTGCCCCAGTGCGATGTCCTTGTTTGCAAAGGAAACGCTGCCCGAGGCGAGCGGGGTGACGTTGGTGAAGACATAGTGGGTGCCATCGAAGGTTTTGCGGTCGTAGGTAAACCGAACCGTGTCTATGGCGGCGTCTGCTGGAAAAGCGGCATCGTCGGGAGACCGCCTGACCAGTCCGATCAGCCCGCCGGCATCGGGGAACCATGCGAAGTCGTTCTGCTTCGTGGGGGTGACGGTCAGTGTTTTGTCGCTGTCGTCGTAGACGGGAGTGCCCGTTGTGCGCCCGACAAGGTATACATCCGCCGCTGCCTGGCCGAAATTTATGTTGTAGAGTTCTCCCGTATGGAGTTTCGCGCTGTTTTGGGTGACGGCAAGCCAGCGTTGTTCACCCGTTGGGGCAGAGGTTCCCTTTCCGGCAGGATACCACCCGGAAACCGTCGTGTGGGGCTTTTTGCCATCCCAGCGGAACCAGGACGGCCAGAGCTTCAGTTTCACTGTTCCCGTGTTGCCGATGGCAATGCCCTTGTCCTGCGATGCTGTTTCCAGAGACTGCGCCTTTTCCATCAGTGCGCCGCTGTTGAGCTTCGCTGTCTGGGTGCGGACGAGTTCCTTTCCAGACTCCGCGAGATAGCCCGCCTGCATGGTTTCCTTGCCGCTGACGCCGATCATGACGGAGTCGGTCATCAGGGAAACCACGACCACGCCGAGTACGGACAACAGGACGATTCCGGCGATGACGGCCAGAAGGACGCTTCCTTTTTGGGACGAATGCATGAAGGCTCCTCAGTTTTTGACGGGCGGCGTATTGCGGGGGCTGACGGAAAGGGAAAAGGGAATGCTGCCGGATTCGGTAGTGAGCAGGAAGGAGAGGGTGATGAGTGCGGGGTCGCCCGTTCCCGCTGTTTTCTCTATCCGCACAAAGGGCTTGTCTTGCTGCGCGGTTACCCGGTTCAACAGGACGGTTTCCGTGCCGTCATTGCGGGAGAGCAGGATCTCGTTTCCCGAGAGGGATACGGCTGTCGCGGTTTGGGCGTCGGAACCCAGAAAGCTGATGTTCTTGCCGCTGTTGCCGATTTCGATGTCAAAGGTCGCGCCGGACAGCTCTTTTTGCAGGCGGATCAGGGCAAGCTCGGCCTGCATGGTGGTCGTGCCGGCTTCCCGCATCAGGGCGTAGCCGGTCAGGGCCGAGCCGAACCCGGAAAAGGTCATGGCCCCGAGAATGCCAAGGATGATCAGCGTGCCGACAACTTCCAGCAAGGTGAATCCCCTGCTCGGGGAGGGACGATCAGAATACACGGGTCAGCTCCACAGCACCGGACGAGACGGTAACGAGAACGGCGTTTCCAGAAGAGGCGTAGGGGAAGGGAACCGCGTTTACGGTTGCGTCCACGGTCAGCTTTTTTTGTGCGCTTTCAACATCCTTGATGCGTAAGCCCGCTTCGGCATCCAGCGAGCTTTCCGTATTGAGGGCGGCGATAAGCTGCTCCATTGCGGTGGCGGCGTTGGCCAAATCCGTAACCTGCCTTGCGCTTTCCGCGCTTCCCCGCAGGGAGGCAGAGATCAGCTGGGCCGCCATAAAGCCCAGTATCGACATCAGGATAATGGCGAGGATGGTTTCGATGAGGGTAAAGCCGCGCGCGTTCATTGGACGAATCCCGTTGCGTTGTAGAGGGTGAGCGTGGCTCCGCTGCCGAAACCGATACTGGTCTGGCCCGAGGATGCGGAACAATACAGGATGCCGGTGTCCTGATAGGGGGTCAGGCTGGCGGAGGGGCAGGCCGCGCCCGCCGCGTCGAAGCAGAAGTTTGCCGTGCCCGTGGCCTTGGCGGAGAAGGCGTAGCCTTTCAGCAGGGAAGCTGTTTGCCTGCCCTGATCCTTCATGGGAAAGCTGACGCCTTCTGCCCCGATGTCGACGCACTGTCCGCCGCCCGCCGCCATGCCCTGCGCCCGGGCGTGGATGAGGCTGGAAACAAGCCTGTCGCGTTCGGCGTAGGCGGTGGCGGCGTCGTTGTCCATGAAGGCGGATACGGCGAAAAAGGCTGTGATGCCGAGGATGACCAGCACGGAGACGATTTCAAGAAGGGTAAAGCCGTAGCGGGATGATGGCTGCATGGCGTGCCTATTGCGGTTGGGGGTCCAGCTCCAACAGGGCGTCCCGGTTGCGCTCCAGCAGGGTGCGGAACCGGATCTGGGCGTAGCCGTCCCCGGAGTTGCGTGCCCGGATGAACTGCTGTTCAAGGTGTTCCCGTTCCTTTTGCAGGCGTTCGATTTCTTGCCGGCGTTCCTGCTGGACGAGGGCGATGGCCTCGTCGGTCTTGGATGCGGAAACGTGGGGCCGGGACGGAGGCTGTGGCTGCTGCGGCAGCGGTTCAACCGGAGCGGGCCGGGCCGCGGGCGGTTCGGGGGAAAAGGTGTATTCCTTCGCCTTGGGCGTGTTGCCGGAGCTGGCGGGAGGGGGCGTTTCACTGATGTGGGTGACCCCGGAGGCATCCTTCCAGATATACATCTGTTGGGCGGAGGCGGGGGAAGGGGTTGCCTGCTCGCCGATCTGCCCGCACAGCTCGGTAACGGTACGCAGGGGTGCCCTGCCCGAAAGCGTGCCGTCCACGACAAGCAGCTCCAGCCCTGCGGCGAGGGCAAGAAGGGCAAGCCCTGTCAGGGAAACGCGCGCGCGTTTTTTCATGGCGTACCTCTTTTTGGAAATTCCGGGAGTTCTTGTCTTTTGGAGGCAGGCTCGTTACCTTGGAAAAATGATGCTAGCACAGGCTGTTCGGAAAGACGAGAGGGGGATAGGCAGATCCCGCGGGCCTCTTTGGAGGGTTTCTGTCGCCATGCTCTGCTGTCTGCTGTCCGCAGGCTGGAGCCGCGCGGAAGAGGTGGCCCCGGAAACGCCGAAGCTCAGGATCGTGACCCGGCCCCCGATCCGCAGAACCGTGCCCGGTGCGGAACAGCACCGCCGTTCTGCGGCCCGTCCTTCGGTTCAGTCCCCGCAGGCTCAGACGCCGCCGGAATCCGTTGCCGTATACCGCCGGGAGGGGGAGGACGGAACCGTTTTTCTGACCAACAGGCCGGATGGGGATAGCCGTTACCGGTTTTTCGGGCATTTCAGTGCGGGAAGGCTGATGCGGCTGGTCGGGCCGGAAGGCGTGGGGCGGCTTGCCGCGCGCCATGCCGGGCGGCACGGCGTGGACCCACGGCTGATCATGGCGATCATCAAGGTTGAATCGGGGTTCGATGCCCGGGCGGTGTCTCCGGCGGGGGCCAGCGGGCTTATGCAGCTCATGCCCGGAACGCAGAAGCAGCTCGGGGTGAAGGATGCCTTTGATCCTGACGCGAATGTCGAGGGCGGAGTGCGCTATTTCCGGGCCATGCTGGATCGTTATGGCGGCGATGTCCCGCTTGCGCTGGCGGCCTACAATGCGGGGCCTGCCAACGTGGACAGGTACGGCGGCATCCCGCCCTTTGCGGAGACGCAAGCCTATGTCCGCAAGGTGCTGGCGTTGTACGCTAGCCCGTGATGAAGCGGATCCACCAGTCGAGGATTTCCGGCCCGGCGAGGATCTGGATGAATGCCCCGAGGCTGAGGAACGGCCCGAAGGGGATGGGGGTTTCGCGCAGCGGGGCTTCCCGCGGCAGGAAGCAGGCCACGACCACAAAGGCCGCAAGAGCCGAAACGCCCGCCACGAGCGTGATCAGCGGCAGGCCGAGCGGGCCGCACAGCGCGCCGAGCATGAGCATCAGCTTCACGTCGCCGTAGCCCATGCCGTCTACGCCGCGCAGACGCTTGAAGATGAGCAGCACGGCAAGGAAGGTGCCTCCGCCGACCAACGCTCCGGTGAAGACCTCCACCCAGCTCATGCCGAGGACAAAGACGGCTGCGGGCGCGGCAAGGACGAAGCCGCCGAGCGTGATGCCGTCGGGGAGGATGAAGCGGTCCAGATCAATGCCCGAAGCGACGATGAGCATCCCGGTGAACCCAAGGTAGACGAGGAAGGGAAGCGTTGGGCCATACCGCCACGCCAGCAGGCCGGAGGCAAGGCCAGACAGCAGCTCTACCAGCGGATAGCGGATGCTGATAGGCTCGCGGCAGCGGGCGCACTGGCCCCGCAGCAAGAGATAGCTGATCACCGGAACCAGCTCCCAGAAGCGCAGGCGGCCCTTGCAGTGCGGACAGTGTGACGGCGGGAAGGCAATGGACTCGCCGCTGTCGTAGCGATAGATACAGACGTTGTAGAAACTGCCGAGCAGCAGGCCAAGCAGGGTGGCGGCGGGAATGACGAACTCGGGATGCAGCAGTTCGGGGGGGATGCTCTGGTACACGCGGGGCCTTCCTTTGGCATGTCCGAATCTGGCAAGGGCGCACGGGGGAGGAGCCGTTCCATCAGCGGGGCCGTCTTGAGTGTTTGTTCACAAGAGATCGTGAGCAACATCCGGCAGTGATGACAGAATCTCCCCTCTCGCGTATTTGTTACGCACCTTGTTCCTGCCAAGATGTACCAAGAACAGGAAGACCCGGCAACCCAAACTGTGCAGAAAGGCCGTACATGAGCAAAATAGACAATCTTTTTCATTTGTTGCACGCCAATCACGGCTCTGACCTGCACTTGTCGGCCGGAAATGTGCCCATGCTGCGTATCTTTGGAGATCTCGCACGGATAGATGCGCCGGCCATGACGACGGAAGAGCTGATGTCCGTACTGCGTGAAATGGTTCCCATGGAGCGCGTCCAGCAGTTCGAACAGACCGGGGATATCGACTTTGCCTACGATCTTCCGGGGGTGGCCCGGTACCGCGCCAACTTTTTCCGCCAGAACCGCGGGGTTTCCGCGGTGTTCCGGGAAATCCCCCAGCACATCAATACGGTGGAGGAGCTGGGGCTTCCCGGTATGCTCCGGGAGCTTGCCCTGCTGCCCAAGGGGCTGGTTCTGGTGACCGGGCCGACAGGCAGCGGCAAGTCGACCACGCTGGCCGCACTGGTGGACCACGCCAATTCCAAACGCCGGGATCATATCATTACCATTGAAGATCCGATTGAATTTGTCCACCGCTCCAAGAACTGCCTTGTGAACCAGCGGGAGGTCGGGCGCGATTCCCGTACCTTCGGCACCGCGCTGCGTGCGGCCCTCCGTGAAGATCCCGATATCATTCTGGTGGGCGAAATGCGCGATCTGGAAACCATCTCGCTTGCGCTGGAAGCGGCGGAAACGGGGCATCTGGTCTTTGCCACGCTGCACACGCTTTCCGCAGCAAAGACCATCGACCGCATCATTGAGGTGTTTCCTCCCGAGGAGCAGTCGCAAGTACGCACGAGCCTTTCGGAATCCATTCAGGCCATCATTGCCCAGACGCTGTTCAGGCGGGCGGACAATCAGGGCCGGGTTCCCGCTCTGGAGGTGCTGTTCGCCGTCCCCTCCGTCCGCAACATGATCCGCGAGAACAAGACGTTTCAGATCCCGACCGTGCTTCAGACCAACCGCGCTATGGGGATGCAGACCATGGACGACGACATCGAGCGGCTGCTGCGGAGCCGGATCATCAGTCCCGAGGCCGCACTCGTGCAGGCGCAGGACAAGGGCCGCATCCGCGACGTCATCCAAAACCTGCGGTAGGCCGATATGGGCAGCTATCTGGAATTGCTGGATCTGGAACGCGAGCCGTTTTCCAACTCACCGGACCCCGACGCCTATTATCGGACTCCGACGCATGAGGACTGTCTCAACCGTCTGGAAATCGCCATCAGGCTGCGGCGGGGGCTGAATGTCGTGCTGGGGGAGGTGGGCACGGGCAAGAGCACGCTTTGCCGCTGCCTGTTGCGTAACCTCAATGAGCGCGAAGGTGTTGACGTTTTTCTGCTGCTGGATGCCGGATGCGAAACCGGAGAGGATTTCGTGCGGAACCTGTGCGGACTGCTTGTCGGCGAGCACGTTCCCGCGGGCCTGTCACGGCGGGAATGCATCGGGCTTATCCAGAGCCGGGTCTTTGAGAGCGCGCTGGAGCGGAGCCGGAATCCGGTGCTGTTCGTGGACGAAGGCCAGAAGCTCAGCCCGGCGGCCCTGGAAGTGCTCCGCGAACTGCTGAACTTCGAGACGAACACCGAAAAGCTCCTGCAAATCGTCATCTTCGGGCAGCCCGAACTGGCACAGATCATTGAGGGGATGCCCAATTTCAAGGATCGCATCAACGAGTGCCTGTACCTCAAGCCGCTCTCCATGCGCGAGAGCATCCGGCTTGTGCGGCACAGGTTGCGGTTGGCTGGCGGGCAGAAGGCCGAGAGGCTGTTCTCGACGGGAAGCCTCATGGCCCTGCACCGGGCCAGCGGCGGCAAGCCGCGCCAGCTCATGCGGCTGGGACATCAGATGCTGCTGGCTCTGCTGGTCGGCAACCGGCGGATCGTCACGCGGGGGATGGTGCGGGCGCAGGTGGCTCGGAACCGGGATATCCCCGCGGTACACTGGGGAAAATGGCTCGTCGTCGCCGTGGCGTTGTCCTGCGTTGCCGGGGGGTATTTCTGGATGCCTGAAGCGGTGAAGGGCGATGCCCGCATCCGGCTGGAGGCCGCGGCATCCCGTATTTGCGGCTGGTTTCCCGGGGCGGAGGTGCTCGACAAGCCCGTCGAGGTGAACCTACCGGAAAGCCCCGCAATGGCCCCTCCGCAGGGCCTGTCCGCATCCGGCATTGCCTCCGGTACGGGGGTGGCTCCTGTGCCTCCGCCCGTTTCCGGGGCGGCGGGTGCGGCCTCCGAAACGAAGCCGACGGCGAAGATGGCGGGCCTGCCCGTACGGCAGGAAGCCGTGCCCGAAGCCCCAGCCATCAGGCCGGAGAATGCGGTTCCCGACTCTCTGGGCACGTTCCGCCTGCCCAAGGGGGAGTCGCTTGCCGGTGTGGTTCGTGCCGTCTACGGCTCCAGTTCGGCTCTCCGCAAGGTCGAAGCCAAGAATCCCGGCTATCGGACGGATATCGACGCGGGCGAGCAGCTGATCAGCCTGCCCGCCGTGCTGTACGCGCCGCCCCCGTCCATGACGCGGGGCATGCTCCTCAGTCTGGGGACCTTTGAAGATCCGCAGACGGCCTATGCCGCATGGCGCGGTTACGGCAAGCGTTCCCTTTCCCTTGAGCTGGTTCCGGTCTGGCGTCCCGGCGAGGGGGTGCGGTTCCACATCCTTGCGCCGCGTTCCTTTTCCTCGGAGCGGGCCGCATGGAGCTGGCTCTCCCGCTTCTCGCCGCCCGCCGGGGCTTCCGTGCGCCTGTTGCCGCCCTTTGACGGCGCAAGCCTTGTATTCCACAAGTTTACGATGAATGAAGACAGGAAGTGATCATGACTAGCTTGCGTTCCGGCATGCCGTGCGGCGGCAGTGCCGAGTCGGGGTCTTTCAGGCCGTTTGCGGTGTTGGGCGGCAGTGCCCGGCCTTGGGGTTCAGCGGCTCTTGGGCGGAGTCCGAAAGGCGGGGCGGCCGGTGGGGGCGGGTATGCGCGGGAAGGCCGTGCGAACAGCTGTCGGCTTGCGGGCCGATACGGGCGTCTGGCATGAAGCTGCTTTTGATGCTTATTCCTGCGCTGCTCGCGCAGTCGTCGGGAAACCGCAACCGGCGCATCGTGATAGGGTTTACGCTGCTCACGGCATGCCTCGTTGCGCTCTTCAGCGTTATCTTTCACCACATCATGGCGTATGAGGGGCGCGACTATTCCTATATCACGGGTGTTTACTGGACGCTGACCGTCATGTCCACGCTCGGTTTCGGGGATGTGACCTTCTCAAGCGATCTCGGGAAACTGTTTTCCATCGTCGTGCTGGTTTCCGGGATCATCCTGATCATGATCCTGATGCCGTTCACATTCATCCGGTTCGTGTACCAGCCGTGGATCGACGAATACAACAACAAGCGCAAGCCCCGCTCGCTGCCGCCCGAAACGAAGGGGCACACCATCCTGGTGGGCGACAACGATATTTCCCTGAGCGTTGCCCGCAAGCTGCGCCAGTACAACTATCCGTATGTCGTGCTTGTTCCCGATGGGGCGCACGCGCTGGAGCTGTATGACAGCCGCTATGCGGTGGTCACGGGCGAATTTGACGATGTGCATACCTACCACAGCCTGCAGGCGGACAAGGCGGCGTTGGTCGTGGCTCTGGAAGGCGATTTGCGGAACACCAACATTGCCTCCACGGTGCGGGAAGCCGCGCCCGACACGATGCTCGCCGCCAGTGCGGACAACCCGGAATCCGTGAATATCCTGATGCTTGCCGGGTGTGATCACGTCTATTCGTTCGGTGACGTGCTGGGCCGGAGTCTGGCTCGCCGGGTGTATGGAACAAGGGCCCAGTCCAACATCATCGCCCGGTTCGGCTCGCTGTGCCTTGCCGAAGCCCCGGTGCTGCATACCGAGTTCATCGGACAGACGCTGCGGGAGTGCGCCTTCCGCGAACGTTTCGGGCTGAACGTTGCGGGCATGTGGGAAGGCAACACCTATCTGCCCGCCCGCCCGCACAGCCGTATTGACGAAAGCTCCATTTTGCTGCTTGCGGGGACGGCGGATCAGCTTGAAGCCTACGACAGGAAGGCCGAACGGAGGATACGGGAGAACGCTGCGCCGATCCTGATCCTCGGCGGCGGAAGGGTCGGCGGGGCGGCGGCCTCCGCGCTGGAACGCCGGGGCCTGCCGTTCCGCATCGTGGACAAGAATCCGCGCATCGCGCACACCGACGACTCCCGCTATATCCTCGGCAGCGCGGGAGAACTGGAGGTGCTCCAGAGGGCGCACGTCATGGAAACGCCTTCCGTCATCATCACCACGCGGGACGATGACCTCAATATCTACCTGACCATCTACTGCCGCAAGCTCCGTCCCGATGTGCAGATCCTCAGCCGCTGCACGCTCGATCGCAACGTGGCCTCGCTTTACAATGCCGGGGCGAATCTGGTGATGTCCCACGCTTCCGTGGCCTCGACGACCATCATCAACCTGCTCACGCCCGGGCGCGTGACCATCATTACGGAAGGGCTGACCATCTTCCGGGTGACGGCTCCGCCCGCGCTGGTGGGGCTGTCCCTCATGGAGAGCCATATCCGCGAAAAGACCGACTGCAACGTGGTGGCCCTGAAGAGCGGCGAGGGCGAACTTCGGGTTCCGCCCGATCCCCGCGTGCCGATGAAGCCGGATACCGAGCTGGTGCTGATCGGCTCGGCAGATGCGGAACGCCGTTTTATGGAATGCTTCCCCGGATAGCGGGAAAAAGGAATGGGCATGGCCGGAAAAGTCAAGGAAACCTATGTGTGCACGGAGTGCGGGGCCAAGTCCCCGCTGTGGCGCGGGCAATGCCTCGCGTGCAAGGCGTGGAACTCTCTGGAGCTGGTGGCGGAGTCCTCCTCTCCCGGCGGACGCAAGCGGCCTGTGGGGAGCCTCGGGCCGGTGCGGGCCGTGCCGCTGGCGCAGGTGGAAGAGCGCGGGCATGAGCCGTTCGGAACCGGTTTGGACGCGCTGGATCGCGTACTCGGCAAGGGGCTGGTTCCGGGAAGCGCGCTGCTCATGGGCGGCGAGCCGGGCATCGGCAAATCCACGCTGCTGCTTCAGATGGCGGGCGCGGTGGCGGCCTCGGGCAAGCTGTCCCTCTATGTGAGCGGCGAAGAATCCCTCCCTCAGATTAAAGACCGTGCCAACCGCCTCGGGGTGCTGCATGACAACCTGCTTGCGGTGTCCACGTCCCGCGCCGAGGATATCCTTCCTCTCCTTGAAGGCGACAACGCGCCGGATCTGCTGATTGTGGACTCGGTGCAGACGCTGACCTCGGACAGCGCGGACGGGCTGCCCGGCAACGTCAGCCAGGTGCGGGCCGTGGCGACGGAAATCGTTGACGCCTGCAAGCGCGGAACCACCACCGTGGTGCTGGTAGGGCACGTCACCAAGGACGGCGCACTCGCCGGGCCGCGCCTCCTGGAGCATATGGTGGACACCGTGGTATCGCTTGAAGGCGATCGCCGCCAGATGTTCCGGCTCCTGCGCGTCCTGAAAAACCGCTTCGGCCCGAATCAGGAACTGCTGGTATTCCAGATGGCCCGACAGGGGCTGGAGGTCGTGGAAGACCCGGCCACCTATTTCCTCGGGGCGCGGGACGCCAGCCTGAGCGGAACCGCCGTGGTCATGGCGGTGGACGGGCAGAGGCCGCTGGCGGTGGAAGTGCAGGCTCTGGTTACGCGGAGCTACCTTTCCATCCCCCGGAGGACGGGGCTGGGGTTTGACGTCAACCGATTGCATCTTATCTTGGCTGTACTGGAGAAACGCCTGCGCCTGAACTTCGGTCAGGTGGACATCTATGCCAAGGTCGGCGGCGGCATGAAGATTCAGGAGCCGGGGATGGACCTTGCGCTCGTGGCGGCGATGCTTTCGTCTTTCTACGATGTGCCGCTTCCCGAGCGTGCCGTGTTGTGGGGCGAAGTGGACCTGAACGGACAGATTCGTCCGGTAGCCGGACATGACGTCAGGCTTTCGCAGGCGAAGCGGCTGGGCTACAAGCCGATCCTTTTCCCGGATCAGGGGAACGGCGACGGCGTTGCCACGGTCGTGGATCTTCAGGATCGGCTGTTTCGCCGCAAAAACTGACGGACAGGCCGAGCCGCACGGTGTTTCCTGCTGAGAGATTTGCCAGAGCCTGCCAAGAACGCTTGCATCCCACTTGCTAACACGGTATCAGGAATTATTCTCTATTGAAAAGGATGATTGCACCATGAGCCAGAACAACGCCTTTCCCGCCGCTCCGGGCGGACAGCCGGACGAGATTGTGGAAATCGACGTCGAAGAACCGAAAATGTATCAGGTCCTGCTGCATAACGACGACTACACCACCATGGAATTCGTTGTAAATATCCTGATGACGGTCTTTCATCGATCGGCGGATCAGGCCACGAACATCATGCTGGCCGTGCACAAGCGCGGAAAGGGCATCGCTGGCGTCTATCCTTACGAACTAGCCGAAACCAAAGTGGACAAAACTCATTTCCTTGCGAGAGAGGCGGGGTATCCCCTGCGCTGTACGCTTGAGGAGGTCGGGGCATGATTGGCAAGAATTTGCAGAAAGCATTGAGTCTTGCCGTGGAAGAAGTGAAGCAGCGTCGGCACGAATACCTGACGCTGGAACATATTCTGTACGGCATTGCGTCCGAGCCTTCCGGAAAACGGCTCATCGAGCGGTGCGGCGGAAGTTCCGCCGTGCTCCGGCAGGCGTTGGATCATTTTTTTAAGTCATATATGGAAAGTCTCCCGGAACCGACCAAGGACGTCTACCAGACGCTGGCGGTTCAGCGGGTGCTGGACAGCGCGCTGGAGCACGTCAAGAGTGCCGGGCGCAACGAGGATATCGGCGTTGAGGTCGGTGACGTGCTCGCCGCCATCCTTGAGGAAGAAGAGCACTCCTGGGCTGCCTATTGCCTGAAGAAGCAGGGCATTACCCGGCTTGCGGTTCTGGAGAGCATCTCCCATGACGACGGGGAGGAAAATCCTTCCGGCTCGGAAGAGGGGGAGGGCGGTTCCCCGGAATCCACCAAGGATGCGCTGGCCCGCTTTACCGTCGAACTGACGGCGAAGGCCCGCGAAGGCAAGCTTGATCCGCTTGTCGGGCGCGAGATGGAGCTTTCGCGTACCATCGAAATCCTCGCCCGGCGGCGCAAGAACAACCCGCTGTATGTGGGTGATCCCGGCACGGGCAAGACCGCCATTGCCGAGGGGCTGGCCCTGCGTATCGCCGGCGGCAACGTGCCGCCCGAGTTCAGGGATGCGAAGGTGTATTCGCTGGATCTCGGGGCCGTGCTTGCCGGAGCCCGCTACCGCGGCGACTTTGAAGGCCGGATCAAGGCCGTGGTCGCGGCGTTGCAGAAGATTCCCGATTCCATCCTGTTTATCGACGAGATCCACACCATTGTGGGCGCGGGTTCCACCAGCGGCGGCTCGATGGATGCCTCGAACCTCCTGAAGCCCATCCTTGCCGAAGGCAAGCTGCGCTGCATCGGCTCGACAACCTATGACGAGTTCCGCAACCATTTTGAAAAGGATCGCGCGCTGGCCCGCCGCTTCCAGAAGGTGGACATCAAGGAGCCTTCGCCGGACGAGTGCGTGGAGATCCTCAAGGGGCTTCAGCCGCATTACGAAAAGCACCACAAGGTGCGTTACTCGTCGTCCTCGCTGCGGGCGGCGGTGGAGCTTTCCTCCCGGCATGTGCAGGATCGCCTCCTGCCGGACAAGGCCATCGACGTGCTCGACGAGGCCGGGGCCGCCGTGCGGCTTCGTCCGGGATTCAAGGCCGGTTCTTCCGTGACCCGGCAGGATGTGGAGCGCATCGTGGCGCGCATGGCGGGCATTCCCACCCGAACCGTTTCGGGCAAGGAACGCGATCGCCTCAAGACGCTCAAGGACGACGTGCTGTCCGTGCTCTTCGGGCAGGACGAGGCCGTGGACATCGTGACCCGGGCCATCCTGCGCTCGCGGGCCGGGCTTGGGCGGACGGATCGCCCTGCGGGTTCCTTCCTGTTCTACGGGCCTACGGGCGTTGGCAAGACCGAGCTTGCCAAGCAGCTTGCCGAGCGTCTGGGGGTGGCCTTCCTGCGTTTCGACATGAGCGAGTACATGGAAAAGCATGCCGTGTCCCGGCTCATCGGTGCGCCTCCGGGCTATGTGGGGTTTGATCAGGGCGGCCTGTTGACCGAAGCCGTCCGCAAAACGCCGTATGCCGTTGTGCTGATGGACGAAATTGAAAAGGCGCATCCCGACATCTTCAACGTGCTGTTGCAGGTGATGGACTACGGGACGCTGACGGACAACACGGGCCGCAAGGCCGATTTCAAGAATGTCATCCTGATCCTGACTTCCAATGCGGGGGTACGGGATATGGAAGCCTCCCCGATGGGCTTTGTCGAGGCTGCGGCGGGCAAGGTTGCCCAGAGCGCGGCCCAGCGCGGGCGCAAGGCGGTGGAAGCCATGTTCAGCCCCGAATTCCGCAACCGTCTGGACGCGCTGGTTCCCTTCAACGCGCTGACGCCGGATCTGATGGGCCGCATCGTGGACAAGAGCGTTGCCGAAATGGGCAAGGGGCTTGCCGAGAAGCGGGTCAATCTGACCCTGACCCCGGAAGCCCGCGGTTGGCTTGCCAAGGAAGGGTACGACGCCAAGCTCGGAGCGCGCCCCCTTCAGCGGCTGCTTCGCGAGGCGTTGGAAGATCCGCTGGCGAGCGAGGTGCTGTTCGGGCGTCTGGTCAAGGGCGGTACGGTTGTCGTGGACGAGCCTGAGGGCGACGGCGACAAGCTGGTGCTGAAGTTTGAAGGGAAGTAGGGGGGAGGTTATTGGTATTTTGGGGAGGGGAGAGGGAACCCTTCTGAAGAAGGGCTTCCCT
>CAZIFC010000045.1:0-14968 GCA_964538355.1 uncultured Lawsonia sp. | reverse complement strand
ACCTCTGCGCCCGCTCTGTCAACGACTTTTTGCAAACTTTTTCGATCTTTTTTCGATTTATGTTCTAACACAATGGATTGCCTATGGATATTAGAACTTCCCCTTTTACGCTCCGCCGAATGCAAAAAGGCCCGCCGAAGAACCGCGGGCCTTTTTGCATTCGTACGCTACGGAAACTAGGCTTTCGGCTTATCCAGCTCAAACGCATCGTGCAGGGTACGCACAGCGAGTTCCGTATACTTTTCGTCGATCAGACAGGAAATCTTGATTTCGGACGTGCTGATCATCTGGATATTGATGTTTTCCTTCTGCAATGCGGCAAACGCCTTGGTTGCAACACCGGTATGGTTACGCATGCCCACGCCGATAACGGAAACCTTCGCAACGAACGGATCAGATTCAACGCCGGCCCCGCCGATATGGGAGACGATCTCTTCCATAAGGTCAGTGGCTTTCTTGAGATCCTTGCGGGATACGGTAAAGGTCATGTCCGTCACGCCCTCACGGCTGGCGGTCTGGATAATCATGTCCACCATGATGCCGTTGTCGGACAGCGGCGCGAACAGCGAAGCGGAAATGCCGGGGCGATCCGGAACTCCACAAATCGTTACGCGGGCCTGATCCTTGTCATATGCAATGCCGGAGACGAGCACGGCTTCCATCATGGAGTCCTCCTGAGCGACCAACGTTCCCGGATCATCAGAAAACGTGGAGCGCACATGAACGGGAACATTGTACTTCTTGGCGAACTCCACAGAACGGATTTGCAGCACTTTCGCACCCATGGATGCCATTTCCAGCATCTCGTCATAGGTGACGCGGTCAAGTTTCCGGGCGGTGGAACACAGGTTGGGGTCGGTCGTATACACCCCGTCCACGTCCGTAAAAATTTCACACTCACAGGAGTCCAGCGCAGCAGCCAGCGCAACGGCCGAGGTGTCGGAACCTCCGCGCCCGAGCGTCGAGATGCGCCCCCCCTCGGTCATCCCCTGAAAACCGGCTACCACAAGCACGTCATACGTTTCCAGCTCCCTGCGGATGCAGGCGGAGTCAATGGAAAGGATGCGGGCACGACCAAATTCCTCATTGGTAGTGATCGGAATCTGCCAGCCGAGCATCGAACGCGCTTTGATGCCGGAATCGTTAAGCAACATACTGAAAAGCGCAATCGAGGCCTGCTCGCCCGTAGAGAGCAGGCTGTCCACTTCCGCCAGATCGGGTTCTGTGGCCCATCGGGTCGACAGTTCCAGCAGCTTGTTGGTCTTCCCGGACTTGGCGGAAAGCACCACGACTACCTTGTATCCCTGATCCAGAGCGGCTTTCACCTTACCACGCACCATTTTCAGGCGGTCGATATCGGCTACGGACGTGCCTCCGAATTTTTGTACCAGAATACGCATAGCTGAGTCCTTCATCGTGACCTGTGTGGCAGAAACGCTTCCTTCTTGCCCTCATTCCTCCCCATTGCGGAGACGGGCCAGTTTCTGCATTACGCAGAACGCCGCAACCCCGTAGGGTGACAACGTTACCAACCTGTTATCTTTGCAGACTTGAAAACGGATGTCCAGACGTTTCGGGGGCAAATTCTCAATGGCGATACGTTCCGCCCACTCGACGAGCACAAGCCCGGACTCGGCATCCAGAGCCTCGTCCACCTCATCCGGCAGTGCGCCCTCGGAACGATACAGATCGCAATGGATCACCGGCGGTGTCGTAGGATAGCTGTTGCAGAGCGTAAAGCTCGGACTGGAGACCTCGGCCTGTCCTCCGCCGGGCAGCGACTCCACAAGGCCGCGGGTAAACGTCGTCTTTCCGGTTCCGAGATCGCCATAAAACAACACAGCATGCAGCTGTTCGCCACCTTCAGCCCGCTGCGCGATCAACGCCTGCGCGAACTGTCTGCCAAAGGCAACCGTTGCCTCTGCGTCAGAAAGAGCTATATTCATGGGAGCATCCTTATATGATAGAGCGTATTGGGGAAGGAAAGGAACCCCTTTGGAACGGGTTCCCTCCCCCGCCTGGAACCTTTTTGCAAGCGGAGCCGTTCAAGCCACTTCGGCTTACTGGAATCTTTCTTGAAATTCAATGCATCGCAACGGGCACGGCTTCCCTTTGCCGAAGCCATCCCGCTCTCCAAAGCACGCCGCATCGCCGCATGGCTGTGCGTATACGCATATCCGCCCACCCCGAACCCGCAAACCCCTTGTCCGACGAAACCCGTTCGAACATGGAGGGATAGCGCAGAAAACCCCTTTTCTCTTTTCCTCCACGGACGTTCCCCGGTTAGTATCAATAAGAAAGACTGGACGAACGGATAGAAAACAGCTAGAGTGCCCACCTCTATGGAACAACAGCACGGTCTTCTTGTGGTTGACAAGCCACGCGGGCTTTCGTCCGCCCAATGTACCAACCGATTCAAACGGTTGGGGCAGAAAAAAATAGGACATGCAGGCACTCTGGACCCGATGGCCCAGGGCGTCCTTCTTGTGCTCCTTGGTCATGCGACCAAGATTTCCGGCTATCTCATGGCTGGCGGCGTCAAGGTGTATCAGGGAACTGTCCGGCTCGGGCAGACCACCGATACCTGGGATGCCGAAGGCCAGATTACCGCCGAAGCACCGTGGGACCATGTGACCGCCGAAGCCGTAGCCGACGTTATCGCCGGATGGGTGGGCAAAAGCGAACAGCCCGTTCCCCCCTATTCTGCGGCCAAGCATCAGGGGCAGCCCCTCTACAAGCTGTCCAGAGAAGGGAAAGAAACCCCGCTCAAAATCAAGACCATCGAAATTTCGCGTGCGGAAGTCCTCAGGGTTGATCTTCCGTACGTTACCTTCCGAGTCGTTTGCAGTTCCGGCACTTACATACGCTCCCTGGCCCACAGCTTGGGGATGCGCCTGGGGTGCGGAGCCGTGCTCACGGAACTGATTCGGGAGTACAGCCACCCCTTTGGCCTCGACAGGGCCTGTCCGCTGGACACCCTGATCGCCGAGCCTGAACGGTTGCCCGAAAGGATCATTCCCGTGACCGCCGCCCTCCCCTACTGGCCCACGATTACCGTGACGGAACAGGAGGAGACGGACACGAAAAACGGCAAGATCCTCGTCTGGACGGAAGCGCGCCGCGCACGCTCCAGAGCACAGGACGGAACGGACATCCCGTGCGTTCCCGGCGGAAACGCCGTCCTGCTGTCGCCCGACGGTCAACCCCTCGCGCTGGCGGAAGCCGTTTCCGGCGGCCCTGCATGGAAGGTTCTCAGGGGACTTTGGAATTAACACAACCCACTCGGAGGATATCGCTGTGGTTATGGACGCTACTCAGAAGAAGGCCGTCATCGAAGCTCACGCCAAACACGAAGGCGACACCGGCTCCCCGGAAGTTCAGGTGGCTCTGCTCACCGCCCGCATTGAAGGACTCACCGGTCACTTCAAGGAACACAAGAAGGACTTCCACTCCCGCCGTGGTCTGCTCAAGCTCGTCGGCCAGCGTCGCAACCTGCTGAACTACCTGAAGAGCAAGGACGTTCAGCGTTACCGCGCTCTCATCGAAAAGCTGGGACTGCGCAAGTAACTGCGTTTTCGGGGGGGCTTCGGCTCCCCTTTTCCGTATCGCCAACCTCAACCCGTCATGAGAAGGAGTTTCCGCGAACAGGATCGAACCAGCACCTTCGATATTGTTCCCGGAGTCTCCTTCCCCCAGTGAAAAGGATTCACCAATGAGTTTTAGAAAAGAACCTACCCGGGTTTCCGCCACCATCGGCGGCAAGGAAATCATCCTTGAAACCGGACGCGTCGCTACGCAGGCCCACGGCTCCGTCACCATCCAGTGCGGCGGCACCGTTGTCCTTGTTACCGTTTGTTCACAGCCTCTCGACTGCGACCGCGGCTTCTTCCCGCTGACCGTCGAATACTCCGAACGCATGTATGCCGCGGGCCGCATCCCCGGCAGCTTCTTCCGCCGCGAAATCGGCCGTCCTTCCGAGCGTGAAACGCTGGTTTCCCGCCTGATCGACCGCCCGATCCGCCCCCTGTTCCCCAAGGGCCTCCCCGAAGACGTGCAGGTGCTCGCCAGCGTCATTTCCTCCGACCAGGAAAACGAATCCGACGTGCTTTCCATCACGGCCGCTTCCGCCGCCGTCATGCTCTCTCCCCTGCCCTTTGCCGAGCCGGTCGCCGGTGCCCGCATCGGGCGCATCAACGGCCAGTTCATCCTGAACCCCACCGTGCAGGAAATGGCTGAAAGCGACCTCAACATCGTCTTTGCCGCCTCCGCCGACGCGCTGGTCATGGTTGAAGGCGAGGCCACCTTCGTTCCCGAAGACGTCATCATCGACGCGCTTGAATGGGGCCGCAAGGAAATCCAGCCGCTCGTCGAAGCGCAGGTCAAGCTGCGTGAACTCGCCGGCAAGGCGAAGATCGCCTTTACGCCCGCGGAAGACGATCCGGAGCTGCTGGCCCGCATTGAAGAGCTCGCCGGCGAAGCGGGCCTCGAAGCCTCCATGCGCGTGCCTGAAAAGCTGCCCCGCAAAGAAGCCCGCAAGCTCGTCAAGGAAAAAATCGTCGCCGCCCTCAAGGCCGATCCGGTCTACGGCGAAAACGAAAAGGCTCTCTCCTCCGTCGGCGACATCATCGGGCACATCGAAAAGAAGGTCGTCCGCAAGCGCATTCTTGACGAAGGAACCCGCATCGACGGCCGCGACACCAAAACCGTGCGCCCCATCGAAATCCAGCCCGGCATCCTGCCCCGCGCCCACGGCTCCGCCCTGTTCACTCGCGGTGAAACGCAGTCTCTCTGCGTCACCACGCTTGGCAGCTCCACCGACAACCAGCGCATGGATTCCCTCACCGGCGATGTGACCAAGACCTTCATGCTGCACTACAACTTCCCGCCCTTCTCCGTGGGCGAAGTGAAGCCCGTGCGCGTCTCCCGCCGCGAAATCGGTCATGGCGCGCTGGCGGAAAAGGCTCTCAAGCCCATCATCCCCGCCAACGACTCCTTCCCCTTCACCGTGCGTGTGGTGGCCGAAACGCTGGAATCCAACGGTTCCTCCTCCATGGCCGCCGTGTGCGGCGGCTGCCTCTCCCTCATGGATGCGGGCGTGCCGATTGCCGCTCCCGTGGCCGGTGTAGCGATGGGCCTCATCAAGGAAGGCGACAACTTCATCGTGCTGACCGACATCCTCGGTGACGAGGACGCCCTCGGCGACATGGACTTCAAGATCGCCGGTACCGCCGAAGGCGTGACCGCCGTCCAGATGGATATCAAGATCACCGGCCTGACCACGGAAATCATGCGTAATGCCATGCGGCAGGCCCACGAAGCCCGTCTGCACATCCTCGGCGAAATGAAGAAGGCCATCGACGGTCCCCGTACCGAACTTTCCAAGTACGCGCCGCAGCATGCCGAAATCTTCGTGAATCCCGAAGTCATCCGCATGATCATCGGACCCGGCGGCAAGAACATCAAGGCCATCACCGCCACCACCGGCGCATCCGTAGATATCGAAGACAGCGGCCGCATTTCCATCTTCGCGCCCACCGCCGAATCCATGGAACAGGCCAAGGAACTCGTCCAGTACTACGACCAGCGTCCCGACCTCGGCAAAAACTACATGGGCAAGGTTCGCAAGGTGCTGGAAATCGGTGCCATCGTGGAAATCATGCCCAACGTCGAAGCCCTTGTGCACATCTCGCAGCTTGACACCAACCGCGTGGCTCAGGCTTCCGATATCGCCCACCTCGGCGAAGACATGATGGTGAAGGTCATTGAAATCAACGGCGACCGCATCCGCGCCAGCCGCAAGGCCGTGCTCCTCGAAGAACAGGGCATCGAATGGAAGCCCGAAGACACCGCCCGTCCTCCCCGCGCTCCGCGTGGCGAAGGCGATCGCGACCGCGGCGAACGCCGTGAACGCCGTCCCCGCCGCGACTGATCTGCCAAAAATCAGGGATAACGCCCTGATGGATTGAACATTGAAAGGGAGGAAGCCAAACGCTTCCTCCTTTTTTTTGCGGCAGCTCAAGCCCGGCTCCGCGTGACGCCTTCTGGCTCCTTTGCCTTTTGCCAATCCCCCGGAACAGACCAAAGGGCCAATAGAGACTTGCCCTTATCGCTGTTGGCGGCTATCATCTAATCCGCAATCACCATAGTCTACGGGGAGTAAACGTGTCCTTATCCAAAACGCAATCCAATGCCACGCAAAAGTTGCTGGATCACATCCGCAGTACCCCCCCGAAAGACGCTGCTCCGGCCCTCGCCTCTCCCCTGCCCCAAAAAACGGTTTCGCGACGGCGTCTGTTCGGCGGCGAACGCGCATCAGTCGTAGGCGTCGATGTCAGCAGAGGCAGGATATGCCTCGTCCAGCGGCGGGCAGGCCACGCACCGGTTCTTGAAGCCATCTATACGGCAGAGATCCCGGAACTCTCCGGCTGGGAAAGCCCCGGCTGTGCGGAAAGGGTCCGCGACGCGCTCAATGCCTTCATGCCGGACGGCTGGGATGCCGAGCAGCTCTGGATTCACCTGCCCGAAGACAGCACGGAGCTGCGCCACTACAGCATCCCCAAGGTCGACGCCAAGGATCGCGACGCCGTTGCCAGGATGACGGCGAGCCGGGAAAAGCCCTTTGACGAGAAAGACAACCTCTTTGACTACCGCGTGAACGGAGAGGTGCTGGACAAGGGCATTTCCCGCCTGTCCGTTACCGCCATGATCGCCGACAAGAAGGTGCTGGCCCGCCTCCGGGAACAGCTTGCGAAAGCCGCCCTTGCCCCCGCCGGCATCACCTCCTCGAGCATCTGCCTTCAAAACCTGTTCGCCTCCGGCTGGCTTTCCTCCCCGTGGGCACATTTCGCCATCGTCAATATCGAGGAAGATTCCACCAGCATCGACATTTTTTCCGGCTCTGCCATCACGCTCAGCCGTACCATCAAGACCGGGCTTCGGAGCCTTGTCACCGCCCTTCAGGATGCGCGGGAAGACAGCAGGCTCCGTCCGGCCACCGATTCGGCTGCCCTCAGGAAAAACGCTGCGGCCCCGTCTTCTGCCCACAGGGACTACGCCGCTCCCGAGCCGTTCGCCCACGCGCCCGCCGATCTTCCTTTCCCGCTGATCCTCCAGCCGACGCCGCAACCTCTGGAACTCTCCCTTGCCGGCGCACCGGAAAAGGTTCCTGCTTCCGACGAGCCGAGTGACGCGCTCTCCTATGAAGAAGGGCTTGCGCTGCTGTGCGGGGACAGAAACCGCACGCCCGACGAGGAGTCCTCCCTGCTCATGCGTCTGTCCCAGCCTCTGGGCAGGCTGGCAAGGCAATTGGAACGCACGGCGGATCACTTCCGCAACACCATGAAAATGCCGGGAATTGAGGGTGTTCTGGTTTTTGCGCCCGGCGGCTGCCTTCCTCTTGCGCTGAAACATTTTGAAAAGGCACTGGGGCTGCCCTGCCGCCCGCTCCGCTTTGACGGGCAGGCCACTGCCGGAGCTGCGACGGATCTGCATAAGGCAATGGAAAAGGCCGCCGACAGCAACCTGCTTCATGCCATCGGCCTGAGCCTTTCAGCCTCCGACTACACGCCCAACGCGATCATGACCTATGAAGAGCAGCGGGTTCGGGAAAAGCGGATGCGGCTCACCTTGCTGTCCTTCGGTGTGACCACCGTTGTGCTGGCGTTGCTGCTGGCCTTCTGCGGCAAGCTGTATACAGGCTACCTTGATGCCAAACAGTACCGGGCAGAGCTGGAGGCGCGTATCGCCTCCCTGGGCACGCTCTACACGCCCGAACAGCTCAAGGCGGATCTCGGAGCCATGCAGACGCTGCAGGTGCAGGCCCGGAACATGGCGAAACGCCGCATCGCCGCCGCGCTCATGACCGAGCTTTCCGTGTTCACGCCGCCGTCCATCTACCTGACCGGCCTGCGGGTCACCTTCAAGAACGCCGCGCCGAACAAGCAGGAAAACCGCCCGCCCCAGCGCGGCGCGGCAAGGCCCTCCGCCCAGGAAGAAAACGCCGTCGCCGTACTGACCGGAACCGTCACCGGAACCCTGTTGCAGCGCGAGTCCCAGCTGGCGGAATTTCTCAGCCAGCTTGAGCACTCCCCCATGGTGCAGTCCCTGCTTGTGGAAAAGCAGCAGACCGATACGGACATCCTGTCCTTCGTCGCAACACTGAGGCTGGTGTAACCATGCGCCTGCAACTGCCCCTCTGGTTCCCGATCCGCTTTCTCGCCCTTGAGGGCCTGCTGGCCCTGTGCGCCGTGCTGTTCTGCCTGCTCCCGCTCTGGTACTTTTCAAACCAGGTGGACGGCGATATAGCAACCCTCAAGGCCCGCATTCAGGTACAGGAAACCCTCAGTCCCCTTATCCGGGGCCTGGAGCAACGCCGCTCCGAAACCGACGCGCTCATCGGCACGCGAAGCACCCTTCCCACACCGGAAAACCTTTCCAGCATCGTTGCCTCGCTTCAGCAGCTGGTCAAGCTGTCTGGCATGGACAGCGCGCGCTTTGTGCCCGCCGCCGAAACCGTGGTGGAACGGAGCAGCATCCGGCTGGACGGCACGCTGTCCGGCGATCCGGACACCTTCCGCCGTCTCGTCCTGCTTCTCAGCGACCAGCCGTGGATCACCGGCATGGAATTTTTCAATGTGACACCAACCAGTACCGTCCCTTCCTTCTCCTTGGGAGTGTGGGCCACGTTTACCCAACCGCAGACCATGCAGCACTAGAGGCAAACGATGACCTTGCGGGAAAAAATTCTTCTTGGCTCCATGGGAGTCGCCATCGTGGGAGCGGGCATCCAGTACGCGCTCGATCTGATGCTGTCAGCCGACATCTCCCAGAAAGAGACCGACACGCTGCAACAGGCCCGAAGCGTTTCCGGAGAGGTTTCGGCGGCACTGCAATCCCTCTCCATTTCCGAGGGGCAACGCTACATCCTTGCCGCGGCACTGCGCCCCGCCTCACGCAACCCGTTCCAGCTCCCTGACGCGAACCTGCCCAACACCCGGATTGCCCAGCCCTCGGATCTGTCAGGCATGGCCTACTCCGGCTATATTCAGGTCGGCAAAACGGCGTTGGCCATCATAGGCGGGCTGGAATACGGCGTCGGCGACACCCTGCCCAACAGCGGAGACGTCGTCCGGGCCATCCGCGCCGATGGCGTCATCCTCTATTCCCCTTCCCGAAATACCGAATGGACCCTTCCCTATACGGGGGACGACCTCTAACCGTCCCCTCCCTTTCAACGCGGACAGCAGGCTGCGCCCTGTGCAGCGACTGGAGAAGCCTTATGCGACAACGGACATTTTCTGTTCTCTGCCTCATCCTCACTCTTCTGATGCTTGCCGGGTGTGCATCCAAAGAGGACAAGAACAAAAATCCCTTCATGGAGCACTGGCAGCAGCTCGCTCAGGATTCACAGGGCTATTCGCCTTCCCCCACCGATCTGCGCCCGGAACCGCGCGTGCTCATGCAGTATTCGGAAAAGCAGGAACAGGCTTCCACCCGCGCTCTTCCCTCCATTCCGGTCACGCTCAAGCTCCATAACGTGGATGTCGGGGTTGCCCTTCGCAGTCTTGCGACCGCCGCCGGGGTCAACGTCATGCTCAGTCCCGGAGTATCGGGAACCGTCAGCCTCAATGTCCAGCGTTCCCCCTGGCGCGATGTCTTTCGGGGCCTGCTCCGGGCCAACGGGCTGCAATACCGCTGGCAGGGCAACATCCTGCAAGTGCTTACCGCTGTGGAAAAGCAGAAGGAGATCAATCTCCAAACCCTCGACAACCAGCTTGCCCAGCAGGAGCTGGCGGCCCTCCACAACGCGCCTCTTTCCGTCAGCGTCGTCAACGTGCGCTATGCGGACGCCAAGGCCCTCCAGCAGAGCCTGACCAAATTTCTGACGACCGCCAACGGGCAGAGCGGGCAGACCGCCGTCATCGAAGTGGACGACCACAGCAACGCCCTGATCGTGCAGGCCACCCAGCAGGATCAGCAGCGCATCATCCGGCTTGTCGAAAACCTTGACCGCCCGCGCTCCCAGGTCCACCTCAAGGCCTACATCGTTGAAGCCACCAAGGACAGCGCGCGCGAACTCGGCATGCAGTGGGGCGGCGTCTGGCGTTCCGGCTCCTTCAACAACGGCAACCACACCTGGGTCGGCTCCGGCGTATCGGGCACGCAGGGGCAGGACCCCACGGCCGGAGGCGTCACCGGCTCCAACAGGCCCGGTCTCGGCGGGGTTCCCTTCGGGCTTGACTACTCAAGCATCGCCAGCAACAAGATGGGTTCCCTCGGCTTCATGCTGGGGCGCGTCGGCGGCAGCATGCTCGAAGTTCAGCTGAACCTCATGGAAAAGGACGGCAAAATCAATATCCTGTCCTCTCCCTCGCTCACCACGCTGGACAACAAGATGGCGTATACCGAAAACGGCGAAAAAGTCCCGTACGTCTCCACCAGCAACATGGGAGACAGGGAGGTCAAGTTTGAAGATGCCGTGCTCCGGCTCGAAATGACTCCCAACGTCATCGACGGGGACAACCTCAAGCTGAAGGTGCTGGTCAAAAAGGACGAGGTGGATACGTCCCGTTCCGTGGACGGCAACCCCTTCATCATCAAGAAGCAGACAGAAACGACCCTGATCATGCGTAACGGGGAGACCGTGGTGATTTCCGGCCTGACCAAGGAAAAGAACGTAGATGCCAATGCCGGTGTTCCCGGACTCAAGGATATCCCCGGCGGCAAGTATGTCTTCGGGCACGAAAGCAAGGGAACGAGCATGGAAGAGGTGCTGATCTTCATCACCCCCGAAATCCTGCCCACGCGCGAAACGGCAGCCGCAATGCCGAAAACGCCCCCTGCGCCTTCCGGCTCTCCCGTGTCTCCAGTACCGGCAGCACCGTCCGCCGCACCGAGGAGGTAGCGCATGCAAAAGAAACTCCGGCTCGGAGAACTGCTGCTGGCATCGGGCCTGCTCACGCCCCAACAGCTTGAAACGGCCCTTCAGGAACAGCGCGGAAGCGGCATGAAGCTGGGGGAATACCTTATCAAAAAAGGTGTTTGCCGTGAAAGCGATGTTGTGGATGCCGTGTGCCGCCAGACCGGTATCGAACGGTACAGCCCGGCCCGCTTTCCCTTGAACATTGCTCTTTCCGATCGCCTGCCCGCCGATGTCGCCCAGCGCACCAACGCCGTTCCGCTGCTGATCCGCGGCGATGTGCTGGTCGTGGCGATGGTGGACCCGCTGGATATCGACGCGCTGGACCGCATCGAGATCGTCACCGATCGCGAAGTGGAACCGATCATGTGCCTCCGGCAGGAGTTCACGCAACTCTACGCCGCGCTGTACGGGCACTTCAATTCCATGGGCGGCGTCATGGAAAGCCTGAGCACCGAGCTTCCCCAAAAGGCTTCTCTTGCGTCCGACGATCTGCTCATTGCCAGTGAAACCAGCAGCGACGAGCTGGGGCAGCCGGATGAGGCCCCCATCGTCCGGCTCGTCAACTCCATCCTGACGCAGGCCGTGCGCGAATCCGCCAGCGACATCCACATCAGCCCGGAAAAGGATTCCATCCAGATCCGGTTCCGCGTGGACGGCAAGCTCCGCAAAACCCCCTCCCCGCCCAAGCGCGTGGGGGTTTCCATCGTTTCGCGCATCAAGATTCTTTCGAATATGGATATTTCCATTACCCGCGTCCCGCAGGACGGCCGTTTCACCATGATGGTGGACAACCGGGAAATCAACGTCCGCGTTTCAACACTGCCGACCATCTACGGCGAGAATGTGGTCATGCGCCTGCTCGACATGAGCAGCAACCACGTCTACACGCTGGACAAGCTCGGCATGAACGAAAAGGACTGCAACACCATCGTTCAGGCCATCCAAAAGCCGTACGGGATGATCCTCTCCACCGGGCCGACCGGGAGCGGCAAAAGCACCAGCCTCTACTCCATCCTCCAGCTCCTCAACAGCTCGGACGTGAACGCCATCACGCTTGAAGATCCTGTCGAATACCGCATCGAAGGAATCCGGCAGGTACAGCTCAACGTCCGCGCGGGCATGACCTTTGCCTCGGGCCTGCGCTCCATTCTCCGGCAGGACCCCGATATCATCATGGTGGGCGAAATCCGGGACAGCGAAACGGCGCAGATTGCGGTTCAGGCCGCCCTTACGGGCCACCTCGTGCTCTCCACGCTCCACACCAACGATGCCCCCGGCGCGGTATCCCGCCTGATGGAAATGCACATCGAACCGTATCTGGTGGCTTCCGTGCTCCTCTGCTCGTTCGCGCAGCGGCTTGTCCGCAAAGTCTGCCCCCACTGCGCCGAGCCGTACGAACCGCCGCACCATCTGCTGAAAATGTTCGGCATCGACAAGGCAACGGATGCGACCTTTCTGCGCGGGAAGGGGTGCTACCACTGCGGGAACACCGGCTACCTCGGACGCATCGGCATTTTTGAGGTCATGCCCTCGACGCCGGAAATCCAGGAAGCCATCGTCCGGCTGGCACACGCGCAGGAAATCTCCGCCATCGCACAGGAGAACGGCGTGATGAATACCCTGGCGCAGGATGCCGCCCGCAAGGTCTGCGCCGGGCTGACGACCGTGGAGGAAGCCCTCCGCGCCGCCATGATCTAACCTGCCGCGTCCGGCGGTGCATTCCCTCGGAACGGACAAACGCCTCAAGGAAACAGCATGGCGGACCCCAAATATTCCTATACCTATCGGGCAATCAACGACGCAGGTGTCGCACTTACGGGCGATATTGAGGCCGAGACGCTGGAGCAGGCGCGGCAAACCCTGCTCGGGCGCGGCCTCATGCCCACCGAGATCACCAAAAAGGATCATGGCATCACAAGCAAAAGGTTCCAGAAGCTCCTGCAAAAGCCTGTCACCTTCAAGCAGATCATCCTGTTCAGCAAGCAGTTCCGCACCCTGTTCAACGCAGGCGTCCCCATTACGCAGCTCCTCAACATCCTTCAGGTGCAAACCGAAAACCCGACGCTCAAAACCGCCACGGCGGATATTGCCCAGCAGGTCAGCACCGGCAGCACCCTCTACAACGCCTTCAGCTCGCACCCGGACATTTTTTCCCCGCTCTACTGCGCCATGATCCGCGCCGGGGAATACAGCGGCTCCATGGGCAACGTACTGGACCGCCTCACCTACCTGCTCGAACACGAAAACAAGATCCGCAACGATGTGAAGTCGGCCCTGCGCTACCCCAAAATCGTCCTGTTCACACTGGCGGGAGCCTTCATCTTCCTGCTCAACTGGGTCGTGCCAAGCTTTGCCCGGCTGTTCGCCAATGCCAGGCTCGATCTTCCGTGGCCTACGCGCATGGCTCTCGCCATGAATACCGCCATGTCCGACTACTGGTATCTGCTGCTGGCGGTTGCCGCCGCGCTCTTTTTCGGCTTGCGCTGGTGGATAAGAACGGAACGGGGCAGATACCTCTGGGCGCGAACCATGCTGGCCCTCCCCCTGATCGGCAAGGTCGTGCAGATGTCGATCATGGCCCGGTTCGCAGCCATCTTCTCGATCCTCCAGCGCAGCGGCGTGGGCATTCTCGACGCCCTGGACATCCTTTCCGAAACCATCAACAACGCGGCTCTGGAAAAAGAATTTTCCACCATCAAGGACAAGCTCCGCTCGGGACAGGGCATTGCCGAGCCGCTCGGTTCCGCCCGCTACTTCACCCCCCTGACCATCAACATGGTGGCGGTCGGCGAAAACGCCGGCAATCTGGAAACCATGCTCGAAGATCTTGCCGCGCACTACGACGAGGAAGTGGAGTATGCGGTCGGCGAAATGACCGAGGCCATCGGCCCGATCCTCATCGTTGTCCTTGCGGGCGTAGTCGGCTTTTTCGCCCTCGCGATTTTCATGCCCATGTGGGACATGACCAAGATGGCTGGCGGAGGCATGTAGCTGACAACGCAGCAAAAGAGCTGATGTTTCGCCAGTTTTTCCAAAGCCCGGCCCCCGGGGCCGCCCTTCCGTACACCCCGTCAAAAAAAGGGTTTATTGCCGGGGTGAATGTTGCTATACCTGCGGGAAGCGGGCTTTGGCCCACGGGGGAATCATGAGCACATCCATTCCATGTTACGGTGTCATCCCGGCACGCTACGACTCTTCGCGCTTTCCGGGAAAGCCGCTCGCTGACATCTGGGGCCGCCCGATGTTCTGGCACGTCTACGCCCACGCCAAGCGGGCCTCGGTATTGCGCGGGATCATTCTGGCAACGGACGACGATCGCATTGCGGAAGCCGCACTGGAGTGGGAAATCCCCTGCGTCATGACCCGAAGCGATCATGCCAGCGGTACGGATCGCGTTCATGAGGCGGCCTCTCGGCTCGGCGTCGAACCGCATGCCGTCATCGTGAACATTCAGGGTGACGAACCGGCACTGGACCCTGTGGCCATCGAACGGCTGGTGGCCCCGTTTCTGGACGGATCGGTGCAGGTGAGCACGCTTGCCACGCCCATTTCACCGGAGCGTGCGGCTTCGCCCAATCAGGTCAAGGTGGTGACGGCGGGCAACGGCGACGCCCTTTATTTTTCCCGCTCGCGCATTCCCTTTGACCGCGACGGCGGCGAAGGGGAAATCCTCGGGCATATCGGCCTGTATGCTTTCAGGATGCAGGCACTGCAACGCTTTGTGGGGCTGCCCCAGTCCGCGCTGGAAAAACGCGAAAAGCTGGAACAGCTCCGCTTTCTCGAAAACGGCATTCCGATCCGCGTGGTGCGCGTAGAAAACTACGAGGCCCACGGCGTGGATACGCCGGAAGATTTGGAAACGGTCCGCGCCCTGCTCGCGGATCACACATGCAAGCACTGCGCCCGCTGACGGCGCGCTCTGGCACAATGCAACGGCGGAAATGCCGCCATGCTTCAACATAATGGAGACGGAATGAAGGCGCTATTGGCTCTTGAAGACGGTTTTGTACTTGAAGGACGTTCCTTTACCGGTCCCTGCGAGGGCGG
>CAZIFC010000044.1:1499-15910 GCA_964538355.1 uncultured Lawsonia sp. | reverse complement strand
GAGCAGCTGATTTGTAATCAGCAGGTTGCGGGTTCGAGTCCCATCACCAGCTCCATCAAAGCCGCAAGGCTTTCCGGTTCGCCGGAGGAGCACGCGGAAGAGATTCCGCACGCCTCGACAAGGCAGAGTTAGGCCCTGCTTTGTTTTCCAGTGGAGGGGTTCCCGAGTGGCCAAAGGGAACAGACTGTAAATCTGTCGTCGTAAGACTTCGGAGGTTCAAATCCTCCCCCCTCCACCAGATTTAGAAAGCTGACACGGCTGTAGGAGACAGGTACACTGTCAGGGGACTACGGCATTACAGGCGGGAATAGCTCAATGGCTAGAGCATCAGCCTTCCAAGCTGAGGGTTGCGAGTTCGAGTCTCGTTTCCCGCTCCACACCTGCCTCCTCCTCCCCCTCCTTATTCGCTGTGCCTACGTATCGGGATGCCAGAGCACTGCCAGCAGATGGCATGTGATAGGCGGTCTTGCGTCGCCATAGGCTCTGTCCCATAAAAATCCGTTATCTTCTGCAACCAAGAAGGGAGACCGTCATGGGTAAAGAAAAATTTTCGCGTACCAAGCCTCATATGAATATTGGTACTGTCGGTCACATCGACCACGGCAAGACCACTCTGACTGCCGCCATCACCAAAGTCGCTGCTATGAAGCAGGGCGGCAAGTTCATCGCGTATGACGAAATCGACAAGGCTCCGGAAGAAAAGGAACGTGGTATCACGATTTCCACCGCCCACGTCGAATACGAAACCGACAACCGTCACTACGCCCACGTGGACTGCCCCGGCCACGCCGACTACATCAAGAACATGATCACCGGTGCTGCCCAGATGGACGGCGCGATCATCGTTGTCGCCGCTACCGACGGTCCCATGCCCCAGACTCGTGAGCACATCCTGCTCGCCCGTCAGGTCGGTGTGCCCCACCTCGTCGTGTTCATGAACAAGTGCGACCTCGTCGACGACCCCGAACTGCTGGAACTGGTCGAAATGGAAGTTCGCGAACTGCTGAGCTCCTACGGCTACCCCGGCGACGACATCCCGGTTGTCCGCGGTTCCGCTCTGAAGGCCCTGGAATCCGACAGCGCTGACGCTGCCGATGCCCAGTGCGTCCTCGAACTGCTCGCCGCTTGCGACAGCTACTTCCCGGATCCGGTTCGTGAAACCGACAAGCCCTTCCTGATGCCCATCGAAGACGTGTTCTCCATCTCCGGCCGCGGTACCGTGGTTACCGGTCGTGTGGAACGCGGCGTGATCAAGGTCGGCGAAGAAGTGGAAATCGTGGGTATCCGTCCCACCGTGAAGACCACCTGCACCGGCGTTGAAATGTTCCGCAAGCTCCTCGATCAGGGTGAAGCCGGCGACAACATCGGCGCTCTGCTTCGCGGCACGAAGCGTGACGACGTGGAACGCGGCCAGGTGCTCGCTGCTCCCAAGTCCATCACGCCCCACAAGAAGTTTAAGGCTGAAGTGTACGTTCTGTCCAAGGAAGAAGGCGGCCGTCACACCCCGTTCTTCACCGGCTATCGTCCCCAGTTCTATTTCCGTACCACCGACATCACGGGTATCATCGCCCTTGAAGAAGGCGTGGAAATGGTTATGCCCGGCGATAACGCTACCTTCAATGTCGAACTCATTCACCCCATCGCCATGGAAAAGGGCCTCCGCTTCGCTATCCGCGAAGGTGGCCGTACCGTCGGCGCTGGTGTTGTGACGGAAATCGTGGAGTAACCCATGCGCGTCAACATCCTGCTCGCTTGCACTGAATGCAAGCGCCGCAATTACGCCACGGTCAAGAACAAGAAGAACACGACCGGTCGTGTGGAACTGAAAAAGTACTGCCCCTGGTGCAGAACTCACACGGTTCACCGCGAAACCCGGTAGTGACTTCATAAACGCAGGGCAGTAGCTCTAACGGCTAGAGCGGCGGTCTCCAAAACCGCATGTTGGGGGTTCGAATCCCTCCTGCCCTGCCATTTTCATTTCTGCAGGAACGTATCATGACCAAGAAACCGACGACAGCACAAGACGAAAACCCCGAGGGCCTTGTCGCCAAGGCGAAGGAGTTCAAGAACTATCTTGAGCTGTCCAAGGCTGAAGTTCGTAAGGTTACCTGGCCTACCGCCAAGGAAACCCGTACGACCAGTCTGGTAGTGTTGGCCTTCGTCGTTGTCATGTCGATCTTCCTCGGCGTTGTGGATCTTGGGCTCTCCAAACTTATCTCCTTCATTCTCGCTGCCTAATTTGGAGGGGTCCATGATCGAAGAACACAATGCGTCCTCAGGGGCGGTACCACCGTCTGCCCAACAGTCCCAAGAAGAAAAACCTGCGCAGCCAGTCCTGACTGCGCAGGATATTTTGGCGGCTTCTACCGTTCAGACGGAAGCGAGTGCCGGCAACCAGGATACGGGACGTTCCCGCTGGTACATCGTGCATACCTACTCCGGTTTTGAACAGCGCGTCGAAGCCACCATCAAGGAAATGATGCGCAATGCCCAGGATCAGGGCCTCATCCATGAGGTTGTGGTTCCGACCGAAAAGGTCATCGAACTGGGCAAAGGCGGTGCCAAGCGCACCACCACGCGCAAGTTCTACCCCGGTTACATCATGCTCCGCATGACCATGACCGACTATTCCTGGCACCTTGTACAGAGCATTCCCAAGGTGACGGGATTTGTGGGCGGCAAGAACCGTCCCGCTCCCATGAAGGATGAGGAAGCGGCCCGCATCCTTTCCCTCATGGAAACCCGCCAGGAACAACCCCGTCCCAAGTTCAGCTTTGATCGGGGCGACGACGTGCGCGTCATCGACGGGCCTTTCGGCGGCTTCAACGGCGTTGTTGAAGACGTGAACTACGACAAGGGCAAGCTTCGGGTGTCCGTGTCCATCTTCGGCAGACAGACCCCCGTGGAACTGGATTTCATCCAGGTTTCCAAGGGCTAACGATCGCTTGCAGTCTGCGGCCCCACAGCCGTATTAATAGAGGTTGAAAGACAATGGCCAAGAAAGAAGTTGCCAAAATCAAGTTGCAGATTCCCGCTGGTGCTGCGAACCCCTCGCCGCCGGTAGGTCCCGCCCTCGGTCAGCACGGCCTGAACATCATGCAGTTCTGCAAGGAGTTCAATGCCCGTACGATGGATCAGAAGGGCACGATCATCCCCGTGGTCATCACTGCCTACGCGGACCGCTCCTTCACCTTTATCACCAAGACCCCGCCGGCCGCCGTGCTGGTCATGAAGGCCGCCAAGGTGGAAAAGGGCTCCGGCGAACCCAACCGTACCAAGGTGGGCAGCATCACGATGCAGCAGGTTGAAGAGATCGCCAAGCTGAAGCTTCCTGATCTCAACGCCAACAACTTGGAATCCGCCGTCAAGTCCATCATGGGCACCGCCCGCAGCATGGGCATCGAGATCAAGTAAGGATCTCCACCGCGTCAGTTGTACTGCCCTTCCTTGCTTCAAGGATTCGGCAGGAGATGTTGGAAGACAGCTTTTGAAAGGATAGAGCAATGCCCTTCGGGAAAAAATATCGCAAAGCGGTGGAAGGCGTAGACCTTTCCCAGCGCTTCTCGGTGGAAGAAGCCGTAGAGAAATCTCTCGCCGCTTCCTTCGCCAAGTTTGACGAAACTGTGGACGTGGCCATTGGCCTCGGCGTTGACCCCAAGTACTCCGACCAGATGGTTCGCGGTGCTGTCTCCCTGCCTCATGGCCTGGGCAAGACCGTGCGCGTAGCCGTGTTCTGTAAGGGCGAAAAGGAAGCCGAAGCTCGCGAAGCCGGTGCCGATATCGCCGGTGCCGAAGAGCTGGTCGCCATGATCAAGGAAGGCAAGCTTGATTTTGACGCTGCCGTCGCCACTCCCGACGTCATGGCCCTCGTTGGTCAGGTCGGTCGCGTGCTCGGACCCCGTGGTCTGATGCCCAACGCCAAGACCGGCACCGTGACCTTCGACGTCGCCACCGCCGTCAAGGAACTCAAGGCCGGACGCGTCGACTTCAAGGTCGACAAGGCTGGCGTGCTTCACGCTCCCCTCGGCAAGGTTTCCTTCGGCCCCGCCAAGATTCTTGACAACCTCAAGTCCCTTGTCGAAGCCGTAAACCGCCTGAAGCCTTCTGCCGCCAAGGGCACCTACATGAAAAACATGGCCATTTCCACCACCATGGGCCCCGGCTTCAAGATGGATATGGCTTTGGTTAAGAAGTTCATCGAAGGCTAATCCCCTTTGAGAACAAAAGCGGTCCGAAAGGGCCGCTTTTGGCAATGGATTGGGAATTCGAGTCGAAGACGGCAGGCGGGGCAACCCTCAATAATGCCTGCTCAGACACTTTCTTTGGCTCGGCTTTCCACTGCGAAGATTCCTCAACGAGTCTTCAAGCAACCCCTAACGTGAAGGAGATTCACGTGAATAGATCTGAAAAAGCTGCCCTGATTGCGCAGATTAAGGCGAAAGCCGACGCTGCCTCTTTTGTGGTAGTGACAGATTTCAAGGGGATGACGGTGGAAGAGCTGACGCGGCTCCGTGCGAAACTCTATGAGTGCGGCGGCGATTATCTCGTCGTCAAAAACACGTTGGCCCGCATCGCCCTCACCGATGGTATGCATGATTCCGTTAAGGACATGTTCAAGGAAAACTGCGGTATCGCTCTGGGTTCTCAGGATCCCGTTGCGGTTGCCAAGGCGGTTTCCGAATTTGCCAAGACCAGCAAGCTGTTCACTGTTCGTCACGCCAGCCTCGAAGGCAAGGTCCTTTCCGCCGCTCAGGTGGAAGCCCTCGCCAAGCTGCCCGGAAAGCAGGAACTCCTTGGTCAGGTCCTCGGCACAATGAACGCCGTGCCTACCAATTTCGTCTCCCTGTTTGCCAACATGGTTCGTCCTCTTATGTACGCCCTCAAGGCGATCGAAGAGAAAAAGGCTGCCTAGGCAACCCGTTACAAACCCAAGCCAAAGTCTCAAAGGAGCAATCCCATGGCCGTTACCAAAGAAGAAGTTGTTGAATTTATCGCTAACATGACCGTGCTCGAACTCTCCGAATTCATCAAGGAACTCGAAGAAAAGTTCGGCGTGTCCGCTGCCGCTCCCGCTGCTGCCATGATGATGGCCGCTCCCGCTGAAGCCGCTGCTCCTGCTGAAGAAAAGACCGAATTCGACGTTATCCTGAAGTCCGCCGGCGCCAACAAGATCGGCGTGATCAAGGTTGTCCGCGCTCTGACCGGCCTCGGCCTGAAGGAAGCCAAGGACAAGGTTGACGGCGCTCCCTCCACCCTGAAGGAAGGCGTGTCCAAGGACGAAGCCGAAGACGCCAAGAAGCAGCTGACCGAAGCCGGCGCTGAAGTCGAAGTGAAGTAAGTTCACTTTACGTGCGCTTTCAAAGGCGGTGCGGGGTAACCTGCGCCGCCTTTTTCTTGCCTTCAGCCCTTCCCCCCGCCACCATGAAAAACGTGCGGCAACCAGCGGAAAGGCGTTTCCCCGCCCCGTCCCCTTACGCGGCGAAAACCGAGGCCGGGAACACAAAACCACCTCCGCAGCAGGCAGCATTCAAGAACCGTGCCCCGAAAACGTTTTTTCTTGGCCTACCTTGAAAAAAAGCTTGCCTTTGTTGGCTTTCCTCCTTATCTTAACGAATTCACGCGACACATACTAGGGGTGGTATCTGTTCCAATTTTCTGCACTAACGCGGGTATCATCAGTCGACAACAGCCCTCCGGACTCTCTGGAGGGTAGCTATGTTGTCGACCTTGTTGCGTTTTTTATACATGATTGATTCCGAGAGCGCGCAACCCGGGCACGCTCCGGCCTTTGCCGACCAACCTTCTCAGAGGTGAAATGATGGGTCAGCTTACCAAACAATTTGGCAAGATCAAGGTTGAGGTGGAGATTCCCCACCTGCTCAACCTGCAGGTGGACTCCTACCGGAAATTCATGCAGGAAGGACGTACGGAACGTCTCCCTGATGAAGGTCTGGAAGGGGTCTTCCGTTCTGTCTTCCCAATCGAAGACTTCAACCGTACGGCCAGCCTCGAATTCGTCAGCTACGAAGTCGGCGAGCCCAAGTACGATCAAGCGGAATGCATATCCAAGGGCCTTACCTACGAATCCCCGGTACGCATCAAGGTTCGTCTCGTCGTGTACGATGTGGACGAGGAAACCGAAGCGCGCACCGTTCGCGACATCAAAGAGCAGGACATCTACTTCGGTACCCTGCCCCTGATGACCGAAAAGGGCACCTTCATCATCAACGGCACGGAACGCGTCATTGTCAACCAGCTGCAGCGTTCCCCCGGCATCATCTTCGAGCATGACGGCGGCAAGACGCACACCAGCCGCAAGGTGCTCTACTCCTGCCGCGTCATTCCCATGCGCGGCTCGTGGCTCGACTTCGACTTCGATCACAAGGACATCCTGTATGTCCGCATCGACCGTCGCCGCAAGATGCCCGCCACCATTCTGCTCAAGGCCATGGGCATGAGCAAGACCGATATCCTCGACTGCTTCTACAAGAAAGAAGTGTATGAACTCGAGGATGACGGGCGCGTGTCCTGGCACTTCAACCCCGCCCTGCACCGCAAGGAACCCGCCTTCGCCGATATCCTCGACAAGGAAGGCAACGTGCTGGTGAAGGCCGGAAAGCCCATCACCAAACGCGCGTGGCGTCAGATGGAAGCCGCCGGCATCGACAAGATCGAAGTGGCTCCCGAAACGCCGCTCGGCCTGTTCCTCGCCGAAGATCTGGTGGACAACGCCACCGGCGAAATCCTTGCCGAAGCCGCCGACGAAATCACCGCCGGCCTGATCGATGCCTGCCGGGAAGCCGGGCTGAACTCCATCGTTGCCCTCCACACCCGCGGCACCGATACTTCCTCCTCCATCCGCGATACCCTGGTGCAGGACAAGACGCCCACCATGGAAAAGGCGCAGGAAGAGATCTATCGCCGTCTGCGTCCCAGCTCCCCGCCGACCCCGGAAATCGCCGCGTCGTTCTTCGACAACCTTTTCCGCAACGGCGACTACTACGATCTCTCGCCGGTGGGCCGCTACAAGCTCAACCAGCGTCTGAACAAGACCGAAAACTCCGATCTGCGTACCCTTTCCGACGAGGATATCCTCGACGCGATCAAGGTGCTCGTGCAGCTCAAGGACAGCCACGGCCCCGCCGACGACATCGACCATCTCGGCAACCGCCGCGTGCGTCTCGTGGGCGAGCTGGTGGAAAACCAGTACCGTATCGGCCTTGTGCGTATGGAACGCGCCATCAAGGAACGGATGAGCATTCAGGAAGTGGCGACGCTCATGCCCCACGACCTGATCAATCCGAAGCCCGTGGCCGCCGTGCTCAAAGAGTTCTTCGGCACGTCCCAGCTGTCGCAGTTCATGGACCAGACCAACTCCCTTTCGGAAGTCACGCACAAGCGTCGCCTTTCCGCTCTGGGACCCGGCGGCCTGACCCGTGAACGCGCGGGCTTTGAAGTTCGAGACGTCCACGTCTCGCACTACGGCCGTATCTGCCCCATTGAAACACCCGAAGGCCCGAACATCGGCCTCATCGTCTCTCTGACGACGTATGCCAAGGTGAACGACTACGGATTCATCGAAACGCCCTATCGCGTCATCCGCGACGGCTACATGACCGACGAATTCGTGCACCTCGACGCCTCCCGCGAAATCGGCCACGTCATCGCCCAGGCCAACGCCGCCGTGGACGCCGACCGCCGCCTCGTGGACGACTATGTTACCGCCCGTTCCGGCGACGACGTGCTCATGGCTGCCCGTGAGGAAATCACCCTCATGGACATCTCCCCGAGCCAGATGGTTTCTATCTCCGCGGCACTGATCCCGTTCCTCGAACACGACGACGCCAACCGCGCGCTCATGGGTTCGAACATGCAGCGTCAGGCCGTGCCCCTGCTCCGCTCCGAGCGTCCCCTCGTGGGAACCGGCATGGAAGTGGACGTGGCCCGCGACTCCGGCGCGTGCATCCTCGCGGAAAGTTCCGGCGTGGTTCACTATGCCGACGCCAACCGCATCATCGTGGCCTACGACGATCCCGCGCTCTACCCCAACATGGGCGGCGTGCGTGCCTATGATCTGCTGAAGTTCCACAAGTCGAACCAGAACTCCTGCTTCGGTCAGGTGCCTTCCTGCGTGCCCGGCCAGCTCGTGAAGAAGGGCGACGTGCTCGCCGACGGTCCCGCCATCCATGACGGCGGCCTCGCGCTCGGCAAGAACATGCTCATCGCCTTCATGCCCTGGTGCGGCTACAACTACGAAGACTCCGTGCTCATCTCCGAACGTGTGGTCAAGGAAGACATCTACACGTCCGTCCACATCGAAGAGTTCGAAGTCGTCGCCCGTGACACCAAGCTGGGACCGGAAGAAATCACCCGCGATATTCCCAACGTCGGTGAAGAAATGCTCCGCAACCTCGACGAGAGCGGCATCATTCGCATCGGTGCGCCCGTGAAGCCCGAGGATATCCTCGTCGGCAAGATCACGCCCAAGGGCGAAACGCAGCTGACGCCCGAAGAAAAGCTCCTGCGGGCCATCTTCGGCGACAAGGCCCGCGATGTGAAAAACACCTCCCTCAAGGTTCCCCCGGGAGTCGAGGGTACGGTCATCGACGTCAAGGTGTTCAACCGTCGCTCCGGCGAAAAGGACGAACGCACCAAGAACATCGAAGACTACGAAATCAGCCGTCTCGACACCAAGGAACAGGATCACATCCGCGCCATCACGAGCCGGATGCGCGAACGCCTGCTCCCCATCGTTGCGGACAAGCAGGTTGCGACGACCCTCCTTGGCGACAAGAAGGGCGAGGTGCTGGTTGAGGCCAACGCCGTCATGACCGCGGAACTGCTTGAAACCCTGCCGGTCAAGAAGCTGGCCGATCTGTTCAAGAGCAAGGAAGTCAATGAAACCGTTGCCGAAATGCTCGAACAGTACGATCACCAGATTGAATATATCAAGTCGATCTACGACTCCAAGCGCGAAAAGGTCACCGAAGGGGACGATCTGCCCCCCGGCGTGATCAAGATGGTGAAGGTTCACATCGCCATCAAGCGCAAGCTGTCCGTAGGCGACAAAATGGCAGGCCGCCACGGTAACAAGGGTGTCGTCTCCCGCATTCTGCCGGAAGAGGACATGCCCTTCTTTGCCGATGGCCGCCCCGTGGACATCGTGCTGAACCCCCTCGGCGTGCCTTCCCGTATGAACATCGGGCAGATCATGGAAGTCCACCTCGGTTGGGCCGCCCGCGAACTGGGCCGCCAGCTCGCCGAAATGGTCGACAAGGGCACCGCCCTTCAGACCGTGCGCGATGAAGTGAAGGATATCTTCTCTTCTCCGGAAATCACCGAAGAAGTGGACAGCATGGATGACGAGGAATTCCGCAAGTCGGTTTTGAAGCTGCGTAACGGCATCATTACCTACACCCCCGTCTTTGACGGTGCGGAAGAATCGGAAATCTGGGACTGGCTGTCCCGTGCCGGGCTTGAAAACGACGGCAAGTCCGTGCTTTATGACGGACGCACGGGTGAAAAGCTGAAGAACCGCGTGACCACCGGCGTCATGTACTATCTGAAGCTGCACCACCTGGTTGACGAAAAGATCCACGCCCGCTCCACCGGTCCCTACTCCCTCGTTACCCAGCAGCCGCTGGGCGGCAAGGCGCAGTTCGGCGGCCAGCGTCTCGGGGAAATGGAAGTGTGGGCTCTCGAAGCCTACGGCGCTTCCTACCTGTTGCAGGAATTCCTCACGGTCAAGTCGGACGACGTGACCGGACGCGTGAAGATGTACGAGAAGATCGTCAAGGGCGACAACTTCCTTGAAGCTGGCCTGCCCGAGTCCTTCAACGTTCTGGTCAAGGAACTCATGTCCCTCGGCCTCAACGTGACCCTCCATCAGGAGGAAGGCAAGAAGAAGCCAAAGCGTGTCGGCTTTGCAGAAGAAGAACAGCAGCAGTACCTGTCCCAACAGGATGCCGCTGACGAATAAGCTGATGTGGGGAGGGGAAAGGGCCCCCTTCTGAAGAAGGGCCTCCCTTCCCTCCCCGCACCCCTCCCCTTTCCCTCGCCTTTCGTCCTCTGGGACTGCCTCAAGGCGGACGGTGCGGGAAAAAGGTGGAGGCCCTCCCAAGTTAGAGACCCTTCACTACGTCCAACCCTCGGAGTACGCCTTCGGGGGGATGGGGGTGGGTTCGACGGGATGGAACGCCAGCGTTCTTTCCGGCCCGCCCGCAAAAGGGAGCATACATATATGAGTCTTGACGATCTCTTTTCGGTTCGCAGCTCGGCAAATGCCAACGCGAGCCAAATCCGCAATCTGAAAGCCATTCAGATTTCCATCGCCTCGCCGGAGAACATCCGCGAATGGTCCTACGGCGAAGTCAAGAAGCCGGAGACCATCAACTACCGTACGTTCAAGCCTGAACGCGACGGCCTTTTCTGCGCGAAAATCTTCGGCCCCGTGAAGGACTACGAATGTAACTGCGGCAAGTACAAGCGCATGAAGCACCGCGGCATCGTCTGCGAAAAGTGCGGCGTTGAAGTCATTGCCTCCAAGGTGCGCCGCGAGCGCATGGGCCACATCGAACTGGCCGCGCCCGTCGCCCACATCTGGTTCCTCAAGACCCTGCCCTCCAAGATCGGCACCCTGCTCGACATGACCATGGCCGATCTCGAAAAGGTGCTGTACTTCGACTCGTACATCGTGCTCGATCCGGGCAGCACCAACCTCCAGAAGATGCAGGTCATCTCCGAGGACCAGTACCTCCAGATCATCGACCACTTCGGCGAGGACGCCCTCACCGTCGGCATGGGTGCGGAATCCATCCGCGGCCTGCTCGAAGAGCTGAACCTTGAAGAACTCAAGGTCATGCTGCGCGAAGAGTCGCAGACCACCAAGTCGCAGACCAAGAAAAAGAAGCTCACCAAACGCCTCAAGATCGTTGAAGCGTTCCTCGAGTCCGGCAACCGTCCCGAATGGATGATCATGGAAGTCATTCCGGTCATTCCGCCGGAACTGCGCCCCCTCGTTCCGCTCGACGGCGGCCGTTTCGCCACCTCCGACCTGAACGACCTCTACCGCCGCGTGATCAACCGCAACAACCGCCTCAAGCGTCTGATGGAGCTCGGAGCCCCCGACATCATCATCCGCAACGAAAAGCGCATGTTGCAGGAAGCCGTGGACGCCCTTTTCGACAACGGCCGCCGTGGGCGCGCCATTGCCGGCACCAACGGCCGTCCGCTCAAGTCGCTTTCCGACATGATCAAGGGCAAGCAGGGCCGCTTCCGCCAGAACCTGCTCGGCAAGCGCGTGGACTACTCCGGCCGTTCCGTCATCGTCGTGGGCCCGTACCTGAAACTCCATCAGTGCGGCCTGCCGAAAAAGATGGCTCTGGAACTGTTCAAGCCCTTCATCTACTCCGAACTTGAGAAAAGAGGCCACGCCTCCACCATCAAGAGCGCGAAAAAGATGGTGGAACGCGAAGAACTGGTCGTGTGGGATATCCTTGCCGACGTGGTGAAGGAATACCCGGTTCTCCTGAACCGTGCTCCTACGCTGCACCGTCTCGGCATCCAGGCCTTCGAGCCGCTCCTCGTGGAAGGCAAGGCCATCCAGCTGCACCCGCTCGTCTGCTCCGCCTACAACGCGGACTTCGACGGCGACCAGATGGCCGTGCACATCCCCCTGTCCGTGGAAGCGCAGATTGAATGCCGCGTGCTCATGATGAGCACCAACAACATTCTGTCGCCCGCCAACGGCTCGCCCGTCATCGTGCCTTCTCAGGACATGGTCCTCGGCCTGTACTACATGACCGTGGAACGTTCCTTCGAAAAGGGCGAAGGCATGGTCTTCTGCGCCCCGTGGGAAGTGGAAGCCGCCCTCGACGCCGATCAGGTCAGCATGCACGCCCGCATCAAGGTACGCATGGAAGACGGCAAGATGGCCAACACCACGCCCGGCCGTATCCTCGTATGGCGCGGCCTGCCCGCCGGCATCAAGTTCGAGAACGTCAACAAAGAGTTGACCAAAAAGAACATCGCTAAGCTCGTGGACAGTGCCTACCGCGACGCCGGGGTCAAGGCGTGCGTCATCCTCTGCGACCGCATCAAGGCCATCGGGTACGAATACGCGACCCGTTCCGGCATCAGTATCGGCGTGAAGGACATGCTGATCCCCGACTCCAAAAAGCGCATCATCGATGCCGCCACCGCGGAAGTGGACAACATCGAAAGCCAGTACCGCGACGGTATCATCACCCGTACGGAAAAATACAACAAGGTCGTCGACGTCTGGACCAAGGCCACGCAGGACGTGTCCGCGGAAATGAACAAGGAAATCTCCACCGATATCCTGACCGACCCCAAGACCGGAAAGCAGGAGGCCAACCTCAGCTTCAACCCGATCTTCATGATGTCCAACTCGGGTGCCCGAGGCAACGCCGACCAGATGCGCCAGCTTGCCGGCATGCGCGGCCTGATGGCCAAGCCTTCCGGTGAAATCATCGAAACCCCGATCACCGCAAGCTTCCGTGAAGGCCTGACGGTGCTCCAGTACTTCACCTCCACCCACGGCGCACGAAAGGGTCTCGCGGACACCGCCCTCAAGACGGCAAACTCCGGTTACCTGACCCGCCGTCTCGTGGACGTCGTGCAGGACGTCATCGTCTCCGAACACGACTGCGGAACCGTCGACGGCATCGAAATCCGGGCCATCAAGGACGGCGGCGAAGTCAAGCAGAAGCTGTCCGAGCGCGTGCTCGGCCGCGTACTGCTCTATCCGGTGTACGATCCCGCCACGGGCGAACAGCTCTTTGCCGAAAACACCTTGATCGACGAAGCCGTCGCCAAGATGCTGGACGACAAGGGCATCAACTCCGTGATGATCCGCTCCGCCCTGACCTGCCAGTCCGAACGCGGCGTCTGCACGCTGTGCTACGGTCGCGACCTTGCCCGCCGCCACCTCGTCAACATCGGCGAAACGGTCGGCATCATCGCCGCCCAGTCCATCGGCGAACCGGGCACGCAGCTCACCATGCGTACCTTCCACATCGGCGGTACGGCGTCCAAGGAAATCGAACGGTCGAACTTCGAGGCGCAGCATGACGGACGCGTGGTGCTGACCCGCGTGAAGGAAATCAAGAACCGCGAGGGCATCTCTCAGGTGCTCGGCAAGAGCGGCCAGATCGCCATCATTGACGAACAGGGCCGCGAAGTGGAACGCTACACGCTGCCCAACGGCGCACGCCTGCTCGTCTCGGACGGACAGAACGTCACCAACGGACAGCTCCTTGCCGAATGGGACCCGTTCAACGAACCCTTCGTTTCGGAAGTGGACGGCATCATCAAGTTCACCGACCTCGTGGACGGCAAGACCTATCAGGAAAAGCTGGACGAAGCCACGCACCAGGCTTCCATGACCATCATCGAATACCGTACCACGAGCTTCCGCCCGACGGTTTCGGTCTGCGATGAAAACGGCGAGCCCAAGCTGCGCGGTGCGGGCCAGCTCCCCGCCGTCTACAGCCTTCCCGTCGGCGCGATCATCATGGTCAAGGACGGAGCGGAGATCTTCGCAGGCGACATCATCGCCCGTAAGCCCCGTGAAACCTCCAAGACCCGAGACATCGTGGGTGGTCTTCCGCGAGTCGCCGAACTCTTTGAAGTCCGCAAGCCCAAGGATATGGCCGTGGTTTCCGAAATCGCGGGCACCGTCTCCTTTGCCGGCGAAGCCAAGGGCAAGCGCAAGCTCATCGTCACGCCCGAAGTGGGCGAGTCGAAAGAATACCTCGTGCCCAAGGGCAAGCACATCACCGTGTCCGACGGCGACTTTGTCGAATGCGGCGACCTGCTGACCGAAGGCAACCCCGAGCTGCACGACATCCTGCGGACCAAGGGCGAGAAGTTCCTCGCCGCCTACCTCGTGGACGAAATCCAGGAAGTGTACCGCTTCCAGGGCGTGGGCATCGACGACAAGCACATCGAAGTCATCGTGCGCCAGATGCTCCGCAAGGTTACCGTCACCGATCCGGGCGGGACGAGCTTCCTCGTGGGCGAACAGGTCGACAAGGCCGAGTTCAAGGCCGAAAACCAGAAGGCCATGGGCGAGGGCCGTGCTCCCGCCACTGCCGAACCGCTGGTGCTCGGCATCACGCAGGCCTCTCTGACCACCTCGTCCTTCATCTCGGCGGCCTCCTTCCAGGAAACCACCAAGGTGCTTACCGAGGCTTCCCTCAAGGGCAAGATGGACTACCTGCGCGGCCTGAAGGAAAACGTCATCGTCGGTCGCCTGATTCCTGCCGGTACCGGTTACCGCGAATATGTGGATCAGGATATTACCGTGCCCGATCAGAAGGAACGGCCCGACCGCTTCCTTGACGAGCTTGACGGCAACCCGATCATCGCCGATCTGGATAATTAGCCTC
>CAZIFC010000044.1:0-1399 GCA_964538355.1 uncultured Lawsonia sp. | reverse complement strand
GGGGCATCATGCCCCCCAGATCCCCTCGATAGACAAACGAAACGGTTTCGTACCCGGTCAAGGCCGGTTGCGAAACCGTTTCGTTTGCGGCTGTCGGCAAGGTTTCCGGTCGGGGAGGGCAGGAGGGCGCGCGGCGGAGGGGAGCGGATGGGAGGCGGCATTGCCCCGGCAGGGCGGGGCTTCCCGCAATCTTTTCAAGAGAGACCTTTCACGGTATGCTGTCGGGATGAACACACCCGGAACCTTTCAGATCCACGCCACGGACGGCGCAGCCCGCACCGGCGTTCTTCAGACGGCCCACGGCCCGGTCAACACCCCCATTTTCATGCCCGTCGGCACAGTGGGCAGCGTGAAGGCCATTGCTCCTGACGATCTCCACGCCATGGGCGCGGAAATCATCCTCGGAAACACCTACCATCTCTACCTGCGCCCCGGCGACGAGCTGGTCGCACGGCGCGGCGGGCTGCACGGCTTCAACGCCTGGGACAAGCCCATCCTGACCGACAGCGGGGGCTTTCAGGTCTTCAGCCTGTCCACCCTGCGGACCATCAAGGAAGAAGGTGTTACTTTCAGGTCACATCTTGACGGCTCCAAGCACCTCTTCACGCCCGAGAAGGTGGTCAGCATCCAGCGCAACCTGAATTCGGACATCATGATGGTGCTCGACGAATGCGTGCCCGCCGGAGCCGACCACACCTACACCGCCCGCTCCCTGACCATGACCACACGCTGGGCCAAACGCTGCCGCGACGCCTACCCCAAGGGGACGGCGGGGAACCTCCTGTTCGGCATCGTGCAGGGCGGCATGTTCAAGGATCTGCGCTCCGAGTCGGCGCGCCAGCTTATCGATCTGGACTTCGAAGGCTACGCCATCGGCGGGCTGTCCGTGGGCGAAAGCAAGGATGTGATGATGGAAATGCTCTATCATACCGCTCCTATCCTGCCCGCGGAGAAACCCCGCTACCTCATGGGCGTAGGGACTCCTCTGGACATCATCCGCGGCATTGACGCAGGCGTGGACATGTTCGACTGCGTGCTGCCGACCCGCAACGCCCGAAACGGCACGCTGTATACCTCGCAGGGCAAGATCAACATCAAGCGTCGCGAGTTCGCGGAAGATGACGGCCCGCTTGATCCGGCCTGCAACTGCTACACCTGCCGGACCTTCTCCCGCGCCTATCTGCGCCATCTGTACGCCTCGCAGGAGCTGCTGTCCTTCCGGTTGAACTCCATCCACAACCTGACCTATTTTCTTGATACCGTTCGCGGGGCGCGCGCCGCCATCCGCGAAGGCCGCTGGGCCGAGTACAGGCGGCGGTATGAAGAGTTATATGATGTGTAGGGGGAGATAAGGATTGAAGGGGGGAGGGGAAACCTTTCTGGAGAAAGGTTTCCCCTC
>CAZIFC010000043.1:14724-16517 GCA_964538355.1 uncultured Lawsonia sp. | reverse complement strand
CATGAGCGACGAAAAAACCCTCGTGGGTGCCGTCAAGACTGAGCAGGGCGTTGAAGTGAAGGGTATGCTGATGCAGCCCGTCATCGACAAGTGCGAAGGTTGCGATCGCGTCCGCACGTTTGAAGAGCAGCAGTTTTGCAGCAGCTACCCGAACCCCGCCAAGAAGTGGTTCGACGGTCGCTGTAATTTCGCTACCCATATCAAGGCAGAAGGTGGCAAGGCCGCCAAGGTCAACCCGCTGAAGGCATCCAAGCGTGCTGCGAAGGGCCGTTAAGCCATTCGGAAGCAATGCACGCGGGCATGACCCGCAATTTTTTCGCGGAACGTCGCCTTGTCTGGCGGCGTTTTCCTGGGAAGGGGGGAGGCATGGTCTTCCCCTTTTCCTGTTTTTGTAGCCGTATCGAGGAACAGCATGGCACAGTATTCTTCGCTCATTGATGCCATTGGACGGCAGCGTGACAAGGTGATCGAGTATCAGACCCGGATGACGGCTATTCCCGCGCTCGGCCCGGAGAACGGCGGCACGGGCGAAATGCTCAAGGCCCAGTATCTGGAAGGTGTGCTGCGAGATCTTGGCATCACCGATATGGAGCGCGTGGATGCGCCCGATGCTCGGGTTCCCGATGGCGTCAGGCCCAACGTGATCGCCCGCATCCCCGGAGCCTCCCCGCGCCGCCTCTGGATTCTCGGCCACATGGATGTCGTGCCTCCGGGAGAGCTTTCCTACTGGAAGACCGATCCGTGGAATGTTGTTGTCGACGGCGACAAGATCCGCGGACGCGGCGTGGAGGACAACCAGCAGGCCATCGTCTGCGGGCTGCTGATCGCGCAGGAGCTGAAGGCTCAGGGCATCACTCCCGATCTTTCCCTGGGGCTGATTTTTGTTTCCGACGAGGAAACCTCAAGCCGCTACGGGATTCATCACATCCTGAAGGTGCGCCCTGACTTGTTCGGTCCCGACGATTTTGTGGTCGTGCCCGATTACGGCGTCGCAGACGGCTCTTCCATTGAAATTTCCGAGAAGGGCCAGCTCTGGATGCGCGTTGAAGTGCTCGGCCGCCAGTGCCATGCCTCCCGTCCGCAGGAAGGACGCAACTCGCTGGTTGCCGCCGCCGAAATGATTCTGCACGTCCGGGATCTCGAAAGCCTGTACCCCGACTCGGACCCGTTGTTTCAGCCGCCTTGCTGCACGTTCGTTCCCACCCGGCACGAGGAGAATGTCCCCAACATCAATTCGCTGCCGGGCAAGGATGTCTTTTACATCGACTGCCGCATCCTGCCGGGGATCAGCCATGACGCGGTGCTGGCTTCCACGCAGGAGATCATGGACGCGGTGGCCGAGCGTCACGGTGTGACCGTGGACATTACCATGGTGACCAACGCACCCGCTTCGCCCGCCACCTCTCCCGACAGCGAGGTCGTCAAGCGGCTTTCCGCCGGAATCCGGGAAATCTACGGCATTGAACCGCACTGCGACGGCAGCGGAGGCGGAACGGTGGCTGTGGGCTTCCGCGACAGGGGCATCCCCGCCGCAGTCTGGGCCAGCGTCGTGCCGACCTACCACCTCGCCAACGAGTACTCGCTCATTTCCCGGACAATCGGGGACGCGCAGGTTCTTGCGAGGATGTTGTTTGATTGATGGCGAAGAGCATTCCTGTGGAGGGGAGGAGGGACCTTGCTGAAGAAAGGCTTCTTCCTCCCTTCCGCAACCCCTCCCTTCCACCCCAAAAGGCGTTGAGCTTCCCGGCGGCTTGGATGAAAGGGATTTTTTTGGGGAAGGCTTCTTTGGCCCC
>CAZIFC010000043.1:0-14624 GCA_964538355.1 uncultured Lawsonia sp. | reverse complement strand
GCTTCCCGGCGGCTTGGATGAAAGGGATTTTTTTGGGGAAGGCTTCTTTGGCCCCTTTTTGACAGGATACGCCTTTCGCGTCCCCTCCCCACCAGCCGGAAGTCTTGGGAAGGGCGGGGGTACGGGGGAGGGAGAACCCTTCTCCAGAAGGGTTTCCCTCCCCCGCTTTTTCCCAAGGAAAATATATGTTTGATTGTATCGTCGTAGGTGCGGGACACGCCGGATGCGAGGCTGTCATGGCGTTGGCCCGCTTTGGCCAGCGGGTGCTGCTGATCACGGGCAATGCGGATCGCATCGGCCACCTTTCCTGCAATCCTGCCATCGGCGGGTTGGCAAAGGGGCATATGGTCCGCGAAATCGATGCCCTCGGCGGCATGATGGGCCTGTGGGCGGACAGGGCGGGCATCCAGTTCCGCACTCTGAACGCCAGCAAGGGGCCTGCCGTGCGGGCTACCCGCGCCCAGATCGATCGCGAAAGCTATATGGCGGCGGTCAAGGCCAGCCTGTTTGCCGAGCCAAACATCACCATCTGGCAGGATACCGTCGAGGACGTGCTGGAGAAGGACGGGCGCGCCGCCGGTGTCCGCACCGAGCTGGGGCAGGTCTTTGAAGCTCCGCACGTCATCCTGACCACGGGGACATTCCTTGGCGGCCTTATCCATGTGGGGCTGACGCATTTTCCCGGCGGACGCCTCGGCGATGCCGCCACGACGAAACTTTCCGAATCCCTCCGCAGGCACGGCCTGAAACTGGGCCGCCTCAAGACCGGAACCACCCCGCGCCTGCTGACCTCTTCCATCGACTTTTCCCGGATGGAGGAACAGGCGGGTGACGATCCCGCTCCGTCCTTCAGCTTTCACGGGCCGAAGCCCGCACAGCCGCAGGTTTCCTGTTATGTGACGTGGACCAACGAGCGCACGCACGAGGCCATCCGTTCGGGCATGGATCGTTCTCCGCTGTTCACGGGCGTCATCGAGGGCACGGGGGCGCGGTATTGCCCTTCCGTCGAGGACAAGGTGGCCCGCTTCCCCGAGCGGGATCGGCACCATGTGTTCATCGAACCGGAAGGGCTGAACGGGCAGGAATGCTATGCCAACGGCATCTCCACCAGTTTGCCGCTGGATGTGCAGCTCGCCATGATCGCCAGCATCCCCGGCCTTGAGCGCGCCAGGATGGTGCGTCCCGGTTATGCCATCGAATACGATTATGTGGACCCGGTGCAGCTGGAGCCGACGCTGGAGGCCAAGGCCCTGCCCGGCCTGTGGCTTGCGGGGCAGATCAACGGGACGTCCGGCTACGAGGAAGCCGCCGCACAGGGCCTGTGGGCCGCGCTGAATGTCGGGTGCCGCCTGACGGGTCGTCCGCCGTTCCAGCCGGGCCGTGATGAGGCGTATATGGCGGTGCTCGTGGACGATCTCGTGACCAGAGGCACCAAGGAGCCGTACCGGATGTTTACCTCGCGGGCGGAGTATCGCCTGCTGCTGCGCGAGGCCAACGCCGATGCCCGGCTGACGCCGCTGGGCCGGGAACTTGGACTTGTGGGTGACGGGCAGTGGGAAGCCTTCCGGCGCAAGCAGGACGATCTTGCCCGGCTGCTGGACAGGCTGCGCGAGGTGCGGATTTCCCCCGATGCGGCCACCAGTGAGGCCTTCCGTGCGCTGGGCGAGGCCGTGCCGAACAAGTCGCTGACGCTGGAAGAGGTCTTGCGGCGTCCTTCCATGACGCTGGAGCGGCTGGAACGCCTGCACCCCGGCATATCGGCCTTTTCGGAAGACGTGCGGATCGAGGCGGAAACCTCCGTCAAGTACGCGGGCTATCTGGTCCGGCAGGACGAGCTGGTCCGGCGTTCAGCCCGGCTGGAGGAAGTCCGGCTTCCGGAGGATCTGGAGTACGCCGCCGTCCCCGGTCTTTCCGCCGAGATTGTGGAAAAGCTCTGCGCCGTGCGTCCGCACACGCTTGGGCAGGCGGGCCGTATCTCCGGGGTGACCCCGGCGGCATTGACCTGTCTGGAAATCCATCTCAAAAAATTGTCCCTGCTGTAATGGAACGCCTGCCCCTCGAAGCCCTGTTTGCCGGAAACCCGCCCCGGATGACCGCGCTGGTCGGCGCGGGGGGCAAGACGACGCTCATGTACGCGCTTGCGGAGCGGATAGCCCGAACGGGGCGGCGGGTGATCTGCACGACGACCACCAGGCTGTTTCCGCCGGAGAACGGGATTGCGCTGGTGCTGCTTGCCGGGAAGGATGATCCCGTTGCCGCGGTGGGGGCCGCGCTCGGGAATGGCCGATGCCTTGTGGCCGAACGGCTGATCCCGGAGAGCGGCAAGCTGGAAGGGCTGACGCCGGAGACGCTCTTTGCCCTGGCCGAGGCTTTCCCCGAGGCCGTCTTTCTTGTTGAGGCGGACGGCGCGGCCCGAAAGCCGCTCAAGGCTCCGGCTCCCCACGAACCTGTCTGGCCCGTGCGGGTGGATTGCTGCGTGGCGGTTGTGGGGCTGGATAGTCTGGGGCTGCCTCTGGATGAAGCGCATGTGCACCGGGCTTCGCGTGCCTGTGCCGTTACGGGGCAGAAGCCGGGAACGCCGGTAGCTCCGGTGACGCTGGCCCGCCTTACCGATGCCCCCGAGGGGCTTTTCCGGGCCTGTCCGGAGCCTTGCCGCCGTCTGGCTTTTGGGAACAAGGCGGACGTAGCAGGGCTGGAAGCGGCGCAGGAAGCCTCCGCGCTGTCGTCCGTGGTGTGGTTTGCGGGGAGTGCCGGGCAGGGGTGGTGTGTCTTGCTGGACAGAAAGCCTCTTGGCAGCGCACCTGTCCGTGATCTACCATAAGGGAATGGAAGGCAGAGTGGTGAAACAAGAGTCTGGAGTGGGAGCGGCATGGCAGATCATGCTGCTTTTCAGCATGTGTTGTCTGGCTCTGCTGCTTTCCGGATGCGGCACGACGTACATTACCGCGCCCGATTATGGCACGCAGTATGACATGTCCTCGCTCGGCGCGCGCGTTTCCCAGACCGCGCGGTCGCAGGTGGGGGCGCATTACCGGGCAGGGGGCACGACGCCGAGAGGATTTGACTGCTCGGGACTGATCTGGTGGGCCTACCGCCAGCACGGGATAAACGTGCCCCGCGTGACCAAGGCTCAGGCCAAGGCCGGAATCAATGTCGGCAGAAGCTCCATGCGGCCCGGTGATATCCTTGTGTTCGACACCAACCGCGGGCGGACAGGGCTGCATACCGGGCTTTATACCGGAAACGGGCGTTTTGTGCACAGCCCCACCAGCGGAAAGCGGGTCCGTGAGGACAGCCTCACTCAGGAATACTGGAAGACGCGGCTTATCCGCATCCGGCGGGTTGTCCGTTAGCGGGGCGAAGGAACGCCCCATTCGGCGGACATGCGTTACTGGTGCTGAAAGCCGCTTTCGTCGAAGGCCAGCGGCGTGCCGCCGTCTTCTTCCTCTTCAAGGGCGGCGACCTTGTCCTCAAGCCATTCGAGCATGGCCCGTGCCGTATGGTAGTTCATGACGACGCGGGAATGGATATGGCGGACGATGGTCCGCTCCTCTTCGTTGTAAGGGACTATTTCGTGTCCGAAGCTGCCGTCCCGGGCCACGAGACGCTCGGAATACGGCGGCATTTTATCGCTTTCGAGATAGAAGCTGATTTCGACTTCGCCCTGCGGATTGATGCCGCCCCAGACGCCGTGGGCGTACTCGAGACGGGTTTTCGGGTCCATTTCATACTCGTAGCGTATCCGGCCGGGATACTGTTGGCTCATTGACGGCTCCTTTGACCTTGCGGATAGCCGCGTCATGCGGTTTTGGGTATTGTAGGAAAGTGGCGGCGTGAAGTAAAGTTGCCATTGCCGTGCGCGCCTTTCCGGTGCGGACGGCCTGTATCGTGAAAAGCTCCAACGAGGAAAACATGACTGCATTCACTACGGAAAAAATCGACGTCGAACCGTGGTTCGATATGGAACTGTTCATGGGCGTCAGCCAGGAGACCCGTCTTGGCGGCGATGTCATGGAACGTTTCATGGCCTTGTGGAAGGACTGGCTCCCCCATCTGACCGTGAAGGGCATCGACACCGGCAAGATCAAGTATCTGCTGGTCGCCCTGGACGAAACCGTGGAGCAGGATGTGGACAAGGCGTGGGAATCTTCGCCGTCCAATGCCTTCCTGTACAACGCGCTGGCACAGACCCTGTGCATGGCGGCCGTCCACGCGGTCATTCCCGAAGTGCAGGACGCCGGATGCGCTCCCGCGCCGAAGCCCACCGCCACCCTGCGCGAGGCCCTCGAAGCGGAAGGCATCCCCTACAGCAACGACAAGGACCCGATCCTGTCCCGCCGTTACGCCGTGGTCACGCACTACCCCTTCAAGGGCGGCTGTGAAATCTGCGTGCTCCAGAGCAACTGTCCCAAGGGGCAGGGCCAGATGGAAGCGACCTCGATGGTTCTTCCGGGATACGAGCGTCCGCAGCTGTAATGGAGAGCGGGATTGGCGGGGGAGGCGAGAAGGCCCTTTTCAAAGGGGCCTCTTCTCCTCCCCCGAACCCCTCCCCTCATCCCCCAAGCGTTTTGGCTGGTGGGGAGGCCGCGCACAGGGCGGTTCTTGCGGAGGAGGGGTGCGCTGGCACGGGAAAGCAGGTGCCTGCCCCGGTACGCTGTCGTCAGGGAAAGGCGGCGTTTTCAGAGGCGGGCTGCACGGATTTTTTGGGGTTGCCGGCTCGTTGCCCGCAGGGTTGTTTTGAGGGAGCGGAATGATGCGTATTCTTATGCTGGATCTCGGGCTGGAGCTGCGGGGCGGTCAGCGGCAGGTATATTACCTGGTCCGGGCGTTGGCCCGTACAGCGGGCTTCGAGCCGCTGGTGGCCTGCCCGCGCGAGGGAAAGCTGGCGGCCCTGCTTGCCGGCGAAGGGCTGCCCGTGCTTCCGCTCCCGTGGCGCAGCCCCGCCAATCCGCTGGCGTATGGCTGGCTGTCGGGGCGGCTCGGCGGCAAGCCCGTGGATATTGTCCATACGCACGACGCCAACGCCGCCACAATGGGCGCACTCTACAAGCTGATGCACGGCGGCAGGGTGAAGCTTGTGCACAGCCGCCGGGTTTCCTACCCGCTGCGTCCGGGGCTGCGCTCGTGGAAGTACCGGGTTGCCGATGCCGTGGTCGGGGTCAGCCGGGATATCGCCGACGGCATGATCCGGGCGGGCATCCCCGCCGCGAAGGTAAGCGCGATCCATTCCGGCATAGATCCGGCCCGCTACCGTCCCCGGCTTGCCCGTGCGGAAGGGCCGTTCCTGTTCCAGAGCATCGGCGCGTTCACCCCGCAGAAGGGGTATGAAGTCCTGATCCGGGCGATGGCGGAACTGGCTGGGCAGGAGCTTCCGCCGTGGCGAGTCCGCATCGTTGGCGATGGCCCTCTGCGGGAACCGATCCTCGCACAGGCGCGTGCGCTCGGTGTCGCTGGCCTGCTTGAGCTGCCGGGCCGCCGGGACAGCGTGGAGATGCTCCCGGACGGCGATGCGCTGGTCGTGCCTTCCGTGGACGGCGAAGGGAGCAGCGGAGCCATCAAGGAAGGCTGGGTGACGGGTGTTCCGGTCATCTGCTCGGCACTGGATTCCAACCGGGAGCTGGTGCGGGGGGAGGAAAACGGACTTCTCGCCGCTGTGGGCGATCCGGCGTCGCTGGCGGAAGCCATGAGACGCTGCCTGACGGATGCGCCGCTTCGGGAGCGGCTGTCCCAGGCCGGAGCCCGCAGCGTTGCGGACGTGACCGATACGGTGATGGCGGAGCGGTACATGACGCTCTACAGGCAACTGCTGCAAGGGTGCCTGTAGAAGGCCAAACGATTGCTGAAAAAAAGGGAGAGTCGTCTCTCCCTTTTTTGATCAGCCGGCGGAACCGGCCCTATCTGTAGATTTCCGCGTCATCCACGAGATGCGGCGGTTCGCCCTTGAACGCCTTGACCTTGATGCGGTCGCCGGACTTCAGTTCCGAGAAGGTGACGTTCTGGTCGTGCTGGTTCTTGAGTTCCAGTTCAAATTCGCTGCGTTCGTCCGCGCGGAATTCGATGGTTCTGCCGTCGTGCGACTTCACGGTGAAGGTTTTGCTTGCCGCATCAATGCGTTCCACCGTGCCGCGGACGCGCATCTTGTGGCTGTCGCCCGCGAAGGACGGAACGGAAAACGAAACCAGAAGAGCCGCTGCGAAGACGGCGCACAGAGTACGTTTGAGCATGGCAAATCTCCTTTTTTATTTGCGTAGAACAGAAGATTCCAAAGTGCTATGAGTATCATAGCCCAACAGGGGCTGACCTTCAACGGATATATGGAAAGGCGCAGAGCCGCAAAGCCCTTTAGCAGGCGACGCCGGGCCGGATCTGGCAGCGGACGCGGATGTCCCGCCCGCCGCGTCCATATTCGTCGAGCGTGGCGAAAACCTGCGCTTCCGTCACGTCGATGTCCGCATGGGGCGAGGCGGCCCGTTCGCGGAGCAGGGCGCAGGCTTCGGCTTTGGCTTCTTCCAGCGTGTAGCGTTTGCCGATGCGCCTGCGGATGTCGAGGCCGGGCACGAGCAGGACGCCTGCCGCCGTATCCGCAAAGAGGTCAAGGCTTGCCGTGGGCCGGGTGAGCGCGGCACCAATGGCGTTGGCGATCTGGCCCCGTTCGGGGGCGTCGAGCGTCTCCACCGGGATGCCGAGGGTTTCACCGAGCAGCGGGGCCACGGCTTCGGCCGGGCCGCCGACGAGGACAGCCCTGAGCGGGCGGATGGCCCGCCCTTCCAGAAGAGCCGCCAGCGTGTAGACGGGTTGGCTGTTGACTTCGTCAAGCAGCGTCCGGACGGCTTCGGCAAGCTGGGCACGGGCAGAGTCCAGAGCCTGCCACGACAGTTCGTTTGCGGTCAGATCGTGTTCGGCGGCAAGCGCGGCGACACCCGAGCGGGAGGCGGCCCGATTTCCGGCCCGGGCAAGCCCGAGCACATTGAGGCAGTCAAGGAACGTGGGGTGCGTTCCGCCAAAGGCCATTGCCGGGCCTGTGCGGAGCGGCCCGACCTGTGTTCGCGGGGTGAGGGCGATGCGTGAGTCGCCCCCAAGCCCGATGGAAACGGACTTGAGCGAGCGCACCAGCGTAGAGCGTCCTTCGACCACGAGATCCTCGGGCGAGAGGACGGGCTGTCCGTCGGCGAGAAGGGCAATGTCCGTGGTTGTGCCGCCCATGTCCAGCACCAGCAGATCCTCGGGAGCGGGGCGGAGTGCCAGCATGCCCATGACGCTGGCGGCAGGCCCGGAAAGCAGGGCCTCCACCGGGCGGCTGCGGGAGTCGGAAAGGGGGATGGCTCCGCCGTCGGCCTTGAGCAGGCAGGTGGGGGCGTGGATGCCCAGATCGCTCAGGCTGGCTTCCACCGCGTCGGCAAACCGGTTGTGCAAGGCCCAGATCGCTGCGTTCCAATAGGCCGTGGCGATGCGGCGCGGGAAGTTCAGGCGTCCTGACAGGCGATGCCCGAGCGAAATGGTTGGTTCCGGCCCTTCGGCAAAAACGTCGCGGATGACTTCCGCCATGATGGTTTCGTGCGAAGGGTTCCGTGTGGAAAATTTGGTGACGCAGGCAAAGGCCGTCAGGCCCTGCGCCTTCCAGCCCTCCGCAATCCTGCGGATGGCCTCCCTGTCCGGCGGAGTCAGTTCCGTTCCCCGATGATCCATGCTGCCGGGAACAACGGCCGTATGGTTTCCCAGTCCGAACGGCGCGGGATCAAGCCCCGGCCCTGCCGCGAGGAGCAGGCCCACCGGAGCGCAGGCCTTCTGTACCACGGCGTTGACGGCAAGGGTGGTTCCGAAGGTGGCGCGGGTGACGTCCGAGGGGCGGAGCGGCCCGGACGCAAACAGCGTGTGCAGGGCCTCCCGCATGGACCCCAGCAGATCCTGATGGTTGGTGGGAACCTTTGCGGAGGCCGCCAGCCTGCCGCCGCGCATGAGCACGGCGTCGGTATGGGTTCCGCCCATGTCCAGCCCGAGCATGACGGGCAGATTCGGTGTTTCCGGCACAAGAACCTCCTTTGGGATGCGGATTGTCGGCTTCGGGCCGCGGCATCCCTGCAAAGGGTAGCGCAAAAGCCCGCGGCAGGGAAACCCCGCCTGCCCTTGCCAAAGCCTTTTCCCGACCCTATAACTAGGAAACAAAGAGCCTTCGTCCGGCTGCGGGCGAAGATCCACCATCAAAGGAGAACTATCCCGTGACCAGCCAACTGAAAACTTTCATGTTGCTTGCCCTTCTGTCCGGCCTCATCATTGTCCTGGGTGGAGCCTTGGGCGGCAAGACGGGCATCGTCATCGCCTTTGGCCTCGCCCTGATCATGAACGTGGGGAGTTACTGGTATTCCGACAAGATCGTCCTGAGAATGTATCAGGCCCGCGAACTGTCCGAGAGCGAAGCTCCCATGATTTATGTCATGGTCCGCGAGCTGTCCCATAACGCCCAGATTCCCATGCCCCGCATCGCCGTTGTCCCCGAGGAGGCTCCCAACGCCTTCGCTACGGGCCGCAATCCCGAAAACAGCGTGGTTGCGGTGACGGAAGGCATCCTGCGCCTGCTCTCTCCCGAGGAGCTGAAAGGCGTGCTCGCCCACGAAATCGCCCATATCGCCAACCGCGACATCCTGATCCAGACGGTTGCCGGGGTCATGGCCTCGACCATCGTTTCCATCGCGAATTTCATGCAGTTTGCCGCCATCTTCGGCATGGGGCGCAGCAACGAGGAAGGCGAGGGAGGCGGCAATCCGCTCATGGCTCTGGTGCTTGCCATTGTTGCCCCCATTGCGGCCTCGCTGATCCAGTTTGCCATTTCCCGTTCCCGGGAATATCTGGCGGATGCCAGCGGCGCGCGCTTCTGCGGACAGCCGCTTGCCCTTGCCTCCGCGCTCGGCAAGCTCCAGTCGTGGAACCAGCGCATCCCCATGCAGAACGGCAATCCCACCACGGCGGAAATGTTCATCGTCGCGCCGCTGTTCGGCGGCGGCATGGCCAAGCTGTTCAGCACGCACCCGGACATTGACGATCGCATCGCGCGCCTGCGCGAAATGGCCGGAGTCAGATAATACGGGTTGTTGTGAAAGCCACCGGGGTTTGCCTCCCGGTGGCTTTTTTTCATTCTTCTTCCCGATATCACGCCGTCATCCTTGACGCTGGCGTCGTATTCCGGTAGCGAAACAGACCCTGTGAAAGCGTCTGGGGAGGGCGGTTCCGGCGGGGAGACTGCGGAGCATCCGCGGGAGGTGCCGTTGTCCCTTTCCCTCATGCTTGTGTGAATCATGGTTTTTCTGGTGCTTCTGGAGTAGGAACGATGCAATATGGGAGCCTTTCTATAGGTCTGGCGTTGGCCGCATGCCTTGGCGTTTCCGGGTGCGGCGAGAAAAAAATACTCATTGAGGAACCCGTTCAGGAAGAACGTTCCGAGTGCAAGGGCATTTTTGTTCTCGCGCCCGCGTCGTATATGCAGTATATTCAGCACGACGAAGCGACGTTGCTGGCTTCGGAAGGCCGTTACGAGGATCTCCCCGTCTTTTGCACGGAGGAGATGGCTCGGATGATCGAGCAGCGGCTGGAACAGGATCACGAATTGCTCCCCGGCCTCTGGCGTGTGTACCGGCTTGAGGGCCTCTGGGAGGAGGACGTGGTGGAAGTGCAGCCCGGTGAATGGCGCATGCGCCGTCCCGCGCGGCTGATTGCGCTTCCGTCCGCCTGAGATATTTTGATGCAATCCTGCCTTTGGCAGGCGTAAACCAACGTATTTGTTTTTTTGAGGAGAGTATATGGCTACAGCACACCGTTGCGGATGGGTAGCATTGATGGGTCCGCCGAATGCCGGCAAATCCACGCTGACCAACGCCCTTGTGGGGCAGAAGGTCGCTATCGTCACCGCAAAGCCCCAGACGACCCGCAACCGTATCGTCGGTATCCTGACGCAGAAGGACGCGCAGGTCATTTTCATGGACACCCCTGGCATCCATGCCCTGCGCGGGCAGACCCGCGGGCAGCTTGGCAAGATCATGGTTCAGTCCGCATGGCAGAGCTTTGCGGTGGCAAACTGCATTGTCCTCGTCATTGACGGCGACCTGTATCTGCGCAAGCCCGAATTCATGGAGCGGGATCTCGCTCCGCTTATCCAGCCGCTTGCCGAAGAGGAACGCCCCGTTGTGGTCGTGATCAACAAGGTCGACCTGTTCCACGACAAGTCGCGCATGCTTCCCCTTCTGGAAAACGTGGCCCAGATGTTCCCGAAGGCCGAGCTTTTCCCGGCTTCGGCCCTGCGCCGCAACGGGATGGAGCAGCTTCTCGAGCTTATCCGCTCCCACCTGCCCGAAGGCGAGGCCCAGTATCCCGAGGATCAGCTTTCCACCGCGCCCATGAAGTTCATGGCGGCGGAAATCATCCGCGAAAAACTGTTCGACAAGCTCTATCAGGAAGTCCCCTATTCCGTCGCCGTGGACGTGGAAGTCTGGGATGAGGAAGAAGATCGCGTGCTCATCCATGCCGCCATCTATGTGGCGAAGCCTTCGCACAAGGCGATGGTCATCGGGCGCGGCGGCGAGGGCATCAAGGCCATAGGCACGGCCGCCCGCAAGGAAATCCGGGATATGGTCGAAAAGAAGGTCCACCTTGAGCTTTGGGTCAAGGTCCGCGAGGACTGGGTTGACGATCCCCAGTTCCTGCACAGCCTCGGCTTCGGAGCGGAAACGGAGTACTAGCATCATGAATCCGTCAGAAACAGCAGCTCTTGGGGAACGTCTCGAATCCGTGCGCGAACGCCTTGCCGAGGCCGCCCGCATCGCAGGGCGCAAGCCGGAAGACGTGCGCCTCATTGCCGTGTCGAAGCTTCATCCTGTGGAGGCCATTCTTGCGGCCTACGGGTTCGGGCAACGGGTTTTTGGCGAGAACTATGTGCAGGAAGCCCTCGGCAAGCAGGACGCCCTGCCGGATCTCGAGGTGGAGTGGCATTGCATCGGGCATGTCCAGACCAACAAGGCCAAGGACGTGACCGGACGCTTTGCCCTCATCCACACGGTGGACAATGTCAAGTTTGCGGAGACGCTGGCCCGCCGCCTGCCGGAATCCGTTCCGGTGCAGCGGGTGCTGCTTCAGGTGAATATCGGCAATGAGCCGCAAAAGGCCGGCGTGGACGAGGATGCTCTGCCCGCGCTTGCCGAATCCGTGCTGGCTCTGCCGCGCCTTGAAGTGCGGGGCCTGATGTGCCTGCCGCCGTTCTTTGATGACGGCGAGGCCGCCCGCCCCTATTTCGCCCGCCTCCGCGAGCTGCGCGACGATCTGGAAACCCGCCTCGGCATCCGGCTGCCCGAACTTTCCATGGGCATGTCCGGCGACTGCGTGCAGGCCGTTGAGGAAGGCGCGACGCTCGTTCGTGTCGGGACCGACATTTTCGGTCCCCGTCCCGTGAAGGCCTAGTTTTCCCGCGCCAACGCTGCACGGCGTCCGCGCAGGACGCATCCCTCTTTCAAGGCCTAGAGGGGCATCGGAAAAAAAGACAGCAGGCGACAGCCCCATATTGGGGTCGTCGCCTGCTTTTGTATCTGAAGGACACCCTTGTCGCCGCGGAAGGCTTTTTGCGGAAAGAGCGGTGCTCAGCAGTTTGCGGCGCGGAGGGTTTCTTCCACGGAGTCGAGGGTTGGCGCGTCGTCCTTGTCGAGTCCGGCAAGGGCACGGACCGCAAGCATGAGCATTTCAAGATCCAGCGTCATTTCCGTGCGCCCGTCGCTGATGGTGCAGGCATCGCCGTGCATGGAGACGCGGTAGGCGCGGCGGCTGCGCTGCTGGCCCTGTCCGGTTACGATGGAATAGACATGCTCGCCTGATTCCGTCGCGTAGAGACGCTGTCGGGTCAGTTCCCCTGTTTCCTCGTCAAACCATGAGCCTCCGGCAAAGGGGCGGCCGGAAAATTCCATATCTGCGCCGTTGTCGAGATGGAGAGCCACGGACAGTGCCGGGGGAAACGTCGGATCATTCATGCGTACTCCCTGCCTCTTTTGAGGAATAGCTGAAAAGTAGCATCGTCTTTTTTTCACTGTCAATAACGGACTGGCTTGCCTGCATGATAACCTTGCCTTGCCGGGGGAGGGGCACGGCACTAACAGCCCGCGAGGAAACCCCTTTCCCTGCCCGGCTCCGTTTTACGGAAGAAAAGGCCGTTCCCATGCGGTTCTGCCACGCCTTGCCGTACTGGAAACCGGCCTTTCGCAACCGGCTTTTGCGCGGGGGCAGGGGCTAGTTCGCATCAAAGCCGGATCCGGTCAGGGTTATGAGCGTGATTTCCGAGGGAACGAACAGCCGCAGCAGCAAGCCGCCCCACAATCCGGCTCCGTTGCTCACATACAGGGGCATCCCGTTCACCGTGTAGGAGCCGCTGGAGTAGCCTGCGTTGAAAAAGGCCACCAGAGGCTGCACCGGCAGCAGCATGCCGCCGTGCGTATGCCCGGAGAGCTGGACAGAAGCTCCTGCGCCCGCGCTCTGCGCGGCAAGGGCAGGGCGGTGCGAAAGCATGATCTTGACGATATCCTTGGACAGCCCGGAAAGGGCTTTTTCAGGATCGGGGGCTTCCTCGCCCCAGTTCAGGGCGGCGGAATCGGTCACTCCGGCGATGGCGAGGGGCGTTCCGTTGATCCGAATCTGGGTATTGGCATTTACCAGAGGCTGTATGCCGAGACGCTGGAAGACAGGGAGCCACTGCTGGAGTCCCGAATAGTATTCATGGTTGCCCGGAACCAGGAAGGCCCCGTATTTCGCCTTCAGCTCGGCAAGCGGAGCCACATCGTCGGCAAGGCGTGACGGCGAGCCGTCCACGATGTCGCCGGTGATCGCGATGAGGTCGGGGTTGAGCGAATCCGTCCGGGCTACGACGTCCGAAAGCCATTCGCGCCCGAAGGCAGGCCCGATGTGCAGATCCGAAAGCTGGGCGATGCGGAAGCCGTTCAGGGCGTCGGGCAGGCCGGGGATCTGGATGCGGACCTCGTGCACGGAAGGAACCCGCAGGGCCTCGCGCATCCCGTATCCGGTCAGCACCAAGGCAATCAGCGTCAGCAAAAAGGCGAAGAAGCCGGAAGCCTGCCGTTTTTCCTTCCGTCCGTAATACACCCTGCGCCTCCCCGAAGGCCGGCGGAAAGGCCATGTGAGGAGGAGCAGAAAGTCCCGCACCAGAAGCAGGAGAAAGAGCACGACGACAAGCGCGTGCAGGTAGCCCGATACGAGCTGCACGGGCTGGGGCATGAAGGCGGCTATCGTACCGTTGCCGTAGATGAGCTGGGCGAGGAAGGGCTTTTCGGCGAAGATGAGCGCGGCGAGGCTGAGCAGAAACTTGAGAAGCCCGTTCATGCCGGAAGGCAGAATGAGCCGTACGACGACGTACAGCCCGATAAAGGCCGAGAGCAGGATAATCATGGTCATGGTATCAGGCATCCTTCGGGGAAGGGCGGTTTGCGGGAGTGCGCCGGGCAGGTGCGGCGTCAGGCATCATAAAGCCCCGGTGTAGAGGTTCGCGGCAAAAAAGACAAGTCCGCGCCGTCTCAGCTTCTGCGCCCGACAGTCATGGTCGCGCCGATGGATGCCACGATGATGCACAAGAGGGCCAGCCATTGCGGGAGGGAAAGCTGCTCTCCCAGAAAGACGAATCCCGAGAGGGCCGCCAGAACCGGCTCAAGGCTCATGAGGATGCCGAACGTCTGGAACGGAAGCTGCTTCAGGGCGACGATTTCCAGCCCGTAGGGCAGAGCCGAGGAGAAGATGCCGAGCACCAGCGTCAGCGGGATGACCGACAGCGAAAACATCGCCGTACCTGCCGAGGCCACCCCGAAAGGCATGATCGCGCAGGCTCCGACAAGCATGCCAAGAGCCACGGACGCGCCACCTCCGGCATTGCCCGCCCGCTTGCCGAAGATGATGTACAACGCCCAGCAGACCCCCGCCCCAAGCGCGAAGGCGACGCCCACCGGATCGAGATCGCCCGAAAATTCATGGATGGGGAGCAGCAGCGACAGGCCGCAGACAGCCAGCACGATCCACAGAAAGTCGATGGGACGCCGGGAGCCGAGCATGGCAATGGCGAGCGGCCCGGTGAACTCCAGCGCGACGCCCACCCCCAGCGGGATGCGGCTGATGGCCTGATAGAAGCACATGTTCATGAGTCCGGTGGACAAGCCGTAGAGGACGATGGGCAGCCACTGCCTTTTCGTCAGCTTGACGCGCCAGGGGCGCATGACGGGAATCAGCACCAGCGCGGCGAAGGAGAGGCGCAGAGCCGTGGTCGCTTCCGGCCCGATGAGCGGAAAGACGCTTTTGGCAAGCGATGCGCTGCATTGTATCGAAAGCATGGATACGAGGAGCAGGGCGACAGAGAAGAACGGGGATGTGGTGGGAAACTTCATGGTGGTGTGGTGGTGCGTGGCAAAGGTGAGAGAAAAAGATTGCGGGGGAAGCGTTGCGGCATTGTAAAAACAATTGATTACAAATACCTATATCTGAAAACAGGGAGACGGGGAGCGGGCCGGAAACGCCGTGCAAAGCCGACCTGAGGCCCGCTGTGAAAGTCTTGGGAGGGAGAGGGGTGGGGTTTGGGGAGGGGAGAGGGAAGCCTTTCT
>CAZIFC010000042.1:0-17551 GCA_964538355.1 uncultured Lawsonia sp. | reverse complement strand
AAAGTCTTGGGAGGGAGAGGGGTGGGGTTTGGGGAGGGGAGAGGGAAGCCTTTCTCCAGAAAGGTTCCCTCTCCCCGCCCCAATCTTCAATCGCTTTACATTACATCGCGGAAACGCTGCTGCAACGCGGTGAGCTTCACGCGGGCGTCGGCCAGCTCGGCAACGCGGGCGCGTTCGCGTTCGACGATTTCGGCAGGAGCGCGGCTGACAAAGCCCTCGTTGGCCAGCTTCTGGTTGAGGCCGCCCATTTCCTTGTCGATCTTGCCCAGTTCCTTTTCAAGACGGGCCAGTTCGGCGGCGAAGTCCACGGCACCGGAAAGATGCACGATGACTTCGCAGCCCTGCGCGACATGGCTTGCGGAAGCCTTGGGGGCCTCGCCGTTGGCGTCGATGAGCAGCTCGCCGAGGCGGGCCAGCGTCACGATGACTTCGCGGCTGGCTTCCAGGGTGGCCTTTTGCTGCTCGTCCACGGGGCGGAGCAGCACGGTCAGCTTGTAGGACGGCGCAATGTTCAGCTCGGCGCGGATGGTGCGGATCATGCCGATGATGTCCTGCACGAACTCCATGCGGGAGGCGGCTTCGGCCTTGAGGCAGCCGGGGCGCGCTTCGGGGAGCTGCTGCATGGCGATGTCGGAACCCGCCCCGCCGGGCAGGGCCTGCCAGATCTCGGCGGTCACGAAGGGCATGATCGGGTGCATGAGCACGAGGAATTCGCGCAGCGCAGTCCACAGCACATACTGGGCTTCCGTCTTGCGGGGGCCTTCCTCCCGCATGTCCGGCTTGATCAGCTCAAGGTACCAGTCGCAGAACTCGTTCCAGAGGAACTTGTAGAGCGTCTGGGCGGCGTCGTTGAAGCGGTAGGCCTCGATGGAGTCGTCCACATCCTTTTTGACCTCTTCAAGACGGTGGAGCAGCCACTGGTGGTGCAGCCCCTGCACCTTGTCGAGTTCCACGGCGGCGGGAACCTCTTCGGGCAGATTCATGAGCGCGAAGCGGGAGGCGTTCCACAGCTTGTTCACGAAGTGGCGGTAGCCTTCGATGCGATCTTCGGAAAGGCGGATGTCGCGGCCCATGGCGGCGAAGGCCGTCAGGGTGAAGCGCAGGGCGTCGGTGCCGTACTTTTCGATCATCACCAGCGGGTCAATGACGTTGCCGGTGGATTTGGACATCTTGCGGCCCTGCGCGTCGCGCACGAGGGCGTGCAGGTAGACGTGCTTGAACGGAACCTGATCCATGAAGTGCAGGCCCATCATCATCATGCGGGCCACCCAGAAGAACAGGATGTCGAACCCGGTGACGAGCACGGACGTGGGATAGAACGTGGCAAGATCCTTGGTCTTGTCCGGCCAGCCCATCGTGCTGAAGGGCCACAGGGCGGAGGAGAACCAGGTGTCGAGCACGTCGGATTCCTGCACCAGATCGGAGGAGCCGCAATCCGGGCAGGACGTGGGATCTTCCTCGGAAACGATGAGCTTGCCGCACTTCGGGCAGGTCCAGGCCGGGATGCGGTGGCCCCACCAGATCTGACGGCTGATGCACCAGTCCCGGATGTTGTCGAGCCAGTTGTAATAGGTCTTCATCCAGTTTTCGGGGAAGATCTGGGTCATTTCCGGCACGGCGGCCCGGGCGCGGGGCGCGAGCTTGGTGGAAGCCACGAACCACTGTTCGGACATGTGGGGTTCCACCACGGTCTTGCAGCGGTAGCAGTGGCCCACGCTGTGATCGAGATCTTCGATCTTCACCAGCTGGCCGGAGGCCTGCAAGTCCTCAACGATGCGCTTGCGGCATTCTTCCTTGGAAAGCCCGGCGTAAGGCCCGGCTTCCTCGGTCATGTTGCCGTCTTCATCGATGCACTGGATGAATTCGAGCCCGTGGCGTTCGCCGAGCGTCCAGTCGTTGGGGTCGTGGCAGGGCGTGACCTTCAGGGCACCGGTGCCGAATTCCTTGTCCACATAGCGGTCGGCAAACAGCGGCACGGCGCGTCCGATGACGGGCACGATGATCTTCTTGCCCACCAGCCCTTCATAGCGTTCATCTTCGGGATGCACGCACACGCCGGTGTCGGCCATGATGGTTTCGGGACGGGTGGTGGCGATGATCACCGAGCCGGTTCCATCCTCGAAATCGTAGCGGACATGGTAGAGGTGGCCCTTTTCGGGCATGTGATCCACTTCGTCGTCGGCAAGGGCGGTGTGGCAGCGGCTGCACCAGTTGATGATGTACTTGCCCTTGTAGATGTACCCTTCCTTGTACAGCTCCACGAACACCTTGCGGACGGCCTTGGAGAGGCCTTCGTCCATGGTGAAGCGTTCGCGGGTCCAGTCCACGGAATCGCCGAGCATGCGGATCTGGTTCAGAATGCGGTTGCCGTATTCTTCCTTCCATTCCCAGACGCGCTCGACGAACTTTTCGCGTCCGAGGTCGTGCCGGGTCTTGCCTTCCTTGGCAAGGGCGCGTTCCACCACGTTCTGGGTGGCGATGCCCGCGTGGTCGGTGCCGGGCAGCCAGAGGACCTTCTTGCCCTTCTGGCGGGCATGGCGGCAGAGCACGTCAATGATGGTGTGGTTCAGGGCGTGGCCCATGTGCAGCGCGCCCGTGACGTTTGGCGGAGGGATGACAATGGAGAAAGGTTCTCCCGGCCCGTCGGGATCGGGGGTGAAGGTCTTGTTCTTTTCCCAGTATTCGCGCCAGTGGTCTTCCACGGCGTGGGGTTCGTAACCCTTGGGTAACGCGTTTTCGGACATTGCCTGCTCCGATGAAAGGGTTCAAGAGGCTGGTGCCAGAGAGGGCGGGCAGGGTGTTGTCAACCGCGCCCGGTTGTTCTATGCAGAAGGGACCATGACTGACATAGCCATATTCTGGGATGCCTCGCAGCTCTGGGGCCTGCTTGTGTGGCGGGCCGCCGAAGCGTTTGGGCTTCCATACCGTCTGGTCAAAGCGAAAGAAATAGCTCAGGGCGCGCTTTCTGACAAGACATCTCTCCTGATTGTGCCCGGTGGGACCGCCCGGCACAAGTCTGCCGCACTGGGTGAGTCCGGGCGAGAGGCCCTGCGCGCCTGGGTGCGCGGCGGCGGAAACTATCTCGGATTCTGCGGCGGGGCCGGGCTTGGGCTTTCCGATGCCGCCGATCCTGTCCGTACCGCCGAGATCGGCACGAGCCTCGGCCTGTGCCCGTGGCACCGCGACGAAATAGCCGAGCGCGTGCAGCATTTTGTTTCCGGGCACGTCCGGGTGCGCTTTGCCGGTTCCCATCCGCTTGTCCCCGCCTGCTTTTCCGAGCCGTGCCCTCCCGGAACCGAACCGGCCATTCCCATTTGGTGGCCCGGACGCTTTGCGTCCCCCTCCGGCACGGGCTTCGGCGGCGATCCGGAAGGGGTAGGCGTTTTGGCCCGCTATGCGGGTTCGGACCCCCGAACCTGCCCGCCGGATTTGTGCGTGTCGGACTTGCCGCTGTCCTCCCTGTCCCCCGCAATGCTGGAACAATGGATCGAAATGTACGGCATTTCGCTGTCGCCCGGTTTTCTCAATGGGCAGCCCTGCGCCGTACACGGACGTTACGGCAAGGGGAGCTACACGCTCAGCTACAGCCATTTGGAAACGCCGGGTTCACCGGATGCCAACCGCTGGTTCGCGCACATCCTGCGGACGCTGGCGGGCGTTGAGCCGCTGACGGAAACCGTACCCGCGTGGCGTCCCGGCGCAATGCCCGTCCTGTGGAACGAGCCGGAACTGCTGGAAGCGCGGCGCGGCATGGAAGGGCTGCTTCAGCTCGGCATTGCCCACGGCCTGCTGTTCGAGCGGGCCTCGTGGCTGACGGGCTGGCGTTCCGGCGTCCCCGGTTCGGGGCTGAACGCGCTGTTCATGGGGCTGTGCGTGTTGTCCGGGCTTGCCCCCTCCCCTGAGTCCGAAAGGCTCTGGGCAACCTTGCGCGTCCGGTTCGGGGAAACATTTGCCCTGTTCCGGCAAGGGGTGGAAGGGCTGCTTCTCGGCTTGCGCCTTGCCACGATCATGCCGGAGGAGGTGCCTCGCAAGGTCCTCGCCGGGCAGCGGCTTGCGCTGTTCGGTTCCGCCATGCAGGGCGGAGGGCTTTACAAGGAATTGATGGATATGGTCGATGCGCTGCTTGTCCTGAGCCTTCCCGGAGGCCGCGATGGGCGGGCCTGAACTGCGGATTCTGTTTTTCAGCGGCGGTACGGCACTGGCTCCCGTGGCGGCGGAACTGTCCCGGCACACCGCGTCTGCCATCCATGTGATCACGACCTTTGATTCGGGGGGCAGCTCCGCCGTGCTGCGCCGGGCCTTCGATATGCCCGCCGTGGGCGATATCCGCGCCCGGATCATGGCGTTGGCGGATCGTTCGCTTGCCGGGAATCCGGAGACGGTGGCCCTGCTTGGTTACCGATTGTCAACAAAAGAGGGCCGTGCGGAACTGCGCCGCGAACTGGAAACGATGGCGGCGGGCACCCATCCTCTGGTGGCGGCTATTCCAGAGCCGATGCACGAAATCGCCGCCCAGCACCTTGCCGCCTTTCTCGCGCAGATGCCGGAGGACATGGAGCTTGCCGGAGCCAGCATCGGGAACCTGATCCTGACATCCGGCTACCTGTCGCTGGATCGCCAGCTGGAGCCTGTGGTGCGGGCGTTTTCCGGCATGGTGCAGGCCCGTGGCGTCGTCCTGCCCGTAGCGGATCGCTGCGCCCACCTGTGCGTGGAGCTTGCCGACGGCGAGGTCATCGTCGGGCAGCATCGTTTCACGGGCAAGACAGCGGCTTCCATTGCCGCACCCATCCGGGACATGTGGCTTTCCGCTTCGCTGGAGAATGCGGAGCCGATTTCCGTACCCATGCAGCCACGCCTTGGTTCCGTCATCCGCGGGGCGGATCTCATTTGTTACCCCATCGGAAGTTTTTTTTCGTCGGTCATGGCGAACCTGCTGCCTGAGGGCGTGGGCTGCGCCATCCGGGAAGCGGCCTGCCCCAAGGTCTTCATTCCCAACCTTGGGACTGACCCGGAGCTTTTTGGGCTTTCCGTGCAGGATCAGGTGGAGTGGCTGCTCCGGTTCGGCTCCGGAGAGGGCTGCCCCGCCGGGCAGGTGCTCAACTGGCTGCTGGTTGACGGGGATGAGTCACGCTATCCCGGCGGCATCCCCCATGCATGGCTTGCCGGAAAGGGGATACGGGTTCGCCGTGCCCGCCTTGTCGCCGAGCCGCCCTATCTTGACGCGGGCCTGCTGTGCCGGGAGCTTTTGGGTGAGTGGAAGTAAGGAAAGGAAATTGGGGAAGGGAGGGAGAACCTTTCTGGAGAAAGGCTTCTCCCTCCCTTCCCCAAGCCCCATCCCTCCCTCTCCCAAGACTTTTGTAATGGGGTGGGGGATCTTCACGGGCGTTCCCTGCTGGGAGTGGGCGGAGGAATTTGTTTTTTCTTGGAATGATTGAAGAACAGTGTGGAATCCGAAAAAGCCTGTTGCGCTTTCGGGCGAGTTTTGGGAAGAAGGAATGTTTGCGGGCGATGAATGGGGGGATTCCCCTCTATGCATATGGGGAACATCCCCTTCATTTTACTCAAGGGACTGATGATGAAGACTGAATTGACCTGTCCGAAATGCGGCGCGATCGTTGAAAAATACCTCAACCCCAAGCCGACCGTCGATATCGTGATCCATGACCGCGAGCGCGGGCTTGTGCTTGTCGACCGCAAGAACCCTCCCTACGGCAATGCCCTGCCGGGCGGATTCATCGATTTGGGCGAATCCGCGGAACAGGCCGCCGTGCGCGAAGCATTGGAAGAAACCAATCTCCGCATCAGGCTGACCGGCATTCTGGGGGTGTATTCGGCTCCTGATCGCGATCCGCGCCAGCACACCATTTCCACCGTATTCATCGCCGAGCCGCTGAATCCCGAAGAGCTGCGCGCCGGGGACGATGCCGCCAAGGTTGCCTTCTACTCGATGGAAGCCTTGCCCGCCCTTGTTTTCGACCACGCCAAGATCCTTGCCGACTTCAAGGGCGTGCTGTATGGCGGACGCCATGCCGCCGGCCTGACTACTCCCTGGTAACAAAGAAAGGGCCGTCCGCTTCGGCCCGCATTCCGTTTTGGGAAAACAAGACAGCCCGGAACCATTGGTTCCGGGCTGTCGTCTCTTTTTTCGCAGGGTTCCTGCGGTTCCCTCCCCGCCTGTCGGAAAGATTCCGCGGAAGAGGGCCTTGGGGAAAAGGGGCAGAGGCTTTGGAAGCGCGCACCGTCTCCCTCAAGAATATCGCTATTTTTTCTTTTTCTTGTTTTTGCCGCCGAGCAGGTTCTCGACGCCCTTGATGATCTTGTTGCCGATGGACTCTTCCGCGCAGGATTCGAATTCGCGGAGCAGTTCCTCCTGCCGTGCGGAAAGGCCGGTCGGTGTTTTCACCACGATTTCCACAAGCAGATCGCCATTGCGGTTCTGGTTGAGGAAGGGAAGCCCCTTGCCCGGCAGACGGAGAACCGTGCCGCTCTGCGTGCCCTTGGCGATCTTCAGCTCAAGTTCCTCATCAAGGCCGGGAACGGTGAGCGTGTGCCCGAGGGCCGCCTGCACAAAGGAGACTTCCCGCGTGATGACGAGATCCTGCCCCTGGCGGCGGAAGGTCTTGTCTTCGTCCACGGAGATAAAGACATACAGATCTCCGTTGGGTCCGCCGTTGGTCCCCGCTTCGCCTTCGTTGCGGAGCCGGAGGCGGGTCCCGGTATCCACGCCCGCAGGGATGCGGACGGAGAGGTCACGGGTCTGCTGGATCTGTCCCTTGCCCCGGCATTTGGGGCAGGGCTTGGAAATGGTATAGCCCTCCCCGTGGCAGGTGGGGCAGGGGGCCACGAACTGGAAAAAGCCCTGCGAATTACGAACCTGTCCCGCACCGCCGCACTGGCGGCAGGTCTCGCGGGAACTGCCGGGCGCGGCTCCGGAGCCTTGGCACTCGTCGCAGGTGGCCATCCGCGGGATGTTGAGGGTGATTTCCGCACCCTTCGCCGCCTGTGCGAACGTGATGTTCAGGTTGTAGCGCAGGTCTGCGCCCGCCGTGGGACGAGGCCCGCTGCGACGCGAACCGCCCATGCTGAAACCGAACATGTCGCCGAAGATATCGCCGAAATGGGCGAAGATGTCTTCGGCGGAGCCGAAGCCTCCGAAGTCTCCATTGTTCCCGCCGACACCGGCATGGCCGAACTGGTCATACCGCGCCCGGCGTTCCGGATCGCGCAGGACTTCATAGGCTTCGGCAGCCTCTTTGAAACGCTGTTCGGCTTCGGGGTTGTCGGGGTTGTGGTCGGGATGGTTCTGGAGGGCCATTTTACGGTAAGCCCGCTTGATCTCGTCATCCGAGGCGGTACGGGCTACACCGAGAACTTCGTAATAATCGCGTTGGGCCATGATTGCTCAATTTTTTGGGACGAAAAGGGCTTAATCGTCCAGATCGGGTTGGGTTTCGCCAGTGGGCATGCGGTACTGGCTCATGTCTTCGGGAAAGACCTTGCCGGCCGCGATTTCGCGCAGTGCCGTCACAGCTTCCTTGTTGCGCGACTCGATCAGAGGCTCGTAGCCTTCGCGATACTGGCGCACGCGCTTGATCGCCATCTGCACGAGGAGAAAACGGTTTTCGACGCGTTCCTGACAATCTTCAACGGTGATGCGTGCCATATGCAGCCTCCCAAAAAGACGGGCTTCTTCCTGTCTCGTAACGCTAAGGCCGAAAGCCTGATTGTCCAGAGGGGAAAAAACCCGGCATAGTGCATTGTGAAAGAGGCAATCAGTAACCCGTATCCGGGGCACTGTCAACAGGCAACCATGCTTACGGCAAGTCCGCCGAGCGAGGTTTCCTTGAATTTACAGCTCATTTCCCGGCCTGTCTCCGCCATCGCCGCAATGGCGGCATCAAGAGACACCCGCTGCGAATAGGGATCGGTCCCCGAGGTGATGATCGCCGCGTTGTAGGCCTTGACCGCACCCATGGCGTTGCGTTCGATACAGGGGATCTGCACATAGCCCTGCACGGGATCGCAGGTGATGCCGAGATGGTGCTCAAGGGCGACCTCGGCGGCGTTTTCGGTCACCCGGGACCGGTAGCCTCGGGCATCGGCTACAAAGGCCGCCGCCATTGCCGAGGCCACGCCGATTTCACCCTGACAGCCGACCTCGGCTCCGGCAATGCTGGCGTTGTGCTTGGCGATGAACCCGACAGCCGCCGCGGCAAGGAAGGCTTCCCGCAGGGCGCGGTCGCCGATGAACAGCTCATGGCGCAGTGCGTAGACCAGCGCGGGCATGACTCCGGCGGAGCCGCAGGTGGGCGCGGTGACGATGACGCCGCCGCTGGCGTTCTCTTCCGCCGTGGCAAAGGCGTAGGCGTTGATCCGGGTCAGGAACTGGTCCGGGCACGACTGCATCTTGGAGGCCTGCTGCCAGAGCATCCGGGCCTTGCGCTGCACCTTGAGCGGGCCGGGGAGCAGTCCTTCCTCGTCAAGGCCGCGCCGGACGCCGTTTTCCATGTGCGCGATGATCTCGTTCAGCGAATGGATGATCGTCGGGCGGGACGCGCCGGTGATCGCCATTTCATTGTCGAGGATGATTTCATAAATATTGAGGCCCTTCTCCTTCACAATGGCACGCAATTCGGTCATATTCGAATAGCGGTGAACAGGCTTGCCGAGAACGGGCGGCTCCCACCCCTTCCACTGGATAAAACCGCCGCCCACAGAGTAATATTCCTGCGAATGCAGGATATTGTCTTCGGCATCCAGCAGTTCGGCAACCAGCGTGTTGCTGTAGGGGAAATCGTGGATGACGGCGTCGTGGCTCACGTCGCCAACGCAAACCGACACCCGGCCGTCGCCGAGAGGCCGCGCGTGGGGCGTATGGGGATCGTCCATGAGCGTCTGAAGCAGGCCCGGAGGGCAGGTTTCCGGTTCCGTGCCGAGCAGCCCGGCAACCACGGCGGCATCGGTCCCGTGCCCGGTTCCCGTCGCGCTGAGGGAGCCATACAGCCGCACCCGGAAACGGACGGCCCGGATCAGCAGATCCCGCGGCAGGGCGGCGCAGGTATCGGCGAAATGGCGTCCCGCCTTCATGGGTCCGATGGTGTGGGAGCTGGAAGGCCCGGGGCCTACCTTGAACAGGTCGAACAGCGTGGTTTCAATGTACGGATGGGGCATATCGTTCTCCTGAGGGGCCTCGCCGTCTTGCAGGAACGGACGGCGGAAAAGGCAGCCCGGAGGGCCGCTGATTTTTCTGATCAAAAAAAATCTGAAACACCGGTATGTTGTCTTTGATCCTGAAAAAAAGGCCTTGAACTCTCTTTCATTATCTGTATGGTGACGCGGCTCATTGAACAATCAATCAGGAACAGCGTCTGGTGCGGCGGCGCACAACGCATGGAATAACCATTTTGCGGGATAGTGAGAAGACTATGGATTACAGTATCGGAGAATTTTTCAGTTCGGTCATCAAGCTCTTCGCCCTTCTGACACCTCCTGCCGCGCTGAGCGCGTTCCTGAGCGGCACACAGACCTACGGCGGACGCCGCAAGCGTCGCACCGCCCTGCGGACGGGGGTGGCGGTCTTTGTCGTGGGAACCGTGCTGTACTTTTTCGGGGAGTCGCTGTTCAGCGTGTTCGGCTTTACGCTGGACGCCTTCCGTATCGGCGCGGGGGCGTTGCTGTTCCTGACGTCCGTAGCCCTGATGGGCGAACAGCGCGAGTCGCACACGCCCGACAGCCCGGATGAGGATATCAGCGTGGTTCCGCTCGCCATTCCCATCTGCATGGGGCCTGCAAGCATCGGTACGCTGATGGTTCTCGGCGCGTCCGCGCACAGCCTGACGGAGCGGCTCATCGGTTCCGCCGCCCTGTTCGTGGCTTCGGCCCTCATTACGCTGATGCTGCTGATGGCCAATCATGTGCAGCGCATCCTTGGAAAGACCGGACTTGCCGTGCTCTCCAAGCTGACGGGCCTGCTGCTGGCGGCCATTGCGGCGCAGGTGGTCTTCACCGGCATCAAGAACTTTTTGGTTCTGGTGCGGTAACGGCGGGTTGCCCTGCGGGGCAAGATTCGTTTTCCTCCCCTCCGGAAAGGGGCTTTTCGACCGTTTTTTTCGGCTTTTCCGTCAGCTTGCGGAAGACGAACACGTCCACGCTCCGGCCTTCGGTGGCGGTGATGGGAAATTCGGCCCGGGCAAGGGCGCGGTGGCCTCCCGCCGTGCCCAGCGGGCCGAGGCGCGAGGCGGCAAAGGCCCCCAGATCCAGATGTCCGTCGCCGCGGAAGATGACCACCACCGTCTCGTTGTAGGTCCCGCAGACGCTGACCCAGCGCAACCCGTGGACACGGGTGAAGAAGTCCGCAATCACCACAAGAATATCGGGGCTTTCCACCGAGTGGAGGTAGCAATAGGCTCCTGAGCCGAACTGGTGCATGGAGGAAAAGGCGCGGGCGAAATATTTGAGCCATTCGGGAAGGTATTCGCTTCGGATGATCCGGGTCAGCAGGGCCATGTCGCCGTGGGCGGTGAGGTACTGGTAGGCGCGGAGGTCGGTTTCCGTACCCGTGCGGGTAAAGGTGGCCGTATCCGTGCGGATGCCGTATTGCAGGGCCGTGGCGAGGCGGATGCCGGGGCGGATACGCAAGGAGCGCAGGTATTCCGTGAGCAGCGTGCTTGTTGCGCCGTATTGGGGGCGGATATCGGCGTAGGCCGATTTCAGGGGATGCTCCGGCGAGACGGGGTGGTGATCGATGACGATGGAAAAGGGAATGCCCTCAAAGGCCGCGTTGTGGTGCGGCTGGGAATCTACCATCGCAAAGTGCGTGTAGGCTGATTTCAGCTGGTTTGACAGCGGCGACATGGCGATACGCAGGTACCGGATCATCGCCAGATTGTCGGGCCGGGAAATCTCGTTGATGCGGGCAATGGCGACCTTTCGCACGCGGTGCGACATGATCCGCTTGAGAGCCAGGGCCGAAGCCATGGCATCGGGATCGGCATTGATCACAATGAGCCAGTCGTCATTACGGTTGAACTGTTCCAGCAATTGCGTAAGACGTGCGCTGAGCTTTCGGGAAGGCGGCATGGCGGCTCCTTTTCAGGTTTCCCTGCGGGAACCACGCTATCCTTTTCCCCGAACTTTTTCCAGTGCCGAAGGCAAGACTTTAGAAAACAGGCTTCATTCGCCAAGAGGGTTTTATCGTGAACGATACGTTGTTTCCCGGCGCGTTCCGGGCGTTGCGCCCGCTGATCCTCGCGTCGTCCTCACCTCGCAGGCGGGAACTGCTTGCCAGTCTCGGGCTGGCCTTTTCTGTCCGGGTCGTGGACGGCGCGGAACCTGAGCCGTCGTTGGATGACGATCCCGCGGCCTACGCCATGCGTGCCGCGCAGGCCAAGGCAGAGGCCGTTGCCGCAGCCTGTAGGGAGGAAGGGCAGGATGCCGTGGTGCTCGGAGCGGATACCATTGTGGTGCTCCATGAGGAGCATGGGCCGGTCATTTTGGGAAAGCCCTCCAGCCGTGAAGAGGCCCTTGCCATGCTTCTGCACCTTTCGGGCCGCACGCATACCGTCTATACGGGGTGTTGCATCGTATGGCCCCCAAGTGGCGGCAGAGGGGCTGAATGCTTTTGTGATGCCGCAGAGGTGACGTTTGCGGCATGGCCCGAGGACGTGCTCCGGGCCTATGCCGCCACCGGAGAGTGCGACGACAAGGCCGGGTCTTATGCCATTCAGGGGCTAGGCTCCTTCCTTGTCTCGGGAATCCGGGGGCAGTGGTCAACTATCGTCGGGCTTCCTGTTCAGGACGTTGCCCGGCGTCTCCTTGCCGGAGGAGCTGCGGGGGCACGGACGGTTTCGTAGCGGCATAAACGTTTTTTTCGTGGGAGTTGTCGGGGCGTTGCCCCGAACCCCACCGGGGGAAATGATTTCCCCCGGCCCCCTCGGCAGCGAGCTTGTTGCTGCACGGGAACATTGCGCTATCCGTGAGTCCAGTACGGATGAAAGGCACGATCAGGGGATGGCCTCGAAAGAAGCCATCTCCCTTGCTCGTGCCTTTCTGGTTTTCCGGGCCTTCTTTCGCGAGGGGGTGTGGAGCCTGATTCTAAACCAGCATGAACATTTCCATCGCCCCGAAAATGAGGAAGGAAATGTAGATGGATACGGTCAGCGCGATAACCTTGAGGACATAAAACAGATTGCGGTTGGTGACCTTGTGGAAAAACAGGCTGTAGAGCTTGTCCCAGACAAACAGATAGATGACCGACAGCAGAATGAAGCTGACGAGGTGTATAACCTGCATACCGAATCCTTTGGGTTTGGAGTGCCGCTGTACAGGCTGCCCGCCGTGTTGCGGCGGCAGGGGCTACGGTTTGGCTCCTGTCCGGCTGAATCCGGGGCTGCCTAAATCTGGACTTTATCCAGGGAGATGCCCAGTTCGTGGCAAATCCGGTCCACGGCTTCCTTTTCGGCATCCTGGAGAACGCCGTTCTTCATGGCGATGACGCAGGCGGCACGGACGATGAAAAGGATCTGTTCCTCGTCCTGCGACTTCATTCCGCCGATGATCTTGAGGGCTTCGGCATTGCCGATCTTGCTGTCGAAGTCGTAATACTTGATGATGTCCTTGTAGACGTTGATCACATCATCGGAAGAAAAGGCACTCAGTTCGTCCGCTTCCTTGATATAGGCAAAGAGCTTGGATCGTTCGTCCGGCGTGATGGAGCCATCAGCCATAGCGATATAGATTACGGAAGCCACGGTCGCCTGAAGGAACGTCTTGTTCCTGTATTTCGAGATTTCCGTAACGACCTTGTCCTTGCCCTCTTTGAGAGACTGCAACATCAGATTGATGACAGCGTTCATGGAACCGCTCCTTTTTTGTTGAGAAAAGGAGGGTTTGTGTTATAAGTAAATGATTTTTTCTCGTGCTAGAAGGTGAATTTGCCCGACACAATGGTCACTTCATAATTCTTGTTTTCAGGGTGATAGCTAGCATCAAAAGAGCTTCCAAGGCCATTGATATTCAGGCCAAGATTCTGTGCAACCGTCTTTGCCGCATCCAGTACATCTTTATTTCTATTTGCAGTTGAAGAGTGGACAATTTGTATCCCCATATCAGATGTGGTCTCTCCATTCCAGAACTGGATCTGGTGGATTGTCGCCGTTCCATCGGCTTTTTGGGTAAACTGAATGCTCATCTTCTCCTTGGTGCTCGTATTTTCAAAATTGACTCTGGCTTTACCATAATTATTCTTGATCCCATGTTCAGCCGTCAGGGTTGCTGTAATGCCATTTTTTAAATCAAAACTACCTGCGAATTCGTTTCTCCCTTCTTTATCATCGTTCCCGTTCTTGATGAGATAGGCAATAAGGTTTGCGACATTGCTATTCATGAAGGTATTGGTGGGAGAAGGCTGCGTTCCCTCACACGAGGGCAGATAGAGCTTGGCGATATCCTCAAACAGGGGGCCGTCGTCACCACGCTGGGCGGTAACGGAGGTTCCCGAGGGGGTAATGGCTGCGCTGGTGGAGAGTGTGTATTCACCGAAGTGGCCGGAAGTTCCCGTGCGGAAAGAGCTTTCCTTTTCGTCCTCAAGGTTGCCGAGGTTGCTGACGATGGCGGACGCCTCGGCGCAGGTTTTGCCTTGCAGCAGGAGCTGTCCGAAGGAAAGCTGGATGCGTACCTGCGCTTCCGCGACAGAGCTGAGGGCCGCCTTTTTTTGGGCTTCGTATTGCAGGTCAAAATATTTGGGTACGGCTACAGCCGCCAGAATGCCGAGGATGATCAGGACGGAAAGGATTTCAATCAGCGTGAATCCAGAGCGGAAAGGACTTCTCATAATAACCCTTGTCGTAGAAAGAATTATGCTTCCGTTGGCAGGGAACGGGAGGCTCAAGATTTACTGGCTTCAAAGGCTTTCAGGGCGTTTTCAAAGTCTTCCCAGCTCCGGCAGGCAATGATGTCCGCCCGAAGCTGCCGGGAGCCTTCAATGTGCCGGATGTAGCGGGGGACGATGGTACGCATTTTGAGCAAGGCGACTTTTTCCGAGCTGAGTTCGCGGGCAAGGCGCGCATGTTCCCGGATGCGGGACAGCAGGACGGGAACGTCCGCCACCACGGGCTGCCGTCCGGCGAGGATATCGAGATGAGCTTGGAATATTGCAGGATCACGCAAGGCACCGCGTGCGTACATGACCGTATCCACACCCGTTTCACGGAGGCAGCGCACGCCGTCTTCCGCCGTGAACAAGTCCCCGCTGGCGACAACGGGCAGGGAAACCAGCTGCTTCAGCTCGGCAAGGGTTTCCCAGCGGGCTGTGCCGGTAAAGCCCTGTTTTGCCGTCCGGGGGTGCAGGGCAAGCCAGCCCGCGCCGAGCTGCTCCAGTGCCGGAGCCAAGATGCGCCATGTTTCGGAGGCGGTGGAGCGTTCGTCCCAGCCGAGCCGCAGCTTGAAGCCGACACGCCCGCGCCCTGCGGCCCGGATCAGGGCCTCGGCTACGGCAAGGGCGTTGTCGATGTCGCGGCACATCGCCGCGCCGGAGCCTGTGCGGGTCACCTTGGGTACGGAGCAGCCCATATTGCAGTCGAACCAGACGAAGCCCTTTTCCTTCAGCTGTTCCGTGGCGGCTTCCATAAAGGGGGCCTCGCTGCCGAAGAGCTGGACGACGACGGGGGTGTCTTCCGGGCAGGTTGCGAACAGCTCCGCCGTGCCGGGGCTTTTATAGATAAGCCCCTTTGCGCTGATCATTTCCGTACAGCAAACCGCCGCGCCGAAACGACGGCACAGCAGACGAAAGGGCAAGTCCGACCATCCCGCCAGTGGTGCGAGCCACGGCTTGTCGGGCGAGAAAGAAAGGGCTTCGGGCAAGGTATCCACCATACGTCCCAGTTGCGGAGGAACGTCTTTCCGCAGGCTTGACGGAGCTAGCGTCCTGTACATTATTGTTCGGACAGGGTATTGTGCTTCTTCCTATTGAACCGTATTGGTCTTTCTACCTGTTTTAACCCCGAATGCCAACCCGCATACGAGAGTCTGCATGTCTTTGAAAATTCTTACATATCCTGATCCCCTGCTTGGGAAGGCGAGCCTTCCTGTTGAAAACATAACTGATGAAATCCGCCAGCTTGTCGATGAAATGACCGAAGCCATGTACAAGTCGGACGGCATCGGCATCGCTGCGCCGCAGGTGGGCAAGCTCCTGCGCCTTGTCATCATCGACATCAGCGGCCCGGAAAAGCGTGACGGAAAGATGGTGCTGGTGAACCCTTCGTGGACGCCTCTTCCCGATGCGGCTCCCGTCGAGAGCGAGGAAGGCTGTCTTTCCGTGCCGGACTACCGCGCCAAGGTGCGCCGTACCGGAAACATTCATGTCGAAGCCACGGATCTGGACGGCAACCCCGTACGTTTCGACGCCGAGGGCCTGCTTGCCGTTTGCGTCCAGCACGAGCTTGATCATCTGGACGGCAAGCTGTTCATTGACCACATCAGCCGCCTCAAGCGCATGATGTTCGAGAACAAGCTCAAGAAAGGCACTCGTCAGAGTCAGGTGAACTAGATGGGCGGACAGAAGCTGCGCGTCGTTTTTATGGGTACGCCGGACTTTGCGGCTACGGTGCTTCGGCATGTGGCGGCCTGGCCCGGATGCGAGGTTGTCGCGGCCTACAGCCAGCCGGACCGTCCCGCCGGGCGAGGGCACAAGCTCCAGCCGCCCGCCGTCAAGGTTCTGGCGCAGGAGCTGGGCATTCCGGTCTTTCAGCCGCTCAACTTCAAGGAAGAGGCCGACCGCGCCGCCCTTGCCGCGCTGCATCCCGACGCGCTTGTTGTCGCCGCCTACGGGCTGATCCTGCCGCAGGCCGTGCTGGATATTCCCACGATTGCACCGTTCAACGTCCACGGTTCACTGCTGCCCCAGTACCGGGGTGCGGCTCCGATCCAGCGGGCCATCATGGACGGGAACAAGCTTACCGGGATCACGATCATGCGGATGGAGCGCGGGCTGGATACCGGCCCGATGCTGCTCCAGCGCGCACTCGGCATCGGCATCGACGATACCGCCGCGACCATGCACGACGAGCTTGCCGATCTTGGCGGGCGCATGATGGTCGAAGTCCTCCAGCAGTACGCGGATGGCGATCCGTCCACACCCATCCCTCAGGATGACGCGCTGGCGACCTATGCCGCCAAGCTTACCAAGGCCGATGGACAGATCGGCTGGGATGAGGACGCCGATGTCCTCCATGCCCGTATCCGGGGCGTGACCCCGTGGCCCGGGGCGCAGACCGTCTTTTTGCTGCCGGGACGTGACCCCCTGCCTGTGCTGATCCAGCCGGGACGCGTGGGCGAACCGTTCGGTAACGAACGCCCCGAACCGGGGACGCTTGCAGGGCTGCGCGGCGGCAGGCTGCTCATCGCCTGCCGGGATGCCTGCTATGAAGTTTCCATGCTCAAGCCTGCGGGCGGCAAACCCATGTCCGCCGAAGCCTTCTGGAACGGGTATTGCCGTTCCGTCGGAAAGGACGGAACGGGCCGCGCCGTTTCACCGGCATTGGCGTAGAAGCCCGGGGGAGCGGGGCTTTTAAAGAAAGCTCCTCCCCTGGCCTTTCCCCGGCAAAGAGCCGGAGGGGAGGCGGGCCGTTTGTTTTTTTGCTGTTCCTCAATCTTTTCACCTCATTCGGGTAAACCCAAGGTGAGTATCTCCAAATCTTCCTTTTCCCTCTCTCGAGAAGAATACGGCGGAACGGGAAAGCGGCTGTTCATCGGACTGGTGGGCGGAACCGCACTTCTGCTGTGTGCACTGCTTCTTTTGATCTGGCTGATTCCGACGCTTGGCTTTTCGGCCATCCATCCGTGGCTTCCGTACATTACCGGAACCGTCTTTGGCGGGGCTATCCTTGCGATTATCTGGCTTTCCGTGGGGCTGGTGCTCCATGCCTATACCGGGAGGCCGCTCCTTGGAACCTCGCGTCTGCGCGGCATCACCATCCGGCTGCTGTTGCCGCTTATGGAGCTGATGGGCCGGGTGATGCGCATTCCCGTACCGGCGGTGAGGCGGTCGTTCATCAAGGTCAACAATGAACTGGTACTTAGCAGTAACATTCAATGCAAGCCCGGACAGCTCCTCGTGCTCTTGCCGCACTGCATTCAGTCGAGCCGCTGCACGCACCGCCTGACCTACGATGTCGACAACTGCGTCCGTTGCGGGGCCTGCCCGCTCAAGGAGATTCTTCGCCTGCGCGACGAATACGGGGTGCAGGTAGCCATCGCCACGGGCGGAACCATCGCCCGGAGGATTGTGGTGCAGGCCCGCCCCAGGCTGATTGTCGCGGTCGCCTGCGAACGGGATCTTTCCTCCGGTATTCAGGATACGCATCCGCTTCCCGTTTTCGGCGTCATCAATGAACGTCCCAATGGGCCATGTCTCGATACCCTTGTCAGTATCCGGCGTCTTGAGGACGCCATCCGCCATTTTATCGGGAAAGAGTAAAGAGAAAGAGTGCCTCCCGGCGGGCTGGGGGGCATGATGCCCCCCAGACCCCCTCAGAGCGAAAAGAAGCGGTTC
>CAZIFC010000041.1:0-18238 GCA_964538355.1 uncultured Lawsonia sp. | reverse complement strand
AGGACAGTGCTCCGGCCCGGAAAAGAGGCTTCCGGGGCGGCCTTGCCGCAATTGACAGCGGCGAGCCGTCTGCCTATCCTCCAAGCCTTCTCAGGGCGGGGTGAAAGTCCCCACCGGCGGTAATCTCCGGCTTCGGGGAAAGCCCGCGAGCGTCCTTCATGCGAAGGAGTCAGCAGATCCGGTGCAAGGCCGGAGCCGACGGTAACAGTCCGGATGGAAGAGAATGGACAGTCGGCGCGGATCGCGCCAAGCCAGCAGAGCAGGCGCAACGTTTCTGTTGCGGCCTTTCGCCGTGTTCCTGTCTGTCGCCCTGATGCTGTCAACCAACTTTTGGAGCAACCCCATGAGTCAGCATCAGTTTGCCGCCACCCCCGCAGAACGTGTGGAAGCCGCCATTCTAGCCGTCCGTCAGGGACGGGGAGTCCTCGTCGTGGATGACGAAGACCGGGAAAACGAGGGCGACATCATTTATGCCGCTTCCACCATCACGCCGCAGCAGATGGCTTTGCTTATCCGGGAATGCAGCGGGATCGTGTGCCTTTGCCTGCCGCAAGAGAAAGCCGACCGGCTTGGGCTGCCGCAGATGGTGGCCTGCAACACCAACAAGAACCGCACGGCCTTCACCGTGTCCATCGAGGCCGCCGAAGGCGTCACCACGGGCGTTTCCGCATCCGATCGGGTGACGACCATCCGGGCAGCCATCGCGCCCGATGCGCTTCCCGAGGATTTGCACAGGCCGGGCCATGTCTTTCCGCTTTGCGCCCGTCCCGGAGGCGTGCGCGAGCGCGCCGGACACACCGAGGCGAGCGTGGAGCTTATGCGCCTTGCGGGGCTGCCTCCCTATGGCGTCCTTTGCGAGCTGACCAATCCAGACGGCAGCATGGCCCGGCTTCCCGAGGTCTTGGCCTTTTCGTCGAAACACGACATGCCCGTCCTTCAGGTTCGTGACCTGATTGACGTGCTGAACCAGTAACCGGGAGCATGTCATCATGCAGTATACGATTCCCTGTTCGTCCATCATGAAGGCCCTTGCCGGCCTTGAGGCCGAGGCCGCGGGCGGTGCGCCGGTCTGCGTTGCCGTCGTCAACCGCACGGGCCAGCTTGCCGCCTTCCTGAGCATGGACGGCACGCCTGAACGGGCCGGAGCCATTGCCCGGGCCAAGGCCCATACCGCCATGCGGATGGAATCCACCACACAGGCCTTCCATGATCGCATCGCCAGGGAGGGGCTGTCCGCTTCCGACTTCTGCGATCCCCTGTTCACCACGCTGGCTGGCGGCGTTCCCGTTTTCAACGGCGAGGGACGCTGTATCGGAGGGCTTGGCGTCAGCGGCAGAAAACCTCATGAAGATGCGGAGCTTGCCGCACGTCTGGCGGACAAGCTGACCGGCGAATAATCCTGTCCCTGAGGCGCGGTGCCCTTTCCGGTGCCGCGCCTTTTCTTTTTCCTGTTTCCCACCCTACGGAAGACATCATGAAGAAGCCTTTTTCCCTGCTTGCCGTTCTTGGCATGAGCTGTCTGTGTTCCTTTCCCGCAAGCGGGGAGCCGTCCAGCCTGCTTGCCCGGGCCGTGCAGGCCGTTTCTCAGGTGTCGGCATCGCCCGACGCGCTGTATGCGGAAGGTGTGCGGCTCTTGCGGCTGGAGGGGGGCGATGCGGCCCGGAAAGCCCTTGCCGCCTTCAGCAAGGCGGCGCAACAGGGGCATCTTTTTGCGAAGGCTTCCGTTGCCGTCCTGTCCTCGTCCGGCGGCAGGCCCGTCACGCCGGAAGAAGCCGAGGCCCTTGTCGGGGAATTGCAGAAAGAGGCGTCCCCCGAAGCATGGTATCTGATGAGCATGCTGCTTTTGGAAGTAAAGCAGGACCCCGCGGCGGCCCTGCCGTGGCTGGGCAAGGCCGCTGAAGCCGGTTTTGCCCGCGCCCAGTGCAATCTCGGAACCTTTGCCATGCGCGGCATAGCCATGCCCGTGGACAAGGCGCAGGCGGTGGAGTGGTACGGGAAGGCCGCTGTACAGGGGTATCCCGCGGCGGAGCTGGCCCTCGGGCTTGCCTTTGGGAACGGCGACGGCGTGCCGCAGGACATGGGCAAGGCGGCGGAATGGATCCGCAAGGCGGCGGAGCAGGGGCATGCTCCGGCCCAGCTTGAGCTTGGGTTCTGCCTTGAAAACGGACGGGGCGTGCCGCAGCACCGGGAACAGGCCGCCGAGTGGTATCGCCGGGCGGCGGAACAGGGCCTTGCCCAGGCGCAGGGCAACCTCGCCTACTGCTATCTGACCGGGAGCGGCGTGAAGCGGGATGCCGCCCTCGCTGCCGAGTGGTATCTCAGGGGGGCAGAGGGGGGCGATCCCCGCTCCCAGTGCGACTATGGCATTCTGCTGATGAACGGCAACGGCGTTCCGCAGGACTATGCCAAGGGCGTACAGTGGCTGACGAAGGCGGCGGATGCCGGCAGCGTCAGCGCGCTGGGCCTGCTGGGAGTAGCCCACCGTGCCGGCAATGGCGTTCACAAGGATTTGGCGAAGGCGGCAGCGTTGTTCCGCAAGGCTGCGGAGCAGGGACACGCGCAGTCGCAGTTCAACATGGGGCTTTTTTATGAGAACGGGCTTGGCGGCCTTCCCAGGGATGAGGCCGAGGCCCTGCGCTGGTACCGGATGTCTGCCGAAAACGGCGATGCCGACGGGCAGTATGCGCTGGGGATGCGGCTTTTGGGCCATCCGGAAACACAGGCTGAAGGTGCCGGATTCATTCGGGCTTCTGCGGAGCAGGGCAACACGGATGCCCAATGCCGGCTTGCGGTGTGCCTTGACGATGGCGTGGGGATGCCGAAGGACGATGCTCAGGCTGTGGCGTGGTATGCCCGGGCCGCAGAAAACGGTGATCCGTATGCTCGGAACGCTCTCGGCGTCCGGTACATGTCCGGCAGCGGGGTAGCCCGGGATCAGCAGCGGGCGTTCGAGCTGTTCCGCCTGTCCGCGGAAGAAAACCACCCCGTAGCCCAGCGGAACCTTGCCCTGTGTTACGAGCGCGGAGACGGTGTGCGGCAGGACATGGAGCAGGCCCTCGACTGGTACCGCAAGGCCGCCGCCAACGGCGACGAAGACGCCCGGAACCGCCTGAAGGAGCTGCAATAGGAGCTTTTCATAAAAAAGTTGCCGCCAGGGGCGGCAGGCGAAGAGCGCGTCGCGATAGATACCGGACGCATGACGATATTTCGGCACAGACGCGGCAGGCGGCTCTTCGGGGCCGCCTTTTGTTTGTAGCAACGCCATGTTTGGGAGACGTGCCCTTTTCGCGGCGGGCCTTTCGGTTTCTTCCGCCGGCGTATTGCCGCGCAACCCCCGGCTTTTCTGGCCGTTCCTTTCCCCGGCGGCCTTCCCCTCAGGCATGAGAACCTTGAGAAAGCCCTCTTGACCAGTTCTCGGGTCAATGTCATTCAGAAAGGAAACATCGCGTTATTTTATTGAATCATACCGAAGGCGGTGCGTTTTATTCGGCGAATGCGCCGTCCTTTCTGCAACACAACCGACAGAAAAAGGCACGGGAGCGTCCCTTTGGGGATGCTTTTCTGTAAGCCTTTACCATACCAAGGAGTTATGATGGATACTCATGGATTCAGCCTCGTGCGCGAGGAACGTCTCCCCGAGGTTTCCGGTGTCGTCAAACTGTGGAAACACGATGCCACCGGTGCGGAAATGCTTTCCGTGGTCAACGGTGATGAGAACAAGTGCTTCGGCGTCACCTTCCGCACTCCGCCCACGGATTCCACCGGTGTGGCGCATATCCTCGAGCATTCCGTGCTGTGCGGCTCGGAAAAATATCCGGTGAAGGAACCTTTCGTCGAACTGCTCAAGGGTTCGCTTCAGACCTTCCTCAACGCCTTCACCTTCCCGGACAAGACCTGCTATCCCGTTGCCAGCGCAAACCTTCAGGATTTTTATAATCTTGTGGACGTATACCTCGACGCGGTGTTTTTCCCGCGCATTGACGAGCACTGCTTCCAGCAGGAAGGCTGGCACATCGAGGCCGACGCTCCCGAAGGCCCCCTGCGCTACAAGGGCGTGGTCTACAATGAAATGAAGGGCGTGTACTCCTCGCCCGATTCCGTGCTGGCGGAGCACTCCCAGCAGTCGCTGTTCCCGGACATGACCTACGGCCTTGATTCCGGCGGGAATCCCGAGGTTATCCCGCAGCTCACCTACAAGGCCTTCAAGGCGTTCCACGAGTCGCACTACCATCCTTCCAACGCCCGATTCTTCTTCTGGGGCGATGACCCCGAAGAACGGCGTTTCGCGCTGCTTGATCCGTATCTGAAGCGGTTCACGGCCCGTGCGACGGACAGCGTGGTGCCGCTTCAGCCGCGTCTGGAGCTGCCTCGCGAGCTGGAATACGCCTACGCCTCCGGCGAGGACGGCGACAAGGGCCATGTCACCCTCAACTGGCTGACCTGCGAAACCGCCGATACCGGCGAACTGCTGGTGCTGGAAATGCTGGAGCATATCCTGCTCGGGCTGCCCGGATCCCCGCTTCGCAAGGCCCTGATCGAGTCCGGACTCGGCGAGGATCTCACCGGAAGCGGCCTTGAGACGGATCTGCGCCAGACCTTTTTCTCGGTGGGCCTGCGCTCCATTACGCCCGGAACCGCCGGCGATGTGGAAATGCTGGTCATGGAAACCCTCGCGGAACTCGCTGAAGAGGGCATTCCCGCCGCGGCCGTGGAAGCCGCCGTCAACAGCGTGGAATTCGATCTGCGCGAAAACAACTCCGGGCGGTTCCCGCGCGGGCTTTCCGCGATGATCCGCAGCCTGGCGACCTGGCTGTACGACGGCGATCCCATTGCGCCGCTCGCCTGGGAAAAGCCCCTTGCCGAGCTGAAAGCCCGCCTCGCGTCCGGCGAAAAGGTCTTTGAAGGCGCGATTCGGCGTTGGTTCCTCGATAACGGGCACCGCTCCACGGTCATCCTGACCCCGGATGCCGGGCTTGCCGCCCGCCGTGAGGAAGCCGAAGCCGCCAAGCTCCAGCGTATTTATGATGTCCTTTCCGATGCCGACCACCGCGAGATCGTGGCCTGCACCGAAGCCCTGCGCGCCAGCCAGCAGGCTCCGGACAGCCCCGAGGCCCTCGCCGCCATCCCCAGCCTGACGGTAGAGGATCTGCCTCTGAAGAACGTCAATATCCCCAGTGTGGAGGCGCAGTCCGGAGATCTGGCGGTACTTGCCCACGACATCGACACCTCGGGCATCCTGTACGCGGAAATCCTGTTCCCGCTGGAAGTGGTTCCGGACGAGCTGCTTCCGCTGGTGCCCCTGCTGGGCCGCTGCCTGACCGAAATGGGCACCTCGAAGCACGATTTCGTGGAGCTGGGCACGCTGCTGGCCTCAAAGACCGGCGGCATGGATGCTTCGCCCCTCGTCGCCACCCTGCGCGGCCTGCGGACGCCCGTTGCCAAGCTGACCCTTGGCGGCAAGGCCACGGCGGACAAGATTGACGACCTCTTCGGCCTGATGGCCGAAGTGCTGACGGACGCCGACCTCGGCAATCGCCAGCGGTTCACCCAGATGGTGCTGGAAGAGCGTGCCCGCCTCGAACAGTCGCTCATCCCCGCCGGACACGGTACGGTCATTACCCGCCTGCGTGCGGCGTACAGCCTTGCCGGGCAGATCAGCGAGTCCATCGGCGGCGTTGCCTATCTGGAAGCCATCCGCGCCCTTTCCGAGCGCGTGAACAGCGACTGGGACGGGGTGCGGGCGGATCTGGAAATCCTGCGCGGGCTTGTGCTGAACCGTCAGGATGCCGTCCTGAACCTTACCGCCGACTCCAAAACGCTTGCCGCCGCGCAGTCTCGGGCCGCGGCTCTCGGGCGCGCCCTGCCTTCGGCCTTCTCCGTGCCGGTAGAGCGCGGGCCTATCCCGGCGGCCCGGAACGAGGCCCTGATTGTGCCCGCCCAGGTCAACTATGTGGGCAAGGGCTGCAATATCTTCGATCTCGGCTACCAGTGGCACGGCTCCGCCCATGTCATCACCCGCCATCTGCGGATGGGCTGGCTGTGGGATCAGGTGCGCGTGCAGGGCGGGGCGTACGGCGCGTTCTGCTCGCTCGATCGCATGAGCGGCGCGCTGGCGATGGTCTCCTACCGCGACCCCAATGTGGAAAAGACGCTGGCAACCTATGATGCCGCCGTGGACTATCTGCGGAAGCTGGAGCTTTCCGACCGCGACCTGACGCTTGCCATTGTGGGAGCCATCGGCGATCTCGATACCTACCTGCTGCCCGATGCACGCGGAGCCGCGGCCCTGTCGCGCCACCTGACCGACGACCGCGACGACCTGCGCCAGCAGATGCGCGAGGAAATCCTCGGCACGACCCGCCGCCACTTCACCGAATTCGCGGATGTCATGGCTGAGGCCGCCCGAACGGGAACCGTGTGCGTTCTCGGCGGCTCTGCGGCCGAAAGCGTCGCCTCGGCACGGGGCTGGACGGTTCAAAAGGTTTTGTAGCCGTATGCGGCGGCCCGGAAAGGCTCCGGGCCGCCTGATGCGGTTTTCCTGAAACACCGGCAAACGCCTTCCGCCGGAGCCTTTGTACAGGAGAAGTCATGGAAACGAACGGAATGGCCCCCGCCTCCGAACGTCGGCAGCGTACGCCTCTCGCCGTGACGCGGGAACGGGTTTTGGGCATTGCGGAGCAGATGTTTCGTCAAAACGGCGTTCAGGCCGTCAGTGTCGATGCCGTCGCGCAGGCCGCGGGCATCAAAAAAATGACCCTCTACCGCTGCTTTTCCTCCAAGGAAGAGCTGATCGAAGCCTGCATCGGACGGTGGGAAGAGAGGTTCCGGCAGTTGATCGAGGAGGCGGATGCGAAGTATCCCGACGAACCCGCCCGGCAGGTTCTCGCCCTGTTCCAGATTGCCGTCGAGCGTGTTTCGCATCCCGACTACAGCGGAAACGCCTTTATCCATCTGATGACGGACTATCCCGATCCGGCGCACCCCGTTTGTGCACGCGTGCGGGAGCAGAGGGCTTCCCTGCGCCTCATGCTGCGGGACAGGCTGGCCCGGGCGGAGGCTCCCGAGCCGGAGCAGCTTGCCGATGCCTGCTGCCTGCTCCTTGAGGGCGTGCTGGTGGCGGCCCGGACCCACGGGTTTGACAGCCAGCCCGTCCGCAACGCCGCAGCCATTGCGGAAAAGCTCCTGCGGCAGGGGTGCGGTTCCCGCGCCTTCCCGCCGGAACCACGCCGGTTCCGACGCTGGTAGCCACCCTCCGCGAGCCGAAGCCTTGTTCGCGCCAGAAGCAGATGACACGATTCCGCAGCACGTTGTGGCATTGTGTCATCTGCTTCGGCTTGTTGCGGAGGCTCCCTCTTTCGCCTTGACGATGGGGACGGAAAAAAGGAAACTTCCCGTCTTACCAAACCCAAGAAGGAACTTGCCATGTCTTCCATCCCCATGCGTTCACTGGTCCGGGCCTTCAAGCCCTATTCCGCCGGGCTTTCCATCGACGAAATCCGCGAAAAGTACGGTATCGAGCGGGTCGTCAAGCTTGCCAGCAACGAAAACCCGCTTGGAACCTCTCCGCTGGTTCAGCAGGCACTGGAAGCGCATGCCGGTTTCGCCTTCCGCTATCCGCAGGCGGGCAATCCCCGGCTGGCAAAGGCCATCGCCGCCCATCACGGGGTGTCTCCTTCCCGCCTGATCATGGGCAATGGTTCCGATGAAATCATCGACCTGCTGTTCCGTATCTGTGCGGAACCGGGCGTGAACAATGCCGTGGCGTTCCGCCCCTGTTTCGGCATCTACACCACGCAGGCCGCCCTGTGCGGCGTGGAGTTGCGCCAGACTCCCGTAAACCCCGATTTTTCCTTTCCCTTCGACAACCTGCTCGCGCTGGTGGACGACAAGACCTCGCTCGTCTTCATCACCACGCCGGACAACCCTTCAGGATACACCGCCCCGGTCGAGGATCTCGAGCGCGTGGCAAGGGCGTTGCCGGAAACCTGCCTGCTCGTGATTGACGAAGCCTATATGGACTTTACCGATGACGAGTCCCGGCACTCGCTGGCGAACCGTCTGGACGCCTTCCCCAACGTGATCATTTCCCGCACCTTCTCCAAGAGTTTCGGCCTGGCGGGGCTGCGCCTCGGCTACGCCATCGTGCCCGAGGAGCTGGCGGATCACTTCTGGCGGGTGCGCCTTCCCTTCTCTGTGAACCTGCTGGCGGAAGAGGCGGGCATTGCCGCGCTGGAAGACGTGGCCTTTCATGACGAAACCGTCCGGGTCGTGCGCGAGGGCCGCGCGTGGCTTTCCGCCGAACTGGAAAAGCTCGGCTGCCGGGTGTATCCGTCTCAGGCGAATTTCCTCATGTTCGAGCTTCCCGCGAACGGCCCGGATGCGGGAACCCTGTTCGAGGGCCTGCTCCGCCGCGGGCTTATCCTGCGCCCCCTGACAAGCTACGGCCTGCCCCGGAACCTCCGGGTTTCCGTCGGGACCGCGGAAGAAAACGCCATGCTGATCAACGCCATGCGGGAGCTGCTGTAATGGGTGCCTTGCCTATCGTCACGCTGGACGGCCCTGCCGGAGTCGGCAAATCCACGCTGGCCCGCCGTCTCGCCACCGTCTTGTCCATGCCGTATCTGGATACCGGCGCGATGTTCCGCACCATCGCCCTGCGCCTTGGACCCGGCGCGGAACAGCTTGCTGATGCCGAACTGCGCGAACGCTGCAATGCGTTTCGTTTCAGCTTGCAGGGCTGCGGCGAAAAGACGGTGCTGCTGTGCAATGGCGAGCCTGTCGGCCTGGAAATCCGCACGGAAGAGGTCGGACGGCTGGCCTCCCGCATCGCCACTTCCACCGCCGTGCGCGAGTACCTCAAGGACGCCCAGCGTTCCCTTGGGGACGGCGGGCTGGTGGCGGAAGGCCGCGACATGGGAACCGTGATCTTTCCCTCGGCGCGGTTCAAGTTTTTCCTTGATGCCCGGCCAGAAGTGCGCGGGCGGCGTCGCTTTGACGAGCTGAGGGCCAAGGGCGAGCCTGCGGATCTCGCGCAGATCACCGAAATGATCCGCCAGCGCGACGAGCTGGATCGCAACCGCCCGGTTGCGCCGCTGAAGCCCGCCGCCGATGCGCTCATCGTGGACACCTCGGATCTTGATATCGAAGGCGTGTTGGACGTGCTGCGTGAAGCGGTGGCGGGCAAGGAAGCCTGCGTTACGTCTTCCGCCAGCCGTGACGCCGCGTTTTCGCATATGACCGGCGATGGTTCCATCAGCATGGTCGACGTGGGCGGCAAGGATGTGACCCGGCGGGTGGCCGTCGTGCGCGGCGCGGTGGAGATGAACGCCCATACGCTCGGGCTGCTCAAGGAACACGCCCTGCCCAAGGGGGACGTGCTGGTCACGGCGCAGGTTGCCGGGATTATGGCGGCAAAGCGCACGTCCGAGCTGATTCCGCTGTGCCACCCCGTGCCGCTGAGCTTTGTGGATGTCCGTTTCGAGATCCGGGACGAGCCTCCTGCCGTGCTCATCGAGTCCGAAGCCCGGACGAGCGACCGTACGGGCGTGGAAATGGAAGCCATCATTGCGGCGCAGGTCGCGGCGGCGACGATTTACGACATGTGCAAGGCTGTCCAAAAAGATATGGTGATCCGCGACGTGCGGCTTGTCCACAAGTCCGGCGGGCGCACCGGAACCTTTCAGCGCGAGGAGAAAGGGGAGACTGCCTGATGCTGGCCTATCCGAACATCGATCCCGTGGCATTGTCGCTTGGCCCCTTGCAGGTTCACTGGTACGGGCTCATGTATCTGTTCGCCTTTCTTGTCGGCTGGGCTTTGGCGCGCTGGAGGGCCTCGCGTCCGGCATGGGCTGCCGCCGGCTGGAGCGGGCAGAAGGTGGACGATCTGCTGACGTGGATCATGCTTGGCGTCGTGGCGGGCGGACGGATCGGCTATGTGCTGTTTTACGATCTGCCTGCGTACATCGACCAGCCTGCGGAAATCCTCCGTATCTGGAACGGCGGCATGTCCTTCCACGGCGGCCTGCTGGGGGTTCTGCTGGCGGGCTGGTGGTGGAGCCGGCGCAACGGCAAGACCTTCATGGACGTTGTGGACTTCGTGGCTCCGCTGGTTCCGCCGGGGCTGTTCTTCGGGCGGATCGGAAACTTCATCAACGGCGAATTGTGGGGCGGGGTTACGGATGGCCCTCTGGGCATGGTCTTTCCCACGGGAGGGCCGTTGCCGCGCCACCCCTCGCAGCTCTACGAAGCCGGCCTTGAGGGTGTCGCGACATTTGTGATCCTCTGGATCTACTCGTCAAAACTCCGTCCCACGGGCCGGGTTTCCGGCATGTTCGCCGTCCTGTACGGCCTCTTCCGCTTTGCCGTGGAATTTGTGCGCCAGCCGGACCCTCAGCTCGGCTATCTGGCCTTTGGCTGGCTCACGATGGGCCAGCTTCTCTGCGTGCCCCTGCTTGCGGCGGGCTTCTGGCTGCTGTTCCGCAAGGTGCCCACCCCTCCCGCGCCGAAACGCAAACGCTGAACCCTCTGCCATACACCCAGACAAAGGCCCTTCTCACGAAGGGCCTTTGCCTTTTCTCCCCAGCATCAGGAAACACGTCGCGCTTCCGAAACCGAGGGGGCCGGGGGGAATCATTCCCCCCGGTGGGGTACGGGGCAAAGCCCCGTCTTTGCTCTACACGCCCAGCTTGCCCGCGACATCCCGCCACACCGCCTCGACATCAATGTCCGCCATGCAGCGATGGTGCTTCTTCGGGCACCGCTGCGGCCCGTGCAGGCCACAGGGTCGGCATTCCAGATCGACCTCGAAAACACGGGCCGAATCCCCTCTGGGGAAAAAGCCCAGCTCCCGCACGGTGGGGCCAAACAGGGCCGCAACCGGAGTCCGCTGCGCCCATGCAAGATGCATCGGGCCAGAATCATTGGAAACATAACAGTTGAGCACGCCCAGATACGCCCCCAGTTCCGGCAGGGTCAGGGCACAGGAAAGATCGTGCAGCAGCGGGTTGCCCGAAAGCCCGGACAGCTCGATCACCTCGCGGGCCACGGATTCCTCACCAGGGCCTGCAAAAACCAGAACATGCGCGCCCTTGTCGGCGGCACGGCGGGCGATTTCGGCAAAACCGGAAGGCAGCCAGCGTTTCGTGCCCCAGATGGAACCGGGGTGCAGGCCGAGGAGCCTTGGCGTTTTGCCGTCCTGCCCGAGCGCATTGCGAAAGGCCTGCGCCTTTGCCGTGGCAGCGGGGGGCAGCACCAGCTCGGGCCAGTGCTGGCGGGGGGCTTCCGGCGGCAGGATGGGGTTCAGCAGTTCAAGGAGGCGTTCTATTTCATGCAGCTCCCGGAAGCGGCGGGGCACGCGGCAGTTGTAGCAGAGCGTGGAGACGGGTCCTCCGGCATAGCCTATCCGCAAGGGTGCTCCGCTCAGGCGGGCGAGCAGGGCCGAACGGGGGCTGGTGTGGGCTCCAATCCAGATATCATACCGCCTGCCGCCGAGAACGCGCCCGCAGCGAAGCAGGGCCGAGAGCCTGTTGTTCCCGCTGACGCGGCGTTTGTCATATTCGTGGACGGCGTGTATTGCCGGGTGCGCCTCAAACAGGGAGCCGAAGCCGCGCCGCACATACAAATCGATTTCAGAGCCGGGAAAGGCTTCCGCCAGGGTCTGAATCAGCGGGAGCGTCAGCACTGCATCGCCCAGAAAAGCCGTGTTCCATACCGCGATCCGTTTCATTGAAGGCCTCCTTTCGGCGGATGTTGTTCCCTGCGGGGAGCCTACCTTGTGTCAGGTTCCCGCACAACAAAAAAAGCCCGGACTCATCCGGGCTTTTGTGTGAGCGGTTCAGGCCGTTAGCATTCGCTCAGCGGCTTGAAATTCTTTTTGGACGCTCCGCAGACGGGGCAGGTCCAGTCTTCGGGGAGATCCTCGAAACGGGTTCCTGCGGGAATCTTGCGGCGTTTGTCCCCGCGGTCGGGATCATACACATAGCCACAGTTGCTTACCGGACACCGGTACATGTCTTTGGGATCGGCCATGACGTACTCCGGCTTACCAGGGGTTGTGGAGGACTTCAAAGTGGGCGGTGGGATGGGCACAGGCCGGACAGAGTTCCGGAGCATGCGTGCCGGTCACCAGACAGCCACAGTTGCGGCAACGCCACACGACGGGCGTTTCGCGCACGAACACGCGGCCTTCCTTGATGTTTTTGGCAAAGCCGAGGAAGCGTTCTTCGTGGTATTTTTCCGCAACGGCGATGTTTCGCATGACGGCGGCGATTTCCGCGAACCCTTCGGAGTCGGCAATCTTCGCAAAGGAAGGATACATTTCGGTATGTTCGTGGTGTTCACCGGCAGCCGCGGCATACAGGTTGGCTTCCGTGGCGGTGATGATGCCGGCGGGGAAGGCCGCTACGATTTCCACATCGCCGCCTTCGAGGAACTTGAATAGGCGTTTGGCGTGCTCTTTTTCCTGAAGCGCGGTTTCAGTAAAAATGTCGGCAATCTGCACAAAGCCGTCCTTTTTGGCGGCGGCGGCGAAGTAGTCGTAACGGTTCCGGGCCTGGGATTCACCGGCAAAGGCGGTGAGTATATTTTTTTCGGTCTGCGTACCCTTCAAGGATTTCATGCGATACCTCTCTTAAATCGGTAAGAAGTGAGGGGAATTACCCTTTATCGCTCGGGTTCGCCGGGCGCATCCTGATATGGAACTGCCGCAAGAATAACCTGAAAAATCAAGAGTGGGAACCCCGCTATAAACTCTGGCGAGGTTCCCGGACGAATCAGCACACCTGCTTGGCGCACTCTTCGCAGATACCTTCATATTCAACGCGCGCTTCCGTGATCATGAAACCTTCCACGGACACGCCTTCGACGGAGGGCGTGGGGAGGGGCGGCATGACGTCTCCGACCTTGCCGCAAACGCGGCAGCGTACATGCTGGTGCGGGCGGGTATCGCCGTCGAACCGGCGGATGGAACCTGCGGATTCGAGTTTGAGGATTTCTTTGGATTCCGTCAGAAAATCGAGGTTTCGGTAGACGGTCCCAAGGCTGATCCGCGGCATGCGGGTACGAACCATCGCGTACAGCTCATCAGCAGTGGGGTGGGTCTTGACTTTCCTCAACTCTTCAAGAATGACCATGCGTTGTCTAGTCATACGAGTCTGTGGCTGTGACATATTCATACCTCTTCAAGAAGGGTTACTGTTAGTCATAAAAAATGTCAAGCCTTACCGATTGCATATTATCAGTGGAATGAATAGAAGGAGGGGATGCCCGGGCAACGGCAAACCCCCGTGCTCTTCCGCCGGGGCTATCCGTTTTTTTCTCGTTGCAACAATGGGCGGAGACGCTTATTACCGGGCGAGCGAACAGGCCTTTTTTCCGACGGTGCTCCGGTATCGTCGGGACTTTTGTTATGGCAGGAGCCCGGTGCAGTCCGCCGGGGCGGCGCGTATGGCGTCTTTCACACAGTACGACGGGTATTCTAAGGTGTGACGTTATGGATTTGAGCATTCTTTCCCTTCTTGCACAGGCCACCCTGGTCGCCAAGGCGGTTCTTGTGGTTCTGGTCATCATGAGCGTGGCCAGCTGGGCGTTGATGTTCCGCAAATGGCTGAATATCCGCTCCGCCATGAAAAAGGCGGCCGACGGAATGGACCGCTTCAACCATGCCCGGGATCTGCGCGAGGCCGTGCAGGCTCTCGGCGGCGATCCCGACTCCCCGCTGTATACCGTCGCCCACGAGGGCGTGACCGAATTTAACCGCTCGAAAGAGGCCGGAAATACAGAAGATGTTGTCGTGGACAATGTGCGCCGCTCGCTCCGGCAGGGCGTGGACATGGAAATGACCCGCATCAGCAAGTCGCTCTCCTTCCTTGCCACCTCCGCGAATACCGCCCCGTTCATCGGGCTGTTCGGGACGGTCTGGGGCATCATGAGCACCTTCCACGCCATCGGCGCGATGAAGTCCGCCTCGCTCGCCACCGTCGCCCCGGGCATCTCCGAAGCCCTTATCGCCACGGCGATGGGCCTTCTCGTGGCTATCCCGGCCACTGTCGGCTACAACTCCTTCAGCGGGCAGCTCGGCGTGCTCGAAACCCGTCTCGTCAATTTCGCAGGCATGTTCCTGAACCGCGTCCAGCGCGAGCTGAACGCCCACCGCCCCGTCTCCAGAGCCGGGCAGGAGTAGGCGTCATGGGAGCTTCCGTAGGCAAGAAGGGGCTGGTATCAGAGATCAACGTGACGCCGTTCGTCGACGTCATGCTGGTGCTGCTCATCATCTTCATGGTCACCGCGCCCATGATGACCGAAGGGCTGGATGTCGAGCTTCCCCAGACGCGGGCCGTTGATACCCTCCCCACCGAGTCGGACAACATGATCCTCACGATCCGCAAGGACGGGGCCATTTTCCTCGATACCTACGAGGTGGCTCTGGACGAGCTGCAGCCCAAGATCGATCTGCTGGTCAAGCAGCAGAACAAGCAGCTCTTCCTTCAGGCCGACAAGGATGTCCCCTATGGTGTCGTCGTGGACGTCATGGGCCGCATCCGCGAGGCCGGGGTGGAAAAGCTCGGCGTGGTCGCCCTGCGTGACGACACTCCCGCGGCTCCGGAAAAGAAGGGCAGGAAGTAGGCCCCGGCATTCCGGCGGTCGCGCACAACGGACAGAAGGCAGCACGCCCCGGCTCCGGACAGCCGGGGAAAAGGCAGATCCACCAATGTTTGGCAGTTATTTTTTTTCACTTCTCCTGCACTTCGCTCTGGCGTTGCTCGTTTTCTTATGGCCGAGTTCCCCGCCCATAAAACTTGAGCAGCCCATGATGCAGATCAGTGTCAATATGGGTGCTCCGGGCGGAAATCGGATGCCTTCTCCCGTTCTTGGGCCGCAGGGCAAGCCCACGCCCTCCAGAACCGCACCCGCACCCGCTCCGGCGGAACAGGCCGCCAGCGCGGTCCCCGTAGCCCGCGAGGATACGGTGCAGCCGAAGGCCGAGCCGAAGAAGGAATCCCAGCCCAAGCCGAAGCCCAAGCCCGAACCCAAGCCGGACGCGGTGGCACTGGCGCAGAAGAAGGAACCGAAGAAGCCCAAGGACGACGAGGACGACGAGAAACCCAAGGACAAGCAGAAGGAAAAGCCCAAGGACGAGGGCAAGAAGGAATCCAAGGACACCTCCAAGGACGGCAAGAAGACAGACGAGAAGGCCAAGCCCGCCAAGCCGTCCGACAAGAAGAAGGACGGCGTGGACCCGGAAAAGGCCCTTGCCGATGCCCTTGCCGATGCCAAGCAGAAGGCCGGAACCTCGCGCGGCTCAAAGGAAAAGGGCGGAAGCTCTTCGGTTGCCGGTGCGCTTGCGGACTTTCAGAAGAATGCCGGAGGAGCCGGCGGCGGTGGCGGCGGAGAAGGGGACGGGCCCGGTGGCGGCGGCATTTACGACGTCTACATGGGGCAGGTCATCCTTGCCGTGCGTCCGAATTGGAGTATCCCGACCTATTCCCGGGCCAACCTTTCCGTTCAGGTCAACGTCAAGCTCGATCCTTCGGGCAAGGTGCTGAGCTGCACCGTGGCCCGCAGCTCGGGCCGGGCCGAGGTTGATGCCTCGGCGGTCAACGCGGTCATTCGCACCAAGGTGTTGCCCGCCCCGCCCACGCCGGAGCAGCAGGAATTGCTGCTGACCTTCAATACGCAGGAAATGATGGGCAGGCGGTAGGTTTTTGTTGTGTTGCCGGAGGAGGTATCCTGCTGAAAAAGGCCTCCCTCCCCGCAAGGCTCTTTGCCCTTCCCCGGTCCCTGTTCCCGTCCGCACGGGAACGGGGACTTTTTCTTTCACAAAACTTTCATGGCCGATACTCTCCAGGGGGCTGGTGTTTTTGCGGAGGGTTAGGTACAAGAAAACTATCTTTTTTTCAGCAAGAGGGGAAAGCGATGCGTACAAAGCTGGTTCGGCTGCTGTTCACTCTAGGGTTGATAGTGGGTTCCGCGCTGCCCGGAGCGGCGGCAGAGCCTGCCCTTCCCCTCATTGCCGGAGCGGACGCCGTGGGCGGTTACGCCGGAGATGTCCTCGTCAGGCTTTTGCCGGTCTGGCAGCCCCCGGCGGGAGCCGTCGGCGTTGTGACCATTGATCTGCGTATCGGCAGTGAAGGAAGGCCCCTATACTGTGAGGCCAGCCGGAAATCCGGCAATGCCGCCCTTGACGAATCCGCTTGTCAGGCCGTTGTGCGCGTGGGGACGTTCCCTCCGCCGCCGTATGGAGCCATTACGGAAGTTTTCCTGACCTTTGTCACGGGGCAGGAGGCGTTCAAGGCTCCGCCAGCGGAGCAGGCCGCCCCGAAAGAGCGCAGCTACGCTGAAGAAATCATGTTCCGGGCCAAGCCCCACATTCAGGTTCCGCAGGGGGCGCACGGGGAGTTCCACGTTGAGCTGACCCTGCGGGTCAATGAAACCGGCGGCGTGGAGCAGATAGCCGTTTCCCGCTCCTCGGGGAGGGCCGACGTGGACAATGCCGTCCTGACCGGCGTTATCCGGCAAGGGGTGATCCCTCCGCGTCCGGCAGGCTCCGAACCGATGACCATGCGTCTCCTCTTTACCCTCAAAAGCAATTGATCTAGACTCGCCGCATGCAAGCAGAAGGTCTTCCGGCATGATGGCGGAAGGCCTTTTTGCCGAGGAAGCAAACCGCCCTGCGGGATAAATTCCCGTTCAACCACAACCCCTTAAGGCATCATGAAAGCATTTCGCCTGTTTTCCCACATGCTGCTTCTGCTCGGCCTCGTGACGCTTTGCGCCGCGGGTTCCGCCAGAGCTGCCATGCAGATCGACATCTACGGGCCGGGCCAGAACATCGTCAATCTGGCGATGGCCACGCCGCTCAGTTCTGGACAGCCCGCGCACGGGTTGGGCAAGGAGCTTGACGCCGCGATCAACGACAACCTCAGCTTTCTCCCCTTCATGCGGCTGACCGATCCCAAGGCTGTCCTTGGGGGCACGGTCATGCCCGGCTACCAGCCGCCGAACGTCGACTTCAAGCGGTTCCAGCTTGCGGGGGCCGACCTTGTGGTTACGGCGGGCTGGCCTCAGGGGGACAATGCCGGCTCCACTGTGGAGCTGCGCGTATACGAGACCTTTTCGGGCCAGTTTGTCTTCGGCAACGCCTACAGCGGCGTGACCAAGGGCGAAGTGCAGGACGTGGCGGACCGCTTCTGCGCCGACCTCATGAAGGCCCTGACCGGGCATGGCGACTTCTTCCTCGCGACGCTCGCCTTTGTGAAGAACAGCGGCAAGAACAAGCGCGACGTGTGGATCACCAAGCCCACGGGCCGCAACCTCAAGAAGATTACGGACATCCCCGGCATCGCCATGTCTCCCTCGTGGTCGCTGGACGGCCGGTTCATCGTGTTCAGCCACATGGACGACAAGAGCCACGCCCTCGGCGTGTGGGATCGCATGACCAACCGGGTTCAGCGCATCCGCTTCCCCGGAAATACGGTTATCGGGCCTACCTTTACGCCCGGAAACAAGGTTGCCGTGAGCCTTTCCTCCGGCAAGAACCCCGATATCTTCCTGCTCAACCATGCCTTCCAGAAAGAGCGCACGCTTGAAGCCAACGGGACGATCAACGTTTCCCCCACCTTCGACGCTGCGGGAAGCAAGATGGCCTTTACCTCCAACCGGATGGGCGGCCCGCAGATTTTCATGAAGGACATGGGCTCCGGGTCTGTGACCCGCGTGACCAGGCAGGGCAACTACAATACCGAACCGAGCATGAGCCCCGACGGGACGCTGATCGCGTTCTCCCGCCTCACGCCTTCGGGCAACCGCATCTTTGTGCAGGACCTGGCCACCGGCGCGGAAACGCAGGTGAGCTTCGGGCCGGGCAACGACGTTCTGCCTTCCTTTGCTCCCGACAGCTACTTCCTTGCCTTTACCTCCAACCGGAGCGGCCCGAACCAGATTTACCTGACGACGCGCCACGGCGGGGATGCCAAAAAAGTGCCTACCGGCAGCGGCGATGCCTCGTTCCCCCGCTGGGGGGCGATCCCCCGCTAGGGGCACGATGGACACCGGGCTTTCTGCCGGACAAAAATATCCGTATCCGCCCGGCAGAAGCGAGGTTCCGGCTTTTTAAAGTTCATGGGGAAATCGCCAAAACAGGTCCCTGCGCGCTTGACAATACAGGTTTGCCGGAATAACCTTTATCCCTTGCGTGTGCAGGGTAGTACGCGCAAGGAAGAAGGAATTTTATCAACCGTTT
>CAZIFC010000040.1:0-18453 GCA_964538355.1 uncultured Lawsonia sp. | reverse complement strand
GATGCCGGGGCTGTCCGTTCTGGGGAGAGATCAGGTGCTAGTATGCGCCCTTGCGCCCGAAGACCACGGGAATCGTCTTCACCAGAATCAGCAAGTCCAGCCAGGTAGACCAGTTGCATATATAAAAGCGATCGAGGTGGACACGCTGCCGATAGGAAAGGTCGTTACGTCCGGAAACCTGCCACAGCCCCGTCATGCCGGGACGCACCCGCTTGTACGAAGCAAAGGCCGAGCCGTACCGGACAATTTCATCATCCACAATGGGCCGCGGGCCTACCAGACTCATGTCTCCAAGAAGCACATTCCACAGCTGGGGCAGCTCGTCGAGGCTGGTCCGCCGCAACAGCCCGCCGACACGCGTCACGCGGGGGTCGTTACGCAGCTTCTGATCTTCTTCCCATTCTTTCCGCAGCTCGGGGTTCTCCAACAAATACTTCTGGAGCACCTCTTCGGCATTGTATACCATGGTACGGAATTTCAGAATGCGGATGACCTGACCGTGACGGCCGATCCGGGTTTGCCTGAAAAGGACCGGCCCGCGCGACTCCAGCCGGATCGCCAGGCCAATGCCCAGAAGAACCGGCAGAAGAACCAGCCCCCCGGCAAAGGAACAAACCAGATCCATGCTTCTCTTCAAAAACAGCCTTTTGGGATCAAACAGGTTCTGCCGAACCTGAAGACAGAAAACCTCGCCTATTTCCAGAGGACGCACCCAGAACGGAATTTCGCCTTCCGAGAGGTCTTCAGGAATAAGGATGACCGAACTGAAAAGAAGGCTGGCAAGATCCACCAGATCCTGCCGGCAGGAAAGCGACGCATCCTTTTCCATAAGGACAATGGCGCATGTTCTCGGATAAAGCCGTACAAAGGTCTCCAAATCGGAGCGGCTGTACAAAGTTTCCAGCCCGTCGCAGCAAGCAACGTCCTTGCCTGCTTTTTCCGTCAGGCAACCGCCGATGAACTGGGCCTTGAGCCGGATCCCCGCTCCGGCGTGTTTGCCGAGATATTCTCTGACCCGAGGCGCAAGCTCTCCGCTGCCGAGCAGCACGGTGGGCACCCCCCACCAGCTTCTCCGGCAAAAATGGGCACGAACGGCGCAGCGGACCATGGGAACCACCCCGAGGCTCAGTATCCACGACCAGAGGTACACAAATCTGGAAGGCATGTCTCCGCGGCCGAGAAACAAAAAAATCGCGATGCTGAAGTAGGCGAGAGAAGTGGAAATGCCCAGCATCCGCATCTCTTCCGGCAGGGCTGGAGGAATTTCTCCGTATAACCCGTTGAAAAGGTTGATGAGCGGAGCCAAGAGCAGAAAAAGGATGAGCGGAACATGCTGCGACAGGGAGATATCCCCGCCAAGCAGAATACGAATCACTCCCATCAGCAGCATCACCCCGAACAGGGCCGCGCAGTCTGCGGACAAAAGCGCAAGCGTTCGCTTGGACAACATCAAGCGTGCCCTTCTCGGCGTATAACCTGAACCTAGTGCGCATCCCATATGAACATCTCGAATAGTTGAAGGATTTAAGGTGGGTCATGGTACCTCATCATCGCCATACCTGTAAACTGGCGGAAGCTCCCGGAAACGGCTTGCCGCATCCTGCCGATTGCGTTAGAAAAAAACACCTTTTTCCCGCCAGGTACGGCGGTTTCCCGGAGTTTTCCCATGTCCCCCTCTTCCATCCGACAAGTCCTTGGCCCCCTTCCCTTGCTCCGAGGCCTGTTCCGCTGGAGCCTCGCTGTTGTCTTCACGGCAGGGGCTTGGCACATCTATCTGCTGGCTCCCGTTCCCGGTCTTGTGGCCATCGGGCTGGCTCCCGTCATTTCCATCTTCTGCTTTTTCCGCGGGCTGAACCTTGTCGGGCGCACCCTCCCCTACTGGAAAACCCGGCTGCATATCCGAAAGCTCGGCATGAATCCCACATGGTGGGACAATCAGGCGGGCTATTTCGTCATCGACGAGCAGCAGGGGCTTTGGATCGTCAACGGCAGCGTCGGCACGATTCCCGGGCTTATCCGCCTTCACGGGCACAGTGACTGGATGGGGCACAGGCTGGAACTCTACGCCAAGGACGACGCCTGCCCTACGGCCTGTTACGGGTTCGGAAGCGAAAAGGAACTGAAGGAAACTGCGGAACGCTTCCAGAAGGCCTGCTCCTCCCTGCGGGACTGCCCGCTTCCCGTAACCTATGAGGATACCCGGGAACAAGGCTGATTTTCGGAAACCCGATCGCGGCAAAAAAGGGCTTCCGATCCCTCCCTTTTGTGGACACGACCGCTGCTTTCTCTAATTGCTCCTTGATCTTCTTGCCTTTTTAGACTAAAGGAAGATCCGATTGAAAAAGTTTTTTCCCAAGGAGCTGACCCGAGATGAAACGTCTGTTTGCCATGTTCATGGCGCTGGCGCTGACTGCGCTGGTTCCCCTGTCTGCCCAGGCTGCTGGCGGCCATTACGACCTCAACGGTGCGGAACTGTCCATTTTGTGGGCCGTTCCCTTTATCTGCATGTTGTTGTCCATCGCCATTGGCCCCCTTGCCGTGCCGCATTTCTGGCATCACCACTTTGGCAAGGTGGCTGTTTTCTGGGGACTGGCCTTCCTCGTTCCCTGCGCCATGGTCTACGGGTTCCAGCTGGCAACCTACCAGCTGATCCATGTCCTGTTCATGGAATACATCCCGTTCATCGTGCTGCTGTTTGCCCTGTTCACCATTGCGGGCGGCGTCCGCCTCAAGGGTCAGCTCGTGGGCACGCCGCTGGTCAATACCGGCATCCTCGCCCTCGGCACCATTCTCGCCAGCTGGATGGGAACCACCGGCGCGGCCATGCTGCTCATCCGGCCCCTGCTCCGGGCCAACGAGCACCGCAAGAACCGCATGCACGTCGTGGTCTTCTTTATCTTCCTCGTCGCCAACATCGGCGGCTCCCTGACTCCCCTTGGCGACCCGCCGCTGTTCCTCGGCTTCCTCAAGGGCGTTTCCTTCTTCTGGACGACCGTTCATCTCTTCTTCAAGACCGTCCTCCTCTCCGTCATCCTTCTCGGCGTCTTCTTCCTGATGGATACGTTCCTGTTCAACAAGGAAGGCAAGCCGAAACCCGCCACCCAGTCCACTGAAAAGCTCGGACTTGACGGCAAGATCAACCTCCTGCTCCTTGTGGGCGTCATTGCCGCCGTGCTGATGTCCGGCATGTGGAAGCCCGAAGGCGGCTTTGAAGTCTACGGTACGCACGTCGATTTGCAGAACGCCGCCCGCGACGTCATCCTGCTTGTCCTTGCCGGAGCCTCCCTCGTCCTGACCACGAAGGAAAACCGCAAGCTGAACAACTTCACCTGGGAACCCATCCTTGAAGTCGCCAAGCTGTTCATCGGCATCTTTGTCAGCATGATCCCGGCTATCGCCATCCTGCGTGCAGGAACCGACGGCGCGCTTGCCGGCGTCATCAACATGGTCTTCCATGAAGGCCAGCCCGTGAACAGCATGTTCTTCTGGCTGACCGGCATCCTCTCCTCGTTCCTCGACAACGCGCCCACCTACCTGGTGTTCTTCAACACTGCCGGCGGCGACGCCATGCACCTCATGAACGACTGGACCGAAACCCTCTCCGCCATCTCTGCCGGTGCGGTGTTCATGGGCGCGGTGACCTATATCGGTAACGCCCCCAACTTCATGGTCCGCTCCATCGCTGAAGATCAGGGCGTGAAGATGCCCAGCTTCTTCGGCTACATGCTGTGGTCCGTGGGTATCCTGTTCCCCTGCTTCGGGCTTATCACCTACCTGTTCTTCATGTAGGCATAGCCAGCACAAGACAAAAGCCCCTGAAAGCGTAGGCCTTCAGGGGCTTTCCTTTCCAGGGCGGCGGCAGCCCTGCGGATTCTCAGGCTATCCGAGCGTACACCAGAGGACCGCAAGGCCCGCGGCAAGAGAAAAAAGCCCCATCCGGCGCAGGCCGGGCGCGCCTTCTTCGCCAAGCGATTGCAGTATCCGGCGCATCTGGTCTGGAAAAAGCGTGTAGGGAAGAGCCTCCAGAATGAAGGCCAGCCCGAGGGCGCAGAAAAAAAGCTTGCTGTTGAACTCCATGCCGTCCTCGCTGACAGAAATGAACAAAACGGAATTCCTTTTGTAGGAAAACCCGCAGGTGCTGTAAAGCTACTTGCACAACAACCGGCTAACAGCTATGTAGAACGGATTCGCGACGGAACAGCGTTATCCGCCAGTAACCTTAGCCAGACTTGCCCATGATCAAACTCAGCACCTTTATTGCTCAGGAACAGCCCCACATCAACATGGCTCTGGCCGAAGCGGTTTGCGAGCTGCCCTCGTCCGTGGTTCCCATCGCCCAATACGCGCTTGGGAATGGCGGAAAACGCCTGCGCCCCCTGCTGACCGTCCTTGTTGCCAGGCTGCTCGGCTATGCGGGCAATGATATCTACCAGCTCGCCGCAGCCATGGAAATGTTCCATGTCGCGACGCTGCTGCACGATGACGTCATGGACAATGCGGAGCTGCGCCGGGGCAGCAAGGCCACGCACAAGGTTTTCGGGGTTACGGAAACCATCCTTGCCGGAGACGCGTTGTTGGCAAAGGGCAATCAGCTCGTTGCCGGATTCGGCGATCCGCGGCTCTCCGCCGCCACTTCCGACGCCATTGCCCAGACCGCCAACGGCGAAATCCTTGAGATCGCCAACCAGGGCAAGGCGGCCCCCAATCTGCTTGTCTATACCGAAATCATCTCCGGCAAGACGGCATGGATGATCCGTACCGCCTGCAACATCGGGGCAATCCGTGCCGACGCCACCCCGGAGCACATCCTTTGTGCCGCAAGGTACGGGCAGAACCTGGGTATGGCCTTCCAGATTGTTGACGATGCGCTGGACTTCGCACCTTCCGAAAAAACGGGAAAACCGGAGGGCGGTGATGTCCGGGAAGGCAAGCTGACCCCGCCTATCTTTTTCTATGCCGACTCGCTGGCTCCGGCCGATCGGGACGCCTTTTTCGCCAAATTCGCCACGCAGTCCTTTACCGATGATGAGGTGCGCCACGTCATCGAGACTGTCCGCGCCAAGGGCTTCGACGACAAAACGCGCGGCATAGCCGACACCTATCTGCAAAAGGCTCAGGAAAACCTCGATACGCTTGCCGCCGACCTTCCGGCCTCGGACTACAAGAGTATCCTTTCCAGCCTCATCGGATACGTCCGCAACCGCGACGCCTGATTTTTTTCAAACCCTTTCTCATGGTTATCAAACAGCACTTTCAGGAGACAGACATGCTCTACCGCATTGAAGCCGGCCTTTTCCCTCATATTGATGACACGATCGGCCGCAAGACCGCAGCCAGCATCCGCGATGCGCTCGGCATTCCCGTCAAGGGCGTGCGTACGGTCAAGGTTTTCACTCTGGAGGGACTCGACGCGCAACAGGTGAATACCCTCATGGAAAAAAGCGCACTGCACGATCCGGTCTTGCAGGCGGCTTCCCTGTCTCCCCTTCCCCTGCCCGAAGAAGGAACCTCCTGGATCATTGAGGTCGGCTTCCGCCCCGGTGTTACCGACAACGAGGCCCGCACCGCCCGCGATACGGCTGCCCTCGTCCTCGGCATCGAAAACCGCAGCAGTATCGCCGTGTACACCTCCGTCCAGTACCGCCTTCAGGGTGCGCTGACCGAAGAACAGGTGACGCACATTGCCCGCGACCTGCTGGCGAACGAGCTGATCCAGCGTTTTGAAATCAAGAGCCGCGCCCAGTGGGACGCCGAACCCGGCTTCACCCCCAAGGCCGCCCGCGTCACGGGTGCCTCCTGCGACGAAGTGAACATTGTTCCGCTTTCTTCCATGACCGACGACCAGCTGATGGAAGTGAGCCAGAAGAACACGCTGGCCCTCAGCCTTGAGGAAATGACCAAGATCAAGAACTGGTTCTCCAGTCCCGAAGTCGCCGCCAGGCGCAAGGCCCACGGGCTTCCCGGCGATCCTACCGACGCCGAACTGGAAGTGCTCGCCCAGACGTGGTCGGAACACTGCAAGCACAAGATTTTTGCTTCCCACATCACCTACACGGACAAGGAAGCGGAAACCACCGAGACGATCAACAGTCTGTACAAGACCTATATCATGAACACGACCAAGCAGATCCGCGAACGCCTCGGCGAAAAGGACTTCTGCCATTCCGTGTTCAAGGACAACGCCGGCGTCATCGCCTTCACGCCCGAATACGATGCCTGCATCAAGGTTGAAACGCACAACAGCCCCTCCGCCCTCGATCCCTACGGCGGAGCCCTGACCGGTATTGTCGGCGTGAACCGCGACCCCATGGGAACCGGCCTTGGCGCGGAACTCGTCTGCAATACCGACGTGTTCTGCTTTGCCTCGCCCTTCCATGAAGAAGCCCTGCCGCCTCGTCTGCTTCATCCCCGCCGCGTCTTTGAAGGCGTGCGCGAAGGCGTGGAACACGGCGGCAACAAGTCCGGCGTGCCTACCGTCAACGGTTCGATTGTCTTTGACGAGCGTTACCTTGGCAAGCCGCTGGTCTACTGCGGCACCGTCGGCCTGATTCCTACCGAAATTCCCGCCAGCAAGTCCTCCGCGGACGGCAAGCCCCGCAAGGGCTATGAAAAGAAGGCGCAGGTCGGCGACATCATCGTCATGACCGGCGGACGCATCGGCAAGGACGGCATCCACGGCGCGACCTTCTCCTCCGAAGAGCTGCATGAAGGCTCCCCCGCCACCGCCGTTCAGATCGGCGACCCGATCACGCAGCGCAAGATGTATGACTTCATCATGTACGCCCGCGATCTGGGCCTGTACAACGCCATCACCGACAACGGCGCAGGCGGCCTTTCCTCTTCCGTCGGCGAAATGGCGGAAGACACCAACGGCTGCCGCATGGATCTGGCCCGCGCCCCTCTGAAGTACGACGGTCTGCGCCCGTGGGAAATCCTGCTCTCCGAAGCGCAGGAACGCATGACGCTCGCCGTGCCTCCGCAGGCTCTTGAAGAGTTCCTCGCCCTTGCCAAGCGCATGGATGTGGAAGCCACGCCCCTCGGCGAATTCACCGATGACGGCATCTTCCACGTCTCCTACAACGACAAGATCGTGACCCACATGGACATGGAGTTCATGCACGACGGCGTGCCCCAGTACCAGCTCAACGCGGTCTGGCAGGCCCCGGAACACCCCGACGCCCGCATCGAGGACACCGGAGTGGATCAGGCCGAACTGCTCAAGAGCATGCTCGGACGCCTGAACATTTGCAGCAAGGAATACCTCATCCGCCAGTATGACCACGAAGTGAAGGGCGGCAGCGTCGTGAAGCCCCTCACCGGCGTGAAGCGCGACGGCCCCTCCGACGCCGGCGTCATCCGCCCCGTGCTGGAATCCGAGGCCGGACTGGTCATCAGCCACGGCATCTGCCCCAAATACAGCGACTACGACGCCTACTGGATGATGGCCAACGCCATGGACGAAGGCATCCGCAACGCCGTCGCCGTGGGCGCGGACCCCGACCGCATGGCGGGCATCGACAACTTCTGCTGGTGCGACCCGGTGCAGTCCGAAAAGACCCCGGACGGCGAATACAAGCTGGCCCAGCTCGTGCGTGCCTGCAAGGCTCTTTCCGAATACTGCCTCGCCTACGGTGTGCCCTGCATTTCCGGCAAGGACTCCATGAAGAACGACTACACCGGCGGCGGCAAGAAAATTTCCATTCCGCCGACCGTGCTCTTCTCCGTGCTCGGCGTCATGGACGACGTGAAGAAGGCCGTGACTTCGGACTTCAAGAAGGCGGGGGATCGTCTGTACATCCTCGGCTCCACGGCCCGCGAGCTGGCTGGAAGCGAAATAGCCGATCAGCTTGGGCTGGCCTGCAACACGGTTCCGCACGTCAATGCAGCAGCCGCGCTCGCCAATTACCGCAAGCTCCATCAGGCCATCAACAAGCGTCTGATCTCCGCCTGCCATGACCTTTCCGACGGCGGCCTTGCCGTTTCTCTGGCGGAAATGTGCATCGGCGGACGCCTTGGCGCGCATCTGGCCCTGAACCGCGTGCCCACCGTCGGTTCCCTCACGCTGACGGAAGCTCTCTACAGCGAATCCGCCAGCCGTCTGCTGGTGTCCGTATCTCCCGACAAGGCCGCGGAATTCGAAGCCCTCTTCGGCTCTTCGGCTCCGTTCATCGGCGAAGTGACTTCTGACTCCCTCCTGACCGTGGCCTCTGCGGACAGCGCGCTCTTTACCGCTCCCGTCGAAGCTCTGGCCCACGCCTTCAAGGCGACGCTGGACTGGTAGCCATTGCATGGTTGAATCGGGGAGGGGAGAGGAACCCTTTCTGGAGAAAGGGTTCCTCTCCCCTCCCCGTACCCCTCCCCTCTCCTTCCAAAGACGTTTCCCCTTATCGAATCCCTCATGTCGTTTCGGGGGAAGCTGAAAAGGCTTGTTGCGGGGGAGGTTGCGAAAAAGATCAAGAAAGCCCATCAGGACATGTCCCGATGGGCTTTTTCGTAGTCTTTTGGGGAAGAGGCCTTTCTTCAGAAAGGGGCTTCTTCCTTTTATGTATTTATCATGTTTTAAATAATGGACTTTCTTGGGTATCGCGTGCCGGAAACGTAGAAGGTGTTCTCGACGATGAACAGGGCCTTCTCGTCGATATCGAAGACAAGATTTTCCAGACGGCGCAGCATGATGTTGTTGGTCACGGTCAGGATGATTTCGCGATCCCCGCCGCTGTACGCGCCCTTGCCCTTGAGCACGGTCGCACCGCCATACCCTTCCGCGATGATCGCCTCGCACAGGGCTTCGCCGCGATCCGTCACCACATACACCATCTTGCGCTGGCTCCCCATGCGGAGGGCGTATTCGATGGTTGCGGAGGCCACAAAGACCTGAATAAAGGAAACCACGACCATATCCAGTGAAATGGTCATCATCGAGGCGAGAAACATCACCGCATTGAAGGTAAAGCTGAACCGCCCGATGCCGATATTCCAGCGTCTGTTCAGGATAACCCCGATCAGATCCAGCCCGCCGCCGGAACCAAGCGTACGCAGCATGATGCCCGTACCCGTTCCGCACAGCACGCCCGCCGTAATGGCGGCATAAAGGTGATCCTGAATGGGAACCTGAAAGGTGATCAGCTCACTGATGACCGTTGTGGCAAGGCTCCCGTACAGGCTATAGAAAAAGAACTGGCGGCCGATCTGGAACCACGAGAAAAGAAACAGCGGGATATTGATCAGCAGGTACCAGATGGCGGGGGTGAACAGGCCGGTTGCATACCAGCCGAGAAGGCCTGCACCAAAAATGCCGCCGGTCAAAAACCCGTGATGCGCTGCCACGGCCTGCGCTCCGAGCGAAAAGAACAGCGCGCCAATGGTCAGCAGAAAGAGATTCCAAGGCATGGACTGGGCCAGCCTGTTTCGCTGAGGCAAAGTTATCTTCATGAAGGCTCCATAAAAAGAGACGGGGGTTCGATTACAAAGAAACGAGACGGCGTCCGGCTTCGGCTACAGACGCACAGCCGGTCAGGACCATGCCGCTGACAAGCTGGCTATGGAGACGTTCCGTCATCAGCCTGACGCCCTCAGCTCCGCCGCCCACAGCCGCGACGCAGTAAGGGCGGCCCACCAGCACGGCATCCGCGCCCAGAGCCAACGCCTTGAGCACATCAAGGCCATCCCGAATGCCGCCATCCATCAGAACGGCCATGCGCCCGCGCACCTCTGCGGCAACAGCCGGAAGGACTTCAATGGTTCCGGGGGTATGATCCAGCGCACGGCCTCCATGATTGGAAACGACGATACCGTCGCATCCCGCCCGGCAGGCGGCTGCCGCATCTTCCGGAGTCATGACGCCCTTGAGCAGGAACTTCATGCCCAGCTCATGCGCCCGATCGGTGATCGCCGCCAGCTCGTCAGGTGACTTCGGAGAGACGGGACGCCCCATTCTGGCAAGGGCAATCAGCCCGGCGGCGTCAATGTCCATGCCTATAACCCGGGTTCCGGTGGCAGCCGCTGTCCGCATCTTGCGATCCAGCTCCTCACCCTTCCACGGCTTGACGAAGGGGATACCCCACCCCGCCTCTGCGTCGATAGCCATGCTCCCCGCCGCATAAAGCTCATCGGGAGCACCGTCGCCGGTACACCCGACGATACCGGAAGCCCGGCATCCTGTCACGATAGCCTGAGTGTATTCCGCTTCGGTCAGGCTGCCTCCCATATTGAAGGAGGTGCCCCCTATGGGAGCCGCCAGCACGGGCAGACGCAGACGGTATCCCAAAACGGTGGTTTCCGTACTCGGCTGCCTGACCTCGTGTATCAGGCGCATGTTCAGATGAACCGAGGCCAATGCCGAGACGTTGTTTTTGAACGCGCTCCCGGTTCCTATGCCACCCATGCCGGGAGTTTCTCCGGCACAGGCGCGACCATCGCAAACCGGGCAAACACGGCAAACGCCCTTCATGCGTTCTCTGGCGTTGGCCCGTATTTCCTTCATATCCATACTTGGCTTCCTTGGCGGGAATTGGGAAAAAGGTGGATAACCGAAGCGGTTACGCATTGCAATACTGTGAAATAACTCTCATATGAAAATCCAGATACAGCACGTCCCGCTGGCGTCTTTCGTCAGTACGTTAATGGGCTTATATCGTCAACAGCCTGAGAAGGCGCAGCAGTGCCCTGAGAACCGGCAAACGATTCCCCGCTTGCCTGCACCCCGTTCTTCTTCTATGCTCGGCCCTCAACGCCCGTTTTGTACAGGCCGGCTCCGCCGAGCCTGCAAGGATAACCGCACATGACTGATTCCAATGTTTCCCATACCGGGCCAGACGCCCTTATCAAACTGGCACAGGATGTTCTCGATATCGAAAAGGCCGGGCTTGAGGCTGTCCGCGACCGCCTGAAAACGGCGGACCCGCAGCAGGCCCCCATCGTCCGCGCCCTTGCGCTGCTGGCGGCCTGCCCCGGACGCGTGGTCGTCACCGGCATCGGCAAGTCCGGTCTGGTCGGGCGCAAGCTCGCCGCCACCTTTTCCTCCACCGGCACCCCCGCGTTTTTCCTCCACCCCGTGGAAGGCGCACACGGCGATCTGGGCAGCCTCCGTCAGGACGACGTGATCATCGCCATTTCCAACTCCGGCGAAACCGTGGAATTGAACGCCATCCTTCCCGCCCTGAAATCCCTTGGTGCCAGCCTGATCGCCATGACCGGGCGCAAGGATTCCACGCTCGGACGCCTTGCCGACGTGACCCTGAACTCCGGTGTCCCCCGCGAGGCCTGCCCGCACGGGCTTGCGCCCACGGCTTCCACCACGGCGGTTCTCGCCCTCGGGGATGCGTTGGCGGTCTGCCTCATGCAGGTAAAATCATTTACGGAAAAAGATTTCCTCCGCTACCATCCCGGCGGGAGCCTCGGGCAACGCCTTCGCCTCAATGTCAGCGAAGTCATGCGTACCGAAGGCCTGCCGCTGCTCCCCGTTGCCAGCAGCCAGTCCGAGGCCCTGCGCCGATTGGACGAGGGCAGGCTCGGCGCGGTGCTTTTGCTGGATGAGGACAGGCACGTCAGCGGCATCCTGACCGACGGCGACGTGCGCCGGGCCGTGTGCCGGAGAACCTTGCAGCCCGAAGCCCCGGTCAGCGCAATCATGACCGCCTCGCCTCGCTGCGGAACCCAGACCGACACGGTTGCCACGCTGCTTGAACTCATGGAAAAGAAATCGATTACCGTGCTCCCGATTGTGGATGAACACTGCCGGCTGCTTGGCATGGTTCATATGCATGACCTGCTGGGTCAGGGAAGCATCGCCTTTTCGCAAAAAGGATAACCCGACGCCCCATGCGGAGGGAAAGGCTTTGAACCAAGGGGGAGACGGCTGTTGCAAGAGAGCCTCTCTCCCTTTTTTTGGAGAGCATCATGGATCCACTTACCCACGCCCTGAGCGGTGCTGTCATTGGAAGCACCCTGCCCGGAAAACGCAGCTGGTGGCTTCCCGCATGGGCCGCACTGGTTGCGGCATCGCCCGACGCCGACGTCTTTTTTATTCATACTCCATTGGAATATATAGAATATCATAGAGGAATCACGCACTCTCTCGCCGGGGGGCTGGTGCTTGCCCTGATCGTCTCCCTGATTCCGTGGCTGATGCGCCGTTGGGAGACGCCGCGCATCCCCAGTGACGCGCCCCCCTTCACCTGGTCCCTGCCCCAGCTCTGGCTGGCTGGATACCTGCTTATACTGCATCATATCTACCTGGATTGCATGAACTCCTACGGGACGCAAATCTTCCTGCCCTTCAGCGACATGCGCGTACGCCTGAACGCCCTGTTCATTGTAGACCCGCTGCTGATGCTGCCGCTGGCTCTCGGGGTCATCTGTTGGGCACAACGGCGTACCGTCATGATCGGCCTGCTGCTGTGGACGATACTGTACCCCCTTGGATCGCTTGGCATTCGCATGGGCATGGAAGCCCACCTGTATGACAGCCACTACACGCCTGACGTGTTTTCGCAGGAGCTGCACAGCGAGGATCTCACCCCCGAACAGCGCGGCAAGGGCCGCTGGAACGATGTGCGCGCCGTACACCTTGTTCCGGATGCCCTCACGCCCTTCCACTGGAAGCTGATCCTCGATCGCGGAACCGTATGGGACGTGGCGGGATACACGCTCTTCCGCGAAGAGCCGCAAACCTTCGTCGCCTATGCCAAGCCCCCACGGGAACTCTGGAACCTGCTCGGCAGGGAAGACCGCACCTTCCGGGTGTACGAACACTTTGCCCTGTTCCCCGCCCTTGAGGAAAAGCTTCCGATGGAACAAGGCGACACCGAATACATTTTCAGCGATCTGCGCTTTGGCTCGACCATCAGATGGGTGGATGACATCCAGACACGGCGCGACGGCAAGGCCAGAACCTTCCGCATCATGGCCCGCGTTGCTCCCAAGGGAACACTTGCCGCCGTCCGGTTCATCACGACGACCGGCGCGGGCGGAGACAGCGGATGGAATCCGCCCGAACGCTGAGTACAAAAAAAGGGAGGAAACTCCCTTTTTCCGTAGAATGCAGCGTATGGAGACTCTTTTAGCGGCGTTCCAAAAGGGCCAGCGTTCCGGCGATCTGCCGTCCGAGGGGCGACTCGCGGCGCAGCTCGCGTTCGACCGAGGCGATCCCCTTCAAGACCGTGGAATGGCGTCGGCTGAACCTGTCCCCGATATCCTGAAGGGAAAGTTCCGTGTGCTTGCGGGCCAGATAAAAAATCGTGTTGCGGGCAACCACAAGGCTTTGCTTGCGGCTGCGCGAGGTCAGCTGCTCCGGGGAAAGGCCAAACCCTTCACAGACCTTGCGGATAATCGCATCCACATCGACCAGCGGATCGTCAAGGCTGTATTGGGACAGGATTTCCTGCGCCATCTCCACTGAAATGGTACACCCGAGGAGCTTGGCCTTGAGCAGCAGGTTATGGACGCAGCTTTCCAGCTGGCGGATGTCGCCGGTCAACCGATCCGCCAGCATCTCAACGACAGGATCGGACAGCATGGCGTCGTTCTGTCTGGCCTTTTCCTGAAGGATCTGGCGGCGCATCGTGGCATCGGGCTTGTCGATGCCTGCCAGAAAGCCGGAGCAAAACCGCGAAACAAGGCTATTGTCCACATTCCGCAGCTCGCACGGCGCAAAGGAGCTGGTCAGGACCACGCGGCTTCCCTTCTCCTGAAGGGACTTGATGGTCGAGAGCACCTCATCCTGCATCTTCTCCTTGCCTTGCAGAAAATGCACATCCTCCAGAAGGAGCAGATCCACATCGCGGAAACGCCCCTTGAAGCGATCCACGGTGCGGGACTGGATGGCCTGCACGAAGCAGCTCGAAAACTCTTCGGCGGTCAGGTATTCCACCTTTGGATTGGCCCTGTTGCTGGCTTCACACAACGCCTGCCCGACGGCCTGCGTCAGATGCGTCTTGCCAAGCCCCGGCCCGGAGCTGAGAAACAGGGTGTCCACGGACGCGCCGGGGCGCACCATATCCTTGGCGGCGGCACAGGCCAGCTGGTTGGCAGGCCCCACCACAAAGCTGTCGAAAGCATACCGCCAGTGGTGCGGCACGGCCTGCTGCACAGGCATGGTAATGGGCAGGGAAAGCTGTTCCGCAGTCGGAGCCACAACAGCAGGACGCGGCACGGGCACGGCACGGGGACGTCGAACGGGCGCGGGTTCCCCTTCGACGATCAGCGCGGGCTTTTGGGGAGCGGAGCGCGATGTCTTGGCAGGCGGATTCCCCGCCACGACGCAGATCTCCATCTTCCGCCCAAAAATCTCAGCAGCCGCGTCGGCGATCTCTCCCAAAAGGCGATCACGCACCCATGTCGCCACGAAGCCATTCGGGGCGGAAAGGCGGATCTTGTCTTCACCTTCGAGATCGGCGGAAAGAGGCGCAACCCAGACCTTGTAGGTGCCGGGATTGAGCCTGCTTTGCAGATTTTCACATATTTTCAGCCACTGAGTTTGCATATCCGATTCTTCTAACGTTTGACTTGTCCGATGACAACACGAATATCCCCCAGACTTGCGCCTTTGGGACACGAAAAGACTCCCGCCGCCGGGAGTAAAACTCCGTTCATATAAGCAGTATCAGAGCCGCAGCAACTGGCGGAAGCCTTCCTGACCCCAGCCGCAAGCACGCTCGAAAAATCGATGCGGGGCATCCCCGCCTGCCGCGTATCTGCGCGGCCCCGCCTGGCCCTGCATGCGGCCCGGCTTCTTGCCTTCCAAAAATTTTTCTTTTCAAACTGTTGCCGCATGCCGGGCAGAGGAAACCGGAACGGCTGGGAGCTGTTCCGGTTACGCGCATGCGGAGACTCAGGCCGCACAAAGGCATCCGGGCAACCTGCATTTTTCCGGGAAGAGACAAGACGAAGATTGATTTTTCTCAAACAAACGGAAAAAGTCAAACAGAACTTCACGGAAATTTGCATCCCTTTCGGAAACGAAGGTGGTTCCGAAACGCAACATCCCGGAACCACCTTCAAAAGCTTCTTTCAAAAGGAAAGGCTACTTCTTGGGAGCTTCGTTCACGGCCTTCAAATAAATGTCCGTGACGTAGTGGAGGCGTTCCAGACGGGCCAGTTCGCGACGGTCGATCTCGCCGCTTTCGTTCTGGAAGGAAACGATACCGTGCAGCCATTCACGCAGTTCGCTGGTGCCGTAGCTCGGCTTGAACATGCCCAGCTGTTCCTTGAGGTCGTACACCGGGTGATCCTTGATGTCCCGGATAGCTTCTTCGCGTGTCATGGGCTTGCCGGTCCACGCCGTGTAGAAGCGCACATAGTCGTCGGCAAGGGCTTCGGGAGCCGTCTTCTTCATCATGTCCACGCTGCGCATGTACACGCGGAGGAAGGCCACGATATCGGCCTTGTGCTTGTTGGCGTAGTCCATGTTGGCGACGATCAGGATGGGCTGGCGGGCGTTGCAGTCGCTGGAATGGGCAATGGTCTTCAGGCCGAGCTTTTCGGCTTCAAAGGTCTGGGGAGCCCACAGCGCAATGGCGTCGCCCTGCCCTTCGGCAAAGGCCTTCACCGCGGCGGAAGGCTGCATGTCCACGATCTTGATGTCGCGTTCACGCAGGCCGAGCGTGTGCAGCCAGCGGTTCAGCATGTAGTGGGCCGAGGTTCCCTTGGGGCAGATGAAGGTCTTGCCGCGCACGGAACCGGGATTGCCGTACACTTCGGGGAAATTCGGATTGAAGCCCTTCATCTTGAGGATGGGGCTGTCATCGCGGACATAGATGGCGTTGGTGGCGGATTCATCGTTGCCGATGCCGACGATGTACAGCTGGTTGTCCAAAGATGCGGTCAATGCGGGGATGGCACCCACACCGGCGATGGCCCAGTTGGAGGAGCGCATCTCGTCGATGACGTTTTTGCCCGATTCAAAGGGAATCAGCTCCAGATCAAGGCCTTCGGCCTTGTCCCAGCCTTTTTCTCTGGCGTACCAGACAAGAAAGGTTTCATGTTCTCCAAGCCATGCTGTGCGAAGAGGCACAAGGGGCTTGGCAAATGCGGCGGAAACGCCAAAGCACCACGCGACCACGAAGAACAGCGCCAGCAAGCCGGCAAGGGGATTGCGTACTTTCATGTTACTCCTCATCCACCCGTGCGTACGTTCTTTTCCCGTTTTTTCCAATAAGGCCACTCCTCACGGAAACACCGGGCATATTTTCCATCAGTGTACTCTAAAACAACGGCAGTGGCAACGCATATGCCTTTTCCGTTTTTCCCGAGGTAAAAGAAACATGGCACAAGCTCCGCCAAAAGAGGCTCCATTCCCATTGCCTTGCTTCTTTTAGCGAAGCGTCATATCGTTTCGGCACAACCAGTACCGTCAGCGCGGAGGATACCGAAGCCTCCACAGGCCGCACGCCCCGCGCTTTCCATCTATACATCAGAAGCGCAGGGCATGCGCCCCGTTTCCATACGCTTCAAGGGGAGTTCATGGCACTTTTGAGTTTACAGGGAGTCACGCTCAACCTCGGCGGCAAGACCCTTCTTGACAAGGCGGATTTGCATATCGAACAGGGCGAGCGGGTTTGTCTCGTCGGACGCAACGGCGTCGGCAAATCCTCGCTGATGGCGTTGCTTTCCGGGGATCTTGCACCGGACGGCGGAACCATCGTCCGCACGCCGGGGGTGAGCTTCGGACACATGCCGCAGGCCGTGCCCGAGCACTGGAACGGCCCTGTCTTTGGTGTGGTGGCCTCCGGGCTGGGCAAGGAGGGCGAGGCCCTCGCCGCCGCCCACCTCATCGCCACGGGACGCGAGGATCAACTGACGGCCGCACGTCAGGCCATGGCCCGCACCCTCCTGCAAACCGGCGAAGGCTGGGAACGCCACGGTGACGTTCTGGAAGCCATCAACCAGCTCGGCCTGAATCCTGAAGCGGACTTCGCCACCCTTTCCGGCGGGAACAAGCGTCGGGTCGCGCTGGCCCGTGCCCTCGTCGCCTCGGAAAACCTGCTTCTTGACGAACCCACCAACCATCTGGACATCAAAACCATTGCGTGGCTGGAGGAATTCCTTGTCCGCCGGGTCAAGACGTTCGTGTTCATCAGCCACGACCGTGCGTTTGTGCGCCGCCTTGCTACCCGCATCGTCGAGGTGGACCGCACCCATCTGTACAGCTACGCCTGTTCGTTCGACCAGTTTCTCGAACGCCGCGAGGAACGTCTGGAAGACGAGGAAAAGCAGGCCGCGGCCTTCGACAAGAAGCTGGCGCAGGAAGAGGCGTGGATACGGCAGGGAATCAAGGCTCGCCGCACCCGCAACATGGGCCGGGTGCGTGCGCTTCAGGCCATGCGCGCGGAACGGATGGCCCGCGTGTCTCGGCAGGGCGTCGTCTCCATGCTGGCGCAGGAGGCGGAACGCTCCGGCAAGATGGTCATCGAGGCCAAGAATGCCGGATTTGCCTATCCCGACGGGTACCGCGTGTTCACCCATTTTTCCACTATCATCCAGCGGGGCGACCGCATCGGGCTGATCGGCAACAACGGCGTGGGCAAAACCACCCTCCTCCGCCTGCTGCTCGGCGATCTGGAGCCGACCGAAGGCAGCATCAAGCACGGCACGCGGCTGGAAGTGAGCTATTTCGATCAGCTCCGCTCATCGCTCGATCCCGAAAAATCGGTTATGGACAATGTGGCAAACGGCAACGACACCGTGACCATCAACGGACAGCAGCGGCACGTTGCCAGCTACCTCATGGACTTTCTGTTTGAATCGGATCGCCTTCGGGTTCCGGTGCACACCCTTTCCGGCGGCGAGCGCAACCGCCTGCTGCTCGCCAAGCTGTTCACCCTGCCCTCCAATCTGCTGGTGCTTGACGAACCTACCAACGATCTGGACGTGGAAACGCTGGAGCTGCTTGAAGAACTGCTCGACAGCTACTCGGGGACCGTGCTCCTCGTCAGCCACGACCGGGATTTTCTCGACAACCTCGTTACGACCACCCTTGCGATGGAAGGCGACGGGCAGGTGCATGAATATGTCGGCGGCTACACCGATTGGCTGCGCCAACGCCGGGAACCCGAACAGCCCCAGAAAGCCAAGCCCAAGCCGCTGGCCCCGCCTCCGGTCAAAACCGGCCCCCGCAAGCTGACCTTCAAGGAACAGCGGGAATTCCAGCTGCTCAAGGATGAGCTGGAAGCCCTTCCCGGCAAGCTGGAAGCCCTGGAAACCGAACAGGCCACCCTGAGCGACCGGCTGAACGACCCCGATTTCTTCGCCCGCGATCCCGAGGGCTTCAATGCCACGGCTACCCGCATCGCCGCGCTCGACGACGAGCAGGCCGCCGCGCTTCAACGCTGGGAAGATGTGGAGTTTCGCATTGCCGAGCTGGAAGGGAAGGTTGAGCAAGCGTGATGATTGAGGATTGAGATTGAAGATTGGGGAAGGGAGGGGAAACCTTTCTCCAGAAAGGTTTCCCCTCCC
>CAZIFC010000039.1:0-19627 GCA_964538355.1 uncultured Lawsonia sp. | reverse complement strand
TTCAACGCCCTGCTCAGTCTTGACGGCACCCACGAGGGTTTTTTCGTCGCTCATGATGACCTCCTGCGCGCCGGAGCGCGATTTTTTACGTAAGAAACGAACTCTTTTACCCATATGGGCAGGAATGTCAAGAGGCGTCCGCCGGTTCCGGCGACAGCTTTCCCTGATTTCACGGCCTTGCAGACCGCTTCAGGTTTGCCTTTTTGCTCCGTTTTGGGCAACGTGGACAAGACGATTTCACCTTTTTCCGAGGAACCCCATGCCGACGCCCCTTCCTTATCGCTATACGCACGCCTCTACCGAATCCATGACCGGTTATTTTTCCTGCGAACCGCCAGAGGGCTTCAGCCTCGAAGAGGCCCTCTCTCGCCTCGAAGAAACGCCGCTCGACGAGTTTCTGCACCGCTACCTGCTGCGTCGCATCGCCTCGCTCCCACCGGAGGAGGCGGCTGCCCTGCGGAACCCGGATCGCCCCGCGCTCATGGCCCTGCTGTACGAAACGGCCTTCCTGCATGCCCCGTTCGCCGGAATGCTGGACGGGGTTTCCGCCGAAGAGCTGGAGCAGGCGGAAGCCTTCTCGCCGCTGCCCTACCTTGCCCTTGCCCGGGCTTCGCTGACCGAGGCGGGCCACCGCGAGCAGGAAAACCTTGCGGCATGGAACGCCCTGTTTGAAGAAAACCTTGCCCACCACCATCCGCTGCCGCACCCGGACGACAACGATCTCCCCCTGCCGGACTACGTCCGCAGGGCCGCACCCCGGCCCGCCGGACGCACCGCAGCGGAAGCCTACGCCGAACGTGCGATCCCGGGACACCCGGTCTGGACGCGCCCCCCTGCACAGCTCACCGCCGCCGAAGCACTCGCTTCGCTGGCGACCTGCGGCGTCATTGCCGGCACGGAGCTTCGCCACGAATCCTCCCTTGCACCCGTCGGGCTGCTGAGGAACTGGAACGTGGACATCGCCGTCCGCTGCGGAGGGCTGGACTACACCGTACAGGGCGAAGCCACCACATGGGGGCGCGGGCTGTCCATCGCCACGGCACGGGCCTCCTACTCGATGGAAATGGTCGAACGGGCCTCCGCCTACCTTTCCATAGACGGCGACAGGGTAACCGACCGCCTCCATCCCACCCCGCTCATCAAGGCCAGCCATGCCGAGCTGCTTTCGCAGGGACGGGCCGCGCTTGACCCGCGCAGCCTGCCCATCAGCGCAGACTACCGGGAGCAGCCCCTGCGCTGGATGGAAGGCCGGGACGTGTCCGGCTCTCCCGTCCTCGTCCCGGTGCAGGCCGTGGGGCTTTTCTGCAATCTGGATGAACCGGCCCTGTTCCTGTCGCCCGGCTCAACAGGCATGGCTTCCGGCAACACCCTCGACGAGGCCAAGGCCGGAGCCCTCACCGAGCTGCTGGAACGTGATGCCGAAGCGACGGTTCCGTGGCGGCGCGACCAGTGCTTTACCCTGCTCGCCGATGTGGATGACCACCCGCTGGGCATCCTGCTGGCGGATTACGCCCGGCGCGGCATCCATGTCTGGTTCCGGGACATGACCACAGAATTCGGCGTTCCCTGCTACCAGAGCTTTGTAAGCCGTGAAGACGGCACCCACGCCCGCGGAGCCGGAGCAGGGCTTTCTGGAGCCGGAACCCTGCTTTCCGCCCTGACCGAAACCCCTTATCCGTACCCCAACGGGCCAGCTTCCGCCCCCGCTCCCGCCGGACTGCCAGTCCGCCGCATTTCCGAGCTGCCCGACTTCCGGCTGGATTCCCCGGCTGCAAACCTGCATCTTCTGGAGTCCGTCCTCACCTCCCACGGATACGCGCCCGTCTATGTCGAGCTGACGCGGGAGGATCTGGAGTTGCCCGTCGTGCGGGCCATTGTCCCCGGCCTTGAGCTGACGGCAGATTTCGACGCCTTCTCGCGGCCTTCGGCCCGCCTGTTCCGGCGTTACCTGAAGCCCTGATTCCTAGCGGGGCGTCCCATACCAGCCGGACGCCCCGGCCATTCCCTTTTCCACCCACAGCAGCGTGCCGCCGCAGGGCGGCCCCCCCTATCCCGGAAGCAGCCCTTCCGCAAATCCCATACCGGAGCCTTTGTGACGCGCCGTTTTCTTTTGCTTCTGCTCGCGTTTTTCGCGCTGACCTGCGCGGCGCACGCGGCCTATCAACCAGGGTTCAAAACCGTCGGCATCTGGAACCCCGCCAAGAACGCACGCCTTGATCTTGCCGTCTGGTATCCGAGCACGTCCTCACCCTTTCAGGTCGATTACGGCGACTGGCGATTTTCCGCCGCACGCGGACGCCCTCCCGTGGAGGGCATGCACCCGCTCATCCTGCTCTCCCACGACAGCGCAGGTTCGCGCTTCTCGCTCCATCAGCTGGCAGGCTCGCTGGCCCGCAACGGGTTCGTCGCCATCGCGCTGACCCATCCCGGAGACAACATTGACGACATGCAGTCCCTGTTCACTCCCGAACAGGCCACGAACCGGGCCAGACAGCTGACGCAGGCTCTGGACATCGTCCTGAGCGATCCGGAAACCGCCTCGCTCATAGATCCTGACCGCATCGGCGTACTCGGCGTCGGTCCCGGCGGAACCGCCGCCATGCTGCTCGCCGGAGCGCGGCTGGACCCCTCCGGCTGGACAGGATACTGCAACGGCAAGGAGGATTCCCCCGATCCCTATTGCGCTCCGTGGGCAAAACAGCGCATGGATGCAGGCGTTGCCGCGTCCCCCAAAAAACCGGTAGCCTGCCGGGATCGCCGTATCCGTGTTGCGGCTGCCGTCGCCCCCGCCTACCCCATGCTGTTCACGCAGCCAAGCCTCTCCCGTATCCGTATCCCCCTGCTGCTGATCCGGGCGGAACGGGATCCGCTCTACACCCTCCAGCATGCCGAACGCCTGCTGGCCGCATTCCCCCAGCCCCCTCAGCTTGTCATGCTGCCCGGTGCGGACGCCGCTACGCTCATGTCGCCATGCGGGGACAACCTTCTCCAGACAATCCCCGAAATGTGCCAGGAGGCCGATGCCGCGCGCCGGGGTGCCGTCCAGGAAAAAATGGCCGCCGAATCCATTGCCTTTTTCCTCAAATACCTCGGAACCCCAAACCCGCCTCCGCTCCCGCCGGAGCCTGAGGACGAACCGAGCATGACATCGTCCGCCCCTGCACCAGAGAAAGCCGTGCGGAAAAAACGGAAATAAAAACCCGTAACCCGCACAAGAACCTCGCGGGACTGCCTGCTATCCGCCCTGTCCCCCTGACCCCAAAACACCTTTGCACAAAAAAAGCCCCGAACAATTCTGTTCGGGGCTTTTTCATACAAAAGAACACACTGAGGGGGTCAGGGGGGCATCATGCCCCCCTGCCGCCGGAGGCGTCTCTTTCTTTCTAGTTGGCAGACTTCTTGCCGATTTCTTCAGCAATGGCAGCCGGCACCTTTTCGTAGTGGTGGAACTGCATCGTGAAGGTAGCGCGGCCCTGGGTACGAGAGCGCAGGTCCGTGGCGTAGCCGAACATTTCGGACAGCGGAACCTGAGCGCGGATAACCTGGGCACCGGCGCGGGCTTCCATGGACTGCACGCGACCGCGGCGGCCGTTGAGGTCGCCCATAACGTCGCCGAGATAGTCGTCAGGCGTAACCACTTCCACGTCCATGTAGGGTTCGAGGAGAGCGGGGGTAGCCTTGCCCATGGCGTCCTTGATGGCCATCGAACCGGCCACATAGAAGGCCTGTTCGGAGGAGTCGACTTCGTGGTAGGAACCGAAGACCAGAGTGACCTTCACGTCCACAACCGGGAAGCCGGCGAGCACACCGGACTTCAGCGCATCCTGAATACCCTTGTCGATGGAAGGAATGTATTCCTTCGGAATCACGCCGCCGGTGATGGCGTTGACGAACTCGTAACCCTTTTCCGGGTTGGGTTCGACTTCGATCACGCAGTGACCGTACTGGCCGCGGCCACCGGACTGCTTGGCGTACTTCAGGTCGGACTTGCTGTTCTTGGTGATCGTTTCGCGATAGGCAACCTGAGGCTTGCCCACGTTGGCGTTCACGTTGAATTCGCGCACCAGACGGTCGACGATGATGTCGAGGTGCAGTTCGCCCATGCCCGCGATGAGGGTCTGACCGGTTTCTTCGTTGCCCTTCACGCGGAAGGACGGGTCTTCCTTCGCCAGCTTGTTCAGAGCGGCGGAGAGAGCGTCACGGTCGGTCTTCGTCTTGGGTTCGATGGCGACTTCGATAACCGGTTCCGGAATATCGAGGGATTCGAGCACCACGGGACGCTTTTCGTCGCAGATGGTGTCGCCGGTGGAAGCCAGCTTCATACCCACGAGAGCCACGATGTCGCCGGCACCGGCAGCCTTGATGTCTTCACGCTTGTTGGCGTGCATGCGGAGCAGGCGGCCAAGGCGTTCCTTCTTGCCGGTGTTGGCGTTGTACAGCGTCGTACCGGCTTCGATGGTGCCGGAGTAGATGCGGAAGAACGCCAGATGCCCCACGAAGGGGTCGGAAGCCAGCTTGAACACGAGACCGGCGAGCGGTTCCTTGTCGGAGCTGGGGCAAACGATTTCTTCTTCCGGCTTGTCGGGGTTGTGCCCGACCATCTGATCGATGTCGAGGGGAGAAGGCAGATAGGTGACAACCGCGTCGAGCAGGGGCTGCACGCCGATGTTGCGGAACGCAGTGCCGCACAGGACGGGCACGATGCTCTGACGGATGGTGCCCTTGCGAATGCAGGCATTGATCTCGTCGGCAGTCAGTTCGTGACCATCGAGGTACTTCACCATCATTTCTTCGTCTTCTTCCGCCACGGCTTCCATCATCTCAAGACGCTTCTCTTCATAGAGATCCATCAGATCTTCAGGAATGTCACCGTAAATCATTTCAAGGCCCTTGGTGTCCTTGTCGAAACGGATGGCGCGACCGTTGATGAGGTCAACGACACCTTCGAAAAGGTCTTCAGAGCCGATCGGAATCTGGAGGCAGATGGGCTTGGCCTTCAGGCGGTCGCGGATCATGTCCACGCTGCGGAAGAAGTTGGCGCCGATACGGTCCATCTTGTTGATGAAGCAGATGCGGGGCACGCCGTAACGGTTGGCCTGACGCCACACCGTTTCGGACTGCGGCTCAACGCCGGCAACGGCGTCAAACACAGCCACGGCACCGTCGAGCACGCGCAGGGAACGTTCCACTTCGATGGTGAAGTCAACGTGACCGGGGGTGTCGATGATGTTGATCTGGTGCGTCTTCCAAAAGCAGGTCGTCGCAGCAGAGGTAATGGTGATGCCGCGTTCCTGCTCCTGTTCCATCCAGTCCATCGTCGCCCCACCTTCGTGGGTTTCGCCGATCTTGTGGTTTTCACCGGTGTAGTACAGGATACGTTCGGTCGTCGTGGTCTTGCCGGCATCGATGTGAGCCATGATGCCGATATTCCGCATTTTTTCGATGGGTGCTAAACGAGACACTGTATTTCTCCCCGACTACCAGCGGTAATGCGCGAAAGCCTTGTTGGCTTCGGCCATGCGATGGGTGTCTTCCTTCTTTTTCACCGCGCCGCCGCGGCTGTTGAAGGCATCCAGAAGCTCGGCGGAGAGCTTGTTGGCCATGCCCTTTTCACCACGGGAGCGAGCATAGGTGATCAGCCAGCGGATGGAGAGCGAAACCTGACGGTCGGGACGCACTTCCATGGGCACCTGATAGGTGGCACCACCAACGCGGCGGGCCTTGACTTCGAGGTGAGGCTTCACGTTTTCGAGAGCCTTTTCGAAGGCGCGCAGGGCTTCTTCGCCAGTCTTTTCGGCGAGCACTTCGAGAGCGCCGTAGAAAATCTTTTCGGCAGCGCCTTTCTTGCCGTCATACATGAGGCGGTTCACGAAGCGGGCGGCCAGACGGCTGCCATAAATCGGATCGGGCAGAACTTCCCTTCTCGGGATAGGACCTTTACGGGGCATGAAAATTCTCCGGGGCAACGCGGATGCGCTGCGTCAGGGGTTGCAGTGCTATGCTGTTTCCTGAAACGGCCAGAGGCCGTCAGGCTGCCTGAGTGTGTTCCCACTGCGTCCGACCCATTGCGGGAGGACATGGACGCGCACTCCTGGCATGACACTGTGATGCGAAAGTCGCGAAAAACGGCAAACGCCGTCGGACAGCTGCCGGAAAGCCTGTGGCTTAGGACTTCGGACGCTTGGCGCCGTACTTGGAACGACGCTGGCGACGATCCTGCACGCCGGAGGTATCCAGAGTACCACGAACGATGTGGTAACGGACACCGGGAAGGTCTTTTACACGGCCGCCGCGAATCATGACGACGGAGTGTTCCTGCAGGTTGTGGCCTTCACCGGGGATGTACGCGGTGACTTCGAGACCGTTGGTGAGGCGTACACGGGCGACCTTACGCAGAGCCGAGTTAGGCTTCTTCGGGGTCGTGGTGTACACGCGGGTGCACACGCCGCGGCGCTGGGGGCAAGCCTGCAGGGCCGGGGTCTTTTTGTGCTTCACAACCTTCTTCCGCGCAACGCGGATAAGCTGGTTGATAGTTGGCATCTGATTTCCTCCATAGGAGTGGGTAAATGTTCCGAAAGGAGTTTCCCTTACTATGGGAATTCATGCCTGTCAAGTCCGCGTGACGTTTGAACCCCTCTTTCACAGGGCCTCCGAACCTCCAAAAACGCCTGTCTCCAGCTCGGGTTGGGCGCATTCATCAGGCAGCCAAAAAGAAGTCCACACTGACTTGGCTCTTTTAATTGTAAAAAAGGATATGCGCCTTCTCTATGATTGTTTATTCAAAGAATACATTGAACGCACAATCTATCCTCCATGTGAAATACATCTTTATTATCTGTGAAAAAGAAGTCTTTCACAGAACATAAAATCTTTTTTCACATAGCATTTATTTTATAAAAACCTATTGACCCGAATTTTCAAACGCTCTACCGTCAAACAAAACAAATACGGATTCACATTTGTGGATCTGTCTTCTTCTTGCTGTCTTCATACATTTATAAACAGTAGAGGATACCGCTATGGCTATTGTTGAAAAAGTTGATGGATTCTTTATTCCCAACGTAACGCTCATTGGTGTTGGTGCCGCAAAATCTATTCCCGAGCGCATCGTCTATCTCAATGCGACCAAGCCTCTGCTTGTTACGGACAAGGGTATTGTCCATACCGGTATCCTGAAACAGATTACAGATATTCTTGATGATGCGGCGATGGAATACGCCATTTATGATGAAACCGTTCCGAACCCTACGGACATCAATGTTGCCGCCGGAGCCGAGCTGTACAAAAAAGAAGAATGCGACAGCCTCATTTCCATCGGCGGCGGCTCGTCCCACGACTGCTGTAAGGGTATCGGGCTTGTCGTTTCCAACGGCGGCAGAATCCACGACTATGAAGGCGTGGACAAATCCACCAAGGCCATGCCGCCCTACCTTGCCGTGAACACCACCGCGGGCACGGCCTCCGAAATCACCCGGTTCTGCATCATTACGGACAGCTCCCGCAAGGTAAAGATGGCCATCGTCGACTGGCGTGTCACGCCCAGCGTCGCCATCAACGACCCCATCCTGATGCTCGGCATGCCCCCGGCCCTGACCGCCGCCACCGGCATGGACGCCCTGACCCACGCCGTGGAAGCCTACGTTTCCACCGGAGCGACCCCGCTGACCGATGCCTGTGCCGAAAAAGCCATTCGCATGGTTTCGGAAAACCTGCGCCGCGCCGTCGCCAACGGCAGCGACATCCACGCCCGCGAAGGCATGTGCTACGCCCAGTACCTCGCCGGTATGGCCTTCAATAACGCCAGCCTCGGACATGTGCACGCCATGGCCCACCAGCTCGGCGGCTTCTACAACCTGCCTCACGGCGAATGCAACGCCATTCTCCTGCCCATCGTCGAAGAGTACAACCTGCTGGCGCACATCGACAAATTCATCAACATAGCCAAGATGATGGATGAAAACGTAGACGGCCTGTCCAAGCGCGACGCCGCCGAACTGGCGATCTCCGCCATTCGCCGCCTCTCTCAGGACGTGGGCATTCCTTCCAGCATCACCGAACTTGCCAAGCGTTACGGCAAGGAAGTCAGCCACGACGATATCCCCACGATGGTCGCCAACGCACAAAAGGACGCCTGCGCCCTTACCAACCCCCGCAAGATGACCGACGCCGCCGTCACGCAGCTTTATCAGGCCGCGTTCTAGCACATCAAATCAAAAGCGGTTCCGCCTCCCGAAAAGATCAGGAACCGCCCCGCGGCACCTCCGGCAAGGAGGACGCCGCAACGAAAGCGGGCCGGGAACCTCAAGGTTCCCGGCCCGTTCCCTGTTCCCGACAGCAGGCAGGGGGGCTTCCCACAAAAAAGGGGGAGCCGTGAAAAGCCGATTGCCCTCCGCACGGCAGACAGAGAGAAAAAGCCGTAAAAGCGTCGCCGTTACCGTGCCGGGGCGTTTGCCGTGCCGCACTTGCGCCTGAAAAGACGGCACGGCAGAGGCATGCGCCCTAGTCGGCGTCCTGCCCGTCCTGCGGAACAGGTTCCACGATGACGCGGCGGATCTGCTTGGCGTCGGCCTCGTCCACGGTGAAATTCCAGCCGCCGCACTCGAAAATTTCTCCCTTCTCGGGGACATGTCCGGCCTCAAGGCACAGATAGCCGCCGATGGTATCCACCTCGTCGGCCTCCAGCATGATGCCCATCTCCTCAAGATCCTCAAGGTAGGCCCGCCCGGATACGGAATAGCGCGAATCCCCCAGAGGATGGATATCCTCTTCCTTCGGGGCGTCGTGCTCATCCTCGATGTCGCCCACAATTTCCTCAAGGATGTCCTCAATGGTGGCGAGGCCGGACGTGCCGCCGTATTCGTCTACGGCGATGGCGATATGGTTCTTGCGGGAACGGAATTCCTGAAGCAGTTCGCTCACGATCTTGGTTTCGGGCACAAAAAAGGGCGGACGCATGATCTCGTCCACCGGCGTGAGGTGCTTGGAAGGATCGATAAGAAGGCTGATGAGATCCTTGGCGTAGGCTATCCCGATGATGTTGTCGCGGGTATCCTTGTAGATCGGCAGTCTGGAATGCCCTGTTTCCAGAATGCACTGAGCCACTTCGCTCACAGGAGCCCCCGTAGGCATACAGTCGAAATCGGTTCGTGGGGTCATGATGTCCTGCACCTGCACATCGTCAAGACGCAGGATGCTCAGGATCATGGAGCCTTCGGCGATGTCCAGCTCGCCCTCGTTGCGGGCTTCCATGACAGCCTGCTCCAGCGAATCGCCGGAACGGCTCCCGAACAGGCTGCAAACCCTGTCCCACAAACTTTTGTCCGTACTTCGGTCCAAGCGTATCTCCTCAGGTAGCGGTGAAGGGGCGGCGGCCTGCACAGGGCAGGGACCTGTCCCGAAAGGGAACCCTCTCCATACACGCTTTTGCACTGTTTTGCTACCGCGTTCGGCACCTGCCGGGGCCTGAGAGGGTCTTCCGCGCCACACGGCACGGCATCCGTCTTTCTTTATAGCCATTCATTGGTTGGGACGCAACGTTTCGGCATCAGGCCTTGCGCTTGAACATCCATATGGCGCACAGCATCGACACTGCCGTAATGGCGGCGATGCGAAAACTGCTGTCCAGAGCCGCGCTCATGGTGATATCCTTGAGGAAAAGGCCCTGAAGGATAACGATAAAGTGGCGCAGCGGGTTCAGTTCGCTCAGGTTCTGCAAGAACAGCGGCATATTATTGACTGGCGTCATGAAGCCCGAAAGCAGGATGCACGGCACGGCAACGGTAAAGCAGCCCAGAAAGGCCTGCTGCTGCGTGGAGGCGAACGACGACACCATCAGCCCCATACTGCTGACCGACAAGGAAAAAAGCAGCATGGTCACATACAGCACCGCCACCGATCCGACAAACGGAACCTTGAAAAACCATATGGTGGAAAAGAAAAAGATGGTTCCGTGCACCAGCCCCACCACGCAGCCCGGAATGAGCTTGCCGAACGCTATTTCCACCGGCCCGGCAGGTGAAACCAGCATCTGGTCAAAGGTTCCCAGCTCCCGCTCGCGGGCCACAGTCAGCCCCGTGATGATCATGCCCATCATAAAATTGATCGTCCCGATGAGGTTGGGGAGGATAAACCAGCGGAAATTCAGGTTCGGGTTGAACCAGTTCAGTTCCTCGACCTCCACCCGAACGGGCCTTGCCCGCACATAGGCGGGGGTATCCTGCGCCACGTCGCGCACCATCTGCTGGATGTACTGGGTCAGGATCTGGGCAGTGTTGGATTTCCTCCCGTCCAGCAGAAGCTGCACCTCGGCGGGGGAGCCTTTCTCCACGCGCCGGGAAAAGTCTTCCTGAAAATGGACGGCGACGACAACCTCCTGCCGATCGATGGCTTCCTCGACCTGTTTCGGGTCGTCGGCAAAGGTGATGTCCCGGAAGGTGGAAGAACCGCGCAGGCGGCTGATGATTTCCTGGCTCCAGTATCCCGAGTCTTCATTCAGGACCACCACGTCCACATTGCGGACATCCATTGTGGCGGCCCATGCGAAGATAAAAATCTGGATGACGGGCGGAATCAGAACCATGAAGCGGCTCTGCCGCGTGCCCATGAGCACCAGCAGTTCCTTTCGGGCAATGGCAAGGATACGTCGAAGCGTCTGCATCGTGTTGCCTCCGGCGGCACGCAAGGGGCTGCCGCCCCTTGGCCCCGCGCCTCCCGGCGGGCTGGTGGGCATGATGCCCCCCAGACCCCCTCGGTACGATCCGGAACCATCCCTGCGGGCTGTTCCCGGATCGTCTCGGGCGGCGGGTTGTTTCAAAAAGGTTTCGGGCTGTTTCAGTCCGGTCGTTGCGCTGTTTTCATTGTCGTGTTGTGTCGTCCAGCCCGGCGGAGGGGATACCGTGCGGATGTTCCGGAAAGATTCCAGTGTGGTTATGCATCCAGCCGTTTCACCAGTTTTTTGTATGTGATCACGAGAAAGACCACGGCGATGCCCAGCATGAAGGCCATGCGCGGCAGAAAGACGGGCCAGAGGTCTCCGGCAAGGAAGACGGTTTGAAGGGCCGTGTTGAAATGCCTGGCGGGGATGAGCAGCGTGAGATACTGCAACGGTTCCGGCATGCTGTTGATATCAAAAATGAATCCGGACAGAATGACGGCGGGAAGGAAGCCGGTGATCAACCCCGTCTGGGCGGCAAGGAGCTGCTGTTTGGTCAGTATGGAGATGAGCAGCCCCTGCCCGAGCGCGGGCATGAGGAAGGTGCTGGAGAGGACAAAAAGGGCGAAAACCGAGCCGCGCAGGGGAACGTCGAACAAAAAAACGCCGGCCAGCGCACAGATGGTCATGGAAAACATCCCGAGGAAATAATACGGGATCAGCTTGCCGAGCAGGATCTGCATCCGCGTCACCGGAGTGGCAAAAAGGGACTCCATGGTTCCGCGTTCGTATTCGCGGGCAATGACCAGCGCGGTCAGCATGGTCCCGATGAGCGTCATGACGATGGTGATGGAACCGGGAACCAGATACCAGCGGCTTTTCGCCGCCGGATTGAACCAGTAGCGGGGAGCCGTCTCGATGGGCTGTTTCTGAATGGTTCCGCCCGGGGTGCGCGTCTGCTGCCAACTGGCGATGACCCCCTGGCTGTAGCCGCGGATGAAATTCGCCGTGTTCGGCTCGCTCCCGGAGACAATCACCTGAATGGGCGCGCGGCCCGACGAGCCTTCGCCTCCAATGAGCAGTGCCTCGAAATGGGAGGGGATCACCAGAAAGCCGGAAATGTCGCTGTCGCGCATCATGCGCCCCGCCTCTGTGCGGGAAAGGGCCTGATGCACCCGGAAATGTGGAGAATGGGCGAAGTTTTCCTGCAACTGCAACCCCGACCGGCTGTTGCTCTCGTCAAGGATCACAATGTCCATCACGCCGGCATCCAGCGTGATGCCGTAGCCGAAAAGGAGCAGGAAAATCATGGGGAGTATCGCCGCCACCAGATACGATGACGGATCGCGGATAATCTGCTTGCTCTCCTTGCCCATAAGCGCAAACAGCTGCCCGAGCCACTGCATGGCCGGATGATGCGTGCTCATGCCTGCTTCCTCCGCTGCTGCACATCCTCAATAGAGGCGATAAAGGCGGCCTCCAGCGTCATGTCCGCAGAAGCCGCGCCGGAAGGATGCGGAGCCTTTTCCTTCAGCTCGTCCGGCGTTCCCCGCGCAATGATCCCTCCCTGAAAGACCAGTGCGATTTCGTCGCAATACTCGGCTTCCTCCATAAAATGCGTGGTCACCAGCACCGCGACCCCGTTCTGGGTCATGGCGTTGATGTGTTTCCAGAATTCGCGGCGTGTGCGCGGGTCGACGCCGGAAGTCGGCTCATCCAGAAACAGCACGGACGGTTCGTGCAGGGTCGCGCAGGCCATCGCCAGCCGCTGCTTCTGCCCGAGCGGGAGGTTGAACGCCCGGACATTGCGAAACGGCTCCAGATCCAGCGCACCAATCAGCTCCTCAATGCGGCGGGCCGCCGCGCCTCGGGGCAGGCCGTAGAGATCGCCCATCAGCCGCATGTTCTGAAAGACGGTCAGTTCACCGTACAGGGAAAATTTCTGCGCCATGTACCCGAGCTTCGCACGGGCGGCTCCGGCTGCGGAAAGGAGATTCATCCCCGCCACAAAACACTCTCCCGACGAGGGCCGGGACAGGCCGCACAGCATTCTGAACGTCGTGGACTTGCCCGCGCCGTTCGGCCCGAGCAGGCCGAAAATCCTGCCCGGCTGCACCTCGAAGGTGATGTCGTGCGCCGCCACAAACGCGCCGTACCTTTTGGTCAGGTTCACCGCCCGGATAACAGGCTGAAGAGAAGGGGAACCCGCAGCCGAAGGTCTGGGGGCGGCCTCTTCCGGCGGAACGGCGGGCTGACGCCCGCGCCGAAACGCCTTGTGGAGGAACGCGGAAAGGCTGCCTCCGCCCTTCCCCGCTTCTCCCTTCCCTTCCGCCTTCTTTTCCGTAAAAAAGGGCGAAGGGCGGCGATCCATGCCGCCGACGGCGTCGATATAGGCATCCTCAAGGCGCGGCTCCACAGGCTGCAGCTCCACGCCGCGACGGGAAAACGCCCCTTCGTGCGGCTCGGCGAACACGACCCGGATACGGCTTCCCTGAATGAGCGCGTCGCGGATATCCGGTTCCTGCTGCCAGACAGCCAGCATGCCGCGGGCTTCTCCGGGCGGCGGCACAAAGGAAAACACCCGCTTCGCCACCCGCTCCGTAAACCCGGCGGGCGGCCCTTGGTACACAAGCCGCCCCTCATCGAGCATCAGCACATGGGCGCACTGCTCGGCCTCATCCATGTAGGCCGTGGACCAGAGCACCGACATGCCGCCCACGGCAAGCTCCGAAACCATCTTCCACAGCTCGCGGCGGGACAGCGGATCAACCCCCACCCCCGGCTCGTCAAGCAGCAACAGGCGCGGTGTGGTCAGCAGGGCGCAGGCCAGCCCGAGCTTTTGCTTCATCCCGCCGGAAAGCCGCCCGGCCAGCCGCCCGGTAAACGGCGCAAGGGCGGTAAACGACAGCAGCCTGGCAAACATGGCCTCCCGCTGCGGGTTTTCCAGCCCGCGCAGCTCGGCGTGAAGGTTCAGGTTGTCAATGACGGAAAGATCTTCGTACAGTCCGAACCGCTGAGGCATGTAGCCGACATCGTGCAGCGTTTCTGCCTTGCCGCCGCCCGGAGCGCGCCCCAGCACCTCCACCGTACCCGACGTGGGCAGAAGAAGGCCCGCCAAAAGGCGCATGAGCGTCGTCTTGCCCGCCGCATCGGGTCCGACCAGCCCCACGACCATCCCTGAAGGCACGTCCGCGGTCAGGCCGGCAAGCGCGGGCGGGGTTCCGGGCGGCACGTCCGCGAAAAGCTTGGAAACGTCCCGAAGACGAACCGCCGCTTCCGGGGACTCGCTCACGGCCTGCCCCCATCTTTGCGAAGCGTCACGGTAACGGGCATCCCCTGCCGCATGACGTTGTCGGGATCTTCCGCCACAATGCGGAACCGGAAGACCAGATCGTTCCGCACTTCCGTGGTTTCCACCGTCTTCGGCGTGAATTCGGCGGTCGGGGAAATGAAGCCGATGCGCCCCCTGTACGCCTTGCCCGGCGTGGCGTCGATGGAAAGCAGAACCTCCTGACCCGGGCGGATGTTTCCGAGATTCGGCTGGGTGACGTATGCGCGTATCCAGACGGGATTGTTCAGCGTTATGGCAAAAATGGTTTGCCCGCCCTGCACCACGGCCCCGACCTCGTGCACACGGGTCAGCACCACGCCATCCTGCGGCGCAAACAGATCGGTATCCTGAAGGCGGGTCGTCGCGCTGGCAAGCTCGGCACGGGCGGCGTCCACGGCGGCACGCTGGCGTTCGATATCTTCCGGGCGATACCCGCTTTCCATCAGCTGGAGCTGCTCCCGGGCGGCGTTCCGGCGGGACAGCGCGTCCCCGTAGGAAGCGCGGGCCTCGTCCAGAGCCTGCTGGGAAACGGCATTTTGCTGGCGCAGACGCTCCACCCGGCGCAGGCTGCTCGCGGCATTGGCGTACACGGCCTGTGCGCCGTTCAGCGAGGCGCGGGCCTGCTCGATGTCTTCCGTCCTGTATCCGGCAGCCATCTTTCCCAGCTCGATTTCCTGCATGGAAAGCTGGGCCGCTGCCCGATCAAAGGCTTCTTCATAGGGTTTGGCGTCCAGACGGGCAAGCCGCTCACCTGTCCGCACCATCTCGCCCTCTTCCTTGAACAGTTCCGTAATGCGTCCGCCGACCCGGAAGCCGACATCAACCTGCCGGATATCCACATTGCCGTACAGCGTCAGCAGATCCGACGGCTGCCGCTTCGCCTCGTAAAGCCACCACGCGCCTCCGGCCATGCAGACGAGGACAACACCTATCAGCAGAATGCGCTTCAGCATGAAAACCCTCCAGCATACGGGGAACGCCAGCAATATGCCGCTTCATCAACGCTTTTTCCAAAACGCTTTTCCAAAAACAAAAACGCCCCGCACGCCGGGTTCGCCTCCCCACCAACCGAACGTCTTCGGGAGGAAAAGGGATGGGGGGTTGGGGGAGGTGGGGAGGGGAAAGCCCTTCTCCAGAAGGGTTTCCTCTCCCCCAAGCATCTCCCCACTCTCCAACGCTACTTCTTCTGCGCGTCCCGCAGCATCTTCACAGCGCAGAAATTGCCGCACATGGCGCACGCTTCCTCGTGCTTGTGCGGTTCACGCCGCTTGTCGAGCATTTCGGGATCAAGGGCGGCCTCGCGCATGACGTTCCAGTCGAGGGCCATGCGGGCTTTCGCCATCTTGGCTTCACGGGCAAGCGCGTGGGGACGGCCCAGAGCCACTTCCCCGGCCTGCGCCGCAACGCGGGAAGCCATGATCCCCTGCCGCACGTCGTCCATGTCCGGCAGCGTCAGGTGTTCGGCAGGCGTCAGATAGCACAGGAAGTCCACGCCCGCGCGGACGGCCATAGCCCCGCCGATGGCTCCGGCGATATGGTCGTAGCCCGGGGAAGAGTCGATGGTCAGCGGGCCGAGCACATACAGGGGGGCACCGTGGGTCAGCTTCTTGATGCCGATGATCTGGGCTTCCACCTCGTTCATGGGCACATGCCCGGGGCCTTCGATCATGCACTGCACGCCGGCTTCAAGCCCGCGGCGGGCCAGCATCCCGAGCGTCATGACCTCTTCCCACTGGGCGGCGTCTCCGGCATCGCATCCCGCGCCGGGGCGCAGGCCGTCACCGAGCGACAGGGTAACATTGTACTTGCGGGCCAGATCGAGCAGGCGATCATAGCCTGTCAGCAGCGGGTTTTCCTTGTCGTTCTGAAGCATCCAGCGAGCGAGGATGGACCCGCCGCGCGAAACGATGCCGAGGGCGCGATCGCCGCGGGCGGCCCATTCGGCCCCGCGCCGGGTCAGGCCGCAATGCAGGGTCATGAAGTCCACGCCCTGCTCCGCCTGCTTTTCCACTTCCTCGAAAAGTTCTTCAGGGTCTATCCTGGCAGGATCGATATCCTTGTCGATATACCGCTGGGCCACGGAATACAGCGGCACGGTGCCCAGGGGCAGAGGCGTGCGCGAAAGCATATCCTTGCGGATTGCCATGAGATCCCCGGCAATGGAAAGATCCATGACGGTATCGGCTCCGGCCTGCTGTGCGACTTCGAGCTTGCGCATTTCGCAGCCGGGGTGATTTTGGAAAGGCGAAGTCCCGATATTGGCGTTGACCTTCACCCTGCTGGGCTGTCCTACGAGAATGGGCTTGACGGAAGGATGGTTGGGGTTGCCGAGCAGCACCATGGTTCCCGCCTCGATAGCGGCGGTGATGGCTTCCGGGGCAAGCCCCTCGTCTTCGGCCAGCGCGGGAAGATGCGCGGCAAGCAGGCCCTTGAGGGCCGCATTCTGGTTGATGATGGACACAAGAAACTCCTCGTTGGATTTGCCGGAGGAAACGCCCCCGACGGCTAGGGGATGCGGCTTGCGCCGCCCCTGCATTGTGCCGCAGGAAGCCGAACTCCGCAAGCTCTTACGGCATATGATAAATCATTCTACACGGCTGAGGAGCCTTGCCATCCCCGTTCCGCGGACTTACCCTTTTCAAAATATCATCTGTCCGAAAAGCATTCCCCCACAGGGGCGTGCTCATGGAAAGGAGTTCTTCATGGCTTCAATCAGAACCATACTGGCTGGCGCGTTCGCCACCGTATTCTTTGGGGCGGGGCTTGCGCTGGCCGCCCCCGCCGCCCCCGGCGGGGCTGCGGACATCGTGCCCGTCATCCCCGATCCGCTGTCAGGAAAAGAGGAGCAGGTAACGAAACTGCCCAACGGCCTCTCGGTGCTCATCCTCAAGGACACACGGTTTCCGCTTGTCTCCACGCGCCTGTACGTCCATGCCGGTTCCTCGTATGAAACGCCGGAGCAGGCGGGCATCAGCCATGTCCTTGAGCACATGGTCTTCAAGGGAACCGACAGCCGCCCCAAAAGTGCCATCAGCCAGGAGGTGGAATCCGCCGGCGGCTACCTGAACGCTGCGACCAGCTATGACTATACCGTATATATGACCGACATGCCCGCCCGCCACTGGAAGCTCGGCATGGACGTGGTGCGCGACATGGCCTTCCATCCCACGCTCGATCCGCAGGAGCTGGAATCCGAGAAGGACGTCATCGTCGCGGAACTCCAGCGCGGCGAGGACGACCCGAGCAGCCGCATGTTCAAGATGCTGCTCGGCGACACGCTGAAGGGCACGCCCTACGAGCGGCCCATCATCGGCTACGAAAAAACCATCCGCGCCCTGACCTCCCAGAACCTCCGCGAGTATATCGCGAAATATTACCAGCCGCAGAACATGCTGCTGGTCGTGGTGGGCAACGTGAACCCCGCCGAAGTCCTTGCCGAGGCCGAACGCATGTTCGCGCCCTACAAGAACAGCTCCCCCCTCCGCGAGGTCATGCCCTATGAGGCGGAACGCCTGCCCCTGCCCGGCAACAAGCCTTCCGTCATCATCCAGCCCGGCCCGTGGAACAAGGTGTATCTGGCGGCGGCCCTGCCCGTTCCCGGCTCCACAAGCTACCAGTCCGCGACCCTGGACGTCCTGGCCTACCTGCTCGGCGGCGACCGTACCAGCGAGTTCTACCGCTCCTATAAATATGAACGCCAGCTCGTGGACAGCATCAGCGTATCGAATGTAAACTTTGAGCGCATCGGCGCGTTCGTCATCACGGCGGAACTCGATGCCGACAAGGTTGCGCCCTTCTGGGCCGCGCTGACCGGCGATCTCGCCAAACTGAAGGCCTCCTCGTTCACGCCCGAACAGCTGGAACGCGCCAAGCTGAACCTTGAGGACGATCTCTACCGTTCCAAGGAGACGCTGGCGGGGCTGGCCTCCAAAGTCGGCTACTTCCAGTTCTTCATGGGCGGCGATCAGGGCGAGCGCAATGCCATAGCCGCGCTTCGCAGTGTGGATACCGCCATGCTTTCCGAGACGATCGGCACCTGGCTGCGTCCCGACCGCATGACCACCGTGGCCCTGCCGCCCAAGGACGCCCAGCTCCCGGACATGCAGGCCATCCTCGACAAGGAATGGAAGGCCGACGCCAAGGCCGCCCGGACAGCCGCCGCAGAAGCCGGCAAGACCGAAGTCGTCGATCTGGGCAAGGGGCGCACGCTGGTGCTCATCCCCGACCCGACCCTCCCCTATGTTTCCGCCAACCTGACCTATTCCGGCGGCAATGCCCTGCTCAAACCCAGCGAGCAGGGGCTCTCCGCACTCGCCGCCAACGTGCTCACCAAAGGAACGGCAAAGCGCAATACGACGGAAATGCAGGCATTCCTTGCGGATCGCGCAGCCGGCCTTGCCGCAGCGTCAGGAACCAAGAGCTTTTCGGTAAACCTCTCCACCCCCGCCCGCTTCAGCGCGGATCTGTTTGGGCTGCTTGGCGAAGTGATCGAAACCCCCGCCTTCAGCAAGGACGAAACCGGGCGCGGCATCCGCGAACAGCTCGCCGCCATCCGCTCCCGAGAGGATCAGCCGCTTGGGCTGGCCTTCCGCAAGCTGCCGCCCTTCCTTTTCCCCGGCAGCGTGTACGGCTACCTTCAGCTCGGCGAGCCGGAGCAGGTCCAGCACTACACCGAAGCCCAGCTGCGCGACTTCTGGAACCGCCAGAAGGCCCGCCCGTGGGTGCTTGCCGTCGCCGGCGACTTTGACCGGGAACAGGTGCTCGAATTCGCCAGACGCCTGCCTGCCCCCGAACAGGGCAAGGCCGGCGTGCCCGCCCCGGCATGGGGAACCACGCCCGAACTGGATATCCCCATGCCGGAGCGCAATCAGGCCCATCTCATGCTGATCTTCAAGACTGTCCCGGATTCCAGCCCGGACGCCCCCGCCCTTGATCTGCTGGAAACCACCCTTGGCGGCATGGGCGGCCCGCTCTTCCGGGAACTGCGCGACAAGCAGGGACTCGGCTACACGGTGACCGCCTTCAACCGCCAGAACTCGGATAACGGCTTCATGGTCTTCTATATCGGCACGGAACCCGGAAAACTGGCGCAGGCTGAAGAGGGATTCAGGCGGATCATCGAGGATCTGCATAAGAATCTCCTGTCAGAAGAGGACATTAACCGCGGAAAGAACCAGCTTGAAGGGGATTACTACCGCAGCATGCAAAGCCTCGGGAGCCGCTCCGGAGAGGCCGCAAGCCTCGGCATCGAGGGGTATCCGCTCTCCTTCACCAAAGATCAAATAGAAAAGAGTAAACGCGTAACTGCCGAAGAACTCAGGGAGATCGCCAAAAAGTACCTGATTTTTTCCTCGGCCTACACAATAAAAGTCTTGCCATAATCTCAAAAGCACCCTATAGATTCGGACGCGGGTTCGGAAAGAGCCTGCGCCCGAATCCGCTTGTCGGATTTGTGGGGTTGCCTCAGATAACGGCAGACAGGCCGATGCCCGTTTTCCGATTATTTTTGCGACAGGGTCATTTTTTGCTTGCCAAACCCTTTCGGATTGTGTAAGAGCTAGTCCCTGTTGCTGGTGTAGCTCAACTGGCAGAGCAGCTGATTTGTAATCAGCAGGTTGCGGGTTCGAGTCCCATCACCAGCTCCA
>CAZIFC010000038.1:0-22112 GCA_964538355.1 uncultured Lawsonia sp. | reverse complement strand
TCTAGTATCATAATCAAAACGCAATCCCCCTTATTATGCACAGGATCATGGGTGCTTCCCCGCCCCGCGTATCTTAAAAAATTCGGATCAGGGCTGATGGGACATGCCCGTGGCCTGCTTTCTTTTCATCCCGTTTACTGTTACCGCCATACCATCCCCCTATTGCAGGTTCCCCGGCTCTTCTTCACCAACAGCTGTAGAGAGGTGTTTCATGTTCAAGCGTATCCTTCTCATTGTGTTGGGAATATCAGTGCTGACGCTCAGTTCCTACAATGCGGCCCAGTCCGCGGAGCTTCTTCTTGTTGATGGAAAAGCGGCGGTGCGAGAACACGACGGCATTCATATGCTGCCGACAGATGAATTCCCCGTTGAACAGGCCCAAAACGCACCCATGCGGTTTATCTCGGTATCTACGGATCATGGCTCCAGTATCCGCAGCGGGGTATATCTTTTTGACGAACAGGGAAATTCCGCAGGGTTTATTGATACTTCTGAAGGGGGATTCTGTGCGGAGATATCCTTTTCTCCGGATAAAAGAATCATCGCTGTGGACTCTGGAACCTTTATTGTCAGATTCTGGAAGTTCTATTCGTACCCGGAAATGAAGCCGATCGGCAAACCGGTTCTGTATTATGCCCTTCCCGATATGCCGGGATTGCGCTGGTTTGGAAAGAACGAAGTCCTGTTTAACGCCATCGATACGGAAAGCAAACGCATCTGCGACTACGATCCCTGCGGGCCGGTATCCGTGGAACGCCTCAACCTATCCAACGGACAGCTTTCACCCCTCAAGCAAGGCTCCATACTCTGCGACTGGATTCTGCTGGATCTGGAGGACAACAAGGCTGTTGTGGGAAAACGCTGTCAGCCGACCATCGAAGGCTGGAAGGAATCCGCCTTTGACGGGCCATGGGAAAAGATAACGATTCCTTTGCAGCAGCATGCAACCCCCTAGTATATATGCCCGTCATTTAATAATATACTTTTATCCTTTTCCGCTTTTTATAAGAAACATTGCACACACAGATCTCATTGCAAAAGAAATCTTTTCATTCCATGAATGCAGCCAGATGTTGGCTCTGCGGAGTGCCTTTATAATAAAAAACATGCAGTTGCCATATCCACAGAATAAAGGGAGGCGAACCGCCAGAACGCCTTGACCTTACGCCAGGCACAGCCAGCACGTTTTCATGTCGAACCATTCCATCTCTCTTTTGGGCAATAAAGGAGCCGGGTGTTGAAATGAATGGATTGAACCATGTTGCGTCATCTTCCTCGCCTCTCTCGGTTGCCATCGTTCTCGGAACCCGGCCGGAAGGCATCAAGTGCGCCCCTGTCATCTTGGCGTGCAGGCAGTGCCCGTCCATACGGGTTTCCGTCGTCAACACGGGGCAACACAAGGAAATGCTTGAGCAGGCCCTCTATCCCTTCTCCATTGTGCCCGATATGACTCTGGGGGAAATGCAGGCCGTATCCGACATCAGCGAACTCATAGGGCGGCAGATCCAGTCCCTGTCCAGCCATTTCAGGAAGACAAAGCCGGATATCGTGCTGGTGCAGGGAGATACGAGCACGGCCCTTGCAGCCGCCCTTGCCGCCTATTACGAACGCGCCGCGCTAGGGCATATTGAGGCCGGCTTGCGTAGCCATGACCTGTACAACCCTTTTCCCGAAGAGGGGAACCGGAAGGGCATCACGGCCCTCGGCACACTGCATTTCGCACCGACAGAGCTGGCCCGCAAGACCCTGCTGCAAGAGCATGTGCCTCCCGAGCGTATTCTCGTAACAGGCAATACGGTTGTAGACAGCCTGCTGTTTCTTGCAGAGCGTCACCCTGTCCCTGCCGAATCGATTGTTGGATGCCCGCTGGAAGGCCGCCGCCTTGTCCTTATCACCTCGCACCGGCGGGAGGTCTGGGGAGAGGAACAGCGGCACATCTGTGAAGCCATCCGGACACTGGCCCGCCGTTACCCCTCGTGCCTGTTCGTTTTTCCTGTGCATAAAAATCCTGTCGTGCACAATATGGTTCATGCCATGCTGCGTGGCATTCCCAACATCCTGCTTCTGCCTCCGCTGGGCTATCTCGATTTTGTCTCGCTGCTGCGGCACGCCACGCTGGTGCTGACCGATTCCGGCGGCATTCAGGAAGAAGCTCCGACCTTTGGCGTTCCGGTTCTTGTCTTGCGCAGCGTCACCGAACGGCCAGAGGCCGTACAGGCCGGGCTGGCCCGTCTGGTTGGAACATCCGCCGAAAGCATCATCAGACATAGCGTTGCCATTCTTGACGATCCTTCCGTTCATGCGCGCATGTCCCAGGCACGCAACCCTTTTGGTGACGGGCACGCCGCCGAACGCATTGTCCAGGCCCTGCTTGACTGGCATGCCGGCCGTCCGCTCACCACATCCAGGCCGGAGCCTGACGCCACGGAACGGCACGACCGAACACGCTCTCCGCAATGAATGTTTTCATATCTGAGCAATTCCGCCATGCTCCAGTTCCTGTCTCGGAGAATGGCGTGGGAGGGGAACATGGAATGGCAACTGGACGTGCTGGTGTGGCTGGTTTTTATCCTTAAAATGGCTTTTCTGGGTATGGCCTGCTGTTTTATCGTCAGCGGCTTTGATGAATTTTTCGTTGATGTTGTGTGCCTTTACAAGAAGGCATACCACAGCCTCTTTATCAGAAGACGCTACCCACAGCTTTCCGACGTGCAGCTTTTTGCCAAGCCGGAACAGTACATCGCCATCATGATCCCCTGCTGGGACGAATCCGCCGTCATCGGGCGCATGATCACAAATACCGTCACGGTGCTTTCCTACTCCCGGTATGTCATTTTTGTCGGCACATACCCCAACGATCCCAAAACACGCACGGCTGTCGAGGAACTGCGCGAACAATACCCCAATATAGAACGCATCGTTTGCCCCAAGGATGGGCCAACGAGCAAGGCCGACTGCCTGAACTGGATTTACGAGGGGATCAAGCTCTACGAGAAGGAACACGGCATCAGCTTCGCCATTATCGCCATGAACGATTCGGAAGACATCGTCCATCCGTGGATGCTGAAGCTGTACAACTACCTCATCCCCCGTGTCGATATGGTACAGCTGCCTGTCTTCCCTATGGAACGGGCATGGCACCTGTTCACTGCCGGGCACTATCTGGACGAATTTGCAGAAAACCACGCGCGCGACATGCTGGTCCGCGAGTACATCGGCGGGGCGGTGCCGTCTGCGGGGGTGGGCACGGCATTCAGCCATACCGCACTCAACCGTCTCGCTGCCCGGCAAAACAATCAGGTCTTTACCATAGGCTCCCTGACTGAAGATTACGATCTGGGGGTTCGGCTGTACGAAATGGGCGCAAGGCAAATCTTCGTACGCAATTCCCCCGTCAGCGTAGAGGGCGGGCAAACCCGGAAGAGCCAGAGCACGTTCCGGCTGCGCCAGAATTATGTGGGCGTCAGGGAATATTTTCCCGACACCTTCAAGGCCGCCGTACGGCAAAAGGGGCGGTGGGTTGCCGGGATTGCCCTCCAGGGATGGGCCAAAATCGGGTGGCATGGCTCGCCGGGGCAGATCTACATGCTCATACGGGACAGGAAGAGCCTCATAACCAACTTCATCAACCTGCTCGCCAACATCTTGTTTGGCTGCCTGTTCCTGTACATGCTTCAGCCCCTGCTCTTTCCGGATGCCTACCACTTTCCGCCCATCGTGCCTACGGAAGGCCTTTTCTGGTGGATCATCAACATCAACTTTTTCTTCTTTTTCTGGCGAATGGGCATGCGCTGCTGCTTTGTGTACGGCGTGTACGGGCCTGTTCAGGCGGCATTGAGCATCCCCCGCCTGTTTTGGGCCAACGTGATCAACTTCTTTGCAACAATCCGGGCCGTCAGGCTGTTTGCCGCCTCAATCAGAACCGGGAAGCCCATTGCGTGGGACAAGACGGATCACCTGTTTCCCAGCGAAGAGGCTCTGCAAGCCTACCGGCACCGTCTGGGCGACATGCTGCTGGATCGCCGCAGCGTCAGCGTAGGGGAACTGGATCAGGCACTGGAGGAACAAAGACAGACCGAAGAGCCGCTCGGGGAAATTCTGGTCCGCAAGGGTGTGCTCTCAGAAGACGCATTGCTTCAAACCCTCAGTGCACAATGGAATATCCCGGTACAGGAGGTGGACCCGTATGCCGTCCCTCCGGAGGTCATCCAGACCGTTCCTCAGGCGACAGCGTTGCATTACCGGGTCTTCCCGCTGGAGCTTGCCGACAGCGGCACGCTCCTTCTCGGCGTCGAGCGCATGCCTTCCGCCGCAACAATCCGGGAGCTGGAGGCGGAACTTGGACGCCCCCTCCAGTTCCGTCTTGCCGGCAAGGGGGAACTCAGCTTTGCCCTCCAGCGCGGCTATTCCCGGCTGGTGCGGAACACGCCGGAACGTCCGCTGGCGGCTGTGGCCGCCGAACACCACATGGATACGGAGAGCCTCGCCAGCCTTTTTCGCACGCGGCGCAAGAGCTACCAAAATATCGGAAGCATCCTTATCGGGAAGGGGGCAACGACACGCGGCGCACTGGACAAGGCTTTTGCCGACTATTGCACGACCGGCAGGAAGGAGCCTTTCGGCAGCTATCTCATGCAGCATGGCCTTGTCACACAAGAACAGCTCAACGCGGCACTGGCGTTGCAGGAAGAACATTCAGGAACCATTGATGACATCATCCGCCATATGGGTATTGTTGTGCAGAAGGATCAGAAGGACCAGAAGAATCATCCCGCAACCGATTCCGAGCCGAGGTAGCCAATGCAGCGTTCACGCCTTGCATCTCTTTTTCTGTTGCTGTGCATGTGGTATGGACAGGGCAGCCTTCTCCATGCGTCCCCCGCGGACCCGGCACAGGAACTCTTGGGAGAACGAACGGGATTACAAAACGAACGAGAATATTACAAAGTCTATCCGTTCATGGAAAAGGCACAACAATACATTGCGGCGCATGACAACGACGCTGCCGTAAAAGAACTGGAGAAAGCCCTGCGCTTTGTTCCCGATTATACGAAAGCCCGCTGGCAGCTGGTGGTCTTGCTGGCGGACAGGGCAAAGCACGCGCAGGATGCCGAATCCGCCTATACGGAAGCCATCGGGCACGCCCTGCGTCTACAGGCGCAGTATCCCGGCAATCAGGCCCTGCTGGATACCCTGGTTACGCTGCTGTCAGAAAAGGCCATGCTGAAAAACCTGTCGGCGGCGGCTGCCGATGCGCTCGCTGATACGGCAACGAAGCTGTATGAAGCCCATCCGCGGCAGGAGGGGCTGGCCCGCCTGCTCATGGTGCTTTCCGCCGAAAAAGCCAAACATTCCCCTTCCCCTCGCGCGGATACGGCGAAGGCCCTCACCTATGCCGAATCGCTGCACAGGCTGAAGCCCAATGACATCGAAACCCTGTTTTACCTTGCCGAACTGTATGATCTGCTGGGGGAAAGGGAAAAGGCCGTCAGCGCACTGCACAATATCCAACAAAGTGCCTCTGCCGCAGAGACGCATCGTATCCGCTCGGTTCGCACGGAGGCGGAGCTGGAGCGCAGATACGGCAACATGGCGCGAGTGGAGCTTCTTTATACGGAGCTTGCCGACCGCAGCCGCGATCCTGCTGACCTCAAGGCCGCCGTCCATGCCGCCGTCGTCAATACGCACCTCCCGCAGGCCCTGCGGATGACCGAAACCCTGCTCAGCCCTTCCTTTGCCTTGCCGCCGCCGGAACGGGCGCACTGGCTGGCTGCCGCAGGCAATCTTGCCGCTTCACTGCAACAGCCGCAAAAGGCCCTGGCCCTGTACCGCGAAGCGTTGCAGCTTGAGGAATCGCCCCTGACCCGTTCGGCTCTGGCAACCGTACAGGAAAGCATGGGCCAATGGCGCGAGGCTCTGGATTCACTGGCCGGCATAGCCGATGCCGATGCCCTTGTCCTGCACCGGCGTGCAACCCTGCTGGCGGCGCATGGGGGCAAAAGGGAAAAGGCCGAAGCCATCCGCCTGTATCAGCAGGTGCTCGCGCAAACCAACTCTCCCTCACTGCGTGCGGAACTGTATACCGCTCTGGGCTGGCTGCATATGGAACGGGCGGATGCCGCAGCAGCCGTCCGGGCATTTGAAGCCGCGCTTCAAAACGTGAAGGATGCCCGGCACACGCAGGCCCTGCAACAGGCCCTTGCCCAGGCCCATCTGCTGCCGGGCGGAAACCCGGCTCTGGCGGAACAGCTTTTTGAAAAGCTGAGCCGCACCGCCCCCAACAAACGGGAAAAGGCGCGGCTTCTCAAGCAGGCGGGCTATGCCGCACTGTCCGCAGGGAACAAGCCTCTGGCCTGCACCCTGCTGCAACAATCGGCGGACAACGGGCTTGAGGAGCCGGGGGTACGGCTTCAGCTGGCCTTGCTTGCCGTAGAGCTGCGCCAGTACGATGCCGGCATCAGGGAGTTGAAGGCTCTGCTCACCCGCAAGGACGCGGATCAGATTCAGGCAAGTCTGGCCCTTGCGGAGGCGTATCTGAACAAGAACAAGCCCGGCTTGGCGCAACAGGTGCTTGCCCGCTTTCAGGCGGCCTTTGACGATCAGCCCCCGCCGCTCCGTACCCGCTATTTCCGCCTGCTCGGTCGGGCACACGCGGAAGCGGGGCACACGGCTGACGCGCTGGTGTCGTACTCCAGCGCGCTGGGGATAAGCCGCGATCCGGAAGAACGCGCCATCCTCCAATGCCGCAAGGCTGTCCTGCTGCGCCATGCACAGCATCCGCAGGAAGCGTTGAGCCTGTGGGACTCGCTGGATTCCGGCGCAATGCCCTCCGAATGCCGGGAAATCGCCGCTCTGGAACGGGCCAGAAATCTCCGGGATGCCAGGAACATTACGGCGGCACTGGATGCGTATGAAAAGCTCATGGAGCAAAACCGGCAGCCGGGCGCATCAAGGCAGCCTGACGCCCCGTATGAATACGCGGTCTTGCAGCGGCATGAGGGGCGGGCGGATCTGGCCCTTCCCGCAGCGGGAGAAGCCGTGCAGGGCGGCGGAGGCGTGACCGCCCGCGTGGAGCACGGATACGCCGCTCTGGCGATGCGCGACGACGCCACCGCCGTAAGGGACTTTGAGGCGGCACTGGCCGAGGTTCCGACCTATTTGCCGCTGTATCCCGAACTGGGGTATGCCCACATGCGGTTGCGGCAAAAGGATGACGCGGTGCACCGCTTCAAGGAATCCATCGATCTCGCACCCGACACCCCGCAGTATACCCCGCAGGAAAAGGACGCCGCGTTCATCAATACATGGAAATACCGGACGGAGATCCGCAACCTGCAAAAGCGTCTGTACGGCACACTTTCGTGGGGGTACAGCTCCGGGCAGACCGGTACTGTGGAAAACGCCGCCATTGCCCGTTCCGCCTCGGGACTCGAACTGCTCTGGAACCCCTATTTCACGTTTCTGAAGCAGGGGCAGGAGCTTGGCTTTGTGGTCCGAAGCATGTGGAGTACACCGACAGACTCCACGCGCATCAACCTCAAGCACGAGGCGCAGGGCGCGGCAGGCATCCGCTTCAAGCCCTTTGCCGCACACAACATGAATGTGGGGGTGGAACGCCTGTTCAAACTCGGCGACAGGGCTGAGGAAAGCTGGCTGTTCAGGCTCATGGGCTCGTGGGGTCCAAGGGATGTGCAGCCTCTGGTCCCCAGCTGGCTGTACTGGTTTGCCTATGCGGAAGCGGACGCCTTTGTGGGGCACGACACCCGCAATACCGGCTATCTGGAAGGGCGGCTTGGCTGGACATGGAACGTGGGCAACCGCCTGCTCATCACGCCGCATATCGTTGCGGATGTGCGGGTATGGGATGAACGCCGTGACCCTTCCTATATCGAAGCCGGGCCGGGATTGTCACTGCGCTGGTTCTTCAATGACAACCAGTACGAAACATGGAAATCCGATATTGAAATCCTGCTCCAGTACAAGGCAGGCACGCTGTTCCATCAGGATGGCAGTTCCCGGCGCGACACGCTACACGCACTGTTTGCCACAGTGATTTATTCCTTTTGAACCAGAACAGGGCGTTATGGAAACAACCCGCGCAATCAGCCTGAAACGGTTCCCCCTCAAGAGCTTGCGTGTCCGCATTGCCCAAAGACCGCGGGCTTGCTTGATCCATCGCCTTTCGGCGGCAGTTTGCGGGAGTTCCCGTGTTACCGTATCCTGTTTCATACGCTGTACGGAGTCGGTATTATGCAACGTTCCCTTTGCCTGGCATCCCTTGTCCTGTTCGCATGCCTCATTCTGCCGCAACCTTCCGTCATGGCGTCCCCCCCATGCGTACGTCCTCCGGAAAACGTTGTCTATGCGACCTTCATTCAGCCCCTTGAAAAGGTATCCCGATGGGACGAATCCACATGGGACGCCTTATTCGCCCGCTTTGAGGCCCTGCATCTGCGCGAAATCGTTGTGCAGTGGACAGCGTTTGACGACATGGACTTCACCGCGACCGCGACGCGGATTCTGCATATGGCGGAAGCCCGCGGCATGAAGGTCTGGATCGGGCTGAGGCATGACTCCTCATGGTGGAAAGGCATTGCCGGCCCGCAGCCCGCACTGGAGGCCTATCTATGGAAAACCTTCCGCCAGCAGACCGCGGCGGCAAACCGGCTTGTGCCGCTGGTCGCCCTGTCTCCGGCCTTCAGCGGATTCTATCTTCCTATGGAACTTGACGATACCACATGGAGCGCGCCTGAAAGGCGGGCCTGCCTGCTGAGAGTGCTGACGCATTTCAAGGAAACCTGCGTCGCACTCATGCCGACCATCCCCTTTGCCATTTCCGGTTTTGCCAACGGACACGAATCACCCGACGGATGGGCGTATTTCTGGCTGCAAATCATACAGGCTTCAGGCGTGCAGCGGGTTTATGTCCAGGACGGCGTGGGCGCGCACAAGCTCCTGCCCGATGAGGCTGCCCTCTACCTTGCGGCAACCCGAAACGCCATGAACCGGGCCGGGGTGGAAACCGCCGCGGTCATAGAAGCGTTCAACGAACTGCCCCCTACCCCCACAAGCCCTTTCCGTGCAGAACCGGCTTCCCTGCCTTCCCTTCTGGAGCAGGCCTGCCTTGCGGCATCCACCGGCGTGCGGACGCTCGCCATTTTTTCCGTGCCCGATTATATGACTCGATTCGGCAGTCCCGCCGGCGAAACCCTGGGCAGGGAATGGCAACGCTTGCTCAACTAGGAGAGCCGCCTGCGGCATGGGGAACAGCTTGAAAGACGCTTTTTCCATCACCGCCCTGCCCCAGGAAACCGAACCGTTCCAGAACTCCCCGGGAACAATGAAAAAGCCTCCGCAAGCACTTATGAGTCCTTGCAGAGGCTTTTGAAAAATCTTGATGGTGGAGATGGACGGGATTGAACCGACGGCCTCAGCGATGCGAACGCTGCGCTCTCCCAGCTGAGCTACATCCCCACAACGTTACCTGTGCGGCAACGCAGTCCGATATACAGGAAGCGGTTTTCCCTGTCAAGCAGAAGACGCCGGTTTTCCGCCGTAACGTTTGATCAGCCGGGAATCCGGCAAAACGGCATGGGCGGGGAAACTAGCCGCGCAATTCCCGCTGCATGTCGCGGTGTTCTGCCCGGCGTTTCAGCTCGACACGATGATCGTGTAGCTTGCGCCCGCGTCCAAGGGCCAGCTCCACCTTGATCTTTCCGTGCTTGAGATACAGCTTCGCAGGAACGATGGTCAGCCCCTTCTGCTCGACCTTGGCGGCAAAGGCGGCAATCTCCTGTGCGTGCATCAGCAGTTTGCGGGGCCTGTCGGCGTTCTGTTCCACATAGCCCGCATTGGTATACGGTGCGATATGCAGCCCAATCAGCCACGCCTCGCCTTTCCTGAACTCCACATAGCTATCCGTAAAATTGACCTGTCCAGCACGGAGGCTCTTGACCTCGGGGCCTGTCAGCGCAATCCCGGCCTCGATAGTTTCCAGATATTCATAAATATGCCGAGCCTTTCTATTGTCCCCTATCAGAGAACCGCCCGTTTTCTTGGCACCCATATCTACCTCCTTGCGGACAGCAGCGCGTAAATCCCCTTGACCGTCCAGCCGGTCGTCCGGGTTTGTACCCGACGCGCAACATCGCGGGGCGAACCGCCCAGTTCCCGTTCTTCGGCAATGAGCCGCATCACTTCTTCCCTGTCCGTTATTCTGCCGGCCTCAGCCGGCCCCACCACAACCGTGATTTCCCCGAGCAACTCGGAACCCGCCGGAATACCCTCTTCCAGCCGCCCCGAAAGATATTCCTCATGCGTCTTGGTCAGTTCGCGGGCAATGCACAGCTCCCGAGGCCCGAGCACCGCATGGGCAACCGAGAGAGTCTCAGCCAATCGGTCCTTACGTTCAAAAAAGATAAGCGTCAATGCCAGATTGGCAAAGGGAGCCAGCGTCTTTTCCTGATCCGAGCGGTTGCGGGGCAAAAAGCCCAAAAAGGCAAACGGCTGCGGGGCGATACCGCTTCCCGCAAGGGCCGTGACCGGCGCGCACGGGCCGGGGACAACGGAAACGGATATCCCCTCCGCCCGGCACGCCCGGACCAGCCGGTAACCGGGGTCCGCCACCAGCGGCAGCCCGGCATCGGATATCAGTGCCAGCGTACGCCCCTCTTTCAGAAGCGCGAGCACTTCATCCAGCTTGCTTTCCTCATTATGGTCATGAAAGCTCATGAACCGCCTGGCCTTCACCTCGCACCGCTGGCAGAGCAACCCGGCCCGCCGGGTATCCTCCGCAAGAACCATGTCTGCGGATTCCAGCACGGCACGCGCACGGGGGGAAAGATCACCAGGGTTGCCAAGCGGCGTCGCCACTACCCATAATTTCGGAGATATCAAAGACATGGCGGTAATAGTCCAGTTCTGAAGTTGCGCCTGCGCCGCGGACGCAGACAAAATCGAATCGGCAGGGGACATCCCACATCCCGGTCGCCGCAAGATAGGCTCTCGCAGCCCGGATCACGTTGCGGCACTTGGCGGGGGTCATGCTCTCTTCCGGCGAAGCGAGGCTTCCCGGCCCACGCATGCGGACTTCAACAAAAACAAGCTCGTCTCCATCCCGGCACACGATGTCCAGCTCATGCGGCCCACTGCGCCAGTTACGGGAAAGAACATGCATTCCAGCCTGTTCCAGCCATGCGGCGGCACGGTTTTCACCATCCTGCCCCTTGTGTTGCCGTATTGTCACAACAAGGAGCCTTGCCGGGACACGTTCTGCTCGGGCAATACGCCACGAAACGTCTTCCGGTGCAGGGGGCAGGGGCCAAGCTCCCTCAAGGCGGCGAAATGTTCCTTCGAGCCGTAGCCCTTGTGTTTGGCGAAACCGTAACCGGGATAACGCCGATCAAGCTTGTCCATCAGCATGTCCCGAAACGTCTTGGCTACGATTGAAGCGGCCGAAATCACGGGGACAAGGGCATCGCCATCGATGATTGCCCGCTGGCGTGGAGAAACAGGCCAGACAGCCGGACGCTGGCGAAACAACGGCTCGGGCAGGGTTTGGTTGCCGTCTATCAGCAAGGCTTCGGGACGGACTTTCAGGACGCTGGCGGCATGGCACATGGCCTTGAGCGTTGCCTGCAAAATATTGATGCGATCGATTTCCCGAGGCCAGACTACGCCAATGCCCCAGGCAAGGGCAACCGCGCCGATCTGGGCAGCCAGCCCGTCCCTGCGGGTGGCTGAAAGCACCTTGGAATCGTCGAGTCCGGGGATAACGACGCCTTCGGGAAGAATCACCGCCGCAGCCACCACCGGTCCGGCAAGACAGCCGCGCCCGGCTTCATCGATACCGGCAATCACGGAAGCGGGAAGGCCGGGAAACCAGCCTCCCTGTTTGGCGGAAGGGCACAGAAACAGCTCCTCCTGTGCGGGGACGGATTTTTTGCGGCCAGCCATAGGTTCTCCATAACAAAAGGCAAAAACGGGAAAAAGGGATCTTCGCAGGAAAGATCCCTTTTTCCGAAACGCCCGCAAACGGGCGGGGAAACGCCTGTTCCGGGGAGAGGATCTCCCACGGCGAAAAAACTAGTAGCGCTTCTTGGGCTTGATACGGGCAGCCTTACCCTTAAGGTCGCGGAGGTAGTACAGGCGGCTACGACGCACGAAGCCTTCGGTCACCAGTTCGATGTGATCGATGAAGGGGGAGTGCAGGGGGAAGATACGTTCCACGCCCACGCCGTCGGAGACCTTACGGACGGTCACAGTCGCGCCCACGGTGCCGCGATGGATGCGGATCACGTTGCCGTGAAACACCTGAATACGTTCCTTTTCACCTTCCACGATACGGAAGTGCACTTTCACGGCGTCGCCGGGCTTGAAAGCGGGAATATCAAGGCGCATCTGTTCGCGTTCGATCTTTTCGATAATGGTCATGTTCTTCTCCTGAGAGCGTTGCCCCGTCTGGCGGGCAACCTGAAGTTATATCGCTTCGCTTGTCCATGACTCCCGAAACGGGCCAAAGCCTCTTTTCCAGAAGGAGGCTTCAGCCAGAGCATTGCACCGTACCACAGGAATGTGGCCGTGAAGAGGCTCTAGCAGCAATCGCCAAGAATACGATCAAGGGTAATGGCGACCGCTCCACGCACCGGAAGATGGTTGTACGCGTCCATCCACCGCAAAGGCCGCAACACGCCGTCGCAGACATCCAGAATTTCCGGGGCCATGCCGTGCCCTGTCCCGAAAAGGAGCAGAACCGGGCGGTCTTCAAGGAAATTCCGTACCGACTGCGGCGTCATGACGCCGTTATCTCGCGCGCTGGTTCCCAGGAGAACCGGACGCTGTCCTGTGCGTGCTTCCACAAGTTCAATAGCTCCCTGCACATTCGGGGCCATCTGGACAAGGCGGAACGCTTCGGCGCGATCCGGATTGGAAACCCCGCCGGGGCCTTCCGTCCAGTGACGGACCAGCGTATCCAAAATGGCCTGCTGGTCTTTCAGGGGGGTCACAACCGTGAAACTCCCCAGTCCATATGTTCGGGAACAACGTGCTATATCGTGAACGTCCAGATTTGTCAAAGAGGTCGCGCCGGTTTTTCGATCTCCAAGGAACACGGGGTAATGTACAAGGGCACAATGCAGATTGCGCCCCAGGCGCAAGCGTCCCGCCTCCTGTGCCGCCTCGCGCAGCCACTCCAGATCGTCTCCGGTCAGCGGAGCTTCATCCAGCATGTCGGGACGAACCCGGAGCGTGGTTTCCAGCGACTTTTCACGCCGCCACCTTGCGATTTTGGCGTGATCGCCGGAACGCAGCACCTCGGGAACCGATACGTTCTCGAAAACCTCAGGACGGGTGAAGTGGGGGTACTCCAGCAGCCCCGCCGAAAAGCTCTCGTCATCGCCGGACTCTTCCTTGCCCATAAAACCGGGAATCAGCCGGGTAGCGGCTTCAACCAGCATCATGGCGGCGGCCTCGCCTCCATTCAGAACGGCCTCGCCCACGCTTACCTGCTCTACAGGCAGGATGTCCAGCAAGCGGGCGTCGATGCCTTCATAGCGTCCACACACCAGCGTCAGCGTTTCTTCCTTCGCCAGCTCCCGGGCCAGCGACTGGGTCAACGGCTTGCCCGCCGCCGCAAGCATGATGATGCGCCCCGCTCCGCCACGTTCCGTTTCCAGCTCCCGCAGCGTCCTGACCAGCGGCTCAAGCATCATCACCATGCCTGGCCCGCCGCCGTAAGGCCGATCGTCCACAAGATGGTGGCGGTCTTCCGTCCGATCTCTCGGGTTCAGGAGGTCGAATTCCACAAGCCCCGATTCCCGTGCCTTGCCGAGCAAGGCGGTGTTCAGCGGAGAGGTGAACCATTCAGGAAACAGCGTGAGAATATTGATGCGCATAATGTCCTTTGGGAAGGGAAAAGAAGAGCAAAGAAAAACCGGTCGTCAACAGGCACGTTGCTGCCGCTCCGCATGCGGCAAGAGCGTTTGCGGCCTGTCCGAAAAACACCGCCCGGCCTTCCGCCGGGTGCAACGATTGCGGGCGAAACCGTGCGGGGAGGCAGGCCCTCCCCGCATGCGATCCTGCTATTTCAAAAGCCCTTCGGCAACATCGACAACGTGATCCACGGTGAAGCCGAAATGCTGGAACAACACGCCGCCGGGCGCGGACGCACCAAAGCCGGACATTCCGACTACGGCCCCGTCAAGCCCCACATACTTCCACCAGCCGTCAACAGAGGCGGCCTCGACGGCAACGCGGGCGCGCACGGCTCGGGGCAGCACGGCTTCGCGGTAGGCTTCGGCCTGGGCGTCGAACAGTTCGGTACAGGGCATGGAAACCACGCGGACCTTGCGTCCCGCACCAGCCAGCGTTTCAGCCGCGGAAACGGCAAGCTGCACTTCCGAACCCGTCGCGATAAGAATCAGCTCGGGCGTCCCTTCGCAATCCTTGAGGATATAGCCGCCGCGCTTCACGGCTTCAAGCTGCTCCGCGGTGCGGGTCTGGGGTTCCAGCCCCTGCCGGGTCAGAATCATGCAGGAAGGCGCGGAGGTCTCCAGAGCGGTCGTCCAGGCAACGGCGGTTTCCACCGCATCGCAAGGACGCCAAACCAGCAAGTCGGGAATCAGGCGCAGGCTGCTGACATGCTCGACAGGCTGATGGGTAGGCCCGTCCTCGCCGACGCCGATGGAGTCGTGGGTCAGCACCCATACCAGACGCTGTTTCATCAGTGCCGAAAGGCGGATGGCGTTTCTGGCATAGTCGGAGAACACAAGGAAGGTGCCGCCGTAGGGGATGAAGCCCCCGTGCAGGGCAAGACCGTTCATGATCGTACCCATGACGAACTCGCGCACGCCGTAGGAAAGGTAGTTTCCGGTCCAGTCATCGTGGCCGATGCGGGCGGACTGCTCGTGCCAGGTGCCCACGGAGCCGGTCAGGTCTGCCGAACCGCCAAACAGTCCGGGCAGATGCGGCGCAATGCGGTTCAGCACGTCGCGGTTGGCGATGCGTGTGGCAATCTTCGGCTTTTCCGCATCGAAAAAGGCAACGACAGCCTTGGATACGCTTTCCCAGTCGGCGGGAAGTGCTCCGCTCATGCGGCGTTCAAACTGGGCAGCCAGCTCGGGATAGGCATCCGCATAGGCGGAAAACAACGCCTTCCATTCGGATTCGGCGGCAGCACCGCGTTCGCGGGCATCCCACGCGTCACGGATATCCTGCGGCACCAAAAACGGCTCATCCTTCCAGCCAAGAGCGGCACGCACAGCGGCGTTTTCGTCCGCACCCATCGGGGAACCATGACAGGAGGCCGTCCCGGCCTTCTTCGGGGAACCGTAACCAATGGTCGTCTTGCAGCAAATCAGAGTGGGACGTTCGGTTTCCTTGCGGGCGAGCAGCAGGGCGGCGTCGAGCATGGCGGCGTCATGTCCGTCCACATCGGAAATGACATGCCAGCCGCACGCCTCGAAGCGGGCGGGGGTATCGTCCCCAAACCACTGGCGCACATCGCCGTCAATGGAAATGCGGTTGTCGTCGTACATCGCGATCAGCTTGCCGAGTCCAAGCGTTCCGGCAAGAGAACACGCTTCCTGAGAAAGCCCTTCCATCAGGCAGCCATCGCCAAGAAAAACATAGGTATGGTGATCTACGACGGGGAAGCCGTCCCGGTTGAATTCGGCGGCAAGCAGCTTTTCGGCAATCGCCATGCCGACAGCGGTGGCGAATCCCTGGCCGAGCGGCCCGGTGGTGGTTTCCACGCCGGGGGTCATGCCGTATTCGGGATGTCCGGGAGTACGGGACTCCAGCTGCCGGAACTGCTTGATATCATCCATGCTCAGGTCATAGCCGCTGAGGTGCAGCACGCTGTACAGCAACATGGAGGCATGGCCGTTGGACAGGACAAACCGGTCACGATCGGCCCACTTGGGATTGGCGGGATTGTGGCGCAAAACGCCGCGCCACAGGGCTTCCGCCATATCGGCCATGCCCATGGGCGCGCCGGGATGACCGGATTTGGCCTTATCTACGGCATCCATGGACAAAATACGAATGGCATCGGCAAGTTCTTTACGGGAACGCATGCTATCTCTCCGTCAGCTTACAGAATCAGTGAACGGGCTTCCTCCGCCTTGCTCTCAAACGCCAGACGACGGGCCTCATAAGGGGGAACCGAAAAAAACGCAGAACCGGACACCAGCACATCCGCCCCCGCCCGCACCAGATCGGCGGTATTGTCGGGCGTGACGCCGCCGTCGATCTGGATGAGAGCCTCAAGGGATCGATCTTCCAGCATCCGACGCAGGCGGCGGATCTTTTCGTAGGTGTTCGGCAAAAACTTCTGGCCGCCGAATCCGGGGTTGACGCTCATGAGGAGAACCATGTCCACATCCTCAAGCACATACTCCAGCACGGACAGCGGGGTCGCGGGATTGAGCGCAATGCCGGCCTTCATGCCCAGACGACGGATTTCGGCAAGGGTGCGCTGCACATGCACGGTCGCTTCGGCATGAACCACCAGCATATCGGCACCCGCAGCCTGAAAATCGGCAAGATACCGCTCAGGCTCCTCAATCATCAGGTGCACGTCAAAAAACAGGCCGCTGCGCTTACGCAACTGCTTGATGACGTGTTGCCCAAACGTGATGTTCGGGACAAAACGGCCATCCATGACATCCCAGTGCACCCACTGAAGGCCGGCGGATTCCAGAGACGAAAGCTCCGCCGCAAGGTTGCCCACGTCAGCGGAAAGAAGAGAAGGAGAAAGAATCATTGGAGCTTACCCTGTCGGTTTGAGACGCTTCCGCCGCAGCAGCTGTTGAAGAGCCGTCAACTCGCATTCCACATGCCGCAACAGCCCTTCCGCATCGCCGCCGTGTGGAGCCGCGGCCTTGCGGGAACGGGAGCGGGAGCCTTCCTCGGTGAGGATGCGCCGCGCGCCTTCAATGGTCATGCCCTCTTCATAGAGCAGGGCCCGGATGCGCCGGAGCACAACGAGATCCGCATCCGTATAAATCCGCTGACCTTTCGGAGTCCGCAAAGGGCAGAGCTGCGGAAATTCCGTTTCCCAGAACCGCAGAACGTAGCTTTCCAATTTAAGAAGCCGCGCCGCTTCACCGATGCGATAGGTCCGTCCAGCCATAGATTTCCCGTGCAGACCACGTCGTTTCTTGTTGGGGGGCGTTGCCGCCCCCGTATTGTCTGCGTCCGCGATCAGATGCGGACACCCAAGTTCTTGATAAGCGATTGTGCCACCTTTTCCCGCTCCTTGTCCACCTCGGTATCTTTCAGAGTCCGATCGGCCTTGCGGAAGGTCAGGCGGAACGTCAGATTCCGCTCTTCCGTGTCCTTCGGCTCGTAGAGGTCGATAAGGATAACATCTTCAAGAATGGCGATGCCCATGCCCCGGATATGATCCTCGATGGCGGAAACGGACAGCGTCAGCGGGGCAATGACCGTCACGTCCCGGCGGGACGGCGGAAAGACTGCCAGCGGCTTGAAGACGATGTGGGCCTTTTCGCGCAGGGTTTCCACCGTTTCCAGATCAAGTTCCGCCAGCCAGATGGGCTTGCGGGCATGATAGGCATCGGCAAGCAGCGGCTTGACCTGCCCGATCACGCCGATATCCTTGCCGCCCACACAGACACGCACGCACGGGGCGAGGAACGGATGCGCGTTCTCGTCGCGCGTGAAGACCGGGGCGGGAAGGTGCAGGAAAGAGGCGAAGTGTTCGACCAGGCCGCGGATATCCGCATATCCCGCATCGATTTCCGCATTCGGCCACGCGGTGTCGTACAGGGAACCGTACATGACCATGCCGAGGCGCGCGCTTTCCTTCGCCGTGGTCTGGGATTCGGAGTCGGCAACAAAGACATTGGCAACTTCGAACAGGCGCACGCCCATATTGCCGTGAGCGATGTTGGTCCGCACGTTCTGGAGCAGGCTGGGAGCCAGCTCGGTACGCAACACGTTCTGCTCTTCCGTCAGCGGGTTGATGATATCAATGCGGCCTTCGCGGGGAAGCCCCAGCTGATCCAAGTCCTTATGGCCCACAAAGCTGTAGTTTTCGGCTTCGTTGAGGCCAAGCCCGCAGCCCCACGCCTTGATGCCCGACAAAAACGCATAGCGGGATTGCGGTTGTCCGAAACGCTCCAGCGGACGGGACACGGCGGGCAGCGTTTCAGGGATGGTGTCCATTCCCTTCACGCGGGCGATTTCTTCGATCAGATCCACTTCACGGCTGAGATCGGAACGCCAGCTCGGGGTCGTCGTCTGCCATTCGGCCTCGTTGCTGCGGTCAAGGGTGCACCCCAGACGCTCCAGCGTGTCGGCGCAGAACGCAGGCTCCACATCCATGCCGAGAAGATCCACAGTCCGCTGCACGCGGAAGCTCGGACGGGGAGCCACCCACGGCTTGGGTTCCTGTCCACAGATACCGGTACGAACCACGCCTCCGGAAAGCTCCGCCATCAGGCTGGCCGCACGATCCACGGCAAAACGGGCCTTGAGCTGATCGACGCCGCGTTCGAACCGGTACGAAGCCTCGCTCGGCAGGGCCAGACGGCGGGCCGTCTTGCGGATGCTCGCGGGCCGGAAGACCGCGCTTTCGATCAGGACATTGCGGCTGGCTTCGGAAATTTCCGTTTCCAGACCGCCCATGACCCCGGCAAGGGCGACAGGCTTCACACCGTCGCGGATCAGCAGATCCCCCGAGGTAAGCACGCGATCCTGCCCGTCGAGCGTCACGATGCGTTCACCGTCGCGGGCGGGAGAAATTTCCATGCATCCGCCTTCCAGCTTGTCCCGGTCAAAGGCGTGCAGGGGCTGGCCCAGTTCCATCAAAATGTAGTTGGTCACGTCCACAATATTGGAAATGGGACGGATACCCACGGCATGCAGACGGTGGCGCATCCACATGGGCGAGGGCTTGATGGCCGCGCCTTCCACAAAGCGCAACTGATACAGGGGGCACAAATCCGGCTGGGGGATGTTCACGGCCCAGTCGGACGACCAGTCCGCGCCCTGCTCCACCAGACTCAGCTTGGGCAGCGTCAGCGGAAGCTTGAACGCAAGCGCGGCTTCGCGGGCAAGCCCGAGCACGGACAGGCAGTCGCCGCGGTTGGGCGTAATGCCGATTTCCAGAATCTCGGTATCCAGATCCAGCGCATCGATAAGCCGTGTGCCCACCTTGAAGTCTTCCGGCAGCACCATGATGCCGCTGTGATCTTCGGTAAGCCCAAGCTCGCGCTCGGAACAGATCATGCCGAACGAGGGGACGCCGCGCAGCTTGGCCTTCTTGATGACCAGTCCGCCGGGCATGGTCGTCCCTACCAGCGCGACCGGAACCTTCTGGCCGGCAGCCACGTTGGGGGCTCCGCACACGATGTTGAGCGGCTCGCCCTGCCCGACATCCACCGTACACACGCCAAGGTGATCAGAATCTGGATGGGCTTCCTTCGTCAAGACATGCCCAACGACAATATCCTTGATCGCATCATAGGGGTGAATGATGTCTTCCAGTTCCAGCCCGAGCATCGTCAGGCGATCACCGACTTCCTGCGCTCCGGCTTCTACCGGAACAAATTCACGCAACCATTTAAGACTTAACAGCATTGCTCAATCCTCTCAGGGCATTGCCCTCTACCCGCCGGAAAACCTTCTCGGCTCTTCCGCAACGGCGCATCAATCTTCATCCGCTCCTTCCGCATCGAATCCGGCACGGCAAGGCCTGCCTCCCGGAGAACGCCGCAGAGCCTAGGCAAACTGACCGAGAAAACGCACGTCATTTTCAAAGAACATGCGCAGGTCGCCGATGCCGTATTTCAGCATGGCGATACGTTCCACGCCAAGGCCAAAGGCAAAGCCGGTGACTTCTTCAGGGTCATACCCAACAGCCTTGAAGACCTCCGGGTCAACCATGCCGCAGCCGAGGATTTCCAGCCAGCCCGTCCCCTTGCATACGCGGCAGGTCGTGCCGTTGACGTGCCCTTTCCCGCCGCACATGCAGCAGGAAATATCGGCTTCCGCACTGGGTTCCGTAAACGGGAAAAAGCTCGGACGAAAACGGATGCGGGTATCGGACCCGAACACCTCACGCATGAACGCCGTCAGCGTACCGCGCAGATCCGCCATGGTCACATGCTTGTCCACAAGCAGGCCTTCGACCTGATGGAACATCGGCGTATGGGTGATGTCCGAATCGCGGCGATACACGCGGCCCGGAGCAACCACGGCGACGGGGGGCTTCTGCTTCAGCATGGTGCGTACCTGAAGCGGAGAAGTATGGGTACGAAGCACAATCCCATCAGATACATAGAGCGTATCCTGCATGTCGCGGGCGGGATGCTCCGGAGGAATATTCAGGGCTTCAAAACAGTAGTAATCCGTTTCCACTTCCGGCCCTGACACGATGTCATAGCCGAGGCCTTTAAAAATATTGCAAATATCTTCCATCACAATCGTGACGGGATGCTTCGAGCCGCGCCAGGGGAGACGCCCCGGCAATCCGGCGTCAAACCGTGCCAGCAACGCCGCTTCTTCAGCCGCGTCCAAGGCCGCCTTTTTCGCTTCAAACTGGGCGGTCAGGCTTTCCTTCACCCGGTTGGCCGTCTGCCCGAGAAGCGGACGCTGTGCGGGCTCAAGCTCGGGGAGGTGAGCCATAATGTGGGCAATACGCCCCTTGCGTCCGAGGAATTCCACCCGAAGCGCTTCCATTTCCTGCAACGAAGAAGCCTGATCCAGGCCTTTTTCGAGTTCCGGGATCAGGCTTTCAAGTTCCGTAAGAAGGTCCATCTATGTCAACCTGGCTATTTCGTTACATTTTACGTCATGGGAGATGAACGGATACAACATGTGCACAATACGTTTTTTTGTTTTTACCATAGCAATAATGTCTTGTAAATCTGCCATACTGGCGTCTTCACTTCTTCCCGGAGGCGTTTCATGGCCCTGTGCCTTGTGGGAAAACATTCCCAAGCACTGCAATATTTCAGGGCATATGTTGTCTTGAGCCTCCTTATCGGGTATGCTGAATCGTCTCATTTTCAAGCCTTCCCATAACCAAGCCTCTCCCGGCAGGACAGCAATGGACACACACGAACGCATCGCGAACTTGAAAGCAAGCCTCCCCAAAGGCCAACAGGAAACATTCGATGCGTTGCTTTCCAGATGCGCCACACTTGAAGAGCTGACGCCCCACCCCATAAAAAAAGCGGAACAGAACCACGGCACCGCGAAACTGCCTTCGTTTCCTCCGCCACCTCCATTCCCCGAACACTTTCTCCGGGAACTGGATTGCGCTCCCGTCGTCACCCACCTTCAAATCAGGCAGGAAGCCGAACGGGAAATCGCCGTGTGGGTTGCAGGCGGCTGCCAGTATCTGGGGTCTTTTCTTGAGCTGAACAATGATGACCCTACCGTAACTTTTGCACAGAGCTACATGAATTTTCTGGATATCGAAGCGTGCATCCGACTTCTCTACCTTGATGCTGTCTTGTCGGACAACCCCCGAAGCAACAAATACTTCACCCGATTTTTTCCCGCTGCCGTACAAGCCTTTTCTGTTCAGGATGGGCAAGCTGAGCTGAGATCGGCAGAAGATTTTACGATACGCACCGACTCGTGGAAAAAACGTGTCATACAAGAGCTGGAAACCCTGTATGTACACCATCACCAATGCGCTGCTCCGGCTGGCTCCCCATCCTCCACCCCAGAGAAAACAACAAAGGAAGACCCTCCTAAAAAAGGATGCCTTCCTCTTTTCCTTCTCCTTCTCGCAGGGTGCCTTTTCGCCAGTCTGATGCTCATCCAGTAAGGCAACCCTGACTCCAGACAGGGATTTCCCCATTCTCGGAAACTGCCGCGCCTTGTCATTCTCATGAGGCCAACGCGCGCAGAGGCCACCTCTCAGGATGTGGAGCCTCTCATAACATCCACAGAAAATCCGACGCGCCTCCTTGCTTGACCTGTTTTTTGAGCGCGTAAGGCCTCACCGCCGACACTCTGGGACTCCAACGGCGAAGCCCGGTGGCCTTATGCCCGCCGACGGCAAGATCCAGCCGAGTTCACGGACAATACAGCCCTTGAGCTTCTTGGTGCAAGAGACGCTGCATACGCAGGAAAAT
>CAZIFC010000037.1:0-22777 GCA_964538355.1 uncultured Lawsonia sp. | reverse complement strand
ACATCATCGTGTACCGCGCAAGCTGCCCCCTGCTGACGTGGGTGGACATCGACGATGCCTACCGCACCTTCCTTGAAAATGAGGCCGACTGCCTTGTGACGGTCAAGAGCGTCCGACACCGGATCTGGGAAGTCCATCAGGGGCGTCTCGAATCCTTCCTTTCCGAGGACGAATCGGAGCTGGTGGTCGAGAGCAAGGCCCTCATCATCGTCAAGGCCGAGGCACTGGAAGGCGGCAACATCCGGCACACCGTCCCCTATTTTCTCAATGATCGGGCCATGGAAATCAACAGCTATCAGGACTGGTGGCTGTGCGAACGCCTGCTGACCCAGCGCAGGGTGGTTTTTGTGGTCGCAGGCTACCCCGCCATCGGCATGGGGCACGTCTTCCGCTCGCTCATGCTGGCGCACGAAATTGCCAACCACAAGGTCTTCTTCATCTGCACGAAGGAAAGCGAACTGGCCGCCTCCAACATCGCCGCGCGGGACTACAGAACCAGCATCCAGCAGGGAGAGCTGTGGGAAGACGTGCTGGCCCTCGATCCCGATCTGGTCATCAACGACATGCTGGACACCTCCCGCGAATACATGGAACGGCTCAAGGCCGCGCGTATTCCGGTCGTCAACTTCGAGGACGAGGGGCCGGGTTCGGTGCTTGCGGATCAGGTCATCAACGCCCTGTACGAAGACGCCGGAAACGAGCCGAAGGACGCGGAACATCACGCAGCCTTCCTCTACGGGCACAAATACTTCTGCCTGCGCGACGAGTTCCTCCAGGCCAGGCAGAACGAGTTCCGCTCCGAGCCGAAATGCGTGCTCATCACCTTCGGCGGTACGGACATGCCCGACTACACCCGCCGGACGCTGGACGTGGTGGAACCGTTGTGCCGCGAGCGGGGCATCGCCGTCAGGATCGTGACCGGGCCGGGCTACGCCCACCGGGACGAACTGGCCAGCCATGTCAAAAAGCTGGACAATCCCCTGCTGCGCTTTGAATACGCCACCAACATCATGTCGCGGATGATGGAAGACGTGGATCTTGCCATCTGTTCCGCCGGGCGGACCGTATACGAGCTGGCCCACATGCGTATCCCGAGCATCGTGCTGGCCCAGCACGAACGCGAGGCCAGACATACCTTCGCCCGCGCCGAACACGGCTTCGCCTATCTCGGCGTCATGCAAAAATTCAATCCCGATCGGCTCGAAAAGAGCTTTCTCCAGCTCGTGGACGAGCCGGAACGCCGCAAGCTGCTCCACCAGCGGCAGTCTCGCATCCATTTCGAGAAAAACAAGGCCAAGGTCGTCAGCGGCATCCTCAAATTGCTGAAAAAAGAAAAAGACGCATAAACAAGGCGCGGGGAAACCTTCCGGAAGGTTTCCCCGCGCCCTGTACCACTCAGGGGCTAGCCGCCAATGGCGGTCATGCGCCGCTGGGCCACGGCTTCCTTTGCCTGTCGGCGTTCCAGCAGGTGCACTCCGATGGGCTTCTGCCGGGTGGCGAGGGAGACGATGCGTCGGACGGCCTCTATGCCCAGCCGAGGGTGGCGAAGGGCATCACGGAGCCGGTACTCCCGGTCATCGAAAAGACAGGTCCGCAGCGCACCCTCGGACGTGATCCGCAACCGGTTGCAGGCCTCGCAGAAATGGTTGGAAAGCGGAGAAATCAGGCCGAACCGTCCAAGCCCGGGGCCGTCAGGCCCGACAAGCGTATACAGCCGGGCCGGGCCGCCGCTGCGCTGTTCCTGATCGACGGGAACGACGGAAACGAGGCTGCGGACGGCGGCGAGGATATCCCTGGCCGACCAGAAACGGTTGTCCGTCCAGCGCGTGCCCTCTCCCATGGGCATGAATTCGATAAACCGCACATCCACCGGGTGTTTCAGGGCATAATCGATGAAGGCGGGCAGCTCGTCGTCGTTGAAGCCGCGCAGGGCTACGGCATTCAGCTTGAAGGGGATCCCCGCCTCAAGCAGGCCGTCCATGCTTTCGCGCACCCTTTCGAACAGATCCCGCCCGGTGATCTGGTCAAACTTGTCCCTGTCAAACGTGTCCAGAGACAGGTTCACCGCGTTCAGCCCGATGGCTTTCAGGGCCGGGATATGCGGCCCCAGCAGCGTGCCGTTGGTCGTCACGCGGATATCCAGCGCAGGATGCGCCGCCCGCAGACGCTCCAGAAACTCCACAAAACCCTTGCGGGCAAAAGGCTCTCCGCCCGTCAGCCGCACCTTTTCCACGCCCATGTCCATCGCCATGCCCACAAGCTGCTCCATCTCTTCGTAGCGCAGCACGGATTCGTGGGGAATGAACGTCTCCATCCCGCTCCGACAGTAGGTGCAGCGCAGGTTGCAGCGATCTGTAACGGAAAGGCGAATGTAGCGGACGGTTCTTCCGTGGGCGTCTTCCAGGGAAGGCGCAGGATCGCGGAGCATCGAAAGCGGGGTGAGTACGGTCATGGGCTTTCCGTGGGTTGTGCGCCGAAACGCGGTGGTTCGGGAATCTCCACCGTATCCCCTCCCGCAAGACGTGGCAAGCGGCTCCGGTTCCGGCTGTGCCAGTAAACAATCAGAGAATGCGGCCTTCTCCGGCAAACACGGTAAACCGCTCTTCCTTCGGGCGGCAGAACCCGATGAGCGTTACCGGATGCGCCGGATGGTGGCGGTTTTGCTCACGGGCCAGATCCACGGGCGTGGATGTGACCGCACTGCGGCTGATGAGGAAGGAAAAGCCCGCCCGCCGAGCCTTGGCGTACAGGCTCGCGGTGATCCGCGAGGAGACAAAAAGCACCGTATCCGCCGGCTCCACCCCGTTCAGGCAGGCCCAGCCGGCAAGGCGGTCAAGGCAGTTGTGCCGTCCGATATCTTCGGCAAGGGCGATAAACGCCCCATTTTTCGGATCATACATCCCCGCACGATGAAAGCACCCCGTCGACTCCCAGAGCAGGGGGCAGGTTCCTTCCAGATGCAGAAAGGCATCCATCCGCGACACGATGTCTTCCGGCGTCATGGCGATGGAAGGCGTGGCATCGCCGTTTTTCTTTCCCTCACGGCGCATCTCCACGGCAAAGGCCTGTTTCGCATCGATGCCGGGAGGTACGGAAATGGAACGCACGCTTGCGCTCATGCGAACCGGCGACGGGCCGCTCTCCGGCCCAAGGTGAAGGTAGTCAAGCAGGACATGGCCAACGCACAGCGGTTCGAGATCCTCGGGCCATGCCCACAGGCGGCAGCTGCTGCCCGCCCACGAAATGTAGACGGATTCCTCGGGGCTGACCGAATCGTCAATGCGCTTCCAGTTAGCGTCTTTCCACTGTGCGACGGAATAGGACAAGGGCGTACTCATCGTCAGGCCGCCTCCACGACCGAAAAGAAAGGCGGCCAGGTACCGCCGGATTCACAAAAAGCCATGCCGGGATGCCGAGTCCGCAACAGCTGCGCGTCCGATTCAGGGCTTCCGACCGATGGCGGTTCAGGGCCAAAAAACGTGCCGGGGAGCACGCATCGTTTCAGTATAGCGGATCCGGGGGCTTTTCCGCAAGCCGGGCGGCACGGAAAAGGCCCTTTCCGCGCCAAGCCGCCCAAATGCTGAAACGACACCGGCTTGCATCAGAAAAGCCTCCTACCTGTCGCTCCAGACGGCGCGCCCGCCCTTCAGCCGGAGCCGCCCCAGCGGAAGGCCGCGCCAGAACAACGCCGCCTCCTTGCCGGACAGCCCGGTATCGAGGCTCCCCCCCTGCAACAGCCGCTCGAGTGCCGCAACCTCGTCGATGTCGAGGCGGGGGATGCGGGAAGGCTCGGGATCAAGCAGCGATCTGAGTTTCGGGGAAGGCACAATGCCCTGAGAGGTGGCCCTGCCGAGAGCCATGCCCTGCCAGCGGACGGCAGCGGGCAGCCGCTCCAGCGCGGCGGCGGGCAGGAAGTGCAGCGTATCCTGAAAGACTGCCAGCTCGCCGGGCGGAAGAAGCTCGGGAGAAAGGCCGAAATCGCGGAGAAAGGCAGGAGGGACGGCGCGGTACGCCGCGGTGGACGCTTCGCCAAGCGGCTCGGCGGGAGCGGCATCACCGGGGCGGCGCAGCAGCGCGATGTAAAAGCCCTGCGCGTCCGAAGCCTCCTCATCCACGCGGAGCGTCCCCTCGCAGCCGGGCAGTTCCGGTTCGGCAAACACAAAGCCGGGGAACGGCTTCAGGGGCACGACCTCAAGGCCCAGCTCCTCTACGGCAAACCGCACCTGACGTTCGTTTTCTTCCACGTTGGTGGTGCAGGTGGAATAGGCCACGGTTCCGCCGGGGCGCAGCAGGCGGGCGGCCTTGGCGAGCAGCTTCTGCTGAAGCTCGATCATGGGGCGCAGCCGCTCCCCCTGCCAGAGCCTGACCGCCTGCGGGTTCTTGTCCGTGGTCCCCCAGCCGGAACAGGGCGGATCAAGCTGGATGGCATCCCACGAGCCGTCGGGGAGCGGAAGCGATTCGCCGGGCCACGAGCAGGTTACGGCCTGAAAGAAATTGAGTCCGGCCAGATTGCGGCGCAGGTTGGCAAGCCGGGCGCGCGCCGGCTCGTTGCCGAGCACAAGCCCGCCCGGACCCACAAGCTGGGCGAGCAGGCCCGTCTTGCTGCCGGGGCTGGCGCACATGTCGAGCACCCTCGCGCCCTCGCACGGCCCAAGGGCCAGCGGCGGGAGCATGGAGGAGCGGTCCTGAATGTAGATGTAGCCCCAGAAGGCGGCCAGGCTCCGGCCAAGGGGGAACGGCTCGTGGACCAGACGCCGGGCCAGCGGAGAGAACGGCTCCGGCTCAAAAACAAATCCCTGTTCGGAAAGCAGTGCCTCGACGAGGGGAACGGATGCCGGGGCACTGACGATTCGGAAGGCGCGGCGCAGGGAAGGAGACTCTGTCATCATGTTAGTCCCTCAAAAAAAACGGTAAGAAGTTGAAGTCCGGGAGATCCGCCTTCCGTGTTGCGCTTGCGAAGACGGGCAGGTCTATAGTATGCTGGCACAATCACCGGAAGAACCGGTGAATCTTTCAAGGAGTTTACGCATGCATCTGATAATCCGCACAGCGCTCGTGCTGTGTACAATGCTGGTTTTTGTGGCGCAAGCCCTGGCCGCCGACGTACGCAGCTACGCGGTTCTGCCCTTCAAGGTCAACGGTTCCAGCGGGTTTACCTATCTGGAAAAGGCTATCCCCTCCATGTTGAACTCCCGCCTGTACTGGCAGGGGCACGTTCAGCCTGTTTCCGATGCGGCTCTGACCAAGGCCGGGCGCGTGTCCGATTCCGGCAGTGCGGCGAAGGCTCTCGCCGCTACCGGTGCGGATTACCTGATCTGGGGCGACGTGACCGTGATGGGCGAGGACGCCAGCCTTGACGTGCGCGTTCTCGACAAGGCGGGCAAGGAATGGCGCAAGGGAACGAAAACCCGCGTCAATGACCTTATTTCCAGCCTCCAGAACGTTTCCGACACCCTCAATGCCGAAGTCTTCGGGCGCGGAAGCTCCCGCCCCGCCGCCACCTCCGCCGCAGTCAGCGCGGGACAGGCGAACCCCAACTTCATCGAAAAGGACGCCACGCAGCGTCAGGTCTATCTGAACCCGCAGTTCCGCTATCAGGGCAGCGACGGCACGCGCTACCGCAGCCAGACGCTCCCCTACGCCTCTGTGGGCATGATCGTGGCCGACGTGAACGGCGACGGCAAAAACGAGGTCGCCGTCCTCGGCGAAAAGAACCTCTATGTCTACCAGTGGCAGAACGAACGCCTCGTGGAACTTGGCGTGTACAAGATCCCCGGCCGGAACATGCCGCTGAGCATCCGCAGCATCGATCTCGACCGCGACCGCACCGACGAGATCGTCCTCACCACCTACGATGAGGAATACACGCAGCCCTACTCCTATATCCTGAGCTTCCGCGGCAACCAGTTCAAGACGCTGGTTTCCCGTTCGCCCTACTACCTGAACGTGGTTCGCCTGACCCCCGACTTCATGCCCACGCTTATCGGGCAGAAGGGCGATCCTTCCCGCATCTTCTCGCGCGCCGGCGTCTATGAAATGGCAAAGCAGGGCGACGAGCTGATCCAAACCAAGAAGCTGGATCTCCCCAGCGGCGTCAACGTCATGAACTTTGCGTGGATTCCCGGCACCCCCGGCAAGGAAACCGAAAAGCTCGTGGTGCTCACCGACGACGAACGCCTCCGCACGTTCTCGCCGCAGGCTTCCCAGCTGAACCAGACCGACGAAAAATATTCCGGTTCCGCCATCGGCATCGCGGAGCAGACCACGCTTCCCGGCATGGGCAAGAGCAACGTGCTCATTCCCTCCAAGTATTTCGTTCCGCTGCGGATGATCCCCTCGGATCTGGAGCAGGACGGCTCGTGGGAACTGCTCGTGAACAAGCCCATCTCCGTGGCGGCACAGTACTTTGAAAACTACCGCTTCTTCCCCGAAGGCGAAATCCACACCCTCTACTGGGACGGCGTGGGCCTGAGCCTCCAGTGGAAGACCCGCCGCATCAAGGGTTCCGTGGTGGACTTCGCCATCTCCGACCCGAACAACGACGGAACCAAGGACCTCGTGGTCTGCCTCAACACCCATCCCGGTGCGCTGAGCCTCCAGAACCGCAAGACCGTGGTCATCTCCTACCCTCTGGATCTCAGCCAGACCGATCCCAAGACCGCCCCGGCCATCGAATAGCCGGAGCCGTACCGAATGCAAGGCCGCAGGTTCCGCCCGGAGCCTGCGGCCTTTTTTGCTTGCGGGGGGCGGGCCGCTCTTCCCAAAATGAGAAAAAAGCGTTCGCAAGTCGGGATAATTCTCATTCCGGGAATGCCAAGGCCGGTTGTGCATAAAAAAGAGTCTGTCCATTCAGGCAAATAGCAAAACATCTCCTTGGCCTCATCCTTGCTTTACGGAAACGCATCCGGGCTTTCCCCGGGAACGCTCACTTTCTGTCTGGAGGCTTTTCATGGACACGATGCGCTACTGTCTCAATGCCGCACTGCGCCCCGGAACGGGTGCTTCCCTCGATATCACCAGCGACACCGAAGCCCGCCGCGCCCGGAGGTTTCACGCGGGTTTCGCCCAATACGCCCCCACCCCGCTCGTTGCGCTGCCGCATCTGGCGTCCTCGCTCGGCCTCGGGATCATCCGGGCCAAGGACGAGTCCAAACGCTTCGGCCTGAACGCCTTCAAGGTGCTCGGCGCATCCTACGCCATGGGCCGCTATCTGGCGGAGTGCCTCGGCAAGAGCATCGACGAGGTGACGCCCGAGGAGCTGTGCTCGCCTGACGTGAGCGAACGGCTCGGACCCATCACCTTCGTTTCCGCCACGGACGGCAACCACGGGCGGGCCGTAGCCTGGACAGCGCAGCAGCTCGGCAAGCAAGCGGTCATCTATATGCCGAAAGGCTCCGATCCGGCCCGGCTGGAAAACATCCGCAGCCACGGCGCGGAGGCCTCCATCACCGATCTCAACTATGACGACGCCGTCCGGCTGGCCTGGAAAATGGCCCGCGAAAACGGCTGGATCATGGTTCAGGATACGGCATGGGACGGCTACGAGGACATTCCCACATGGATCATCCAGGGGTATGCCGCCCTTGCCGTGGAAGCCCTCGAACAGTGGAAAGCCGAGGAATCCACCCTGCCCACGCATCTTTTCCTTCAGGCGGGAGTAGGCTCCTTCGCCTCCGGCGTTCTCGGCTACATGGCCTCGGCTCTGGGGGATGCGCTTCCCGCAACGGTGATTGTCGAGCCGCACGCCGCCGACTGCATCTACCGTTCAGCCCTTGCCGGAGACGGCGATCCGCACCCTGTGACGGGCGATCTTTCCACGCTGATGGCGGGCCTTGCCTGCGGAGAGCCATGCACCGTGGGCTGGCCCATTCTGCGCGACTACGCCTCGGCCTACCTTTCCTGCCCCGATTTCGTCGCCGCCAACGGGATGCGCCTTTACGCCGCCGCACGGGGCGGGGATGCGTCCATCGTCTCCGGCGAATCGGGGGCGGCTCCGCTCGGGGCACTCGACTGCATCATGCGGGCTTCCGCCCTTGCCCCGCTCCGGGAGGCCCTCCGGCTCGGCCCGGACTCGCGAATCATGCTGATCAGCACCGAAGGGGACACCTCCCCCCGCGTCTGGCGCGATGTCTGCTGGTACGGCAAGCACGGCGGCGAGCTGGCGTAGGCGGGAGTGGGGAAGCGGTTTTTATTGGGGAGGGAAGAGGGCACCTTTCTGGAGAAAGGCTGCCCTCTCCCCTCCCCAAACCCCACCCCTCACCCTCCAAAGACTTTTGTAAACGGGTCAGGATACGGTTGCGGCCTCTCGGCAGCCCCATCTCCGAAAACAGTTTCCCGGCGGCCTCTTCCTCCGGGACGAGGCATCGTTTCCGTAGAAAGGCCAAGCGGCACCCCATCCGCTCCCCTCTCCTTCAAAGAAACCGCCTTCCAGCCATAAGAAACTTCCTTGCGGGAGGCTCTCTGCGGGAGGCTCTCTGCGGGATGCCCTCTACAGGGAAACCTCCATGAGGCATCCGCAACCCCAAAACAAGGGTACACCCGAGGCCCGCGGACGGGGAGCCGTTCCGCATCCGGCGCAAGCCGGAAAGGGACAGGTTCCCCGTTTCGAGGGGGTCTGGGGGGCATCATGCCCCCCAGCCCGCCGGGAGGCACACCTCTCCAACGCCTTTACATCTTGCCGCCGGAGGCGGAGTCCCGTACCATTGGAAGAGATATTCAACCAAGAAGGACTTTGCCCGATGTCATCCTGCAAACGTTGCGGCCAGTGCTGCCGTCTCGGAGGCCCCGTGTTGCACAGGGACGATCTGCCCCTGCTCGACTCCCTCGATTCCCCGGCAACGGAACGCACGCCGTTCGGCCTTGCCGATCTCGTCACCCTGCGCGTGGGCGAGCTTGTCCGCGACGATGTTCTCGGCACGCTGACTCCGCTGGAAGCCGAATGCGTCAAGATGGCTCCCCCTGCGGATCGGACGGACTGGCAATGCCGTTTCCTCGTCCAGATGCCGGGAGCCGTTCCCGGACGGGACGCCGGATGCGCCATCTACGACCGCCGCCCTTCCCAGTGCCGTGCGCTGAACTGTTCCGATACCCGCGATATTGCCGCGCTGTATGCCACAAACCGAGCCACCCGCGCCGATATCATGCAGGCGGTGGGCGCGCCGGAAGAATGGCTCGGCCTGTTCCCTGCCTACGAGGAAACCTGCTCCTATGCGCGAATCGCGCCTTTGGCGAAGCTGGTGATGCCGCCGATCAACCCCGGTACCCCCGCCGAAAGGGAAGCCACCGAAACCCTGCTGGAAACCGTCCGCTTCGACATTGCCTTTCGCAGGCTGTGTGTGGAACGGGGCGGCATCGGGGAAAACCTCCTGCCCTTCCTGCTTGGACGCCCGCTTTCCGAAACCATCATGATGTTTGGCCTCTCCCTTGTCCGCAACCATGACGGACTGGGCCTTGTACGCCGCAACCAGCCCCGCAGCGGCGGGCCTGTCTTCCCCGACGGCAAGGATCTGTACAACTAAACCGCACCTTGCAAAGGAGCGTTGCCATGCCTACTCCTCCGTGCATCCTGACCATCGCCGGTTCCGATTCCGGCGGCGGGGCCGGCATTCAGGCCGACCTCAAAACCATTACCGTCATCGGCGGCTTCGGCATGAGCGTGATCACCGCCCTGACGGCCCAGAACGGGCTGGGCGTTACCGGCATCCATGCCCCGGAGCCGGGGTTCATCGGCCTCCAGCTCAAGACCGTCCGCGAGGGCTTCCCCATTGCCGCGGCGAAAACGGGAATGCTGTTTTCCGCCGAAATCATCGAAGCCGTAGAAGCCGGATTGCAGGGCCGGGAGTTCCCGCTCGTGGTTGACCCCGTTTGCGTAAGCCAGAGCGGGCAGCGGCTCCTCCGCGAGGACGCCGTCAACGCCCTGCGCTGGCACATCCTGCCGCATGCCGATCTGCTGACTCCCAACCGCCCGGAAGCCGAGCTGCTCGCAGATATGAGGATTGACTCCGAAAAGGACGTGGAAAACGCCGCCCGCAAGCTGCTGGACATGGGCCCCAAGGCCGTGCTGATCAAGGGCGGGCACTTCGGAGACGCCGCCAGCCCCGAATTTACCGACTGGCTGGCCCTGCCCGGCGAGCCGCTCATCCCCCTGAAACAGCCCGGCGTGAAAACCAAGAACAACCACGGCACCGGCTGCACGCTTTCCGCCGCCATCGCGACCTATCTGGGGTTGGGCCTCGGCATCCGGGACGCCATCGTGCACGCCCAGAAATTCCTGAACCACTGCCTGCGGCACGGGTACGCTCCCGGCCTCGGTTCCGGCCCGCCCAACCACGCCGCATGGATTGAAAGCAGGGCAGGCGAATAGCCTTGCGGGGCGGGGAACAGAGCCTGTTTTCCGCCCTGCCCTTTCGCAAAAAGGCGAAACTTGCCTTTCCACACAGGATAACTTATCTTTATTGCATCATGTTGATGCAAATCCTTCTTCCGCGCTGGCTCCAGTGCGGACTCTCCTCCGCCGAACGTACCTGGATAAGCCTTCTCTAGGGCCTCCTCCCATTTGAAGCCGTCCGCGCAAAGCCGTTTTCTCTCCGATATGGCAAGGCCCTTTTCTTTTACGGGCACAGCCAGAACCGGGAAGGCGGGATGCCGCTGACGGCTTGATGAGGGCTGACCCAGGGTCGCCTTCCGCTCGTCTCTTGCCCGTATCTGAATTTCCGGGTGCAGCCGTATGCTTTGGCACACGCGCGCGCCCTTGACGACGGAGTCTCTCATGTCTTCTGTAACACACTTGAAACACTGGTTTTTCCTTTTCTGCGCCATCGTCCTTGAGGTGGGCGGAACTTCGATCATGAAAATCTCCCAGAATCCCGGCAGCCTGATCGGGTCGAACAGCGGCCTGCTGCTCATGTTCGCGCTGATCGGGCTGTCCTACTACTGCCTTGCGCTGGCGGCTACCGGGCTTCCCATCGGCGTGGCCTATGCCTTCTGGGAAGGGCTGGGCCTGACGCTCATCACCCTCGTGAGTGTCCTTATCCTTGGCGAGGCCATGAACCTGCAACGCTTCATGGCTCTGCTGGCGATTCTTGCCGGGGCCTTGCTGATCCACCACGGCACGCAGGAGGGAACGCCCTCCACGGCAGGGAGGAACGCCTGATGGACAGCTTCCTTTCCCTCTCCCTGCTGGCCGTCATTGCCGCGGCCCTGCTGGACATCACGGCCAATCTCCTTCTGGCCAAATCGCAGGGCTTTCGCCGCAAGGCCATCGGCGTAGCCTCTCTGATCATGGTGGGGCTGGCCTTCTACGCCCTCTCCATTGCCGTTCGCGAGATGGATCTCGCCGTGGCCTATGCCCTTTGGGGCGGATTCGGCATTCTCGGAACCTCCGTAGGCGGCTGGCTTCTGCTCGGGCAGAAACTCAAGCCGTGCGCGTGGCTCGGCATGTTCCTGCTCATCGGCGGGATGACCGTTCTGAAACTGAGCTGACGGCAGCCGCTTCCCCTGACAAGCAAAAAAGGCCGGGAAACGTTCCAGTGCGGACGTTTCCCGGCCTTTTTCAGAGGGCAGGCCTAGAAGCTGATGGTTCTGTTCGCGCCCCAAGCGATGGCGGGCTGCTTCGGATCGGCGTTCCAGAGCACTTCGCGTACAGTCATCTTGCGGGTGTCGGTGTCGATGCTCACCAGCTGGAAAGAAAGGCGCGTCTCGTCCTTGCCGGACTCGTTGCCCTTCATGGGCGAGTCTACGCGGAACACGGGCATGGCGATGTCGTTGTCCGGGCCATGCCATGTGTAGAACTCGTTATAGTTTTCGTTGCCGTGAAAATAGGCGGCGATGGCGGGCTGCTCCTTCAGGAAGGAGGCCAGCTCCCGGTGCTCGCGGATCGGGGTTTCCTTGGCTTTCTTCACGCTGGAAATGTCGGAAACCAGATTCTCGAACTTGTCTTTCCCGTTGATGCCGCCGATCCCGTCAGGCCCGTTGGGATTGACAAGATGCTTGGCCTCGATGTCAGGCTGATCGTGCGTAAACAGGAGAACCGGCTCGCCGGAAGGCAGGGCCGCGGTCTGTTTCCCGATCCATTCGCGGGCCGTGCTGTCGGGCCACATCTGTACGAGCAGAAAGCGCACGCCGCCGTATTCGCGGTTCAAAAAGACCTTGTCGCGCTGCACGTCAAAAGCCTCGGGGGACAGGGCCGTACCGTTGGCGCGGTTGTACATGGCGACGAGGGAGCCGTTGTCCTTTGCCGGACTCATGGCCCTGTAGAAGCCCACGGCATTGGTGACATCGTGGTTGCCGGGAATGGCGAGCACGTCCGCCGTGACGCCCTTGCGGTTCCTGATGGTTACGCCGTCGATGTACTGGCGTTGAAAGAGCTGCCAGCATTCCGTGGCGGAAGGGTGCAGCCGCTCGTCGGTTCCTTCCATGCGGTTGGCGATGTCGCCGGTGGAGATCACCGCATCGGCCCACTGCACCGGCTGGCCGGCCCGGACGCCGCCGTCCTCGGGAAGCTTCACCCCGGGCAGCCCGTTGATGGCCTGCACCAGAGCGGCGTTGACCTCTCGGGAAGAAACCTTGTCCAGCCCCCTGAAGGTTTTGCGGGCAATGCCGTAATGCTGATCCGAAGTATACACGAACTGCACCAGCTCGGCCTGCGCGGGGCCAAGCAGCCCCATCAGCAGGAGCAGTGCAACGACAATTCCGGTGAGGCTCTTACGCACCAGACCGGTGGAAACGTGATAGGCCATTGTTCTCCTCCAGAAAAAACGTGTCCGGCTTCCCGGATGCCCTTGACGGATACCCGGCTCCGGTGACACTCGGGCAAACCTCAGGCGACGATTGCATGACAAACAAAAAAGGCCCTTCCCGCCAGCCGAGGGAAAGGGCCTTTGCCGTATGCGGCGGCTTATTCCGCAACATATCCCTGCGCTTCGGCAAGCCCAAGGATCGTATTCGCGTAAATGTCTATCCTGTTATAGGTTTTGATGACCTTATGCTTCTGGGCGCGGGTTGCGGCCTTGTTCCATCCATGCCTGGACAGGTAGTTGGAAAGGCTCGCCGCCGCATCCGGTACGGTAAACAGGTTCACCACGCCGTCGCTGTTGCCGTCCGCCCCATAATGGCTGATGTTGGAAGGCATGAACTGGCACAGCCCGATAGCCCCGTAAATGGAGCCAGGCAGGGAAAGCGCGTCCTCGCTGGCGGAACGGATGTTCTGGAGCAGGGCCACCAGCTCCTTGTAGGCCCAGTCGGAACGCTGCTCCATGCGCTGCTGAATCCAGCTCTGGCGATCCGGGGCCGAGGCTCCGGGAAGCTGGGCCACATACAGGGAGATGTCCGAGGGGCGGCGGGACGAAGCCATGCTCGCCAGCGTGTAAAAGGCCTTTTCCTTGCCGAGGAACGTGCCGAGCCGGGTTTCCACAAACAGGAGCGACACGGCAATTTCGCGCGGCACGCCGAACGTGCGTTCCGAATAGTCGAAGGCGGCCTTGTTCGCCTCGAGAAACGCCCGGCACTTTTCCACATTGGCCGGCGTGATCACGCCGGGATACACCGCGGGCCGCGGTCTGGAAGGCCGGGCCGCGGGGGGCGCGGGCTTCGGCCTGGGCGCGAAGGCACGGGTATAGAGTTCCTTGATCTTCCGGCCCATCGGGTCCTGCGTGGGCGAACCCATCGCGGCGAAGAGCATGGGCAGATCCGGCCCGTCCAGCCCGTCGGCGCGGAGCCGCTGGTACAGAGGCAGCCAGGCGGAGGGAATCGCGCCATTCGTATACTGCCCCTGATAGGAGGGATAGGCCGGCTGCATCGGCTGCCCCGGCGCAACGGGCTGCTGATACGACACCGCGTCCGCCTGAGGATAGATGATCGTTCCCTGCGACGCGCACCCCGTACCGAGCAATGCAAAAGCGAACAAGACGGCACCCAGGGCGCGCCGCATCATCGAAGCCTTCAAGATAGTCTCCTGATGTTTGAATGGGGAAAGAGAGCCGCGCTCTCTCCCCCCGCCCTGCCCGCCCTTTTCAGGGCAGGCTCCGGTTTCCGGTGCATTACATGTTTTGCAGAACCCACGCCACGCGCCCGATGATCCTCTCGGGGCAGTCCTTCGGCTGAAGCTCGATGCCGGGATGCCCGGGCTGCTCGGTCTTCAGGATGAAAAGCTCGCCGTCAAGGAACAGCCGCTTGAGCGCGACGCCCTCATGAGGCATGTACACGGCATATATCTCGCCGGAAATGGGGTGCGTACGCGAGGCATCAATCCCGACATAGGCCCCACGCCGGATCAGCGGCGCAAAGGAGTCGGACTCGATGAGGAAAACCGACATCTCCGGGGTCACATAGGACTGCGGCAGAGCGATTTTCCCCGTAACCCGCAGCTCAGGAAGCGGCTGGCCCTCTTCATAGTGGCACTGGGTGGAATACACCTTTGCCAGCGTGCTGATGGCCGTAGGGTCGGCGTAGTGGGCGGGCTGCTCGTGGCAGCCGTCCGGAAGCCCCTCTACGGGTGTGTAAACCTGATCGATCCGCAGGAACATGGGACCGGTTCCGTTCTTGATCCAGTCGGGGTTCAGGCCGAATTTCTCAAACAGCTTCATGTACCAGTCGGAAGGGATCGAATTCCGACGCTTCGCGTCCGAAATGCTCGACTGCCTGATTTCAAGCACGGCGGCCAGTTCCGTCTGGGTTCTGGCGTTTGTCGCACAGCGAATGCGATCGTATACTTCCTGAAAAAACGTCATTGAAATAACTCCATACCCCCGGGTTATCTGATGGGGGCGAGGAAAGGATCGTCATTGGTAATCACAAGGCGGGTGTTCTGCTCGAAGCTTTTCTTGAGCGCTTCAAGGCCGCGCTGGAATGTATAAAAATCCGGGGCGCGGGAAAAAGCCTCCGCAAAAACCCGTGCCGCAGTCGCATCACCCTCGCCACGAATGACCGACGAACGACGGTTGGCCTCTGCCAGAATCACGGCCCGTTCCCTGTCGGCCTCGGAACGGAGTTTTGTAGCTTCTTCAACACCTTCGGAGCGATACTGCTTGGCCTGGCGTTCTCGTTCGGCCCGCATTCTTCCGAAAATGGCCCGCTGGTTCTCGGCGGGCAGGTCTGTACGCTTGATGCGTACGTCAAGCACCTCGATGCCGTACTCTTTCATGATGTCGGAGGAACGGCGGGTTACGTCCGCCATGATGCCGCTGCGCTTGCTTGAAACAACTTCGGTCAGGCTGTGCCGACCAACCTGGGCGCGCAACTGCGAGTAGACCACGTCGTCCAGACGGGCCTGCGCTCCGGGAATCGTGCGCACCGATCTATAAAACTGAAGCGGATCGATGATCCTCCAGCGGGCATAGTTATCGAGAACTATAGCTTTTTTGTCGCTGGTCAAGGCCTCTGCCGCCCTTGCCTCATAATCTAATACGCGGGCATCGAAGGTCACGACATGCTGGATCAGCGGGATTTTGAAATGCAGCCCCGGGCCGAAGACCCTGTCCACGGGGTCACCAAGCTGGATAACCAGTGCCTTTTCAGTCTGGTTGACGATAAAGACGCTCTGCGATCCAATCAGCAGAACGGCGAGGAGCAGCGCAATCAGCAGGGTAGTGTATTTATTCATGAATTATTCCCCCTCATGCTGGTCTGCTCGCCATTCTGGGCGGTGTCTCCAGAAGCGGGTTTCTTGGGCTGTGCCTTGGCGTCGGAAACGGGGCCGGACTGAAGGAGCGGCAGGAGCGGCAGGGCGCGTCCGGCGGCATCCTTCGGCAGGATGATTTTTTCCATACCCGGGCGGCTCAGGATTTCTTCCATGGTTTCAAGGTAGAGCCGCTGCTTCGTTACGTCCTTGGCCTGCGCGTATTCCTTGAGCAGGGCGGTGAAGCGGTTGGCCTCGCCTTCCGCGTTGCGGATACGGGTTTCCTTGTAGGCCTGCGCCTCGTTCTCGACCTGCGCGGCAAGGCCGCGGGCCTGAGGGATGCGCTCATTGCGGTAGGCTTCCGCCTCGTTGATGATGCGGCTCTTGTCCTCGCGTGCGCTGGCAACGTCCTTGAAGGCGTCGCTGACTTCCTTGGGGGGATGCACATCCTGAAGCTGGACAGCGATGACGCGCACGCCAACCTTGTAGCGATCCAGAATTTCCTGAAGCAGGTGGGTGGCTTCGGTCTGGATATTCAGCTTGCCGTCAGTCAGGGCGGAGTCTATGAGGCTGTTGCCGATGACTTCACGCATGGCGGCTTCGGCGGCGTTTTTGACCACGGCGGCCTGATCCGTCACGTTGAACAAATACTCCACCGGGTCCTTGATCTGGTACTGCACGCTGAACTGCACATTGACGATATTTTCGTCTCCGGTGAGCATGGAGGCTTCTTCCGGCAGGGCACGGTTTGCACCCTGCTGGAACGTGCGTCCCTGCGCGACGGAGCGAAAGCCCACTTCCACGCGCTGAACCTGCGTGACCTTGGGCTTGTAGACAGTCTCTATGGGGAAAGGAAGCGCGTAGTGCGGGCCCGGCTCCACGGTGCGTACATACTTGCCGAAGCGCAGCACGACGCCCTCTTCATCCGGGTTGACGATGTAGATGCCGGAAAGCAGCCATACCCCGACAACAGCCGCCAGCACCCATTTCACCTTGCCCCCAGAAGCGGGGGACAATTGCGGCAGACGCTTGAAGGCTTCGGAAAACTTCTCGTAATCCGGGCCTTTGCCGCCGCTGTTGCCATTATTTCCCTGACTCCCGCCGTTGCCGCCGGAAGGTTCTTCCTCGTGGTCGCGCTCGGTGTTGTTACCCCAGCCTTGCCTCTGCCGTTTTTCTTGGAGTTTGTCCCAGTCCCAGTTCATCAAGGTTCCTTCATGAGAAAAACGCCTCGGCACAAAACAATGCGGCAAAAAGCCGAACGGCCTTTCTCCTGCCGTGCGGAGGCGGTCTGTTCCGGCTCGGACGTTTCCACAGGGAGCGTCCGTTCAAGCGGGTTCATAATGTAAAGAATATAGGCCATCGAGCACAGATGGTCAAGTTCATTTGTTTTTTTCCTGAAAGGAGCGTTACTTCCCGTCCGTTGCGTGCAGGCCGCCCGGGAAGGCTCCCACTCTCTCATTTACGGAGGGCCAAGCTCTTTGCTATACTATCAGACCGCCTTGGGAGCACTTTCAGCCCGTTCCATGCCACGGCAGGCGTCCCCGCCCCCTCACAAAAGGCCGGAACAGGCCACATGCAGACCCGGCGGACTATCAGGAGGAAACATGAAAGCAGGTAACGTTTTCCGCGCATACGACATCCGCGGCATTGTAGATAAGGATTTCAATGAAGAGTGGGTTGCGCGTCTCGGCCAGGCATGCGGGACGTACCTGAAAGGACGCGGCATCACCAGCGCGGTGATCGGCTACGACTGCCGCCATTCCTCGCCCGCCTACCATGACGCGCTCGTGAAGGGGATGCTGACGACCGGAACCGACGTGGTCAGCATCGGCATGGTTCCCACGCCCGTACTCTATTTTGCGGTGAAGCACCTCAACCGGCAAGGCGGCGTGATGATCACCGCCAGCCACAACCCGGCGGAGTACAACGGCTTCAAGATCTGGGGCGGGCAGTCCACCATCCACGGCGAAGAAATCCAGAAAATCCGTACCATCTTCGAATCCGGAGACTTCGCACAAGGCACGGGGACGGCCTCCCGCATCGACATCCTCCCGACCTACAAGGAAGACGTTATCGGACGCCTCCGCCTGTCCCGCCCGGTCAGGGTCGTTCTGGACGGCGGCAACGGCGCGGGCGGCGAAATCTGTGCCGAAATCCTTTCCCGGCTCGGCGCAACGGTCATCCCCATGTTCTGCGAGCCGGACGGCGATTTCCCCAACCACCACCCCGATCCGGTCGTGGAAGCCAACATGCAGCAGCTCATGGCCCGCGTGAAGGAAGAAAAGGCCGATCTCGGCATCGGTCTGGACGGAGACGCCGACCGCCTCGGCATCGTCGATCCAGAAGGCCGCCTTCTGTTCGGCGACGAAGTCCTCTCCCTCTATGCCCGCGAGCTGATGGCCCGCAAGCCCGGCTCCACCGTCATCGCTGACGTGAAGTGCTCCAGCCGCCTGTTTGACGATATCAGGGCGCACGGCGGCAACCCCATGATGTGGACCACCGGGCACTCCATCATCAAGGCCAGGATGCAGGAAGTCGGCGCACCGCTGGCAGGCGAGATGTCCGGGCACATGTTCTTCTCGGACAACTGGCACGGCTTTGACGACGGCATTTACGGCGCGGCCCGCTTTGTGGCCCTCTTCTCGGCGCAGGACAAGCCCATGACGGAGCTTCCCGGCTGGCCCGCATCCTTCGCCACCCGGGAAATAAACGTACCTTGCCCCGATGCGGTCAAGTTCGCCGTGGTCGAGCAGGTAAAGGCCCATTTCCGCGCCCTCTACGACACCATCGAGCTGGACGGCGCGCGCGTGAACTTCCCCCACGGCTGGGGGCTTGTCCGCGCCTCCAACACGCAGCCCGTGCTGGTGACCCGCTTTGAAGCGGACAGCGAGGACGCGCTTGCCGCCATCCGCGAAGAGATGGAAACGCCGCTCAAAAAGTGGATTGCAGCGGCAGAGTAAGAAAAGACTGCCGGGTTTGGGGAGGAGAAACGTTCTGAAGAAAGGTTTCCCCTCTCCAAACCCCACCCTCTCCCCTTCAAAGACGTTCGCGCCTATCGAATCCCCCATGAAGGTTTTTCATAGAGAAGGGAACGAGGGCAGCACATCAGCCCTTTTTGTAGCCCATGCCGGGCTTGCCCGCCTTGACGAGGCGTTTTCCCGTGAGCGAGGCTATCCGGAGCCGGAAAATACGAATCCTGTCCACAGCGCGGGTGGCGTATGCTTCCGCATCGAAACCGGAATATTTGGCGGCGACAAGCTGGACACAGCGAATCTTCTCGTCGCGCGCCTCCACTTCTTCAAGCACCCCCTCCGCCATGACGCTCCTGAATTCGATAGAAAACTCCTCGGGGAGCACCAGGGTTTCCTGAACCGCCGTGAAATGCGCCTTCGGATTCGCGGCAAAGCAGGCCAGCTTGTAGCCTTCGGGCGCACAGTGGAACAGCAGGCTTTGCCCGTCCGCCTCCACCGCATAGGTCAGAGGGACGCCGTAAGGCTCGCCCTCCGGTCCCACCACGGACAACACGCCGTATTCCGCCGCCCGCAAATACTCCAACGCCTCCGCCTCCGAAACCTGCCTGTCCTTGCGCCGCATCTCAGCCATGACTCCCTCCTTTTTCCCCTCCCATTACCCTCCGCCCCGGCAAAAGCCAACACGCCCCGGCGTGAAGACAAAAGCCCCGGAACAATCGTTCCGGGGCTTTTGTCTTCGCGCTCCGAGGGGGTTCGGGGGGCATCATGCCCCCCGACGGGTGCAGGGCCGCGCCCTGCCCGCCGGAGGCCTTGTCTACTTGGATTCCGTAAAGTCGGCGTCGATCACATCGTCGTCGGCCTTCTTCGCGCCAGCCGCGCCAGCACCGGGCTGGGCACCGGCGGCACCGGCATCAGCTCCGGGCTGCTGGCCCTGAGCCTGCGAATAGAGCTGTTCGGCCAGCTTGTGGGAAGCCTGAGCCAGCTCTTCGGTAGCCTTCTTGATGGCTTCGACATCTTCGCCTTCCATGAGCTTCTTGAGGCTTTCGATCTTGCCTTCGATGTCGCTCTTGAGGGCGGCGTCAAGCTTGTCGCCGAGATCCTTGATGGACTTTTCCGTGCCGTAAATCAGGCCGTCGGCCTGGTTGCGCGCGCTGATCAAATCCTGCTTCTTCTTGTCGTCGGCGGCGTGGGATTCCGCTTCCTTCACCAGCTTTTCGATGTCGGCGTCGGAGAGGCCGGACGAAGCGGTGATCTGGATGGACTGTTCCTTGCCCGTGCCGAGATCCTTGGCGGAGACGTTCACGATGCCGTTGGCGTCGATGTTGAAGGCCACCTCAATCTGCGGTACGCCGCGCGGTGCCGGGGGAATGCCGGTCAGGTCGAAACGGGCCAGCGTCATGTTGTCGGCGGCCATCGGGCGTTCGCCCTGAAGGACGTGGATCGACACGGAGGGCTGGTTGTCGGCAGCCGTGGTGAAGGTCTGGCTCTTGCGGGTCGGGATGGTCGTGTTGCGGTCGATCAGCTTGGTGAACACGCCGCCCATGGTTTCGATGCCGAGGGACAGCGGGGTCACGTCGAGGAGCAACACGTCCTTCACGTCACCGGCGAGGATCCCGCCCTGAATGGCTGCGCCCATGGCGACCACTTCGTCGGGGTTCACGGAACGGTTGGGTTCCTTGCCGAAGAAGTCGGCCACGGTCTTCTGCACCAGCGGCATACGGGTCATGCCGCCGACGAGCAGCACTTCGTCAATGTCGGAGGGCTTCAGTCCGGCGTCGGCCAGAGCCTTGCGACAGGGTTCCAGCGTCTTCTGGACGAGGTCACCGACCAGCTGTTCCAGTTTGGCACGGGACAGCTTGATGAGCATGTGCTTGGGCCCGGTCTGGTCCGCCGTGATGAACGGCAGGTTGATTTCGGACTCCATAGCGGTGGACAGTTCCTTCTTGGCGGCTTCGGCGGCGTCTTTCAGACGCTGGAGGGCCATGCTGTCCTTGGCAAGGTCGATGCCCTGTTCCTTTTTGAACTCTTCCACCAGATAGTTGATGATCCGCTGGTCGAAGTCTTCGCCGCCGAGGAAGGTATCGCCGTTGGTGGCGCGCACTTCAACGACATTGTCGCCGACTTCGAGGATAGACACGTCGAACGTGCCGCCGCCGAGGTCGAATACGACGATCTTTTCGTTGGCCTTCTTGTCAAATCCGTAGGCGAGGGAAGCCGCGGTGGGTTCGTTAATGATACGCTTCACGTCAAGGCCGGCGATCTGTCCGGCGTCCTTGGTGGCCTGACGCTGGGCGTCGTTGAAGTAGGCCGGGACGGTGATGACGGCTTCGGTCACGGCTTCGCCGAGATAGGCTTCGGCGTCGGCTTTCAGCTTGCTCAGGATAGTCGCGGAAATTTCCTGCGGAGTATATTGGTGCCCGTCGATTTCAACCACGGCGGCACCGTTGGGACCAGCAACGATCTGATAGGGAGCGTGCTGCTTCCAGTGTTCGACTTCAGGAGAATTGGCGGTACGTCCCATAAGACGCTTGACCGCGAATACGGTACGGTTGGCGTTGGTCACGGCCTGACGCTTGGCGGCATCGCCGACGAGACGTTCCTTGTCGGTGAAGGCGACCACGGACGGGGTGGTACGCCCGCCGTTGGGATTGGTGATGCACTTGGGGTCCTTGCCTTCCATAACATAGACGCAGCTATTGGTCGTGCCAAGGTCGATACCAATGATTTTGCCCATACTACTTTCCTCCTCGAGGACTCACACCCTGTAAAGAGGTGGTGATGTCATTTTTTATGCCAAAGTAATAAGGCGTTCCCTCGGGTCGTCCAGAGGCAGGAGACTATTTTTTTTACACCGCAGCCGGGCCTTGCATGAAAAACCTTGTTATATCGTATAATATCATACAGTTATAAAAAGCATTATAAAATACGCTCCAGACCGTCGTTTTCCCGAGGAAACCGGCTGTTTTCCCTTGTCTTCCCCATCACGCTGGAATAAGGTTTCCATTTGTTCCCCCCTCCCATCAGAACGGCTTTTGGAGCGACCCCGCATGTCCACGACACTGACATTTCGACGCGCCCTGCACATCCCGGCTCTTGCGGGATTTCTTTTCATAGCCCTTTCCCTTGTCCTTTCCCCGGTTGCGGAGGCGCGGCAGGCGCGCGCGGCACGCCATGCGGCTCCTCGGGCTTCGGGGCAGCTTACCGTCCGCTCGGCGGTGCTGATGGATGCGGCTACGGGCAAGATCCTGTACGCCCAGAACCCCGACCAGCGGATCCCTCCGGCCTCCCTGACCAAAATCATGTCCATGATGGTGACGTTCGACGCCATCCGGCGCGGCAAGGCCAGCCTCGCCACGCCTGTCCGGGTCAGCCGCCACGCCGCGCGGCAGGGCGGTTCCCGCATGGGTTTGCGGGCTGGGGAGCGCGTCACCATGAACCGCCTGCTCATGGGCATGGCGGTTTCGTCCGGCAATGACGCGTCCATGGCGGTAGCCGAGCATATCGGCGGTTCCGGGCGGGATTTTGTGCGGATGATGAACCGCAAGGCCCGTCAGATCGGGATGGGTTCCAGCACGTTCAAGACGCCGAACGGCTTGCCCGCCGCGGGGCAGTACACCACGGCCCGCGACATGGCCCGCCTCGGCTACGTCTACCTTCGGGACAACCCGTCCGCGCTCCAGTACCACCGGGTCCGCACGCTCAAGCACCGTGGTTCCGTAACAACCAACAAAAACCCGCTTCTCGGAGCCTGCCCCGGTGCTGACGGCCTGAAAACGGGCTGGGTCACCGCCTCCGGCTACAACATCATTTCCACCGTGCGGCGCGGGAATACCCGCCTCATTGCGGTTATCCTCGGCGCAGATTCCGCCGGAGTCCGGGGACGGGAAATCCGCAAGCTCATCGAGGCCGGATTCCGTTCAAAAGCCAAGGGCATTACCGTGGCTTCCGCGCTTTCCAACTACCGCTATACGGAAAAGGCCACCGCCTCCTCCGCCAAAAAGCACAAGGCCCGCCGCAACAAGCCCACTGTTCAGGCTTCCCGCCGGACGGGAAGAAGCTAGCCCGCGGGCGGCCTTGTTCCGAAACGCTGAAAAGGAGGGAACGGTGTTCCCTCCTTTTGTTCTATCCATAAAGATACCGCCTTCCCGCGCCGGAGGGGGCCTTTCCCGGCGTGCCGCCTGCGTTCCCGCCC
>CAZIFC010000036.1:0-23211 GCA_964538355.1 uncultured Lawsonia sp. | reverse complement strand
TTCCCGACAGGTCTTTCATGGGAAAGCACGGTGTATCGCTGCGGAAGGCTTGCGCCAGATGAACAGGGTATGCGGAGGACATCCTTCACATACCCTGTTTGGCATCAGTTGCTGGGATGTACGGAATTCCAGATGTTCTGGGAAGGCCGGGGCGATGAGGGCTTGCCCTCGCTCCATCCGAGCCAGCCGCTATCGAAAAGTGCCGTATGGGGCCAGCCCATCAGGTAGGAGAAGAACCAGCCTGTCGAGGCCCGAGGGCCGGTACCGCAGGAAAAGGCCACCTTATAGCTGGGCAAGACATCCAGATCCGACCACATTTTGGCGACTTCGGTATAGCTACGGTAGCTGCCGTCCTCATCCATATAAAAGGTGAGATTTGAAGTGTTCTTGCCAAACCCGGCTCTGCCCCAATAGGTGCCCAAGGCCTCGCCCTTGTCTGGGATATACGCGTGCAATACCACCTGCCCGGTATATTCTGGCCAGTGGCGGATGGATACCACCCGTGCATCTGGATCTTTCAACATGGCGGCGGCCTGGTCTACGCTGATATTGTACTGGGGATTCCCCCACGCACCCTTCAGGCCGAAATCTTTCACAGGCACGGGCGTATTGACGTGCGTTTCTACGGGCAGCCCCTTGGCAACCCAGCGGTCGAAGCTGCCGTTCAACAAACGGACATCCTTGACTCCAGCCGTTTTCAGTGCCCAGAAGGTAAAGCTCGCGCCAATGGGAGCACCATGACCATACAGGATAACTGTCGTGTCGATATCGATGCCCTTTTGGGCCAGGTTCGGGAAAAGCGTATCTGGAGTCGCCAGATCCCAATAGCGTGTCTTATCCTCGATGGTATCAGAATCCATATGGAACGCACCGGGAATATGGCCGGCCTTATAGGCGAGATCCGAAGGGTTGACAGTGCCTACCCCTCCGGCCAGCTCCCGTCGCTTTTCAGCATAGCTCGTACCGAAACTGATGTCGTATACAGCATATTTTTTATTTTCAAACGTCAGGGCCTTGCCTGTGGTGATCAGTTCATATACCCATTCCGGGCTTACCAAAGCCTTCCAGTTTTTGGCTGAGGACATGGGCAAGAGGGCGTTCTCTGCCCATACATTCAGGGTAAAATCTGCCTGCCCCACATGCTGATAGCCCATTACCCGCAACAGGTAATACATGGCGGCGGCGCGCGTATCAAAATTGGAATAGGTTAAAAATCGCTTTTCCGGCGTAATGCCTTTTCTGTACATTGTCAGGCGGATATCCTGCTCCTGCTTGAAGGTGCCGTCAGCCGTATACGCCCACAGGGGATCATAGCTGATGGCGGTACGGATATGGCCGCCTCTTTTTTCGTTGTTCAGGGGCCACCCGTTGTATTCTTCATCAGAGCGGGGGTCGATAATCATCAAATCGTACTCGCCGAACATATCCACAAAACGAGAGAGTGATACCGCAATGTCGCCAGAAGCCTCGCCTGTGATGTTCCCAGGTTGAGGCGTTGCCGGGGCATCAACCACTTTCCCGCCCGCGCGTTTGTAGGCGGGGAATCCCCCTTCCAGAACGCGTACCTTCTTGATCCCGACGGACTCCAGCAGCCAGAACACCATAAACGCGCCGCCATCTTTCGGGCCGTCGTCGTAAACGATAATGTTGTCGCCGCCAGTTACGCCCAGAGCGGCCAACAGCTTTTTACGTTCATCCGGGGGTAACAGGGTCTTGCCGTCCCTGGTGTAAAATGCTTTCCAGTCAACCCTGACAGATGAAGGAATATACCCTTCGCCGCGCGCCTCTTGGCGGGCATCCAGCACGAGCCCGGCATCGCCCGGCAGAGCTGAGGGCCGAGCTACCAGATCCGCTTGCCATTCTGCCGTGAATGGCACCGAGAAAGCAAAGGAGGGGAGGCTAAACGATAGGAATACAGCCAAGCATAGCACCTTGCACGTTTTGAGCATAGCATCTCCTTTAGGCAGGTTTAATACAAGAAGACAACACGTCTTCCTCTTCACCAGTACTATGGAATCAAAAGGCTCATTGCCCGGCGATAAGGTATCATGTCTGGAGCAAGAGAGGTGCCATGCCGTGTTAGGTTCAACACCACTCTTCTTTCTGGAGAAATGAGTATCGCCAATAGTCGCAGCGTGTGTATGCGTTATGCTCTATATAGAGTATAGCATTGTATGGTAAGCTATGTGGCAAGGGTATTCATATATCAGATGTGGACAATTGCTTCGGTGCAGCAATAAATCCTATAAAAGATTCTTTCACAATATAACGGTATCCTTTTCATGAGGTCAATAGTTTTTTGCCCTTTTACCTTTTTACGAGAAAAGAGTGTTCGTTCATATTGGTGCCAGTCATTATTATTGGAGACAATTGCTGTGTGGTGCGTATCCAGGAGCTTCAGCTTGGGGAGCGTGCACGCGCCCGTCGGCTTTTGGAAAGGACACTCGGCGTAGAGTTGGATGCTCTTGAAAGTTCGATATCCCGTCTCCGGCAGGTACTGCAGGGAAGGGCAAAGCCGTCCGATAAAAACATCACACAAATGAGATGTTGAACACAAGAGCATGGTGTGATACCCCGAACCTATACGGAACTCTTTTGCTATCTATAGACAGAAATTATCAATATTGTGTTTCTTGCGGGGTAGGGCTTCCTTCTGCCCCATGTGTCCGAGCGTGTCGGAGGGGGTCCTGTCGTGCTGGCTCAACGGCCCATCGGTTGTTGTTCACAGATTCTTCCGTGCCGTATGTGCTTGTCCTTGGGAAGGCCGCCCCTCTTCTTTTTCGTGAAGGCTGTTTTTGAAACAACTGTATGATTCGAGAAGCCTATGCCGTCAGTTTTATTGATCGAAGATCATACCCTTTTCCGCAGCGGACTCAAGCAGCTCATCAATGCTGAAGAAAACATGACGATTGTGGGAGAAGCAGGGGATGGCCTTGAGGGTATCCGGCTGGCCCGGTCCCTTCAGCCGGATCTCCTCTTGCTGGACATCTCCATGCCGGGGCTGAGCGGCATAGATGCCATTCCCTGCATCCGCAAGGCTTCACCCGACACAAAAATCCTGATTGTCTCCATGCACGCCACGTCCGGGCATGTCCGGTCAGCCCTGAAGGCCGGAGCCGATGGCTATCTCCTCAAAACAGCTGACGAAGACGAGTTCATCGTCGCCATCCGTTCCTTGCTGAAGGGAAGGAAGTACATCAGTACCGAGCTTACCGGGTCGATGATCATTTCGTATGTAGATGGAAATGCCAGTGCCGCATCAAAGCTTGATCTGCTGACCCCAAAAGAAAAGATGGTGCTGAAATTGCTGGCGGAAGGCAACAGCAACAAAGAGATAGCTGCAAAGCTGGGGCTTTCAGTCAAGACGATCGACAGCCACCGGACCAATCTCATGAAAAAGCTTGATATGCATAATATCCGTGAAGTCACGCTTTTTGCCATACAAAACGAACTGGTGGGGGACTGCCTTGACTAGGCGGCGGCAGAAAGGGCATTCCTGCACGGCTTTCCCCTCCGGTTTTTGGGCGTATCTTTTCAGGCTGTTCTGTTTGCTGGGGCTTTTTTCCCTTCCCGGCACGGTTGCCTTCTCCTCGCCGGAGGACAACAGCCTTGGCGTGGCACTTGAGCGTTTCCCTGCCAGCTTTAACCCTGCCGTTGCAAGCGGCAGCCTGACCAGTCAGGTGGGAGCGCAGCTTTTTGCCGGGCTTGTCCGCACAGGGAAGGATGGCCCATTGCCGTACCTTGCGGAGTCATGGGAAATCGATTCCGAGGCCCGGCATTTCCGCTTCCGCCTTCGCCGTGGGGCGACGTTTCATGACGGTACGCCCATTACCGCGCGGGACGTTGCTTTTTCGATCCGTACCGCGCAGGAAAACCATCCTTTCCGCTCCATGCTTTCCGCAGTGAAAACCCTTACTCCGGTGGACGACCTCACGCTGGACATGGAGACGTCGATCCCCCAGCCTGCGCTCATCAAGTGCTTCATTCCCGCTCTGGTACCCATTCTTCCAGCACATGTTTATGATGATGGCCGCCCCATAGCCACGCATCCCGCCAATTTCCGGGCAGTAGGCTCAGGCCCTTTTTTCCTTGCGGAGATGGAAGAGGGGAAAAGCATCGTGCTCAAACGCTACGAGCGTTTTTTCCTTCCCGGCAGGCCGCGTCTCGATCGGATCACTTTCCGTGTTTACTGGGATCAGAATGAAGTCCCTCTGGCTCTCATGCAGGGCGAGGCCGACATCCACTCGTTTTCTTCCTTATTTGATGAGGAGCGCATCTTCCGTGATTTTCCTGCCATTGAAATTACCCGGAATGAATATGCAAGGCTCCATCCCTTTGTCCTCCTGACGTTCAACCTCCGCAATCCGATATTCAGGAACCCCGCCGTTCGAAAGGCTCTTGCCATGAGCATTGACAACAACGCGCTGGCCCAATCCATACGGAGCATGCCCATGTACGGGCCTATCCCTCCCAGTTCGGAATGGTATGCTCCCGTATCCACGCCCTACGATCCCGAGGGGGCCAACCGGCTGCTCGACAGTGCCGGATTTCCACGAAACGAAAACGGGATTCGCTTTACCGTTGAAATCGACTACGAACCCTCCACCCTGTTCTCGCTGTCGATACTCAAGTACCTTCAGCGGCAGTTCCTCCGTACCATTGGTGTGTATTTTTTGGTACGGACTTCCGACTCTGCGGAAGCATGGGCAAAACGCATCATCAGCGGCGCGTTTGAGGCGACCATGGACGAGCTTTTCGGCTGGCACGATCCTGCCATCGGCATAGAGCGCATCCATACCACCAATACCTCCGCCATACTCTGGTCCAACATGAGCCGTTACGCCGATCCGGTCATGGACGAGCTTTTCCGGGCGGCCTCCGCCGAAAGGGACCCGGCCACACGCAGAAGGCTTTACGCGCGGATTCAGGGGATTCTTGCCAATGAGCACATTGCCCTTTGGCTCTGTACCATCCCGTATGCGACAATCCGCAACCGCAATATCCTGCACGTTACGGATCAGCCCCTGGGCCTGTTTTCTCCGCTGGATGAAGCCTGTTGGAAACGCTGATGAAAGCCAGAAGCATCACAACGCATATCGCCTGTTTGCTTGCCTTGTTCAGCCTTGTCCTGTGCGCGTTTTTCCTTTCGCTCCTCCAGCTTGTGAAGATGCTGTCCCAGGAGGCTGACAAGACCGCGGGCACTACGCTCCCCAATATGGCGGTGGCTTCCTATATCGGCAAGGAAAGCGAGTGGATAAAAGGTATCCTGTACGAGAGCATCCTGTGTCAGGATCGTTTCGTGCATCTTGGTGTTGTGGAGGAGATTGCGGCGCGGCGGTTTCCTGATGCCATGCTGAAGCGTCTTGACGAGCTTGTCGTGGAGCCTGGGGTAAAAGAAAAGCTGACCTATAATATCAATGAATTGAATGAGATCATCGCAAGCGCAAACAGCATTGTGTCCCTGCGTATCGATATTCTCCGCAGCACTGAGTTCATCGTGAAGCGCATCCGCACGCTGATGATGGACGTTCCGCAGCTGGAGCAAGCCGTTGTCTCCAGCGGGAGGAACAGGGACGGGCTTGTTTCCTTTCAGGCGTGGAAAACGGCCTATTCCAATATTTCCACTGCGATGCTCCTTCTTTCCATGAATCTTGACCGTCCGTATGCCCTTCGCCTCAAGAACGAGATCCGGCTGAACATCAGCCGGATGGTCAAGATAACCGAACAAAGCCCTCTGCTGGGGGATCTGAAAGGCATTTCCACGGATCTTGCCGCACTGGCCCTTGCCGAAGACGGGCTTCTCGCCCTGTATGAAGAGCGCACGGCGTTGGAGAACAGGCTGGAGACGCTCAAAAACGCGCACCAGTATACATCGAACAGCCTTATCGAATCCGCAAACGACATGTCGAGGCAGGCATGGGCGGGGATACAGGCGTCGCAAGAGAGGCTGGCAAGGCGTCATGCCGTGATCATGGTGACGGTAGGAACCTCCTTTTTCCTGTCTATCTTCCTTGCGTTTTTTATTTACCGTTCCATCGTTACCAATGTCGTTGCTCCCATCAAGCTGCTGAATCGCTGCATGCTTGACAGGGTTAAGCGCATCCCCGCACCGTTTCCGGAACAGGTACGCTATGAACTCGCCGAGATGACGTCATCAGTGCGCCACTTTATCTCAGAAATCGAAAAGCATGAGCGGCAGCTTCGGCACTCGCACGACAATCTGGAAAAGCAGGTCGTGGAGAGAACCCGGGATCTGAAGATCCTGTCTGAAAAGCTGCTTATGGCTCAGGAAGAGGAACGTTTCAAGCTGGCTGCGGAACTGCATGACAATATCGGGGCAACGCTTGGGGCCATCAAGTTCGGCATGGAGCGTTCCTTGCGTTCGGCGCGCTCCCTGCCTTTGCACGAACTCCAGCCGGACATCTGCGATACGCTGTCCGCTTCGATTTCGTTGGTCAAGAAACTGGCGGTGCATCTGCGCCGCATTCAGAACGAATTGCGGCCTCCCCAGCTTGAACTTGGCCTTACGACAACGATCACAGATTTTTGTGAAGAATACGAGCGTGTCTTTATCCATCTTCCCATCAACCTTTTTATTTCCATTGATGAAAAGAAGCTGCCGCCGAACCTGCCCATCGTCATTTTCCGCATTATTCAGGAGGCCCTCAGCAATATAGCCAAACACAGCGAGGCCACCCGCGTCTCGATTTCCCTCAGCATGGACAAGGCCCTTCGGCTGGTCATCAGCGACAACGGAAAAGGGTTTTGGGTTGAAGAAAAGCTCTCCGATGTCAGCGTCAAATCGGGTCTTGGCCTGAAAAGCCTCCGCGAACGCGCCCAATTCAGCTCCGGGACGCTGACCATCGACTCCGCACCGGAGTCTGGAACGGTCATTACTGTCGTTTGGGATGGCGCGGCGTTGTGCGGCGAGGGGTGAAGCCGGGCTTTGGAATCGGCAAGCCCCCACACTTCGGAGAGAAAATGCGGAGACTTGCCGTGGGGGATAGGGATTACGCCTTGTAAACGGTTTCTCCGCCGACAATGGTTTCGGAAACCTTGATGTCCTTGATGGCTTCAGGATCAACCTTCAGGGGGTTCTGATCCAGTATGGTCAGGTCCGCAAGCTTCCCCTTTTCCAGAGAGCCGACCTTGTCTTCAACAAAATACATCCGTGCGGCATTGATGGTCACGGCACGGAGTGCATCCATGACGGATATGCGCTGATCCGGGCCGAGGACGAACCCGCTTGACGTCCGGCGGTTGACGGCCGAATAGACGTCCATGATCGGGCTGATGGGGGTTACCGGCGTGTCATTGTGCAGCGTAAAGGGGATGTTGTTGTCGAGGGCACTCTTGCAGGGGCTGATATGGGCCGCCATTTCCGGGCCTGCCACAAAGTTCCTGTGAATGTCGCCCCAGAAATAGGTGTGCGTGACAAAATAGGACGGTATAAGCCCGAGCTTTGCGATGACCGGAACCTGATCGGGCCTGTTGAACTGGCAATGCACCAGAATATGCCGATGATCCTTGCGGGGATTGTCCTTGATGGCTGCGCCGTAGGCATCCAGCATGTCCTGAATGGCCTGATCGCCGTTCGTATGCGTTGCGAGCTGCCAGCCTGCATCGTGCAGTTCCTTGACCCTGCCAAAACGCTGCTCGTCGCTCTCAAAATAGGAAAAGCCGCGGTAGTCGGCGGGCTTTCCCGTCATCTGCTTGTAGTACGGCTTGGAGAAGAGGGCAGTGTATCCCTGAGGGCTGCCGTCAGCATACATCTTGGCCGCCCCGAGGATAACCAGCCCCTTCTTGTCGAGCACGGCCCCGGAGCGTTGCTTTCCGTAGCTTTCGATCAGTGCCTTGTCATGGGCATAGGGCCACAGCACGCCGCGGATCTTGAGGGTTCCGTTTTCGCTTGCCTTGCGCATGGCCTTGTCGTTTTCGAGGGTGCTTTCGCCCACATTTGCCAGGGTCACGCCGTTGGCCGCATATGTTTCGCTGTCCTTGCGGATGCATTCGTTGGGATCGACATTGATTTGGGGCAGCCCCGGGAGCTTGTAAAACAGCCAGGCTCCGCCGCCCTCAATGATCCCGGTGAGTTCGCCCTTTTCATCAAGGCGCAGCTTCATGTTCTTGAGCTTGGAATCCTTGGTCGTCTTCGTCATTTCAAAGGCCAGGCTGTTGGCGACGGCGGCGTGGCCCGACACGTGGACGATGACAATGGGATGCTTTGAAGAAACGGCATCCAGCTCCTGCCGGGTGGGATGGCGTTGTTCCTTCATGCCAAGATCGTTGTAGTTGATGCCGTAAACCAGTGCCCCTTCAGGAAGATTCTTGACGCGTTCACGAAGCACGGACTGCAGATCCGCGATGGAAGCCGCCGGGCCCAGCGGGGGCACGTTGAGATTGACATAGTACAGGTCATACTCGCCGCCGCTCATGAAATGGCTGTGCCCATCGATCAGGCCGGGCAACAGCGTCTTTCCGCCCAGATCCACCATCTTGGCATCGTTGCCGGCAAGAGCCAGCATTTCGGATTTCGAACCCACGCCCGCAATGGTATCGCCGCGAACGGCAAGAGCCTCCACGGTTTCCTTGCCGGGGACCATGGTCAGAATCGTTCCGCCAGTGTAAACGGTCATCTGGGGCTGGCTTGCCGCAAAGGCAACATGTGGAACCGTGAATGCGGTCAGCGTAACGGCGGTAGCACCCTTTAAAAAAGTACGTCTTTTCATGCAGCTCTCCAAAGTGTTTGGCCCCAGTTTGCCAAGATGCCCGCAAACATGGCGGAGCAGGCACGGACTTGGCGAAACAGGATTCCTTACGGGACAAGTTCCTGAAGTATTTTGAGCCTACAGAAATGGCGTGCGGGTTGCTATCAGGGGATATCCTGAACTTGCGCGAAAAAATCCCCTAGGCCAGTCATTGCCCCCTTGTCCGCTGCCGCGTGGCCTCGCCGTCGTTTCGGAGCATTCCCTTCCGGTTCTCCCGTGCGGGAACGCCGGCGCAGGCCGCGTTGTGGGCTACCCTCCGCTTATGGCGGCAAAGACACGGAAGGCGCACCCCATGCTCCCGGCAAGTGGAGCCTGAGGATGCGCCTCCCGTCTTTTTCACATCCCATATCGTCTGTATGTCGTGATGGATACAGCCGTGCTGGCCCGCGTCCCTGTTGTCGCATCCTTGCGGGGGAGGGGCCTTTTCTGAGGCTGTCGGCCTTACCCCCAGTCGGTCTTTTCCTGCTGGTCCAGCAAGGCCTCCAGAGCCTCAATGTTCCCCAGCTGCACCTCATGCCGCGAAAAGGCGAGGATGATCCCCATTTCCTTGAGCTGTTGCAGGCAGCGGAACAGGGAAACCCGGTGAATGTCCAGCACCGAGGCAAGTTCAATCTGGGTCATGTCCAGAGGAAAGCGGGCTGCGGCGTTGTGGCTGTAGTGCATTTGCCGCAGGAAGCGGCACACCCTGGCCATGGGCGTGCCGTGCTTGATCAGGTAGGTGATCATGAACATGTTGGAAAATTTGATTGCCGTTGCGGTGAGCATGTTTTCGTAAAGGTGCGGATGCTCCGCGATGAATGCGCGGTCGTGGAGCAGGGAGCCTGAAAAGCGGTACACTTCTGTTCGCTCCAAAACGCGGAAGGAGGCCAGCCCGGCATCGCTGCCGCGCACAAGAACATGCGTTTCATTGAAGATGCAGTCTTTTCCAAAAAACATGACCACATGTTCCTGCCCCAGCGCATTGGTATAGGTCAGCCGCACCCGGCCCTTGTCGATGAAATAGAAGCATTCGGGAGAGGCCGTATAGGTATATTGGGAGCGGGAAAGGACCATGTGGGTCCCCAGATGCAGCATTTCCCGCCACGGTTCATGCAGTCCGCTGTGAGAGATGACAAGAAGATTTTCCAGAGGGTTTGCAGATGCCGACATGTGACCCGCCTCTTCTTTCTAATGGATGGATGGAGAAAAAAAGCACAGCATTAAGTGAAATGTTGCACAGACTACGTTTCCTTTTTCTGGTTTAGCGCAATGTTCTTTTACGGACAATGTTTTTTGCGGCAGTTCCCACAAACGGTACATCCGCCCTGAGAACACCATAGACTCGGCCCGAACCGTCCGGGCATAACCCGAAGAGGAAGGAGAAGCCTCATGAGCGCGACCATTTTTCCTACCGGCGTCACCATTTATAATCCTGAAAAGTGCTGGAACGGGTATACGATTCTTCAGGCGGCCGAACGCGGCGCATTGCTTATTGACATGAACGGCACGGAAGTCAGGATGTGGGAAGGCCTTCAGGGGTTCCCCAACAAGATGCTCCCCGGCGGCTATGTCATGGGCAGCCTTGGCGAACGAAACCCCAAGTACGGGCTTCAGGATCAGACCGATCTTGTTCAGGTCGACTGGGACGGCAAGGTGGTCTGGAAGTTTGACCGGGCTGAATTCATCGAAGATCCCGGCGAAGAGCCGCAGTGGATGGCCCGCCAGCACCATGACTACCAGCGCGAAGGGAATACCGTGGGGTATTATGTCCCCGGCATGGAGGCCAAGACCAACTCGGGCAATACGCTGGTTCTCGCGCACAAGAACGTACAGGTTCCAGAGATTTCTGACAAGCTGCTGCTTGATGACATGATTTATGAGGTCGACTGGGACGGAGACATCATCTGGGAATGGAAGGTGTCCGATCATTTTGAGGAACTTGGCTTCGACGCCATCGCCAAAAACCTCATGTACCGCGACCCCAACTATTATACCGGCTTCGGCAACAGCCATATCGCGGGCGACTGGGTGCATACAAACTCGATGTCGGTACTCGGCCCCAACAAATGGTATGATGCGGGCGATACCCGTTTCCATCCCGACAACATCATCATTGACTGCCGCGATGCCAACATCACGCTGATCATTGAAAAGGCCACCGGCAATATCGTCTGGAAAATTGGCCCGTACTATGACCAGACTCCCGAACTGCGTAAGCTTGGCTGGATCATAGGCCAGCATCACGCGCACATGATTCCCCGCGGGCTTCCGGGTGAAGGCAACATCCTTGTGTATGACAACGGCGGGTGGGCCGGCTATTACGCGCCGAATCCCGGATCGGAAACCGGTATTCGCGGTGCGCTGCGCGACTATTCGCGCATTCTTGAGTTCGATCCCACGACGCTTGAAATCGTCTGGCAGATGACTCCGAAGGAAGCGGGCTTCCTCATGCCGCTTGACGCCAACCGGTTCTACAGCCCGTTCATCAGCGGAGCGCAGCGTCTGCCCAACGGCAACACGATGATTACCGAAGGCTCTCACGGCCGCATCTTTGAAGTGACCCCCGAGCATGAGCTTGTGTGGGAATATGTCTGCCCCTACTGGGGCAAGGCCCTCCCTATGAACATGGTGTACCGTTCCTACCGGCTTCCGTACGAATGGGTTCCGCAGCTTGAAAAGCCCGTTGAAACGCCTGTCGAACGTCTTGACGTGACCACCTTCCGGGTTCCCGGAGCGGCCGCTCCCGGCGTGAAGGAAGCGGTCAAGGTCGAGGGGGCCAAGGGCTACTTTGGGCTGTCCGCCATGTGCGTGGCCGCCGATATCGAAGAATAACGCCATCCTGTTCCGGGCGGCCTTCGGGCCGCCCCAGTTCCCGGTTTCCCAGTTCCCCCGCTTCGGCTGGATTGTGAGCGTCTTGCCGTCCGGCGGCTTCCCTTCCGCGAGGCCCCGTCTTCCCCCGCACCCCGCTGCGAACGCCATCTTCCTTTCTTCACTCTCTTTTCAGCACCTTATCCAACTCCTCGGAGAGCTGTTATGAGCCAGAATGCCGCACAGAAGATTCCGAACAATTATTTCGACGGAATGCCGGTAACGTTCCTGCACAAGGTCGTGTTCTTCATCATTATGATGGCCTACTTCTGCGAACAGATGGACAACTGGAATTTCGGGTTCATCGCTCCGGCTCTCATGCATTCGTGGGGGCTGGATATGCAGGACATTGGAACGGTCACATTTTGGTATTTTATCGGCATGACCTCCGGCGGCTTTGTCGGCGGCGTGATTTCTGACCTCATCGGCCGCCGCAAGACGTTCCTCATCGCCATCGCCACATTCTCTGCCGCCTCGGTGCTCAACGGTTTTACGGACAGTTTCCCGGTATTCGTGTTTGCCCGGGCCATGACCGGCTTTGGCGTCTTTTGCCTGATGGTCTGCTCTCAGGCGTACATTGCGGAAATGGCTCCCGCCGAATCGCGCGGCAAGTGGCAAAACCTTGTGGCATCCGTGGGGTTTTCGGCCGTTCCGTTCATCGGAGTCCTGTGCCGGGCCATCATCCCCCTCGGAGAGGAAGCCTGGCGGTACATTTTCTATTTTGGCGGCATCGGCATCGTCGCCTTTGTCATCGGGCTGCGCTATCTGAAGGAATCCCCCCGCTGGCTGGTCGCGCAGGGACGGCAGGAGGAAGCCGAACAGATTGTGTATGAAATCAGCGGCAGGCGGATAGATCTTTCCTCGGCGGCCGGCAAGGTGGAAGAAAAGGCTCCCGTCATGGATGTTCTGACCGGCATGTTCAGGCGGCAGTACATCAAGAGGACGCTGGTTCTGCTGGCTATCGTGATTTTCACCAACCCCGCCACCTTTACGGTGACCAACTGGATGGCGACCCTGCTCAAGGCGCACGGCTTTACGCTGGAAGACAGCCTCATGGCGACGACCATCATTTCCATCGGCGTGCCCTTGGGCCTGTTCTGCTCCTCGTTCTTCTCGGATCGGGGCGGACGCAAGATTCCCATCCTGCTGTGCCTGCTCGTGCTGGCGGCATTGGCTCCGATCCTCGGCAACCTTCAGGGCTACTGGTCCCTCGTAGGCCTTGCGCTGTTCATTACCGCCGTTATCATGGGCGTCAGCTTCATGATCTTTTCCTACATCGCCGAATCGTACCCGACCCGGATGCGGAATACGGCGACAGGTTTCCACAACGGCCTCGGACGCCTTTCCGTTGCCGTGGCGCAGCCGCTCATTCCGCTGGTCTATGCGGCATGGAGTTTTGACGGCGTCTTTTACATCTTCAGCCTGCTGTGCGTGATTCCCGCCGTGGTGGTCGCCCTGTGGGGCCAGCGCACGGGCGGCAAGTCGCTGGAAGATATCGCCTAGTCTCTGCGTGTTGGGGTTTTCATCGTCAAAAAGGCCCGAGGGGTATCTCGGGCCTTTTTGCATGGCGGCATTGAAAGGACGCCCGGCTGCTGCACCCGCCGAAGCGGCAGGGACGCCTATTGCACCGAAGCGGCCATACTCGAAAAGCTGTTCAGGGTCCGGCAAAGGCTGAACGCCGTGTCTGCGGAAAACGCAAGGCAGGTTGGGGAAAGGCGTGTTGTGCCGGGGAGCATGCAGAACAGATCCGCATGGAAGGTTCGAACCGTGGAAACCTGCACCGAAAGGGGACCGGACAGCGTAAAGGGGCGGCACTGCGTCTTCCGCACAGCCGCTTCTGCGGCTTCACGCAGGGCCTGATGAACCTTGCCTGTCGGCTGATGAACCGCGGCCCGCGTGCTCAGGGCCTGCTTTACGGCAACGATTTCCGCATGGGGGTACACGGCGCGGGCTTCGGCGGCGAGGCAGTCATCTCCGCTGATCAGGCGCACGGGAACGCCGTATTCGCCTGCCAGCAGCCCGTTGAGGGCGTATTCGCCGACCGCTTCGCCGTTGACGCGGATTTCCGCAAAGGCCGCACCGTTGATCGTGTGCGCGAGTACGCCGCAGGCTCCGGCGCGCGCGTGGTAGCCAATCATGAACAGTCCATCCCACGGGCCGCAGTCCAGACCGCCCAACATGCCGAACTGCCGGGGTTTTCCCGATACCAGGCACGCTTCGGGATGCAGCTCTTCCAGCAGAATGTTGCTGTATTGCCCGTGCCCGTCGGCAACCCAGACATCCTCTGCACCGCCTGCGAGCGCACCTTCAACAGCCGCATTGACTTCGCGAGTCATGAGGAGGCGGGCACGTTCGTATTCGGGTGATCCCGGATGGGTTTGGACAGGACTCATGACGCCGCTGATGCCTTCAATATCCGCTGAAATCAGGATTCGCATACGGCACCTCGGGCAAGGACGGCCCATTCCGGCAGAACCTCGCGGATGGAAGGACGCCGATGTCCATCCCGCCCGGCAAAGGCTTCGGCAAGGAAGAGGGCCTTGAAGATGGCCTGTTCCGTCGCTTCGGCCGCGGCCTGAAACAGGGGGTCCATCCAGCTGTCCGGCGCGTGCAGGAGCGGAACGGGTTCCTCGGAAGGGAAGGGCAGGCATTGTGATGTGGAGAAAGCCACCGCCACGTCACCGCTTCCGTGCCCGTAGATGGAGCCGGTTCTTGCAAGGCCGTTGCCGGCTCGACGCGCAAGGCGTCCGAGCTGGAGCACGTCAAGCGGCGCGTCCGTAGCCAACAGCATGATGATGCTGCCTTTTTCCGGTGCGGCGGCAAGGTTGGCGGCTTCGGCGTCCAGACGCTCCAGCCGTTCGCGCAGAAGCGTGCCCACCGGAGTGCCTGCCAGCAGGCACTGTTCGGCCTTCCCGAAGTTGGAAAGCACCAGCGAACCGACGGTAAAGGCCGTTTCTCCGCAGCGCGCGACGCGCGAAGCCGAACCGATGCCGCCCTTCAGGTGGAAGCAGGACATGCCCCGGCCCGCGCCGACGCTTCCAAGCGCAAACTCCCGGGAGGCGGCGGAACAGGCGGAGAGGTAGTGCTCTTCGGTCACGGCAAGGGCCTGAATGTCGTTCAGGTAGCCGTCATTGCACTCAAGAACCAGCGGATTCACCGTGGCCCATGCGCGCCCCACCTCGGGGTGGGCGGCGACGGCCGCACGGATCTGCGCCGAGGCGACCGTCCCAACGGAGAAGGTGTTGGTCAATGCCAGAGGCGTTTCAAGGCATCCCAGTTCCGTCAGCTGCATCAGGCCGACGCTCTTGCCGAACCCGTTGAAGACGCAGCTTGCGGCCAGCGGCTTGCGGAGCAGCGGGTCTTCGTTGGGGATGACGACCGTCACGCCGGTATGGATAGCTCCCCGGTCCACTGTGCAGTGTCCGACACGGACGGAACCGACATCCGTAATCGCGTCCAGAGGGCCGCTCGGCAGGGTGCCGACACGGGGAAAAGCGCATTCGCTCATGGCTTATTCCTGATCAATCTTGGGGTCGAGCGCGTCGCGCAGGCCATCGCCGAAGAGGTTGAACATCAGCACCGTCAGGAAGATGGCGAGGCTGGGGAAGATCGCCACATGCGGGGCCACCACCATGTCGGCGCGGGCCTCGTTGAGCATGGCTCCCCATTCCGGGGTGGGGGGCTGCGCGCCGAGTCCGAGGAAGGACAGGCTCGCGGCGGTGATGATCGAGGTGCCGATACGCATGGAGAAATAGACGACGATGGAGGAGATCGTCCCCGGGAAAATGTGGCGCAGCATGATGGTCAGCGGGCCTGCGCCGAGGCTGCGGGCCGCTTCGACAAACGTCTGCCGCTTGAGCGACAGGGTGTTGCCGCGCACAAGGCGCGCAAAGGCCGGGATGCTGAAGATCGCCACGGCAAGGATGACGTTCGCCATGCCGCTGCCGAGGATGGCGACGACGCTGATGGCGAGCAGGATGCCGGGGAAGGCGAACAGCACGTCACAAATACGCATGACGACACGATCCCACCAGCCTTCATAATAGCCGGAGGTGAGGCCGAGGATGGTTCCGATCACCGCGCCGACAAGCACGGAGGAGAATCCGGCCATCAGCGAAATGCGCGCGCCCGCAAGGATGCGGCTGAAGATGTCCCGTCCGAGCGAATCCACCCCGAACCAGTGGGCCAGCGAGGGGCCTGCGTTCAGCATGTCGTAATTAAAATAGTTTTCCGGATCATAGGGGACGATCCACGGCCAGAAGACGGCGATGAGGACCAGAAGGCCGATGAAGCTGCCGGCGAACAGCGTCGTGCGCTGCCGCTTGAGCTTGCGCCAGAATTCGCTCCACGGAGTGCGGACTTTCGCGGGACCGGAGGCCGCCGAAATGGTGTTTTCCATATTCATATCACTTGAAGCAGATTCGGGGGTTGATGACGGCATAAAGGATATCCACCAGCAGGTTGATCAGGATGAACTCGAGCGAAAAGAGAAGGACTTCAGCCTGGAGCACCGGGTAATCCCGCATTTCCACCGCATCCACGAGCAGCCGCCCGAGACCCGGCCAGTTGAAGACCTTTTCCACCACGATGGAACCGCCGAGCAGAAAACCGAACTGGAGTCCCATCATGGTCACTACGGGAATAAGCGCGTTGCGCAGGCCGTGCTTGACGACGACGGCCCATTCGCTCAGGCCCTTGGCGCGGGCCGTGCGGATGTAGTCATCCTGAAGGATTTCCACAAAGGAGGCGCGGGTGAAGCGGGCCATGACTGCGGCGACGCCTGCCCCCAGCGTGATGGAGGGCAGAATGTAGTGCTGCCAGGAACCTGCGCCGACCGTGGGAAGCCAGCCCAGCGTCACGGAGAAGATTTCCATGAGCAGTAGCCCGAGCGCGAAGGTGGGGAAGGAAATGCCGGAGACAGCCAAGGCCATCCCGGTGTGATCCTGCCACTTGTTCCGTTTTGTCGCTGAAATCATGCCGATGATCAGGCCAAAGAGCACCGACCAGGCCATGCTCCAGACAGTGAGCCAGAACGTTGCCCAGAACCGCTCACCGATTTCTACGCTGACGGGACGCTTGGTCCGCAGGGACGTCCCAAAGTCGCCCTTGGTGAGGATGTTTCCGAAATAGTTGACGAACTGTTCGTGCAGCGGCTTGTCCAGCCCCAGATCCCTGCGTACCAGCTCCACGGTGACCTGATCCGCTTCGGGACCGGCCGCAAGCCGCGCGGGATCGCCGGGGAGCATATGGACAAAGAGGAACACGAGAACCGCGACCAGAAACAGCGTGGGCAGCAACCCGAAGAGACGTTTGAGAAAGTAATGGAGCATCCGTTGAAACCTTGCCGGAAGGCGGAATGGCGGGCCGGGCATGACGCCCGGCCCTGACACCGGGATAGTTATTGCAGGTCGATGTTTTCAAAGAAGAAGCTGCCGTCAGGCATGACGTACATGCCGCTCAGCTTCTTGCTGGTCACATAGAGCAGCTTTTCGGTCACGAGGAAGGCCCACGGAGCATCCTTCCAGATTTCTTCCTGAATTTCGGTGTACAGCTTGGTCTTTTCGGCGCGGTCGGTGGTGTTGAGTGCCTTGATGATGTCCGCGTCCACCGTATCGTTCTTGTAGTAGGAAATGTTGTACATGGACGGAGGCGTCTTGTCGCCGGCGAACAGCGGACGCAGGCCCCAGTCCGCTTCACCGGTGGAGGAAGACCAGCCGGAGTAGTACAGGCGCACGGGCGCAGTGGCGGGGTCCTGATGGCTTTCCACCTTTTCCACGCGCTGTCCGGCTTCCAGAGCCTGCACCTGCGCCTTGATGCCCACCTGTGCCAGCTGCTGCTGCACGAACTGGATCACCTTCTGGGCGGTGGTGTGGTTGTAGGCGGACCACAGGGTCGTTTCAAAGCCGTTGGGATAGCCGGCTTCCGCGAGCAGTTCCTTGGCCTTCTTGGGATTGTAGGGCCAGGGACCCATCTTCACGGCATAGTCGACGCCCTGGGGCAGCGGGCCTTCGGAGGGGAAGGCGTAGCCGTTGAAGGCCACCTTGGCGAGGGCTTCCTTGTTGATGGCGTAGTTGATGGCCTGACGCACCCGGACATCGCTGAACGGCTTCTGGAGCATGTTCATGTTCAGGTAGCGGGTGATGATGGACGGAGAGGTGATCATCTTCAGGTTGTCGTCCTTTTCGAGGACGGCGGCCTGTTCGAACGGCACGGGGAAGGTAAACTGCGCTTCGCCGGTACGCATCATCGCGGAACGGGCGTTGTTGTCCACAACGGGAACCCAGCTGATGCTGTCGACCTTGGGCAGGCCGGGACGCCAGTAGTTTTCGTTCTTGACGGCCTTGAGGTAGTCAGTCTGCTTCCATTCGACAAACTTGTAGGGACCGGTGCCCACAGGGTGGAACATGATGTCCTTGCCGTACTTCTTGAGCGCGGCGGGGGAGATCATGACGGCGGAAGGGTGGCCGAGCTGGTTGACGAAGGGAGAGAAGGGCGTCTTCAGGGTCACCTTGGCGGTGTATTCGTCGACCACTTCGGTCTTGGCGATATTGGAATACAGGCTGTAACGCTTCAGCTTGTTTTCCGGGTTGGTGACGCGGTCAAAGTTCACCTTGACGGCTTCGGCGTTGAAGTCCGTGCCGTCATGGAATTTTACGCCCTTGCGCAGATGGAAGGTGTAGACAAGCCCGTCGGGGGAAACTTCGTAGCTCTCGGCGAGCACGGGGCGCAGCTCCAGCTTTTCGTTGAAGCCGTACAGACCTTCATAAAAGGTTTTCGCACAGGCCTGAGACAGGGTGTCGTTGGCATCCCACGGGTCGGTGGTGGTCAGGGTCGAAGCTACGGCGAGGACAACGTCCTTGGCGGCGTGAGCTTGCGGAGCGCACATCACGGCAGCTATGCCGGCCGCAATGAGCATCTTTTTCCATGTGTTGCGAAAAATCATGAGCTACTCCTCAGTATACGCCCAAAGGCGGGTTGATGACAGCGCGCCTCGCCATCGAAGCACGCCGAACAAACCTGAACAACGCGGTATCAGAACCAGTTTGCCATCTGCTGCTCGGAAACGAAGTGCCCCGGGGTGACTTCCCTGAGCGGAGCCACGGCGGGTTCATAGTCCGCAGAGCGGACGGGGCTTGGAATTTCGCCGGAAAGCAGGGTGCGCGACATGGTGCGCCGGGAGGGATCCGGGATCGGGACGGCGGACATGAGGCGTTTGGTGTACGGATGCAGCGGATTTTCAAAGACATCACGGCGAGAACCGATTTCCACGATCTGCCCGAGGTACATGACGGCCACCCGGTGGCAGACGCGTTCGATGACGGCCATGTCGTGGGAAATGAACAGGAAGGAGATGCGGAATTCTTTTTGGAGAGCCAGCAGAAGATTGATGATCTGGGCACGGACGGACACGTCGAGCGCAGAGACGGACTCGTCGGCGATGATGATTTCAGGATTCATGGCCAGCGCACGGGCAATACAGACACGCTGGCGTTGGCCGCCGGAAAACTCGTGCGGATAGCGTACCGCCATTGCGGGGTCGAGATCCACGCGCTGGAGCAGCTCGCCAACGCGCCGTTCGGCTTCCTTTCGGGAACAGATCTTATGGATGAGCAAGGGTTCCATAATGGAAAAGCCGACGGTGAGGCGGGGATCCAGTGCCGCATACGGGTCCTGAAACACATACTGGATATTGCGCCGGAGCTTTTGCAGCCGGGAGCCGGACACATGCGTCAGCTCTTCGCCGCCAAATTGGATGCTGCCCGAGCGGGGCGTTTCCAGCCCGATCAGCGACCGCCCGATGGTGGATTTCCCGCAGCCGGACTCGCCGACCAGACCAAGGGTTTCACCGGGGTAGAGCTGGAAGCTCACCTGCTCCACGGCATGGACGCGCCGCTTGACCTTGCCCCAGAATCCGGTTTCGACATCAAAGCGGGTGACGAGCCTGTCCACGCTGAGCACGGGCTTGCCCATACCGGGAGCAGGCGGCGCGGCGGGAACATCCGCCGGTGTCGTGGGGGCTTCGTCCATGCCCGCCGTACCCATGGCCTCGGCCTCCGGATCAGCGACCCGCAGCAGAGGGAAGGGGGCGGGGGCGTCGGTTCCCTTCATGGAGCCGAGGCGCGGGACGGCCGCCAGCAGCGACCGCGTATACGGATGTTGCGGATTGTGGAAAATCTGTTCGCAGGAGCCTTCCTCCACGGCTTCCCCGTGGTACATGACCAGCACCCGATCCGCGACCTCCGCAACCACACCCATATCATGGGTAATGAAAATGACCGCCATGCCCATTTCTTCCTGAAGCTGGCGGATGAGCTGGAGGATCTGGGCCTGAATGGTAACGTCGAGAGCCGTTGTGGGTTCGTCGGCAATCAGGAGCGAGGGCTTGCAGGAAAGGGCCATGGCGATCATGACGCGCTGGCGCATGCCGCCGGAAAGCTGGTGCGGGTACCGCGTGAGCACCTGCCTGGCTTCGGGAATGCGGACGAGTTCCAGCATCCTGAGGGCTTCGGCCTGCGCTTCGGCATGGGAAAGCCCCTGATGGAGCATGACCGCTTCCGCCACCTGCGTTCCCACAGTGAACACGGGGTTCAGGGAGGTCATAGGCTCCTGGAAAATCATCGAGATTTCCCCGCCGCGGATTGTACGCATGGTGTTGTCGGAAGCCTTGGCAAGATCGAGGTGTTCACCGTTCCTGCGGGCAAAGGCGATTTTCCCGGAGGCGATAGTGCCCCCGCCGTGCTCGATGAGGCGCATTACGGACAGTGACGTGACGGATTTTCCCGAACCGGATTCACCAACAATTGCAAGAACTTCACCGGAACGAACATGGAAGCCGAGCTGTTTTACGGCAACAACGCTTCGTTCGGATGTGTCGAATCGGACGGTCAAGTCCTGTACTTCAAGGACATTTTTGTCGCTCGGCCCCATTCCTTTCTCCAATTTCAAACTGACGGATAGTGCACCATCCCGATCAAAGCAGGTGGATGCGTGAAATGTTATGATCTCGCTCCCGAGACGGACGCCCGGCGGCAAGGGCTTGATGCTCGGGAAGCCTCGTGCGGGCAAAAGTTCGCTACTGTCTTTTTTTCATCAAGATCGTCTTTATTAGAAGCCTCAAAATCATTCGTCAATAGGGAAGGGGGCCTCTTTTTGGGAGAGAGGCCCCCGGAGTGCTGTCTGGGTATACGAAAAAAACAAAATTGTTTTTTCGTTCACGCAATTATGTTTCAAAAAAGAAAAAAAGAACAAGACGGATCAAGGCGCGCCGGTCAGGATTCCGAGCGGAAAATCAGCAGCCTTCCGCTTCTTTTCCATAAATGGCCACGAGCGGATCTTCCCCCACGCGAACACAGCCACGGTACATCCCTTCGGAAATGAAAGGCAGGGTTACGCGCCCGTCGCGATCCAGCGCGATAAGGCCGCCGGTTCCGCCCAGCTCTCCCACGCGGGCCAGAGCCTCCGTTACCGCCTGCTCAAGGCTCGCGCCCTGATACTTCATCCGGGCGGCGACATCGTGTCCCACAACCAGACGGATGAAGTATTCTCCCGAACCCGTGCAGGAAACCGCAACGTTGCCATCGGCGTAGCACCCGGCACCGGCAATAGGGGTATCCCCGACCCGGCCGGGCAGCTTGTTGGTCATGCCTCCCGTGGAGGTCGCCGCGGCGAGCCGCCCGGAGCTGTCCAGCGCAACCGCGCCCACGGTTCCCATTTTGGTCTTTTCATCAAGCGGCGTTCCCGAGAAGCTCATCTTGTTGTCGGCGGCTCCGTCGTGATCAAGGACAGCCGTTCCCGGATGCCTCGCCTGCGCCAGATGCAGCTGGGCAAGGCGGTGTTCCGTGTCAAAATAGCTTTCAGGCATGAATTCCACCCCGTTCCGACGCAGAAAGGCCATTGCGCCCTCGCTGGTCATCAGAACGTGGGGGGACTGCTCCATGACCACGCGCGCGCCCTTTACCGGATTCTTGACGCCGTGCACGCACGCGATGGCTCCGGTACGCAGGGTGGTCCCGTCCATGATCGCGGCGTCCATCTCGTGGGTTTCCGCGCTGGTGTATACGGAGCCTCGCCCGGCATTGAACAGGGGGCAGTCTTCAAGCATGGAAACGGCCAGCGTCACCGCGTCAAGGGCCGACGCGCCCCGGGCCAAGGCGTCTCTGCCTTTTTCCAGAATGTCTTGCAGGGCGTTGCGGTATTCGCGTTCCGCTTCGGCGGAAAGGTCTGTCCGGGTGATGGTGCCTGCACCGCCGTGAATTGCCAAAACAGGAGTATGAGCCATAAGGGTAGCCTCTCGATCATGGAAAAGCGCGGAGCTTTTCCCCATAGGTGAATGTCGCCGTGGCTGGATCTGGCCGCCATTTCCCCGGAAGGCTGCCGAAAAGCGCAAGCGTGCCGGAATGGTTCGCCAGACGTCAGGAGAAGGAACGGAATGCTCTGTTTCCACAATCCGCTTGCCACGGACTTTTGAGTCTACCCAACACGCCCCCGGTGTGCAATGGCAGAATGTATGGAAACCCTTTGCGGATCGCCCCTGCGATTGTTCAAGGTGCCTTTGTTTCCTCCTGACAGGGTGTTGAGGCGCGGGCGGCGTTGCAGCAGGTGGTTTCATGAGGGCTGATGCCGGCCGTGGATGCGCTTCATACTGTCCGGGAGGTTTTTTGCCGTGGTATGCGTGGAGCGACCCGGAGAGGGCAGTCGGTTTTTTGTGTTATTTTTCACAGAACGGCGGGGAAAAAGACGCATTACAGCTTGCGTTGCCCCATGCGATCCTTTAGAGTCGAGTTCAAAGCAAGGCGGTAGCTGCCATGATGATGCCGTTTTTTGTTTCTCCGCGAAATCAAGCCACGTTCCTGACGGGACTGTTCACGCTTCTGGCGTTTTTTCTGCTGTGCGGAACGCCTGACGTCTCTGCTTCCCCTTCTTTTTCCGATGTACAGGGAAAGGCCTTTTCCCTGACGAATGCCGATCGCATCCCCACCCTGATTCAGACAGGCAAGCCCGCGCAGTGTGAGCGGAACCTGAACAGGGAACCCGCATCCCTTCCGCGTCAGGCCCTGTTTCGGCGAAGCTCTCTTGCCGCCGCCGTGGAGCCGTCTAGAAGCGAGCCGCTCTTTTTCAGGCTGACAGAAATTCGCGGTATGCTCCCATTGCCGTTGGAACCTCCCGCAATCATCGCCTCCTGTTGATGGACCGTCTTTTGTTCTTCACCAGCCTGAAACTGTCTTCAGGATGGTTTCGGGGCAATGAAAGGAGTTCCTTATGTCCACCGGCATGCATGTATTGCTTATTTGCAGCGGCTTTTTGTGTCTTTGCGTTGTTCTTGGATATATAGGAAAGAAGATTTCTTAAAAGACGAAGGAGGGGATGGTTCCCCTCCTTTTTTTATGGAAGGGCGTACCCCCTTGCCTTTCTCCGGGAAGAACGGATGCCGCCTGAAGAGCGGTTGCGGAAAAACGAAAAACGGGCCAGCAGTTGTTCTGCTGACCCGTTGATTTTCTGATGGTGCCGAAGGGGAGAGTTGAACTCCCACGGGGAAACCCCCACTAGACCCTGAACCTAGCGTGTCTACCAATTCCACCACTTCGGCGTCGAGGTG
>CAZIFC010000035.1:0-23734 GCA_964538355.1 uncultured Lawsonia sp. | reverse complement strand
CAGCGGCGAAAACGGGTTATGCACCTCTGCGCCCGCTCTGTCAACGACTTTTTGCCATTTTTTTGATTTTTTTCCTGCGCCGCCTGCGGGCACAGAGGGGGATGGGCGCACAATGTTATAAAATAATATATCTTTTTTATACCTTGCCCATCGCTTCCGAGCGGCGTATTTATTGTCCTGCCGTCCATTGTGCCGCGCGCCTGTTCCAGAGACAGGCCGAGACACCCGGGCATGCGTCACGAAAAAGCCCTTTCGTCACCCGAACCCTATACCACTATGCACTTTTTGTCCCTTCTCCCTCGATCGTCATACGTCCTTCGCGCGTGGCCGCTGTTTTTTGCCGCCCTGCTGCTCTTGCTCACCCCCACGCCCGGCATAGCCGAACCACCCGTTTCCGCCGCTTCGGAAACACCCGCCGTCGTTCAGGATGCCCTTCAGGCCGTGGCCGAACAGGCGGCTCCGGAGCCACCTGCCCAGGCCGTACAGACGGCCTCCGCCCTGCCTGCCGTTCCCGGCGAGGCAGCCCCGGACGCCCCCTCCGGTGCCGACGTGCCCTTCCGGCAGGATTGGCTGCTCGACGCCAAGGGAACCCTGACGCTTGGCGAGGTGCTGGCGGCGAACACCCAGAAAGCGTTCAGGCCCTATGAGCCGGAAAGCCTGCCCCATCTGGCGGGAACCATCTGGCTGCGCCTCTCGCCCAAGGGCAAGACTCCGACGTTTCCCCTCGTTCTTGACCTGAATACGCGCATTGCGGATCAGCTTCCCGGGATTCCACAAGTCTGGCTGACCAGATCGGGCGAGACAAGCGGAACGCCCGTGCGCCCCTCCGGTGACGGGCTTTACCATCTTCCGAACCCCCTTCCCGACCAGACCAATATCTCTATCAGAGTGAGCGGCATCCCCGGGCCGGGCTTCGCGCCCTCGCTCCGCGCCGTCTCCAGCCTGACGCTTCTTGACGAGCTGGGCACGCAGCCGCAGCTCGTGCTTCTGGTCGTCCTGCTCATTCTGTGCCTCTTGCGCGGCGTCACGGAACGCCGGGAGTGGCGGATGTGGGCCGCGCTGTATATCGCAGCGGTCTGGGTTCAGGCGTTCTGGGGCCTGCCGACCACCCCCGCCGGGGAGGTCAGCCGCTGGGATATGCCCGGCCTGCTTGCTCCGGGAGTCGCCCTGCTTATTCTGCCCCATGTGGGACGCCACATGATGCGGACGCGCCACCATGCGCCTTTTATTGATATGCTGTTTGTCCTGCTGGCCCTGTGCGGCATTGCCCTTTCCGCCGCGCCGCTGATTCCCGGCTACACCTGGACGCTCCAGTTCCTCCCGCTGTGGCCCCTGTTCATGCTGCTCCTGCTGCCGGGCACGCTGATGGCCTGCCTGCGCCGCCTGCCCGGAGCGAAACGCTTTCTCCTCATCTCCATTCTGCCGCCGCTGGGGATGCTGGCCCTGTTCCCGCTCTCCAGCCTCTTGCCTGACTTGTTCATCAAGATGCTGCCCCATGCCCTGGACGACTTCATGAAGCCGGGAATCATCAGCATCGTTCCCCTGACCTGCCTTGTACTCAGCGCACTGGTTGCGGCACTCAGCCCCAGCCCCAGGCCGCTGCCCGCTCCAAACCGCAGCACCCGCGAAACCACCAAGACCGGCAAGGCCGCCGTCGCTGCGCTGGAACTGGGCGGTTTCCCCAAGACAGAGGCTGGCGCGCACCTCCCAACGACCATTGCCTCGGTCGATCCGACAGCCTTTGGCGAGGCGTCCTTTACACCGCCTCCGGCAGCCGCCCGCGCACACACTCCGGCGGCACCGCTCCCATCCGCTTCCGCCCCCGCCAAGGCAAGCATCCACCCGCAGCCCCTCCAGACGCCCATGTCCGCCGGGGAAGTGGAGCGTGTCCTCCGTGCCCCGCTTGATGCCCTGCTTCGAGCCATCAGCGCGCTGGATCAAACCGCCCTCCCCCTTGAAGCCCGACGCCGCACCGACGCTCTCGGCTCGGCGGGCCGCACGCTTGCCAAGGCGATCGGCAACATTGAGCGGCTCCCGGATCAGCCACGTCCCGCCGACATCAAGGAACGCTTTGACCTCAAACAGCTTTTGCTGGATGTGAACGATTCCGTAGCCGAACTTGCGGAATCCAAGAACATCGGCCTGTCATGGTTCACGGCTCCGCACCTCTCCCGCTGCTATGAAGGCTCCCGAAACCGGATTGCCTCGGTGCTGTCCCTGCTGGCGGAAAGCTCCGTGCTCGCCACGGAAAAAGGCATGGTGCAGATCCGTGCCCAACGCCTGCCGGAAAGCACCGATCCCGGGCATCTCCTGTTCACGGTATCGGACAGCGGCTCCGGCATGCCCCCCTTCAGGCGCAGCACGCTGGCGTTTGTACGCGCGTGGGAGCTGGCCGGTTCCCACGGCGAGGTTCTCTCGCTTGAAAGCGGCCCCAGGGGGACGTCGGTTTCCTTCAGCATGAGCCTGTCCGCCTGCATGACCGAACAGACACCCCCGGCCCCCCAGCCGGACAAGGATATCCTTTCCCGGCTGCCCGCCAGCGCACTTCGCATCATTGTGGCAAGCAGCGTACCCGCCAACCGGCAGCTGCTTTCCTTCTATCTTGATGAGCTGCCCCACGAAATCCTTGAGGCCAGAACACCGGAAGAGGCGCAGGCCATCTACCGTAATACGCCGGGGGCTTTGATTATCTTCGATGACGACATGTCGGAAGAAGCCATTGCCGACGCGGTAGCCTCCATCCGCGCCTTTGAAGGCGAACACAATTTCCCGTTGGCCTGCATTCTTGCGCTGGTGAACGGCGAAGCGCAGATCGACGCCCTGCGCCGGGCCGGGTGCACGCATTTCCTCAAAAAGCCCCTCACCCGGAAAGGCCTGCGCCATCTGACCCTGCGCCTTGCCCCCGTTTCCAGACGTTTCAAGGACAAGGAAGCGGACGAAACCATCGAAACGCCGATGCCCAAACCGTCCTCCGCCTCACGGCCCGTTTCCCCAGACATCCCGGATCTCCCCGAATTTCCGGAAGCCAGGCTGTCACCGGCGCAAGAACAGGCTTCCCCCGCTCACAAGGGGTTGCTCTCCGCCCTGCTTTCCCCGTTCCACAAGAAACCGGCGTCCAGCCCCGTACCGAAAGAAGTCACTCCCCCGGCCGCCGGGCAGGAACCCCGGCCCCGGCAGCCCAAAGCCGAACCGCAGCCGGCCTCCCCGGTTGGCCCCGCGCCTGAAACGCCGATCGCGCTTCAGCGTCCCGTGCCTTCCGCCGTCCCCGGCACACCTGGCAAGGAGCAGGAGGCCATCAAGCCCCTGACGGACAAGCTCCCGGCAGCCCCCAGGCTGTCCAGCGTCGGAGAGCCTATGCCTGTCGTCAAAAACGACACCACCAAGCCTGCCCCCAGACGCAACGAACACCCCAATCCGCTGGAGGAACGGGCCAAGCGGATGCCTGTGCGCCCGAGCGCGCCGCCCAACGCCACGGAATGGGTCGGGGAACCCACCCCCATCATCAAGAAGACGGACGGGCAGGCCCCGCAGCCTCACAGCGATCCCGCACGCCCCGAGCCTCTGCCCACGCCCAACGCCGCACCGTTGCTTCCGCCTACCGCAGCGGCAGCGGAGCCGCTCACGCTCCCCCACCCCGTGGAGCCGCTGGCCTTCACCCCGCCGCAGCCCGTCTCCCAACGGGCGGACGCACCCGCAGCCTTGACGCTGGCGGCCCCTGTTCAGGAAGAACCGCTGCTGCTTGGTGAACCCTTGCCCGAGCACATGCAGGAGCCGCGAGTCCTCGACGGAGACGCCCTGCTGCTTGATGCCCCTCTCGAAGAGGCACAGCCCGCCGCACCGGAAAAGCCCGCCGCCGCTGCCTGCTCGAAGGAGCCGGAAGCGACGCCCACGGCGGAGGCGCAAGCAATCCCCGATCTCTTTGGAGGGTCGTTTACGCCGCCTCCCTCCGGCATGCGTTCCCTGCTGGACGAGGCCTCAAAGCTGGCTCCCTGCGAACAAGGCTCCCGCCCTGCCCCCAGTGAAGGCGCAACAGCCCCCCTGCTCATCGAGGATATTGTGGAGCTTGGCACGCCGCTCCCCTCCTCAAGCGAGGAGAACCCCGCAGAAGCCCGGCCTGCCGACGAGCCTCTGAATGAGCCTCTGCCTCTGACGCTTCCGCAGCAGGAGGAGCAAGAGGAGCCTTCTCCCCACCCCGAACCCGCTGCTGAACCGCTCACCGCCCCGGACGAGCAGGCCGGCCTTCCGGCGGAGGAACATGGGGAAGAAGGGCATGCGGCAGAAGCGCGTGAGGAGGGCGAAACGCCCGCCGTTGCCCAAGATTCCGGACAGGATTCCGAACAGGAAGCACCGCAGGAACCTGCACACGATCAGGACGCCCCCGCTTCGGACGAAGCCATCCGTGCCATGCTGGCCGCACTCGACAGCGAGCTGGAGCTTGCCGTTCTGGGAGAGCAGTCCGGCGACGCACAGCTTGTCTGCAATGCCGCCGCCCGCATCGGACAGCTGGCGGAAACCTACGATCTCCGCGTTCTGGACGATCCGGCCCGCTGCCTTGAAGAGGCCGCCCGCGCCGGGAGCATGGAGGATGTGGCCCAGCTCATGCCGGATCTCGTCTCCGCCGTCACCCGCAACCGGGCCGCCTTTACGGAAACGGACGCTGAACAGAAAGGCTGATCCCAGCTCACGACACATAAAAAGGCCCTTTCTCCCGCAAGAGAAGGGGCCTTTCCCGTTTCAAGAGATGTTGCCGCACGGATACAAAAAAAGCCCTCGCGGACGGCGAAGGCTTTTACGGCTTCCCAACAGGGTCAGCGTATATACTTGGCGGTTCCCTTCAGTTCTTCCTCGATTTCGTGGCGAACGTCTTCAAGATCGAGCACGATGGGGTCCATCAGGGTGAAGCCGCTGGGGTTCAGCCATTCTTCGTCGTCGGCGTGCTTGCTGTCGTAGAAGACGTTGTCAAGAACGCGGTAGCCCTTGGTTCCGAGCACGTTGTCCCAGTCGGTCACGACAAAGTTGAACTTGGCGGGATCGAAGTCTTCGATGTTTTCCCAAATCCAGCGGAACGTGCAGGTTTCATTGTCATAGCCGAGCACGGCCAGAAACTGGGCCTTGCTGGACAGGTACATCCGCTGGCGCAGGGTGTACACGTTGCGGTACAGCAGGTTGGCATTGAAAGGAACATCCTTGCCATCCACCTGAAGGCGAACCTCTGAGGATTCGTTGATACGCATGCCGAAGGTACGGGTATTTCCCCTACGCCACCAGTTCATATACTTCTGGCTGTAGATGTCGCGTCCGCCTTCGCGCATACTTTCCGCCGTCTGGGGCGAAATGGGATGAAGCGCAAGGTCACAACTCAACCCGGTGATCTCGAAAACAACTTTCATGTTCTCCTCCAGGGCCTGAAGTCCGAAGCAAAGGCACAGACGCGCAGTCATTCCCTCTGCTCTTTCTCTGTGAAAAACGCCGCCATAAAAAAAGCTCCGATCCAGCATACCCGAATCGGAGTTTATCCGCAAAGACTATTTGACGTCGATAACTTCGATGTCAAAGGTGAGATCTTCTCCGGCCAGAGGATGGTTGGCATCAAGAATCACGACCTTGTCGTTGACCTCGACAATCTGCACTTCCATATCTCCGTCATCCGTGGCAATCTGCAGCATCATGCCCACTTCGGGCTTGATGTCCTCGGGAACTTCGCTCAGGGGGACTTCCATCAGCAGTTCTTCAAGGTGTTCGCCATAGGCTTCATCAGCCGGAATGGTCACCGTAAAGCGATCACTCACGGCGCGCCCGATGAGCGCGTCTTCGAAGCCCGGAATCAGGTTTCCGTCGCCAAGAACAAACTCCAGCGGCTCACGCTCTCTGGAAGAATCGAACACCTCGCCGTCGGAGAAGGTTCCGGTATAATGAACACGAACGGTATCGCCGTTTTTGATTGCCATGCAAGGCTCCTTGCTGAAGTTTTATGTTCTTAGCATGTCCCCAGAAAGGCGGAAAGTCAAATCCCGTTTCCACGCCCTGAAGCCGCTGGAGCCGACATGACAATCTTGTATACGCATAACATAAATGATACCGCACTGTTTTCGCATTTCAGGTTCCGCTATTGACAGCACGGTACAGATTGATACTTTTACAGCGTAATCTTTTGCCATCATGACGAGGACAACTCATGCCAAATGTTCGCTCCGCCCAGACCGACAAGGTCGGCTTTTTCGGAAACACCACACCGCAGGCACTCGCCGCACAGTACGGCACGCCCCTGTATGTTTATAATGAAACGGTGCTCCGCCAGCGTTGCCGGGAGCTGCTGGGCCTGTCCAGCCTGCCGGGATTCCACGTCAACTATTCCGCCAAGGCCAACACCAACCCCTCCCTGCTGCGGATCATCCGTGAAGAAGGCTGCCACGCCGACGCCATGTCTCCCGGCGAGCTGCACATCAACAAGCTGGCGGGGTTCACCGCCGATCGGCTGTTGTATGTGTGCAACAACGTTTCGGCCGAGGAAATGAAGAACGCCGTGGACAACGGGCTTCTCGTCAGTGTGGATTCTCTCTCCCAGCTTGACCTCTACGGGCAGGTCAACCCCGGCGGCAAGGTCATGATCCGCGTGAATCCCGGCATCGGCGCGGGGCATCACAAGAAGGTGGTCACCGCGGGCAAGGAAACCAAGTTCGGCATCGATCCCACCTCGCTCGACGAAGTCCGCGCCCTGCTCAAGAAGCACGGCCTGACGCTTGCCGGCATCAACCAGCACATCGGCTCCCTGTTCATGGAGCCGGACAACTATCTCAACGCCATTGACTTCCTCCTGCACTTCATTCAGAGCGATCTTGCAGATATCCTCCCTGCTCTCGAAGTCATCGACTTTGGCGGCGGACTCGGCATCCCCTACCGCAAATATGAGGAAGAGCCGCGCCTTGATCTGGCGGAACTGGGCCGCCAGCTCCACGCCAGGCTTTCCGGCTGGGTTGCAGAAACCGGCTATCAGGGCAAGTTCTTCATCGAACCGGGCCGATACATCGCGGCCGAATGCGGCGTACTGCTCGGCAAGGTGCATGCAACCAAGTTCAACGGCGAGAACCGTTATGTCGGCACGGATCTCGGCTTCAACGTGCTGGCGCGTCCCGCCATGTACGACTCGTTCCACGAAATCGAAATCTTCCGCGAAAACGGCGAACCTGATGCCGATCTCGTGGAGCAGAGCATTGTAGGCAATATCTGCGAAAGCGGCGACATCCTCGCCAGGAAGCGCATGCTCCCGCTCGTTCAGGAAGGCGACATCGTTGCCGCCCTTGATGCCGGAGCCTACGGGTTCGTCATGTCCTCCAGCTACAACCAGCGTCCCCGCGCCGCCGAAGTGCTCATCACCAGCGACGGCTCCCCGAAGCTGATCCGCCGCCGCGAGACGCTTGACGATCTGACCCGGTGTTTTGTGGAAGAATAGGGGAGATGATTATTGGAGGGGGAGAGGGCCCCTTTCTGAAGAAAGGGGCCCTCTCCCCCTCCAAGCCTCCCCCTCTCCCTCCCAAGACTTTTGTATGGGTCAACGGCGGGCAGGGTGGCGCGCCGTGCCGTCCCGGAAACGCGCGTCCCCCGGTTGCGCACACAAAAAAAGCCCTCGGAAGAACTTCCGGGGGCTTTTCTGATTCGTGTGGAGGAAGGAAAGCCGTCCGCTTCCCGCCTCATCCAAACGCAAGCAGGAAGGGGAAAGCTGTTGCCCGGCCTCCCCGCCAGCCAAACGTCTTTGGAGATGGAGGGGAGGGGTCCGGGGAGGGGAGGAAGAAGCCTTTCTCCAGAAAGGGTCTTCCTCCCTTCCCCGGTTCAGCAACCCGCTCCTCGCTACTTTCCAAAACGCCGCAGACGAAGAGCGTTGAGGACGACAGACACGGAGGAGAAGGCCATCGCCGCACCCGCAATCATCGGAGACAGCGAAGGCCCGCCGAAAAGTTTGAGCACCCCGGCGGCAATGGGCAGGCACAGGATGTTGTAGCCGAACGCCCAGCCAAGGTTTTCCTTGATATTCCGCAAGGCGGCCCGGCTCAGTTCCAACGCGGTCAGCACGCCGCGTAGCCCCTTGCCCGAACGGGTATCGCTGCCGAGCAGCACGATGTCTCCCGCTTCCACCGCAACGTCGATACCGTTGCCCATCGCCATGCCCACGTCAGCGCGGGCCAGCGCAGGCGCGTCATTGATGCCGTCCCCGATCATCCCGACCCGAAGGCCGGAAGCCTGCAACCCGCTGATGACCTGCTCCTTGCCGTCAGGCAGCACATCGGCGATCACCTCGTCGATACCGGCCCGGTGCGCTACGGCTTCCGCCGTGCGCCGGTTGTCGCCGCTCAGCATGATCACCCGTAAACCGGACTTCCGAAGCTCCTTCACCACGCTTTCCGTTTCAGGCCGCATGGCATCCGCCACGGCGAGCATTCCGGCAAGCTGCCCGGAGACAGCCAGCAGCAGCGGCGTAGCCCCGGCATCCGACAGCTCGGCAAGCCGCGCATCGATATTCCGCGCCGAAGGGAAAGACACCTGCCGCTCTTCCATAAACCGTTTGTTGCCAAGAAGCAGCGGTATGGACTCGTTCGCAAGATCCACCTTGCCGGAGACGCCAAGCCCGGAAAAGCTGTCGAACTCGCTGACGGGATAGAGCGGCAGCTTCATGTCTTCCGCGCCGGAGGTCACGGCGACCGCCAGAGGATGCTCGGAAACGCTCTCGAGCGAAGCCGCATAGCTCAGGATATGATCCTCATCAAAAAGGGGATCAAACGAATCCACCGAAAGAAGGCGCGGCCTGCCTTCGGTCAGCGTCCCCGTCTTGTCAAAGACCAGCACGTCCAGACGGCCCGCAAGCTCCAACGCCGTTCCGTTTTTGACCAGCACGCCCAGCTGCGCCCCCCTGCCCGTCGCCACCATGATGGATATGGGCGTTGCCAGCCCGAGCGCACAGGGGCAGGCCACCACCAGCACCGCCACAAAGATGCGGAAAGCCTCGGAAACCGGAACCTGCCCGAAAAACAGCCAGCTCGACGCCGCAATGACCGCCAGGGCCATGACCGTAGGCACAAAGACAAGGCTGACCTCGTCCGCAAGCCGGGCAATGGGGGCCTTCGTGCTCTGCGCCTCGCGCACCAGCTTGATGATGCGGGACAGGGCCGTGTCCGAACCGACATGCTCGGCCTTCATGACAAAGGTTCCGGTGGTGTTCATCGTACCGCCCGCGACCGTGCTCCCCACGCCTACGGAGACGGGCATGGATTCACCCGTCAGCATGGAGGCGTCCACGCTGGAAGCCCCGCTTGTTACCACTCCGTCAACAGGGATACGTCCACCGGGCCTGACCTGAAGGTAGTCGCCAACCCGCACGTTCTTGACCGGCACCTCTTCCGCCTGATCCGGCTGGTCCGGCGCAGGCAGGCGCAACGCCGTTTCCGGGGTCAGATTCATCAGCGCGCCGATGGCGTCGGACATGCGGAACCGGGAAACCGCTTCCAGATACTTGCCGAACGAGATGAGCGAGATGAGCACGGCGGCGGACTCATAATACAGATCCATGACCTTGCCCGGATGCCCGAGCGCGACTTCCGCCGTATTCCACAGGCTGTAGAGGAACGCCGCACCCGTGCCCATGGCGACAAGGCTGTCCATATTCGGAGACAGCCGCCACAGGTTCGGAAAGCCCGTCAGGTAAAACTGCCGCCCGGACCAGAGCACGGGGAGCGTCAGCACCAGCTGGAGCACGGCATGGTTCAGTGCCGACGAGGGGCCATGCATCGGTTCGATGATCGCAGGCAACGGAAGGCCCCACATATGCCCCATCGACACCAGCAGCAGGAGGATGGTAAAGCCGAACTCGGGCCAGAGCCGGGCCTTCAGGGTGGCAAGATGTTCGATGCCCTCTTTCTGCTGGGCTTCCCACATGTCGGCCATGTCGGTTTCGGGAGCCACGGGCGTGGCGGAAAAGCCCATCTCTCCGGCCCGTTCCCCAATCCGGCGGACAAGGTCCTCGGCGGCGGCTTCGGAAAGCGACGGATCAGGCACAACGGACGCGCTGCTGGCGGCAAGGCTGACGCTGGCGGAACTGACCCCGTCCATCCCGTTCAGAACACGCTCCAGCCGAGAAGAGCAGGCGGCGCAGCTCATGCCGCCCACGGTAAAAAGAATCTCTTTCTGGTGATCCATTCTGGCTCTCCTCTGCTTGCCAACTGCGGTCAAGCTCTTATGTATGGAAGGCGGCGGCTGTGCCGCCACGCCTTCTTATCCACCTTCTTACCCGAAAAGGATACGATTATGCCTACTCTCGCCGTAAAAGGAATGTCCTGCAACCATTGCAGACAGGCTGTGACCAAGGCTCTGGAAACGCTTCCCGGCGTGTCCGACGTCCATGTCGATCTCGAGAAGGGTGAAGCCTCGTGGAACGAATCCCAGCCTCTCGACATCGAGGAAGTCAAAAAGATCATCAACAAGCTGGGCTTTGAAGCCTGATAAGCATCGTGTCCGCCGCTGTCCAGCGTTGTTGAAAAGTTATATCACCCTTACACGGATGCCGACCTGTATGCATGTTGTCCTGTTCCAGCCGGAAATTCCCCCGAATACCGGCAATATCGCTCGTCTCTGTGCTGCCATGCAGGTTTCGCTGCATCTCATCGAGCCTTTGGGTTTCAAGCTTGAGGACCGCTATCTCAAACGGGCGGGACTCGACTACTGGCCTCATGTGGACATGCACGTCTGGCCCGGACTCGACGCCTATCTGAACGACGCCGGGGCGGGCCGGAGGCTTGTCCTGACCAGCGCACGGCGCGGCACGGCTCTCCAGAAGTTTGCCTTCACCGCAAACGACTCCCTTGTTTTCGGACGGGAAACCTCCGGGCTTCCCCCCGAAGTCAGCTCGCTCTCTCCGCACCATGTCCGCATTCCCATCAAGGGTGAAGTCCGCAGCATCAACCTGTCCACCGCTGCCGGCATCGTGCTCTTCCAGGCACTGTCCTCGGCGGAGCTGCTCGGGGAATAGCCTCCCCTTTCCCGCCCTCCAACCGCCCGCGCCCGCACCCGGGAAAGCTCCCCGCATGAATCCGTATTCGCAACGCATGTATTCCATCTGGAACCTGACCTGGCCGCAATGCCTCATGCTGCTCTGCCAGTGCGTCATCGGGCTTACCGACGTGTGGGCGGGGGGACGCATCGGCTCCGACGTGCAGGCCTCCATCGGCCTTGTCACCCAATGCCACATGATTTTCATGGCTCTGGCCATGGCCGCCTCCAACGGCGCGGTGGCTTCGATCAGCCAGTCGCTGGGCGCGGGGAAAAACCGGCGGGCCGGGCGTTACATCTGGCTGGTGCTCGGCGGCTGCCTTGCCGTCGGCGCACTCATCGCGACGGCGGCCTCCGTCTGGCGCGAACCGCTGCTCCGGCTCATCCAGACCCCGGAAAACATCATGCCCACGGCGATCATGTTCCTCACGACCACCATCTGGGGCATTCCGGGGCAGTACGTCCTGACTATCGGAGCCGCGGTTTTCCGCTCCGCCCAGATGGTCCGCATTCCGCTGATCGTCACCGCCACCGCGGGGCTGCTCAATGTCTTCGGCGATCTGGCCTTCGGCCTCGGCTGGTGGGGGTTCCCCGCATGGGGCGCGGCGGGCATCGCCGTTTCCACGCTGGTTTCCGTCAGCTTCGGCGCGCTGCTGATGCTGGCCCTGCTTGCCCAAAAGCACCTGCTCGCCCTGGACTGCCTGCCCAGCTGGAGGTGGATACGGATCGGCGGGGCATACCTGCTCAAGGTCGCCCTCCCCGCGCTCGGCACGTCCTCGCTCTGGCAGATAGGGTATATGCTGCTTTACATCATCACGGCCTCGCTGCCGTTTGGAAAGGTCAACGCCCTCGCCGGGCTGACCAACGGGCTGCGCGTGGAATCCATCCTGTTCCTTCCCGCCTCGGCTTTCGGCATGACGGCTTCGGTGCTGGTAGGGCACGCCCTTGGCGAGGGCAACCGGCAGGAAGCCAAACGGACACTGCTCTCCACCTTCGGCGTGGCCTGTGTGACCATGAGCCTTGTCGGAGCCGCCATCTGGCCGTGGCGTATGGAGCTTTCCGGACTGATCGCCCCCGATCCCGCCGTGCAGATCGAAACGGCCAACTATCTTTTCTACAACGTCATCGCCATACCGTTCACGGTCGCCAGCATTGTGCTGACGGGCGGGCTCAACGGTGCGGGGGCCACCCTGTATCCCATGCTCATTTTCAGTCTGGCTATCTGGACGGTACGCCTGCCCGTGGCCTGGCTGTTCGGCCACATCCTCTGGCAGGATGCCGCCGGGGTCTACTTTTCCATTTTCATTTCACAGGTCGTCATGGCCCTTTCCCTGCTCTGGATTTCCCTGCGCTGCAACTGGACCCGTTTCGCCCTCAACGCGCACACCCATTCCGCATCCCGCTAACCTGAGGTTCCCATGCTTACCGAACGCTTTTCTCCCATCGAACTCGGAGACGCCGCCGACTACGCGCCCTATTTTCGGGCCTTGCCCGTACACGCCGCCGACTATACCTTCACCAACCTCTGGGGTTGGGAAGCCCACTATAATCTGGAATGGCGCACCGCACACGGCATGTGCTGGATACGCCAGAAACGCAGCGATCTGCCCGTCGAACGGCTCTGGGCTCCGGTAGGGGACTGGTACGCCGCGGACTGGGCCGCCATGCCGGAACTGGTTCCCGGAACCACTCTCCTCCGCGCCCCCGAAGCCCTCTGCGAACTCTTGCAGGAACGTCTCCCCGGACGTGTGGAGATTGAGGAAACCCCGGGGCAATGGGAATACCTGTACACGCAGGAAGCCCTCTCCACCCTCTCCGGCAACAGGCTCCACAAGAAAAAGAACCACGTCAACGGCTACATGAAGGCGTATGGAGAGGACTACCGCGTCCTGAACAGCGAAATCATGCCCGAGGTGCTGGCTCTCCAGCACGACTGGTGCAAGTGGCGGGAGTGCGAAAAATCCGCCGCCCTCCTTGCGGAAAGCGACGTGGTCTGTTCCGTGCTCCGCAACTGGGAAGCCCTGCCCGGACTGGTTGGCGGCGCGCTCTATGTCGGCAAAGACATGGTCGCCTTTGCCGTGGGCGAACCGCTCGACGAGCAGACCATGGTTGTCCACTTCGAGAAGGGCCGCCCGGAATACCGCGGCGTCTATCAGGCCATCAACTACTGTTTCGCCAAAAACTCGGCCCGGCATTTCACCTTCCTCAACCGGGAGCAGGACGCCGGGGAAGAAGGCCTGCGGCAGGCCAAGGAAAGCTACGCCCCCTGCGGGTATCTGAAGAAAAATACCATCAGGATCGTGGCGTAGGGCCGCTCCGCACAGGGCAACACGCCGCCCCCTCCAACACTCCCGGGCTACAAGTACAAAAGGCCTCCCGTCCACAGACAGGAGGCCTTTGTTTTGCAACGGAATGCGTCAGGAGGGGCCTTTCCGCAAGGCCTGAAGGCTATTCGCCCCAGACCAGCGCAACCCAGTCGCCGGACTGTACGCGCCGGGCCTTGCCCAGCGCATCGGCATAGGCGGCTTCCACGGCATCCGCCTGCACATCCAGCAGGCCGGACAGCACAAGGCATGCACCGGGCTTCATCCGGGCGATCAGGGCCGGAGCCAGCTCGCGGAGCGGCCCGGCAAGGATGTTGGCGACGACCAGATCAAACTGTTCGCCCTCGCCCGCTTCCGCACTGCCGGGAACGATGCGGAAGGTGTCCGCCACCTTGTTGATGACCACGTTTTCCAGCGCATTGTCCACCGCCACGGGATCGATGTCCGAACCAAGCCCGGTCAGCCCGTTCAGGCAGCAGCCGATGCCGAGAATCCCCGAACCCGTACCCACATCGAAAAACCGCTGTCCGGCCTTGAGGCGTCCCGAATCCAGCAGCTGGGTAATGGCCTCAAGGCACAGCACCGTGGTGTTGTGGTGTCCGGTGCCGAAAGCCGACTTCGGCTCAATGACGACAGGCTTGCGCCCTTCCAGCGGCGTGGAGTCCAGAAGCCACGGCGGAAGCACGATGAACTGCCCCGCCCGCACCGGCGTGAAGAACTCGCGCCACGCCACCGTCCAGTCCTGCCGCGGGATGTCCGTCTGTTCGACCTCAAGGCCCGGCAGCCAGGCCCGCAGCGCACTCAGGAGGTTTTCCCGCACGATGGCGTTGTCGCAGTGCACACGGAAACGGGTTTCTCCGGTGGGGAGGCTGTCTTCTTCCCAGCCATAGGAAATATTCCGAACCAGAAGCCCGGCAACAGTATCGTATTGGTCCTCGTCGACGACGATGTCGAGGCGGATGAGATCGGGTGCAGACATGGGTATCCTTCAAGGCCGTTCACGAAAAGGCCTGCTCGTTCGAGGTTGAAAAACGTGGGGAACCTGCCGGGACAAAAAAGACCGGCAGGTTCCTCTCCAGATAACAGGAATCGGGAAGACAGGGAAGCAAGACGCCCGGCGCGGGACGCGGCACGGGACGCGGATCAGCAAAACGCACGGATGCGCGAACGCTCGGCGGGATACCGGGACTCCAGCATTCCGCACTCAGCCAGCTCAAAATCGGCGAAATCAAAACCCGGCGCAACCGTGCACCCCACAAGGCAATACTCGCTTCCCGCAGCGGGCGTCGCCCCAAACCAGTACCCGGCAGGGACGGCATACTGCAACTGCTGTCCGTTCAGGACATCCGCGCCGAGCACGACCTCGCTCCAGACGCCCTCGGGCGAGAGCATGACCAGCCGCAGCGGGCCTCCCAGATGGAAATGCCAGATCTCGTCCTGCCGGATCCGGTGCAGGCGGGACACATCGCCCTGCCGCAGCAGGAAGAGGATTGCCGTGGAGTAGGAGCGTTCCCCGGAAAAGCCGGGAAGGGCCGCTGCCGGGATGCTGCCCGCACTGCGGTAGGTTTCCCGGTAAAAACCGCCCTCGGGATGCGGCGTCATGTCGAAACGGCGGGCCAGTTCCTGTGCGTCCATGAAGAAACCTCGCAGCGGTTGCAGGGATGACCGGCTCCCTTGCCCGCCATGCTTCCGCCTGCTGGACAGCTTGGCGGGCAAGGGGGGGAGAGCCGGATACGAAAAAAGGACACCCTGAAAAGGATGTCCTTTTAAAAAATGGCGGAGCGGAAGGGACTTGAACCCTCGGCCTCCGGCGTGACAGGCCGGCGTTATAACCGACTTAACTACCGCTCCGCAGAGGCGGCGTTCCGGTTTCCCGGACGCCTGACAATCCTTTCGGATTATCAAATATGGCTATCGGATAGATCCGATATGAGGCAAATGGCGGAGCGGAAGGGACTTGAACCCTCGGCCTCCGGCGTGACAGGCCGGCGTTATAACCGACTTAACTACCGCTCCGTGCATGTGGTGGGCAGTACAGGACTTGAACCTGTGACCCCCGCCGTGTGAAGGCGATGCTCTACCAACTGAGCTAACTGCCCATGCAGGAGTGGTATCTACCCGAGCACCCCCTTTCTGTCAACAAAAATCTTCCATTCGCCTCAAAAAAATTTGAAGCGGTGCCTCGGCCGCCCGTTCCTCCCCCAAAACGCTTTACTTTGACCATCCCGCGCTTATGGTAGTCATGGAACCGCGTTTCCCTCCAGCCCGACCGGAGCGCAGGCCTTCGCCTGTCCCGGAAATGTTTGCGTTTTCAGGTGAACCCCGGTATCTTCAAGGAACTGTTTTCAGCTTCGGAGGCTGCTGTATGCATAAAACGTCACGGGCTGTCGCCCTCTTTTTGTTTTCACTTCTGACCGTCGGGTCGTTGACGTTCGGGCAGGCATTCGCCGCCGGAGAAGACAGCCGCTTCGACGCACTCAAACGCTTCAGCCAGGTGCTGGATATCGTTGAACGCTATTATGTGAAAGAAAATCCCCGCTCCACGCTGGTCGACGGCGCGCTGAAAGGGATGCTCGAATCGCTTGATCCCCACTCCACCATGCTCTCAAAGGAAGAATTCAAGGATATGCAGGAAAGCACATCCGGTGAATTCTTCGGCATCGGCGTGGAAATCACGATGGAAAACAACCAGCTCACCGTCGTAACCCCCATCGAAGACACGCCCGCGGACAAGGCCGGCATGAAGTCCGGCGACCTCATCCTCGCCGTGGGCGGCAAGCCGACGCTGGAGATGACGCTTCAGGAAGCCGTCTCGCATATCCGCGGCCCCAAGGGTTCGGAAATCGTGCTGACCATCCTGCACCGCGACTCCAAGGAGCCGGTTGATCTGCACATCAAGCGCGATGCCATCCCGCTCATCAGCGTGAAGTCCCGCGAGCTGGAACCCGGCTACTACTGGGTCCGCCTTACCCGCTTCAGCGAACGCACCACGCAGGAACTGCTTGACGCCCTTGCCGAGGCCAGACGCAAAGGCCCCGTCAAAGGCATTGTCCTTGACCTCCGCAACAACCCCGGCGGCCTGCTGGATCAGGCCGTGAGCGTGTCCGACGCCTTCCTCGACAAGGGCGTCATCGTCTCCATGCGCGGCAGGCAGGAGGAAACCGCCCGGGAATTTCTTGCCAAGCCGCAAAGCTCGGACATGATCGACACGCCGCTGGTCGTACTCGTCAACGGCGGCTCGGCCTCTGCCTCCGAAATCGTAGCCGGAGCCCTGGGCGACCAAAAGCGCGCCCTGCTCATTGGCGAACGCACCTTCGGAAAGGGTTCCGTCCAGAATATCATCCCGCTGTCCGACGGCTCCGGCCTGAAGCTGACCGTAGCACTCTACTACACGCCCTCCGGCCGTTCGATTCAGGCCGAAGGCATCATGCCGGATCTCGAAATCCCCTTTGAGGCCCCGAAAGAAAAGGCCGCACCCGCCAGCTCCCTGCGGATGCTCCGGGAAAAGGATCTGAACAAGCACCTTGAAAAGACCGACGGCGGCAAGGACAAAAAGAAGGCGGAAACGCCGCCTGCCGTGGAACCCGGGCAGCCCCTTCCCGAGGCCCGCGACTTCCTTGACAAGGACAACCAGCTCCGCATGAGCCTCCAGTTCGTGAAGAGCCTGCCCAAGATTCGTACCATCCACTAACCGCAATATACCGGGAGGGTTCGCGATCTTGCGCGATCCCTCCCGTTTTTTCACGCGGAACGGCGGTCTCCGCCGACGCAAACGGGAGTTTCATGGAGTGGTTTGCAGCCGTGCGGAAACGGCTGGCCGCGCGCGGCCTGCGGCCCTATCCGCACACAGTCAGGACGCTCAAGGGTTCGGGTCTGGCGACCCTGCTGGCCCTTGCCGTCTTTCTCCTCGCCTACACCGGCTGGAAAGTCGCGGTGTACACCACGCGGCACATGCAGCGTACGGTTTTCGTCACCATCGAGCACTCGACCGCCGCGTCCGTTCTGGTGACGGAACAGGCCCAACAAGCCATGCACAGCCTGTTCCCTTCGACCAGACCCCTTGCCGAAGCCTCTCTCGAATCCGTCCTGCCCCCCGGCAGCCATCTGGGCAATCAGATGCGCGGCCCTCTCCAGCAAAATACCCTGCCGTTTCAGGAAGGCACGGGAACATTGACCGACGCGGCACGGCAAGTTGACTTTGCCCTCATACAGACCGTCATCCGGCTGGGGCTGGACAGGCGCATCCTCCTGCTGACATCCGACTACCACTCACGGAACCGCGACAGCTATCACCATCAGCGCATGCGCCTCTACCTTCCTCCCGTCGAGCAGCCCCTTTCCGCATCCAGCACCGCCAGCCCGGACAACGGGGAAATCAAGGGGCCTCCCGAACCGGTCTTCCGCTTCATGAACGCCCTTGCCGAGAGCCTTGACACCTGGGCCGACCGCGCGGTGCTGACCGAATCTCCGGGAAAGCTGACCCTTGCCGCCAAGGGCGTCATGACCCATGAAATCTGGTTTGAAACGACAAAAGAGCCGCTCCCGCCGCTTTCCGACAAGACCCCGCGCATGACCATCGTCATGAACGAGATGGGCAGGGACAAGTCCTCCGCGGCCTCGCTGCTGTCCCTGAACATCCCTATTACCTTTGCCGTCCTGCCCTTTGCGCCCGATGCGGCACAGGTCGCCTCCGCCGCGTATGCCGCCGGGCAGGAGGTTCTGGTGGACATGCCGCTTGAACCCATGCAGTCCCCGTTTGTGAAGGCCGGGCCGGGAGAAATCACCTCCGGCATGTCCGAAGAGGACATGCGCCTGATGCTGGAAGACGCGCTGGGGCATGTTCCCTATGCTACCGGAGCCAGCAACTTCATGGGGTCGGGCCTGACCGCCAACAGGGAGGCAACGCGCCGTTTCTGTGAAATTCTGGCACGTTCCGGCCTCTATGTGCTTGACGACCTGACCCATCCGGGTTCATTTCTCTATCCGGAGGCGCGACGCCGCGGCCTTCCGGCATGGCGCAGGACCGTCACCCTGAACTCCGGCCCGAAACGGGAATCCGCCGTGCTCGACAGCCTGAAACAGGCCGAAAACATCGCACGGGCCAAAGGCTATGCCGTGGTCATAGGCAACCCCGATCCGCAGGTTCTGGCAGCACTGGAGCGATGGGCCCGCGAACGGGACACGGGTATCCGCCTCGTGCCCCTGCGTACCCTGCCCCGTGAAGAAGAGACGCTGACGCCGGACGATCTCCCCGGACAGCCGGACGATCCGGCGGCTCCCGTCGAGCATTAACGCCATCCCCGCAGACATGCCGCACACAACCGGCTCACCGCCGAACGGCACTGGCAGCATGGCCGCACCGGGGAGTGCCCTCCTCCCTTTGGAGTCTGGGAAGCGTCGGCTGGCCCCCGGACGGGCGGCTGGCCTTCTGCTGGCAACGCCGCCAAGCCTGCACGTCCAAAGAGCGCGGAAAGGGCTTCTTCTTGATGTCCGGCAAGGAACCGGCTGTGCCCGCTTATCTGCACGTCTAACCGCCGTCCCGACGGGGACGCCAAAAGGATTCGTTTCATGAACATACCGGCATCCCTCTCCGGCAAACGCATCGGCTGCATCGGCTGCGGCAACATGGGCGGAGCCATCATCGGCGGCCTTGCCGCCCTGAACGGGCTGGAGCTGTACGGCTACAACCGCACGCCCCAACGCCTTGCTCCCCTTGCCGCCAAGGGCGTTACCGCCGTCCCAAGCATTGCCGAGATTGCAGAACGCTGCGACATCCTCATCATCGGGGTAAAGCCCTATCTGGTCAAAGCGGCCATCGCCGAAGCCCTGCCCAGCCTGACCCCCGACAAGGTCATCGTCTCCATCGCAGCCGGGGTAACGCTTCCGATGCTGCGTACCGCCGCCGAAAACAGCTGCAATGTCATGCGCGTCATGCCAAACACTCCCGCGCTGGTGGGTGCCGGCGTCTTTGGCGTACAGGAAGACCCGGATCTCCCCGCCGATATCTTTTCCACCGTTCTGGATATGTTCGGGCTGCTCGGCACGACCATCGTGTTGCCGGAAACGAAATTCAATGCGTTCATGGCCCTTGTGGGCTGTGGCCCGGCCTACGTCTTCCACTTCATGGATGCGCTCGCCGAAGCGGGCGTGACCATGGGCTTTACCCGGCAAGAAGCCCTCGGCCTCGTCAACCAGCTGGTTCTTGGCTCTGCAAAGCTGGCCTCGCTGCCCGGAAGCCACCCCGCCATCCTGCGCGAGCAGGTCTGCTCTCCGGCAGGCGTGACCATCGCGGCCATCAACCATCTGGACCGCACCGCCGTGCGCGGCAATATCATCGACGCGGTGCTCGCCGCCCATGCCAAGAGCTGACGACCGCAAGCCTCTCCCCGCAGGGGCGTTTTCCATAACTGGCGGCCTGTGCCGGACAATCGGCCCGCACACCGCCTTTCCCGTATCCGCGCCGCCTTCGGGATGCGCGACGACACAAGGAGTATCGCACAATGACAGGCCATGACTATTTCCATGCCCTGCTGAACGTGGCAACCGTCATCAACTCCAGCCTTGAGCCGAACGTGGTGCTGCACCAGATTACGGAACAAACCGCCAAGGCCATGAACTGCAAGGCCAGCACCATCCGCCTGCTGGACCGCACGGGCCGTGTGCTGCTTGCCAGCGCAGCCTGGGGGCTTTCCTCCGGCTACATGCGAAAAGGCCCCGTAGAAGTCTCCAAGAGCGGGCTGGACGGCGAAGTCCTCGGCGGCAAGCTGATCCACCTGCGGGACGCGTGCAGCGATGGACGTTTCCAGTACCCTGAAAGCGCACGCGCCGAGGGGCTGGTTTCTGTGCTGTCAGCACCGCTCATGGTCAACGGCAAAGCCATCGGCATTCTCCGCGTCTATTCCAGCGAAGAACGCGATTTTACCCCCGACGAATGCGATTTCATGCTCGGCGTGGCCAACATCTCCGCCATTGCCATTGAAAACGCCCGGATGCACGAAGCGACCCGTCTCAACTACGAGCTGCTGACGTCGTACAACTATCAGGTTTTTGAAGACTAAAGGATTTGCCATGCAGAAAGTCAGAGTCGGCATCAACGGTTTCGGCCGTATCGGAAGGCAGGTTTTCCGCGCCCTGCACGCCAACTATCAGGATACTGTTGAAGTCGTTGCCATCAACGATCTTTTTGACGCGGAAACCAATTTCCACCTGCTGGAATACGATACCAACTATGGCCGGGCCAACCTCGACGCGGTGGTTGAAGGCGACAACGCCACCGTGGGCGACTGGAAAATCCACTGCTTTGCGGAGCGCGACCCCAAACTGCTGAACTGGGGCAGCTACGGTGTGGATGTGGTCGTCGAGTCCACCGGCATTTTCCGCTCGGCGAAACAGGCCCATATCCATATTGAAAACGGCGCGAAGAAGGTCATCATCACCGCCCCCGCCAAGGAAGAGGACCTGACCATCGTCATGGGTGTAAACCACAGGGATTACGACCCTTCCAGACATCATGTCGTCTCCAATGCCTCCTGCACCACCAACTGCCTTGCTCCCGTGGCCCTCATCGTGGAACGGCTCTTTGGAATCAGTACCGGCACCATGACGACGATTCACGCCTACACCAATGACCAGCGCATTCTCGACCTGCCCCACAAGGATCTGCGCCGGGCACGGGCCGCCGCCTGCAACATCATTCCCACCTCGACAGGGGCGGCGCAGGCCGTTGCCAAGGTCATTCCGTCGCTCAAGGGCAAATTCACCGGCTGGTCGCTGCGTGTCCCCACGCCGACCGTCTCGGTTGTGGATTTCACCGCGATCCTGAACAGGGATACCGATACCGAAACGCTGCGCGCCGCCCTCAGGGAGGCCGCCGAAGGCGAACTCAAGGGAATCCTTGCCTACAGCGATGCCCAGCTCGTATCAATGGACTTCAAGGGCAACCCGAACTCCTCCATTGTGGAAGCCGAATACACCACCGTCCAGGATGGCAATCTCGCCAAGATCGTCTCATGGTACGACAACGAATGGGGCTATTCCAACCGTGTTGCGGATCTCATCATGTGGATGAACAAGCAAGGGTTATAAAAAAACCGGGGAGAAGGCCTTTTCAGCAGGCCTTCTCCCCGGATACGTCCCAAAAACCACGAAAGGTCGCCTGATGTTCAGACGACCTTTCCTATTCTCACCTGCATGCAGGGGAATCAGTCAAGCATATCCGCCGAGGCGGAGCCGGTGTGAGCCGGACTTATTCAGCCGCAGCAGCTTCAGGCTGACGGGTGAATTCAAGAATCGCCATGGGAGCGCAGTCGCCCTTACGGGGCAGCGCAAGCTTGGTGATTCGGGTGTAACCGCCGGGAACGCCAGCGAATACGGGAGCGACCACGTCAAAGAGACGCTGCACGAGCTGGTGGTCGTTCAGGGTTTCGTAGGCCAGACGGCGGGAGTGCAGATCGTTGCGGAGAGCCAAGGTGATCAGAGGTTCCACCACCCGGCGCAGTTCTTTGGCCTTCACTTCCGTGGTACGGATCTTGCCATACGTGATCATCGCGCAAGCCATGTTGCGGAACAGAGCCTTGCGATGCGAAGGCGTTCTGCCGAGCTTCTTGCCGGAATTGCTATGCCTCATGGTGTTGTTTCCTCTTCCATTCCTGATATTTCTTCTCGAAGTTGTCGATCTTCATGCCGAAATCGAGACCCATGCTTTCAAGCACAGCCTTGATCTCATCAAGGGACTTCTTCCCAAAGTTCTTCGTCTTCAGCATTTCGGCTTCGGGCCGCTGCACCAGTTCGCCGACAGTGGCGATATTGGCACTGCGCAGGCAGTTGGTCGCCCGCACGGACAGCTCCAGCTCATCGATTCCCTTAAACAGGTTGTCGTTGATGTCGGCACTGCTGCCGCCTTCTCCCCCGCTTTCGCCGGAGATCCGTTCATCAAAGCTGATGAAGACCGAAATCTGATCCTTGATGATCTTGGCACTGTAGGCAATGGCATCTTCAGGAAGAACCGAGCCATCCGTCCACACTTCAAGAATCAGCTTGTCATAGTTGGTCATCTGGCCCACACGGGCCTGTTCCACGGTATACGCCACCTTGCGCACAGGAGAGAAGCTTGCATCCAGCTTGATAAGCCCGATCGTGTCCGGAAGACCTTCGTGCATATCTGCGGGCACATAGCCCTTGCCCATGCGCACCTCGAACTCCATGCTGAGCTCCATGTCTTCGGTCAGGGTAGCGATGTGCAGTTCCGGGTTCAAGACTTCCACATTGGCGTTGGTCATGATATCCGCGGCTGTCACCGGGCCTTTCTTCGACACGGAAAGCGTCAGATGCTGGGGCTCGTCAGTCGTCATGCCCAGACGAACCTGTTTGATATTCAGGATAACATCCGTAATATCTTCCAGCACTCCGGGGATGGTGGTAAACTCATGCTGCACGCCGGAGATCTTCACAGCCACGAAGGCTGCGCCCTGAAGGGACGAAAGCAGTACCCGACGCAAGGCATTGCCGATGGTGACCCCATAGCCGCGTTCGAGAGGTTCGTAGGTGAACTTCCCGTACATGGCGTTGCTGGGGTCGCTGTCGCACACAATCTGTTCCGGCCGGACGAGCTTGGCCCAGTTGCGCGAATTGATAAGCCTGTTGCCTTGTCTGAAGAGCATGTAAGCCCCCGCTTATTTGGAGTAGAGCTCGACGATGAGGTGCTCGTTGATGGGGAACTGAATGTCGTCGCGCTGCGGCAGTGCTTTCACAATACCCTTAAAGTTGGGAGCGTCCACTTCCAGCCAGGAGGGACAACCACGACGGGCGACGGCTTCCTGAGCTTCGGCGAGAACGGGGATGGTTCTGCTCTTTTCGGGAACTTCGACACTGTCGCCAACCTTCACCTGAAGGGAAGGAATGGTGACCTTGTGGCCGTTCAGCGTGAACACGCCATGACGAACCAGCTGACGGGCCTGAGCGCGAGAGTTGGCAAAGCCGAGACGATAAATCACGTTGTCCAGGCGGCGTTCGAGGAAAGCGAGCAGGTTCGCGCCGGTCACGCCCTTCGCCATATCGGCGTCGACGAAGTAACCGTGGAACTGCTTTTCCAGAACGCCATAAACGCGACGGACCTTCTGCTTTTCACGCAGCTGGACGGCGTAGTCGCTCAGTTTTTTACGGGCGCGGCCGTGCTGACCGGGCGCATAGGGGCGGCGGTCAAGGGCGCACTTGTCGGTGAAACAGCGATCGCCCTTCAGAAAGAGCTTCGTGCCTTCACGACGGCACAAACGACATTTGGCATCATTATATTTAGCCAAGACGGTATCCTCCTGTGAGCGCGACTAGACGCGACGCCGTTTGGGCGGGCGGCAGCCGTTGTGGGGGATGGGGGTGAC
>CAZIFC010000034.1:0-24617 GCA_964538355.1 uncultured Lawsonia sp. | reverse complement strand
GGCCGGAGGATGGGCGCGAGCATGGCGGATATCATCTACAACCAGCTGCATCTGTATCCCCTTTCTGTGGATCTGGGGCTGCTGTCCGGCGCGGAAAGCCGAAACGTGGTGCTCTGGAATGCCTCGTTTTCCCCTGTGGACGTGTACGGCGTGGAAGCCAGATCTCCGGCAGGAACCCGGCTTTCCGGCATGGGAGCAGGCAGGCTTGCACCGACCGGAGTGGCGGAGGGCGTGCTGGAGGTACTGGCCTCCGGCCCGCCGCAGCAGGATACTGCCTACACGTTTTCAACCGGGCTGGGTACTCGGACGCTGACGGTTTCGGCCTCCCGCGTGCTGCTGTTCCCGTTCATGCCGAACTGGGGCGAGGGGCTGGAGATGGAGTACGCCTTCGACACCGTGATCGCCCGTGGCGAAGACGGAAGCGAGCAGCGTCGGCCGCTGGCAAGGCGTCCTTTGCGGACGCTGCGGGCCACCATCTTGGGTGACGGGATCAGGGGGCAGCTGCTGCACCATCTGACCCGGCAGGGAAAGGATCGTGTCTTCGGGGTTCCGGTGTGGCAGGAGATGCAGGAGGTGGCGGATATGGATGCCGCGCGGCTGACGATCAGGACGGCACGCCCCTTTGGGAACTGCTGGAATCTGACCAGGCTGTGCGATCTGGTCATGCTGCACGAGCGGCGTGGCGGCCTGTTTCTGGCCTGCTCCGTGGCTTCCGTGAACGCGGAAGCCGGAAGCATCACCGTGACCTCGCCTGTCCCCGAAGTTTTTTCGGGCGGGGCGATCCGGGTGGTTCCGCTGTTTGCGGGCTTCCTGTCCGGCGCGGAGCCGACAGCGGTTGCGGACACGGTGGAAGCCTGGCGGGTGGAATTCCGGGAGCTGGCCGGCTCCCAGCCGGATCTCGGGGCCTTGCCGTGCGCTCCGGCGGAGAGGGCCGAGCCGGGCCTGTGGCCTCTCCGGCCCAACTGGTCGGGCAGCGGCATCGGCGGCACGTCCGCCCTGCTGCGTACCCTGCGTACCGTGCGGGGCGGAGTCACGGAACTCGGAAGCCGCATCAGCGTGGCTCCGGTGACGCACCGCCAGAGCTACCTGCTGCGGGAACCGGAACTTGCGTCCCTGCTGGACTGGATAACGTTCCTGCGGGGACGCTGGGGCACGGCCCTTGTGCGCGATCCCCGGCAGGCGTTCACGCTGGCCCGGGAATCCACGGCGGACAAGGCCGTGCTCCATGTTCTGGACAACGGGGCCGCGGAGGGCTTCATCCCCGGAGAACGGCTATGGATAACCCTTCCCGGCGGGAAGACGCTGACGCGCAGGCTCCTGTTTGTGGAGGCGGGCTTTGCGGGAGAGCTGGCCCTTCAGCTTGATGCCGAGCTGGGCGTTTTCGTTTCCCCGCTTTCGAGAGTGGGACGGGAATATCTGGCCCGGCTGGACGCCGACAGCGTGGGCATCCGGCACGAGTCCGCCGGTGTTTCCCGGTGCGACCTGACCTTTTGTACCCTGCCGAAGGAGGCCTGATGCGTCCCGTATTGCCCCAGCTTGTGGAACTGTATGAAATCGTAGCGGACAACACCGTGCACACGCTGACCACGGCCCGGGAGCCGGTGATCTGGCGCGGCGCGGAGTGGACGCCTGCCGCCATCGAGCGCGGCGAACTGCGCGGCAGCGTGGACGGCAAGGCGGCGTCGGTGACTCTGACCGCGTGTATGGATGCGCTGCTCACCCGGTATCTGGCGTCCCTGCCCATCCTGCCCACGCGGATCAACATTTATGAGCACGAGCCGGAGAGCGGAGCCACGGTGCAGGTCTTCGGCGGGGCGGTGCTGGAAGTGGTTCCCGCCGCCGATGCCACGCAGGTTTCGGTCAGCTGCCTTTCCTCAAGCTGTATTCTGGATATGGTGCTTCCGCGCATGATCTATTCGGGGCAGTGCCAGTTCGTGCTGTTCGATGCGGGCTGTGGCCTGCTGGCGCAGGACTGGGGCGTGGAGGCCGCCGTGACCGTGGATGGCCTGCGGCTGGTGTCTCCGGCCTTCGCCACCCGGCCCGACGGCATGTTTACGCGCGGCTATGCGGCGGCGGGAGGGGACTTTCGTTTCATCGTATCGCATGCCGGGGATGCCATCACGCTTCAGCTGCCCTTTGACGGGCGGGTCGCCAACGGGGGTACGGTGGTCGCCTATCCCGGCTGCGACGGTTCGCCGCTGACGTGCAGGGAGCGTTTCGGCAACATCTCCCGGTTCGGCGGGTGCGCGGGGATTCCGAGCCGGAACCCCGCCGTGTGGGGCTTCAGGTAAGGCTCCCTCCCTCCCTCCCTCCCCTCTCTGACCTCAAAGGACTGTGTATGAACTATTTTGACAATGACGCGGCATGGGACGCCTTCCGCACCGAGGCCGAGTCATGGCTCGGTACGCCGTACCGCCATCTCCAGCGGTGCCGGGGCCGGGGTGCGGACTGCACGCTGTTCATCGGGCAGGCCCTGCTTGACGCGGGCGTGCTGGAACGGCTGGAATACACCTATTATCCCCGCGACTGGCACGAGCACACGCAGGAAGAATATGTGCTGGATGCGGCGCATCGGCACATGCGGGAGCATCTGCGCCCGGGCCTGTCCATGCTGGTGCTGCCGCAAGACGAGCCGCTGCTGCGCGGCGACTGGATGGCCTTTTCCACCACCGGGCGCGGCGTCACCAACCATTGCGGCCTGGCCTGGCCCGACGGCAGCGGCGGCTACCGGATGCTGCACGCCATCAATGAGCGCGGCGTCTCGTTCGCGCCGCTCGGCGGCTGGTGGATGCGGCGCATGACCCGCCGTTTCCGCATTGTGGCGGAGGAGGGGGCGGCATGGGCGTAAGCTTTCTCCTTGCCGCCGTGACCATCGGGGCGACTGTCGCGACCACGCTGTTCGCGAGGGGAACGCGCACCGCCAAAAGCTCTGATATGGCTCCGGCGAACCTTGAGGCCTTTCGTCTGACCACCGCGGAGGAGGGGACGGTCATTCCCCGCGTGTTCGGCACGGTGCGCCTGTCCGGGAACCTGCTGCACTATGGCGGGCTGACCAGCGAACCCGAATACGAGGAAACCCGGGTGGGTGGCAAGGGCGGAGGCAAGAAGACGCAAAAGGTCCTGCAAGGCTACCATTACAGCATGGACGTCTGGCAGGGGATCGGCATGGGACCTCTGGAGCTGGTCGGGGTGTATCAGGATGACCGCCTGCTGACGGAACAGGGTGGAACCATCGCCTGCGCCGAACAGGTCTGGAATGACGGTACGGGGACCTTTTACCCACAGCAGGCCGGAAGCTACGCGAGCCGCCTGCCGGGGGTTGCCCACCTCTGGCTCCGGCAGTTTTATCTGGGGTTTAATGTCTCGGTCATGCCGACGCTGCACTATGTGGTGCGCTTTTGCGGGACGATTCCCCTGGAGCACGCCCTGCTGGGCAACGGCGTGAATCCTGCGGCGATCATCCTGCAACTGCTGCTTGATGCCGGGGCCTCGTGGAGTTCCATCGACAAGCCCGCCTTTACCGCTGCGGCAACCTTTTGGGCGGGGAAAGGCTATGGCCTGAACATCGCCTTTTCCAGCCAGAAGCCCGTGCGGGAGCACATTACGCAGGTGCTCGGGACAGTGGGCGGCTGGCTGATCGAACGCGCCGACGGCACGCTGTCGCTCCGTGCGCCCGACCCCGACGCGGCGGTTTCCGCAGTGCTGGGCGAAGGGGATTTTCTGGAAGGCTCCTTTTCCTTCAAGCGGGCGGCGTGGGATACCACATGGAATGACTTGTCCGGGAAATTCATCGACGCGGCGCAGGACTATTCCGAACGCGCTGTCACGGCGAACAATGCGGCGTCCATCCGGCTTCTTGGGCTGCGGCGCAAAAAGAGCGTGGATCTCACCGCCTTTACCGACCGCGGTGCGGCCCAGCGGCGCATCGAGGAGCTGCGGGATGTGGAGTCCTATCCGGCGGCCTCGTTTTCCTTCGACGTGTCGCGGGATCATGCGGGCATCGAGCAGGGGCAGATTCTGGAGCTTACCCATTCGCGGTTCGGGCTTTCCGGGGTGCGTGTGCGGGTGCTGGAAGTCGTGCGCGGGAACCTGTCCGAAAACCGGATTTCCATACAGGCAAGGCAGGTTGTAGAGCGTTTGTCGGGAACCTTTGTCGCGCCGGGAGAGCCGCTTCCCGATCCGCTGTATCCGCCGCTGGTGGTCTATCCGCCCGTCAGCGGCATCCCTGCATGGACGCCGCCGGATCTGACGCCGGTTCCGCTGCTCCATACAAGGCTGTTCGAGCTGCCCCGGAACCCCGAAGGCGTTTCCGGTGTCCTTGTTCTGGCGGCGCGGGAACGGCTTGCCGAAGACGGGCTGCTCGTGGAACGTTCCGCTACCGGTGCGGATTATTCCGCCGTGGCCTCGCTGTCGGTTCCGTGGGCGCAGTTCGGAACCCTGACGGAAGCGTACCCGGCGGACACGCTGGAAGTGGACGATACGCACGGGCTGCTCTATCGGCCTTACAAGGAAGACCCGGCTTTCGGGCCGCTCAGCCGGACCGAACTTTTCGAGGCGCGGCGCATGGCCCTTGTGGACGATGAGTTGATGCTCTTCCAGACCGTAGTGCTGGAGGGGAGCGCAAGCATCCGGCTTTCCGGGGTGGTGCGGGGCTACATGAATACGCCCGTCCAGACGCACGCCGCCGGAGCCTCTATCTGGGTTTTCCACCGTCCGGGAGAAGGCAATACGATTGCCGATCTGCCGTTGGGGACACACCGGATCAAGCTGCGCCCCTCGTCGGGCGGGCAGGTGCTTGGTGCGGATCAGGTGGAGCCGCTGCGCCTGTCCATGAGCGGCAGGGCACAGAAGCCCTGGCCTGTGGCGGGGCTGCGGGCCGTGCGCCTCGGCGGTACGGTTACGGTAAGCTGGAGCCCCGCCGATGTCGGCCTTGGCGGAGCCGGGACGCGGCCCGAAACCGAGAGCGAGCCGGTTCCATGCGGCTTTACAGGCGATTTTGTTCTTGCCCGGAACGGAGAGGAACAGGCTGTCGCGGGTACGTCTCTGACGCTGGCCCAGACAGGGCGGTTCACGGTATCCGTAGCCGCCCGGCAGCTCGGCTACCGTTCCTCCTTCGTCACCCTTGCCATCGGTGCGGCGGACGGAACCTACGCGGCCTGATTGCCATGTCTTTCACCCCGCCTCTTGGCGGTCATCCAAGGAGTTTTGCCATGTCGAGCCTGAGCCCCACGGGGCTTGAAACCATTACCTACGGACAACAGGGCTGGAATGCCATTGTGACGGCAAACATGCAGCGGCTGAACGGCTGGATCGGCAGGCTGCTGCCGCTGGTCGACACCCGGACACGCACGCAGGGGGATGTTCCGGTCTGGAATGCCTCTGCCGGAACTTGGGAACCCTCCGGCTCCCTCAAGACCCTCCAGGACGAGCTGGAGGCCCTCAAAGCCCGGGTTGCGGCTCTGGAGACCCGCGGATGACGGGCGCGGGCGAAAACCTTGCCCTGCCCCTCGCAGAAGGCTGTCCCGTATCCCCATGGAACCAATCGGCCCTTGAGCCTCGCCCTGAGCCTCGCCCTGAACCTCCCCCTGAACCTCCCTTGAACGGGCAGTGCCTCGCGCCCTGATGATGCCGGAAGCACAGGCGTTTCTCTGCGGAGGCTGAGCCTGCGGGCAGGCTCTCCTTGAGGGAGACGCAAAACAACAAGGGCCTTTCCCGAGCGCACGGGAAAGGCCCTTGTTGCATGTCAAACCGGAATTTCCTGAAGGGAGGAACAGGAAAGGAAGGGAAGCTTATTTCGCGAGGCAGTCCTTGACGGCGGCAAGGGCGGACTCGAAATTGACGGAAGAGCTGACTTCATTGACCACTTCGGCGTGGGCAACCACACCGTCGGCGCAGACCACGAAAACCGCGCGCCCGAGCAGGCGGAGTTCTTTCAGCACCATGCCGTAGGCCAGCCCGAAAGACAGATCCCGGTGGTCGGACAGGGTTTCCACGGCCTCGACACCGGCGGCTCCGCACCAGCGGCTCTGGGCAAAGGGCAAGTCGCAGCTGATGGTCAGGATGCGGACAGCATCGGAAAGGCCGGCGGCCTCGGCGTTGAAACGGCGGGTTTGCAGATCGCAGACGGGGGTATCCAGCGAGGGCACGACGCTGATGACCAGTACCTTGCCCTTGTAGTCCGCCAGCGTGCGCGGCGACAGATCGTTGGCAAGCACCTGAAAATCAGGAGCCGTATCCCCGACGGAAACAGGATTGCCAAGCAGAGTCAGGGGCATGCCCTTGAAAGTGACGATACCGGTGCGTTCCTTGTTCATAGCCGTATCTCCATTCCCGGAAGCGGGAGGTTGTGTTGTCTTGATGGAGAGAGCCTAGCGCACCGCCCCGTAAAAGTAAATAGGAAATATTCCTGTTTAGAGAAAAATCATGCAACAAATCATCAGCCCAACGCTACAAAACCCCTGACCCACCGATAAAACACCCTTAAAAGCACCCTACCCAGTCTCCCCCCAAGCTCTGGTTCCCTCCAGCCGGGCCACCCGCAACGTAAAACACCCTGCGCGGAAGCGGACTGCAACAGGGATTCGATAAGGAGAAACGTCTTTGGAGTGGGAGGAATGGGGTGTGGGGAAGGGAGGGAGAAACCTTTCTCCAGAAAGAGTCTCCCGCCCTTCCCCACAAACACTAAACACTACAAACTCTCTTCCCTCACCCAGCCACGACAGGCCGCGACAAAGTTCTCGGCCCAATGCGGAACGGCAGGTGCAAACAGATGCGTGTACGCCGCGAACGTCTTGCGGACAAGCAGCCCGTCCCGGCTTGCGAGAGATTCGGCTCCTTCCGCCGCCAAACCCTTGGCCCGATGCCCCGGGCCGGACATGCCCACGCCGGGAGACAGCCGGAGCGTCGGCTTCAGTTCGCCAAGCGCAACACATCTCGAATAATGGAATTCATGACCACGGAGCAGTGCCCCGACAGGATGGAAGGGATTGGGTTCCTCTACCGCGGCCTCCACATACCCCAGTCCCTGCGGACGGGGGCAGAACTCCGCACGGGCCGGGAAAACACCGCTCATGGGATAATCCCTGCCGTCGATACGCAGCTCCTGGCAGAGGACCATGAACCCGCCGCATTCGGCATACAGCGGCTTCCCGCTTTGGGAAAAGCTACGAAGCTCGTGGAGGTGCGGTGAAGCGGCAAGGCGTTCGGGAACCATTTCGGGAAAGCCGCCGCCGAGGTAAAGGCCGTCGAGCCTGTCGAGAGGCCACGGCTCCGGGGACAGCAGGCTCAGTTCCACAAGCGTCGCACCGGCCCGGCGCAGGGCCTCGAAGTTCTCCTCGTAATAGAACCACAAGGCCGCATCCCGGACAAAGCCGATCGTTACCGGCCTGTCCTGCGTCGTGATGGTTTCCGGGGCAAGGGGGGCCTTTTCCCAGAACGGTTCGATGTCATGGAGGCCGGGTGCGGCCTTGGCACTGCGGAGCGCGGCTTCGACATCCATATGCTTTTCGATGATCGCGGCGAGGCCGTCCAGCGCATCAAGCAGAGCGGCGCGCCCCGGGGCGTCCGGCGATTCGTCGTGCATGGACACCAGCCCCATATGCCGCTCGGGGATGGGATTCTCGGCGAGTTTCGGGATTTCGCCCCATACGGGAATACCGGTATAGGTCTCGATACTCTTGCGGATCAGCTCGGCATGGCGCGCCGAGGCGACCCTGTTGAGGACGACGCCGGCGAGATTGACCGGCTCGAAATTCGCCAGCCCAGCGATCACCGCGGCGGCGGTGCGGGTCATTTTGGTGACCGTGAGCGTAAGCAGGATGGGGGCATCCAGAGCGCGGGCCAGCGTGGCTGTAGAGCAGGTTCCCTGCACGTCCCGCCCGTCGTAAAGCCCTCTGTTTCCTTCAATGATGGCGAGGTCTGCGTCGCCGAAGGCCTCGCAGAACAGGGCACGCAGGCGGGCATCCGTCAGAAAGAAGGGGTCCAGATTGGTGGGGGTGCGTCCAGATGCCAGACCCAGCCATGCGGCATCGATGTAGTCCGGCCCCTTCTTGCAGGGCTTGACGCGCAGGCCGCGCAGGGTCAGGGCGCGGGCGAGGCCGAGCGAGAGAAGGGTTTTGCCGCCGCCGCCGGAAAGTCCGGAAACGACAAGGCGGGGAGCCGTTACAAGCTGTGTGGTCATGATGAGGTCCGGTTGCCCGGGAGCCTGCCGTCTCCTCGGGAAAGAGCTGTTGAAGGATCGCCTGGGAAAAGCATGTGTTCCGGTGGAAGAGGGGAGGCAATGCCCCGAACCTCCAAAAAACTAGCCATTGCCGTCAAGATGCCCGGGAAGGTGAAGATCCTTTCTCGCCGCCTGCTCGTTGGGGCCGGGAACCAGCTGGTATCCCTCGCGCAGCAGCAGGTGCGTGTAGGCCCGGTTGCAGGAACAGGAAAGCCCGGCGTTGATGATCAGCAGCAAAACAAGGCCCAGTACGGCAAAAAATTCGGAGACGGGAAGGTTGAAGCCGCCCACGGGGACAGCGAGTGCGCTGTCCAGTACGACGCTTGCGGTCTGGGGAAGGAGAAAAAGCAGGGAAAAGGCCGCTATAACGCAGAGGGGAAAACCTGCATTCTGAATAAAAAAAGGAGGATATCGACGAATCCAGACAAAGCCGAGAGTCCAGAAGTTGTCTCGGCTGAACCCGAAATAGCCGGGTTTCAGTTCTCCCGATTCGGGATGCCGAAGCATGACGTAGGGATCGTGTGCCATCGAAGCTCCTACTCGCGATCCGGCCTGTCCGTAATGCCGAGGGCACGCTTGGCTTCGCCGATTTTCTCAGGCGTATCGTCAAAGACATATCCCCGCTCCAGCAGGCGGGAGGTGTAGACGCGGTTGTAGAAAAACGCCCAAACCAGTGCCGCAATCCAGAATGAGGATGCACTCAGGGCCAGAACGATGGCTCCGGTGAGGATGTCACCACGAAAGAGCGCGGGAAATCCGCTGAAAAACAGCGTTGTCCAGCTGAAACCGTAAAAGCCGGTGGTGACGATGCCGGACTGTGCGTGCCTGAGACGTATCATCTGGGCCATGACCGCTCCTGTAACAAAAAGGGGGAAGGAATTGCTTCCTTCCCCTGAAATCCGTTCCCGTTTCCGCAGCGAACCGCGGAAACGGGCGGAAAATCTGCGGGAGAAAAGTCTCCCGCAGACTCGGATCTTAGTTTTCGCCTTCGGTGCCAGCCTGCTTGCCAGCGCCCTTCAGGCCGTACATGGTGGTGGAACCGGAAGACCAGTATTCCAGCTTCTCTTCGGCCACGAGGACGGAGAGAACGTTCTTGACATCGCGGGTGCTCTTCGTGGGCAGCACTTCGAGGAAGTCCTTGAAGTAGTACTTGGACTTGGCACCGGGGCGAGCCATCTTTTCCTGGAGGTAGGAAACAACGGCGGCCTTGTCTTCTTCGGTGATCTCGGCAGCGGCGGCGGAGGTGTGAGCCTCGGCACCTTCGTGGATGGCGAGAGCCACTTCGGAGAACTTGAACTGGGTGCTCTGGCGCCACGTGTAGTAAGCCGGATCGCGGAAGTCGTCGATCAGGTGGTGCGTGAATTCCAGACCGGTCAGTTCGAAGAAGGATTCCCAACCGATACGTTCGGCCCAGTCGCCCAGACGTTCGTACTTGTTGGCGTTCTCAGCGTACACTTCAACAATGTGCTTGATGGTGTCGGTGAGAGTGTTCCAACGGGGAGGTTCGTTGGGGATGTAGGCCACGACGACCTTGGAGAACTTGGGCATGGAGATACGGTTGGAAACCTTACCACCAACCATCAGAGCCACGCCGTCGCCTTCGCCGTCGGAGATGGGCAGGGCGGGGCACATGGTGTAGCAGTTACCGCAGTACATGCAGCGGTCCTGCTTGATGGCCACGGAGTTCACCTTCTTGCCGTCGAATTCGGTCTTGACCGGACGCACGGCGGCGGTGGGGCAGGCGGCGACAGCCAGCGGAATTTCGCAGAGCTGGTCAACCCACTGGTCGTCGATCATCGGAGGCTTGCGGTGGATACCCACGATACCGATGTCGGAGCAGTGCACGGCGCCGCACATGTTGATGCAGCAAGCCAGGGAGATACGCACGGGGGCGGGGAGACGCATGCTCTTGAAATCGTCGAACATGGCGTCCATCACAGCCTTAACCGGGCCGGAGGCGTCGGTAGCGGGGGTGTGACAGTGCACCCAGCCCTGGGTGTGCACGACGTTGGAGATACCAGCGCCGGTACCGCCGATGGGGAACTTGTAGGAGCCGGCGGCGAACTTGCGGCCCGCCAGGTCTTCCTTCAGCGCCTTCAGGGTGGCTTCGTCAGTCACCATGAATTCGATGTTGTTACGGGTCGTCCAACGGACGTGGCCGCCGCAGTACTTGTCGGCGATATCGCAGATTTCGCGGATATTGCAGACAGACATGGTACGGGTGCCGCCGCAACGCACGGTGTACACCTTGTCGCCGGATTCGGCGACGTGCACGAGCACGCCGGGTTCAAGAATTTCGTGGTACAGCCACTTGCCGAAGTTCTTCTTGATGACTTCAGGGAAGAACGAGTCGTATTTGCGGGGGCCAATATCGGAGATACGGCCTTCCATCGGCTTTTCAGGATTGTAGCCGGAAGAAACAAACGCCATGGTAATTCTCCCTTCTCTTTAGCGTTGATGTCTGGAGCGGTAAGCTGCCAGGTCACGGTTCCAGCCGCCGGGCACTTCTTCTTCCTTGAAGAAGATGTACGGGTTGGAACGCGGTTCCTTGACGTGCTGAGCAAGAGCGGGGATTTCGGTGACTTCAAGCAGCTTCTGGAAAGACAGACGCTTCATGGTTTCGCCGAGACGTTCGCGGTTCTTGCCTTCTTCCATCCACCAGTCCCAAATCTTTTCGATAACTTCCTTAACTTCAGTGTAAGGAGCTTCGGTAGCGATGAAGGGAACCAGGAGGGAGCCCATCTGCGCGCCGTCAACAACCGGGGCCTTGGCGCCGCAGAGGATGGAGGCGCCGCGTTCGTCACCGATGTGCAGAGCGCGGGGCATGGTGTTGATACAGTGCATGCAACGCACGCATTCGTGGTTGTTGATGAACAGCTTGCTGCCGTCCCACTTCATGCACTTGGAGGGGCACAGGTTGATGACTTCGGCTTCGATGTCGAACTTGCCCCAGTCACGACCGGAGTGAGCGCCGGCGTTGGGAGCGAATTCGCCGCCAACGTAGCCCTTCACAGCTTCCTGGTCGATCTTGATGTCGTCCTTCCAGGTACCCACAACGGCAAAGTCGGAACGGGCCATGGCGGCAACGCAGCCGTTGGGGCAACCGTCGAACTTGAACTTGAACTTGTAGGGGAAGGCGGGACGGTGCAGTTCGTCCTGGTAGTCCATGGTGAGCTGGTAGCACATGTCCTGCGTGTTGTAACAGGCATATTCGCAACGGCTCTGGCCCATGCAGGCGGCGGGAGTACGGAGGTTGGAACCGGAACCGCCGAGGTCGACATTCATCTTGTGGGTGATGTCGTAGAAGATTTCTTCCAGCTGGGGGGTCTGGGTACCGATAAGCACGATGTCGCCGGTGGAGCCGTGCATGTTGGTCAGACCGGAACCGCGCAGTTCCCAAATGTCGCAGAGGCCGCGCAGGAATTCGGTGGAGTAGAACTTACCGGAGGGCTGGGCCACACGAACGGTGTGGAAGTGGGCCACGCCGGGGAACATGTCGGGCTGGTCGCAGTAACGGCCGATAACGCCGCCGCCGTAACCGAACACGCCCACGATGCCGCCGTGCTTCCAGTGCGTTTCCTTTTCTTCGTAGGAAAGTTCGAGAACGCCGAGCAGGTCGTCGGGAGCGTCAGCGGGAATCTGGAATTCCACGTTGTTGGGGTTGGCCGCTCTGTATTCAGCTTCCTGCTTGATGTCGGACACGAAGCTGGGCCAGGGACCAGTTTCGAGTTGATCCAACAAGGGAGTTGGATGTTTGATTGCCATTGCCTTACCTCCACTTGGTTTGGTTGGTAACCGCATTGTGGTGCGGCTAAAAGCCGCGGGATATTCTAAGACAGCCTCCGGCGTGAGCCCGGGCTGATCTCAGTTATCTTACTTCTTGTGAAAAATACCATGCAGCTCTTGATTGTGTCAAGGAAGCGCAGAAAAACACGGTGTCATCAAAGGATTTTATGCACATTTGTTTTTGCGGGTGAGTAAAATCGCACAAATGGCGATGAATGAGGGCTTCACAGGGGATGGAGTGAATTTCTGCACCACTCAAAAAGGGGGGTTCCACGAGCCTGAAAACCGGAATTTCACGGGGGTATTTATTTAAATATCAATAAAGAACAATAAGTTGTCCATTATTGGGGAAATTGATTGGGCAATCAAGAAAAAAGAGATAGTGATTTTTAGAACAATATCTGTCCTTGCAAATACATAACCCATTTTTTAACAACGGGTTGCAAGAAGAACGGCGCAAAACAAGGGCAGAATCCGTCTGCGTGCAGGAAGGGCGGATGCCGGGTTTGTCCCGAAAGTCACGGCGTACAGGAAAAGGGAACCCATGCCGAAGACAGGGGCTTTTTGTGGCTTAACCTGCCGGGATATATGCTAACGAGTATTTTCTGCGACAGCTCGGGTGGTCGTGTTTTCCGCGACGGTTCGGGGGATGAGGGCAACGCTTGCCCCGGCGTGGCGAGCCTTCACGCGCCGCAAGGTCTGCTGCGCGTCCCGGTAGCGGGGGAAGGGGCCTTTGCCTATGAAATACTGCAGCCGTCCGTTGGGAAGTATTTCCGAGAAGATTTTGAGTTCGCTGCCCCGGTTGCGGGAAGCGGCTCCGGTGGACTTGGCGGCGGAGAAGGCCCGGAGTTTGTTTTGGGCGTCTTTGAGCGAGCGGGCGTTGTCGAGCCGCAGGTAAAAGGCATTGCCGCTCTGGGTGGGGACGCCGCGTCTGTCGGTAAGGACTTCAACCTGCACGGGAGCGACACCGCGGTTGATCATGTTGAGCTTGCTGGCGGCGGCTCGTGAAACGTCGAGGATGAGCTTTTTGTGTCCGGGGCCTCGGTCGTTGATGCGGACCAGAAGGTTGCGCCCGTTGGAGAGGTTGGTGACGCGGACGACGGTTCCCAGCGGGAGGAAGCGGTGCGCCGCGGTCAGTTCGTTTTTGTTGTAACGTTCCCCGTTGGCTGTTTTTTTGCCGTGGAACGAGTCGCTGTAGAAGGTGGCCTTCCCGGAGTAGACCTCGAACATCGGGCCTGGAGATCGGCCTTCCGCCTGGGGGACGGCGGCCAGGTAGAGGGGAAGAGCCAAGAGCAGCAGGGTGATGGCTCGTTTTAGCATGCGTATCCTTGCGCTTGCGGCCCTGTCGGAAGTCTCCGCTCACAATGGGAGAAGGGGAGGGCCTGGTTTTACCTCGTGATGGGTTCTGATGATAGGCGCATTTCACCGCAGAGAGGGGCTTCTGTCAAGTCCGCCGGATTCGGGAGCGTTTCTCGCGGGTTGCCTGCGTTTTCCCGTTGGCGGGCAGAGCACGGGCTTGACCTTGTGCGGAGCCGGATAGTATCGTCTTTTCGGCCCTTTTGGGGACACTTTCCGCTTCTTGACGCCGGGACGGTTCCGGCGGAGGCGGCGGACAACGGCTTACCGGGAAGAACTATGCTTGCCATACTCGATTACAAGGCGGGGAACCAGACCAGTGTGCGCCGCGCGCTCGATCATCTGGGCATTCCCTGCACCATCACCGCCGATCCCGCCGTCGTGGACAGCGCGGCCGGGGTGATTTTCCCCGGGGTGGGCGCGGCTGGACAGGCCATGCGCCACCTCAAGGATTCCGGACTCGACGCGGTGCTCCGCAATGTGGTTTCGTCGGGCAGGCCGCTGCTCGGCATTTGTCTCGGCTGCCAGATCATGGTGGGGCACAGCGACGAGAACGATACCCCCACCCTTGGCCTTGTCGAAGGGCGTTGTGTGCGTTTTGACGAGCGGCTTGAGGAGGACGGTGCGCCCATACGGATTCCGCACATGGGATGGAACACGATTTCCCGCAAGCAGGAAAGCCCCATCCTCAAGGATGTCCCGGCTGATGCGGCCTTTTATTTCGTGCACAGCTATTATGTGGAAACCGCCCCGGAAAAGGTTATCGCCACCGGCACCTACGGCACGGAATTCTGCGCCGTGTACGGGCAGGACGGGCTGTGGGCCATCCAGTTCCATCCCGAAAAGAGCGGCAGGCCGGGCCTGAAGATCCTTTCCAATTTTTACGAATGGTGCATGGCGCGCCGCGCAGGAGGCCGGGTATGCTGACGAAACGGGTGATCCCCTGCCTTGATGTGCGCAACGGCCGCCTGACCAAGGGCGTGAAGTTCAAGGGCAATGAAGATATTGGCGATCCCGTGGAGACGGCGCGGCAGTATTACGAAGCCGGAGCCGATGAAATCGTCTTTTACGACATCACGGCCTCGGCAGAGGATCGGGGCATTTTCCTCGACGTGGTGGAGCGGGTGGCCTCGGAGATTTTCATTCCATTCTCCGTCGGCGGCGGCATTTCCACCGTGCAGGACATGCGGGCGGTGCTGCTTGCCGGAGCGGAGAAGATTTCCGTGAACTCCGCGGCGGTGAAGCACCCCGAAATCATTTCGCAGGGTGCGGATGCCTTTGGCGCACAGGCCATCGTGGTCGGGATGGACGTCAGGCAGGTTCCGGTTACGCCCGAAATCCCCTCGGGATACGAGATTGTCATTCACGGCGGGCGCAAGGCCATGGGGCTTGATGCCGTTGAGTGGGCCAGGCGTTGCGAAGCTCTGGGCGCGGGTGAGCTGTGCGTCAATTCCATCGATGCCGACGGGACCAAGGACGGCTACGAGCTGAAGCTGACCCGGATGATCTGCGATGCCGTGCGTATCCCGGTCATCGCCTCCGGCGGCGCGGGCAGCCCCCAGCATATGATAGACGCAGTGACCACGGGGCGGGCCTCCGCCGCGCTCATCGCCTCCATCGTGCACTACGGGGAATATACCGTCGAACAGCTCAAGCGCAGCATGGCGGAGCAGGGCGTCCCCGTTCGCCTGACGTGGTAGGAAACGATGGCTGAACTGGCGACGCATCTTGTCCGTCGGGATCTGCTGGGGCTGGAACAGCGGCTGCGGGACTGCCTGCACCGCGTCCTTTCCTTTGATGCCCACGCCGTCTACTTTCCCCGGCAGCTGCGCTCTGCGGAACCGCAATGGCTGCCGGAGGAAGGGAAGCTCCTTTTGCCCTTGATCCGGCAGGGCGAGCTGCTCGGCGTCTTTATGGCCCGCACAAGGGATACCGCGCGTGTGGAGGCCCTGCTGCCGTCTCTGCCCGGCATCGTCGGGCTGTGCCTCGACAATCTCGAACTGTACAAGAAAGGGCGTCTTGATCCCCGCTCCGGGCTGTCCACCCGCGAGGTGCTGCTTGAGCGGCTCGCGGAGGAAACCGAGGCGATACGGGCCTCCTTTGCCCGTGAATTCGGCGGTGAAAACGGCGATGCCAGCCGGACTGGAGGCACGATCGGCCTGCTCGTCATCCGGTTTGACGGCGTGCGGGAACTGGCCCGAAGCATCAGCTACGGCTTTGCGGATCAGCTGGTGGGCAAGCTTGTGGAAGCCTTTTCCGGCCAGCTTCCGGAACAGGCCCTTGGCGCGCGCATTGGGGACCGGGCCTTTGCCGTTTTCCTGCCCGAGGCCACGCGCCCGCAGTGCGAGGCTCTTGCGGCGTCCATTCTGCGGGTGATGGAGCAGGTGCGCCTGCCAGATCCGCTCACCGGGCGTCAGCTCGGCGTGCAGCCCCATGCCGGCTACGCGCTGTATCCGCAGGACATGGACGGGAGCCGCCAGAGAGAGGCCGAAGAACAGGGCCGGGTGCTCCTGCGCAAGGCGGAGCTGGCGGCGGAAGTGGCCCGCTCCCGTGCTCCCGGCGGCATCCAGTCGGGCCGGGTCATGGGCTACGGGCGGCTGCTCATCGAGGGCGGACTCATCCGTCAGGTGATGCCCCTGTCGCGGGTGCTGACCACGCTGGGCCGCCACGTCGGGGCGCGGGAAGGGCAGCATTTTTCCGTCTGGTCGGTGAATTATGCGGTAAAGGGCGGATCGGGGGACGAATCCCTCCAGCCGCTCTACAAGGGTGAAATCGTTTTGCTGGAAGTCAGGGAATCGGAGTCCGTTGCGGAAATCCTCCACCTTGGCGATCCCGCATGGGCCATCGAGCCGGATGATGCCCTGACCCTGCTGCATGAGGAACAGCGGCTGAGCGTGCAGCAGGCGGAAGAGGACGACGGGGTGTTCCACCGTCCCGATCCGCTGACGGGGCTTTTGCGGCATGGGGATTTTCTGGCCCGGATGGCCCGTTCGTGCAGCGAATGCGAGCGGTTCTCGCTGGCCCTGCTGCATGTTGATGTTACGCACCGGGAACAACGTGCGGCGGGAACCATCCAGCCGCTGACGGAACCGGAGCACCTTATGGCGCAGGTGGCCGACGGTGTCCGCACGCGCTGCGGCAAAAAGGTCTTCGGCGGGCGTTTCGGGCTGAACAGCCTGATCTTTTTCCACCCTGATCTGGAAGAGGGAACGCTGCACTCCCTGTATGAAACCTTCTGCACCGATACCGTGCCCCGGCTTGGGGTGCGCGTTTCGGTCGGGCTGGCCTGCTGGCCCTTTCTCGGCTTCCGGCCTTCTGACATGATTGAGGCGGTACGCAAGGCCCTCGAATACGCCCTGCTGCTCCCGCCTCCGCACATCGGAGTCTTTGGCTCCCTCGCCCTGAACATCAGTGCTGACAAGCGGCACTGCCGGGGGGATGTGTTCGGGGCCATCGAAGAATACAAGGTCGCGCTGCTGGCGGATGAAAACAACGTGCTGGCGTGGAATTCCCTCGGGGTCTGCATGGCTTCGCTGGGGAGGCACGCCGAGGCGCGGCGTTTTTTCGAGGAGGCGATCCAGCGCACGCCGGAAGATTCCGCACTGGCCTACAATCTTGGCGCGGTCTGCCAGAGCCTGCACGACAATGAGGCGGCGGCGGAGTACTTCCGTACCTGCTTGAGGCTCGATCCGGGCCACATGTACGCCCTCATCCGGCTTGGGCAGCTTGACGAGGCCGAGGACAGGCTGGATGAAGCCCGTACCCGCTTCGAGTCTGCCGCCGCGCTGGATGCGGAAAGCCCGTTGCCGCACCGGCACTTGGCTCGGCTTGCCCTGAAGCTCGGAAAATCGGACAAGGCCCGCGAGCACCTGCATCAGGCCCTGTTGAGAAATCCTCGTGATGTCGCGGCATTGAGCCTTATGGCGACGCTGTATCTCGATGGCGGGGAAGATCCCGAGCTGGCCGAATCGCTTGCCCGGCAGAGCGTTGCGTTACGTTCCGGTCACAAACAGGGGTGGCTGGTGCTTGCTCGCTCGCTGGAGGAGCAGGGGCGTATTGCCGAAGCCCGCGAGGCCCTGTTGAAAGCCGGAGAGCTGTAGCCCCGGGAACCCCTCGGGGCAGGCCCTTCCCCCCGGATGAAAAGGCAAAGACAGGAAAACCTTCCTCCCATGAGGCCGGTTTTCCTGTCTTTTGCGTTTTGGGGAGCAGTGCCCCGAAAAACTAGTCTTCTTCGGTAGGGCGAATGGTCAGCACCGGGCAGGTCGCGTTCTTCACGACCTTTTCGGCCACGGAGCCGAAGAGGATAAGGTCGATACCCTTGCGTCCGCGGGTACCCATGACAATGATGTCGGCCTGTTCACTTTCCGCAAGAGCCAGGATTTCCTCGGCGGCATAGCCTACCACGACAACGCCGCGGGCATTCACGCCGTTGAAGTGCTCGGACACGAAGTCGGTCATCGAACGTTCCGCGCCGGAAACGATCTCGCCGACGAAGTTGTCGATGGTGTTCGGCGGCACATGGAAGCCGGTATACTGCGTCAACGTGGGTGCGGCATAGACTGCGACGATGCTGGCACCGGACATCTTGGCGAGCATGACGGCGTATTCGGCTACGGATTCGCTCTGATCCGACAAGTCCAGGGCGCACAGGATCTTCTTCAATGCAGGCATGACTCTTCTCCCTGTAAAAGATTGCACAGTGGAGAGCTTTACTGCGGAAAGGCGCAGGAGCGCTCTTTAAGTGTTGGCTCAATCATAAACGTTTTTTTCTGAACAAACAAGTAGCGATGCATTCTCAAGGGCTTCTTCAAGAGAGAAATGGGCCTTCACGGCGGCAGGTGACAGAATTGTTTCAAAAAGGAAGCCTTTTCGCGATGATAAAAAAGTCTCCAGATTTTCCTTGACAGGAAACGTCATCGGGGACTAGGTTTCACGAAACACTTTTGAGGACGACATGACCAACTTTACCGCCACCGCATTTTTTGCTTCCAATGAAAGCAGCCAGTTTTGGGGCTTCTTTTATTACTTTGGTCGCACCTGCGGTACAAGGGTGTTTGGGTCGTTGTCATAAAGCAAAACCAGACATTCAGGGCCGCGGGTGCATATCCGCGGCTCTTTTTTTTACCGCGGATCCATACAGTCGCATTCCTGTGCAGCAACACAAAGGAAGTGCAACATGAATCTCGGAAAGCAAGTTCGTCTTCAGCGTATCTTCAATCGTGAAACCGGACGCGCCATTATTGTTCCCATGGACCACGGCGTCTCTGTCGGGCCTATTGAAGGCATTGAGAACATCCACAAGACAGTCACCGATATGGCGGATGGCGGAGCCGATGCCGTTCTGATGCACAAGGGCCTGTGCCGCTGCTGCTTCCGGGCCTCTGGAGAAGGCAAGGATCTGGGGCTTATCATCCACCTTTCCGCGTCTACGTCCCTTTCCAGCTACTCCAACAAAAAGCGTCTGGTCTGCACCGTAGAGGAGGCCATCCGCCGCGGTGCGGACGGCGTTTCCGTGCATGTGAACCTTGGTGACGACAACGAATGCGACATGCTCGCCGATCTTGGCGAGGTGGCCCGCGTTGCCGAAGAATGGAGCATGCCCCTGCTTGCCATGATTTACGCCCGCGGCCCGCGCATCTCCAATGAATTCGACCCGGCTGTGGTGGCCCATTGTGCCCGCGTGGGGGTGGAGCTGGGGGCCGACATCGTGAAAGTTCCCTACACCGGCGACATCGACTCCTTTGCGGAAGTCATCGGCGGCTGCTGCGTGCCCGTCGTTATCGCGGGCGGGCCTCGTACCGAAACGACGCGCCAATTCCTTGAAATGGTGGATAATTCTCTCAAGGCCGGCGGCTCCGGGCTTTCTGTGGGCCGCAACGTGTTCCAGCATCCCAATCGCGTTCAGCTCGTCCGGGCCTTGCGCGGGCTGGTGCATCAGGGCCTCTCCCTTGACGAGGCTCTTGCCATTGTCGAGGGCTAGCCTGCCGGGACGGAACACACGGAAACACCGCCGCCTGTTCCGTCCCGCCTTTTTTGTATCTTTCCGGTCAGGACAAGTGCCTGAGCGGTTCCAAACCACAGGAACGGATCATGCCTGACATCCTTTTCAAGAGCGTCCCCTTCAGCAAGGAAGACGTGACGCTGGCCCTCGAATCCGGCGTGGACGGAATCATTACCGAAGCCGCCTATGTGGAAGGCGTCCGCGCCCTTGCACTGTGCGAAGTCTGGGCCGAGGCGGATATGCCGTCCCTCGCCCTCGGCTCCAAGGCCGAAGAAGAGTCTATCGCGGCCCGTATTGCCGGAGGCGAACGGCTTGTGCTGGCGCAGGGGTGGGAAATCATTCCCGTGGAAAACCTGCTGGCCCAGCCTGCGGTTGCGGGAAAGCTGGCTGTGGAGGCCTCCTCGCTGTCCGAGGCGCGGCTCGCGGCGGGCATTCTCGAATGCGGCGTGCCGGTTGTGGTGGTGCTTCCCGAAGCGTTGGCGGCTCTCAAGACCATCGTGGCGGAACTGAAAGTGTCGCAGGGAACCCTTGATTTGAACGTGGCGACCGTTACCGAAGTAAAAACCGTGGGACTCGGGCATCGCGTATGTGTGGATACGCTGTCGCTCATGGAACGGGGGCAGGGGATGCTGATCGGAAACTCCAGCGCATTCACCTTCCTTGTCCATGCGGAAACGGAACACAACGAGTATGTCGCGGCGCGGCCTTTCCGGATCAACGCTGGAGGCGTACACGCCTACGCGGTGATGCCCGGCGACAAGACCCGCTATGTCGGGGAATTGCGCTCCGGTGACGAAATCCTTGTCGTGGGCGCGGACGGCAGCACCTCGCTGGCGACCGTAGGCCGCATCAAGACGGAAGTTCGCCCCATGCTGATGATTACGGCGGAAATGGAAACGGCGGAGGGCCTGCGTTCCGGAGCCGTCTTTTTGCAGAATGCCGAAACCATCCGCCTGACACGTCCCGACGGGATGCCGGTAAGCGTTGTCGCGCTTCGTCCCGGCGACAAGGTGCTGTGCCGTTCCGATGTGGCGGGCCGCCATTTTGGCATGCGTATTCAGGAAAACATCCGAGAGATTTGATCCCATGCCCGAATCCAACGAAACCGGCTGGTCCCCTGAGGCGGCGACGCCGTCCGATCCCCTTCAATCGCTGCGCGTCCAGATCGATACGGTGGATCGCGAACTGCTCGCACTGCTGAACCGGCGCGCCTCGCTCAGCCTTGAGGTGGGGAAGGTGAAGGCCTCCACATCCGGGCCGGTCTTCCGTCCGCAGCGCGAAAGGCAGATTCTGGACGCGCTTGTCCGCGAGAATCCCGGGCCGCTGCCGGAAGAGCATCTGCGCTCGCTCTGGCATGAGATTTTTGCCTCGTCGCGCAGCCTCCAGCGTCCCGTATCCGTGGCCTATCTCGGCCCAGAAGGAACGAACTCCTATTTTGCCGCCGTGGATCTTCTCGGGCATCTCATGGAATATCGCCCCTTCAGGACGTTTCGGGAGGCGTTTTCCGCCGTGCAGGGCGGGGAGTGCCCTCTCGGGGTGGTTCCGCTGGAGAACGTGCTTCAGGGATCTGTAGGCCAGTGTTTTGACCTGTTTATGGAATACGAAGTCTTTATTCAGGCAGAATCTGTCACCCGTATCCAGCACACGCTTCTGTCTTCGGAAGCGTCCCTTGACTCGATCAAGGCCGTATATTCCCATCCGCAGGCCTTGGCGCAGTGCCAGCGGTGGTTGAGGCAGCATCTTCCCGAGGCGGCACAGATAGCCTGCGAGTCCACCGCCGCTGCTGCGCGGAGGGTTCTCACCGAACCCGGCACCGCGGCCATCGGGCACAAGAGCCTTTCTCCCATGCTCGGGCTGCCCCTTCTTGCCTGCAATCTTGAAGACGAGCCGACGAACCAGACCCGGTTTGTGGTCATCGGGCCAAAGCCGGCGGATTTTGCCGAAGCGAACAAGACCTCCGTCTTGTTTACCCTTCCGGACAAACCGGGTTCCTTGGCGGGGATTCTCGATCTGTTGTTCCGGGCCGGGGTGAACATCCGCAAGCTGGAGTCGCGTCCCTTGCGTGCCCAGAGCTGGAAGTATGCTTTTTTTGCCGATCTGGAGACGAATCTGCTTCGGCCCGATCTGGCTCCGGTTTTGGCCGAGCTGCGGAACACCTGCCATTCCTTCCGTCTTCTCGGCTGCTACACCTCTGTCGAGTAGTTCGGAGAGGAGAGAGGGAAGGTTAATATTGGGGAAGGGGAGGAGGAACTTTTCTGAAGAAAAGCTTCCTCCTCCCCTTCCCCAAACCCCATCCCCTCCTCTTCCAAAGACGTTCCCCCTTATCGAATCCCTGTTGTCGGATGTTCTTATAAATATTGGGTGATTTTTTTGGAGGCAGGGCGTCCGGGTGGAGTCTTTGCTGCCGTGAGTTCTTTTTACTCTACGGAGAAGGCCCACATCACTGATGCGGGCCTTCTGTTGTTTGTCGCTTTTTCGGGAGACGTGCGCCGCTGGAATCGGATTTTGCGTTCTTGAGTGGAACGAACTTCCTTGGCGCGGCCTCCCCGCTCGTTAAAAGTCTTTGGAAAGGGGGGGGGAGGTTTGGAGGGGGCGGGGAGAACCTTTCTCCGGAAAGGTTTCCCCGCCCCCTCCAAATTATTCTTCAGCTCTCTCCCAGTCGCTTTTCAGCTGGCCGCAGGCGGCCTTGATGTCCTGCCCCTTGCTCTTGCGGAGGATGGCGGTAACGCCTTTTGACCAGAGGATTTTTTCAAAAGCAAGGATGTCCTCCTCGGTGGGGGCCTTGTAGAGCTGCGTTTCCGAGGGGTTGTAGGCGATGAGGTTGAGCTTTCCCTTGACCCGGGAAACCAGCTTCGCCAGCTCGCGGGCGTGCTCCGGCTGGTCGTTTACGCCGCCGAGCAGGAGATATTCAAAGGTAATGTGCTCGCGGGTCTTGAGGGGATAGCTTTCCAGCGTCGCCATGAGATCGTCGAGATGCCAGTGGGCGGCTTTGGGCATGATTTTGGCCCGGATTTCCTGATTGGGCGCGTGGAGCGAGACGGCAAGGAAGGCAAGCCCGCTGTCGCCAAGTTCGCGCAGGCCGGATTTGATGCCGCAGGTCGAGACGGTGATCCGGCGGGGAGAGAAGTCCATCCCCCGGTCGTGATGGAGCATCTCAAGGGCACGGGTTACTTCCTTCAGGTTGAGCAGCGGCTCGCCCATGCCCATGAACACGAGATTGCGGATGATGGGATGGTCGATGCGGTTGTCCCCCAGGCGCATCCGGGCCACGAGCACCTGGCTCAGGATTTCCCCGGCGGTCATGTTGCGGACAAAGCCCATGGTGCCCGTGCTGCAAAAGGTGCAGCCCATCGCACAGCCTATCTGCGAAGACACGCACTGGGCGATGCGGACGGAGCCGTCCTGCCCCGTACTCGGGAGGATGACCGTCTCTACAAGCGCGCCATCACGCAGGCGGAGCAGCAGCTTTTCCGTGCCGTCGGAAGACGTCTGCACGGTCACGATTTCGGGAAGCACGATTTCCGCAACTTCCGCGAGCTTGGCCCGGAGCTGCTTGGAAACGTCGGTCATGGCGTCGAACGAGGTGGCGTGCTTTTGCCAGATCCACTGCCACACCTGCATGGCCCGGAACTTCGGCTGCCCGAGGTCTTCCACAATGAACCGTTCCAGTTCGGGGAAAGTCAGATTCAGGATATCGATCATGCGCGTATTGTTACTCTTTGGTAATAAGTGAGATAGGCCCTCGGATAACACACATGCCGCCCCCGACTGCGCGTCGGAAGCGGCATTTCCGGGCTATTCCGGAGCGGCGGCATACCGCCCTGAAAAGGTGCCCTTCCTTTTCCTCCTGCACCCGGAAAACCGAAACGCGGCTTCAGGGCTGCAACAGGTCTTGGGGGAGAGGGGGACAGGGGAGGGAAAGCCCTTTCAGAAAGATTTCCCTCCCCGCAAGAACAGGAACTTATTTTTGCAGCCGGGTCGCGTAGTTCTTGACGTAGGTGATGGCGGCATCGCGGTTGCCGACTTCTCCGGCGACCTGCGCCTTCAGGAGGGCTTCGCGGATGGTTCCGACGGCAGGTCCGGGAGGCAGGGCGGTGTATTCCATGATCTCGTTGCCGTTGAGGAGCGGCTCAAGAAGCAGCTCGTCGGTTTCGGCACGGGTCAGGTACTTGGTGTTGTGGTTGAAATAGGTGTAGCTGCCGTCGCGGGCCTTGATGTCGGCGCGGCAGATGGCGATCAGGCGATCCGTGTCGGCAAGGGCCTTGAAGCGGCGGATGCCGCGGTCCGTCAGCATGAAGTGGAACATCATGTGATGGCGCACGAGGTTGCAGATCTGGTCGATGTCCTCGGGCGTGAAGTGCAGGCGGCGCAGGATCTTGCGGGTGACACCGGCACCCACGCGGTGGTGCTGGTAGAACGTCCAGCGTCCGTTGAGGTGCTCGGCGGTGTAGAGCTTGCCCACATCATGGAACATGGTGGCCAGCGTGCCGTACCAGTCCATGCTGAAGCCCTCTTCGGGGTACCGCTTCATGCACTCGATGGTGTGGTCGAACACGGTTTCGATTTCGCCGTCATCGTTGCGTTCCTGCTTGATGCGGGAGAGAGCGGCGATTTCGGGCATGATGCCGTGCAGGAGCTGCGCCTCGAAAAGGAGCTGCACGAACTTCCACATGGATTCGGCGGCGACCTTGCGCCATTCATCCATGATTTCGCGGGCGGGAACGTAATCGAGCACGCGGTTGGCGGACTGGATGATGCTTACCCAGGTGTGCGGATTGACCGGCAGGTCAAAGTTCGCGGCGTAGCGCAGGGCGCGGATGGCGAGCAGGTAGTTTTTGGCGAGGGTCTTGCTGGGCAGGCCGATGAGCTTGACGCTGCCTGCCTTGTCGAAATCCTCGAAATCCTTCGCTTCGGGGTCGGAGGCGTTGGATTCCTTGAGCAGGCCCTTGAGCTGGAGTTCGGCAAGGATGCGCGCAAGGCGCGGGGTGATGCGGAGCAGGCTGGCTTCGGGATGGGAGGCGTCTTCAACATCCGTGGGGTAGAAGCGGAGGGTGACGCCGTTTTCTTCGATGATGGCAATCGCGCCTTCTTCGGAACAGGGGGCGGCGTTGGGGAAAATCTTGAACAGGGTTTCCGCATCGCAGGCGCAGGCAATGTCCACGTCGAATACGCCGGTTTTTTCAAAGATCAGGCCCTGAAGCGGCGCATTGATGGCGTAGGCGTCGTAGCCGTTGCGCATGATGGCCTTGCAGAGCG
>CAZIFC010000033.1:0-24652 GCA_964538355.1 uncultured Lawsonia sp. | reverse complement strand
ATGTTCCAGTCGCGCAGACGCCAATTGGTGGTGCGCTTGCCCTTGCCGGTGGCTTCCAGTGCATCGGCGATGGACTTCTTGGCGTCTTCGTTGGGCAGGCCGTCGAATTCGCCGGAATTCACGAGTACGCCGGGAGCGGTATACGCTTCGGTCATGGTCGCGGGATCAAGCGGGGCTTCGCCTTCGGGCTGAATGACCACGAGGCGTTCCATCCCGTACTTTTTGGAGAAGTCGAAGTCGCGCTGGTCGTGGGCGGGCACAGCCATGACTGCGCCGGTACCGTACTCGGCAAGGACGAAGTTGCCGAGCCAGATCGGAACGCGGCGTCCCGTAAAGGGATTGAGGCAGTAGGAACCGGTAAACACGCCTTCCTTTTCAAGGCTGTCGGACTGGCGGTCGATGCGATCCATGTTGTGGGTGCGCTCGATGAAGGCGCGGGCCTCGGCTTCGTTGGGCTTGCCGCTGATGAGCGACTCCACGAGCGGGTGTTCGGGGGCCAGCGTCATGAAGGTCACGCCGAAAACGGTGTCGGGGCGGGTGGTGAAAACCTTGATGTCGCCCTCGCCGGATTCCAGCGGGAACATGATTTCCGCACCCACGGATTTGCCGATCCAGTTGCGCTGCATGCTGATCACGCGATCCGGCCAGCCGCCTTCGAGCTTGGAGAGGTCGGCGAGCAGTTCGTCGGCATAGTCGGTGATCTTGAGGAACCACTGGGTGAGTTCCTTCTGGACTACCGGGGTGTCGCAACGCCAGCACAGGCCGTCAACGACCTGCTCGTTGGCAAGGACGGTGTTGCAGTGGGAACACCAGTTCTGGGCGGCCTTCTTGCGGTAGACGAGGCCCTTTTCCAGCCAGCGGAGGAAAAAGAGCTGTTCCCAGCGGTAGTAAGGCTCGTCGCAGGTGGCGACTTCGCGGTCCCAGTCGTAGGAGTAGCCGAGCCGCTTCAGCTGGGAGCGCATGTTGTCGATATTGGCATGCGTCCAGACGCTGGGATGGATGTTGTGCTTGATGGCGGCGTTTTCGGCGGGCAGGCCGAAGGCGTCCCAGCCCATGGGATGCATGACGTTGAAGCCCTGCATGCGCTTGAAGCGCGCCACGACGTCGCCGATGGAGTAGTTGCGTACATGGCCCATGTGCAGATTCCCCGAGGGGTAGGGGAACATTTCAAGCACATAGTATTTCTTTTTATCCTTGTCGACGTGACAGGAATAGGTCTTTTCCTGCTCCCAGCGGGCCTGCCATTTGGTTTCGATGGCCGCCGGGTCATAGCGGTTGGGCTTGCTCATGACTGATCCTTGTTGCTGTATGGTCGAGGGCCGTTTCCGGCCCGTCCTTGCTCAAACCGCCCCAATCTATCAGGCGTTGGCCTTGCCCGCAACTGGAAGCGTGCCGGCTTCCTGAGCCTTGATCGCGGCATCAAGGATACCGTTGATGAAGCTCTTGGCCTTGGCGTCGCCGAAGCGGGTGGAGAGATCGAGAGCCTCGTTGATGGCGACCTTGGGCGGAACATCCGCACGGTACAGCATTTCAAAGATGGCAAGGCGAAGGACGGTCAGCTCGATTTTGCCGAGCCGGTCGACGCGCCAGTTCTGGGAAAAGCGTTCGATCACCTCGTCGAGCTTCTTGACGTTGGACCAGACGCCTTCGACCAGTTCCCAAGAAAAGCCATAGAGCTTTTCTTGGCGGACTTCGGCGTTTTCGTCCATATCCGCATCCGTGGGATCGGGCATTTCAAGAAAGGCGGTGCGGACATCCCCGAGCGTGGTGGAAGGGGAAAACTGAAGGCTGTACAATACCTGAAACGCGCGGGAACGCGCGGCACGGCGGGCGTGGGGTCTGCTTTTGGACATGAAGTGCCTCTTGCGAATGGCGGATAGGGTGAAATGCCGAAAAAAGGAACTTCCGGGGATGCCCCGGAAGGTCGTGCGGCCTCAGGGTTTGCCTGACGCCGCGCCTGCCCGGGAAAGGAAGTTCCCCGGGCAGGCGGCCGGTATCGCGTCCTTTCAGGCTGCGATGAATACGTTTTTGTCGTCTTGCCGATGCGCAACGGAATACCTGTCGCGCAGCCTCTCCGCCTTTCAAGCGTCTGGCGGGAGGGAGGGGGAGGAGAAAACGTAAAGCCCTCTGCTCACCCTGTGCGTCTTTTGCTACAGCTGCTGGAGCACGCGAACGGTTTCGAGCATGGCGGCTGCCGCTTCAACACCCTTGTTGCCAGCCTTGGTTCCCGCGCGTTCGATGGCCTGCTCGATGTTGTCGGTGGTCAACAGGCCGAATCCGACCGGAACGCCGCTTTCGAGCGAGACATGGGCAAGGCCCTTGGTGGCTTCGGTGGCCACGAAATCAAAATGGGGCGTTCCCCCGCGGATGACCGCACCCACGGCGACGATGCCGTCGTATTTGCCGGAAGCCGCCAGCTTTTTGCAGACGAGCGGCATTTCAAACGCGCCGGGGATGTGAACGATGGTGAGGTTCTCCTCGGACCCGCCATGACGGATGAGGTAATCCACCGCGCCGCCGACGAGACGGTCTACAATAAAGTCGTTGAAGCGGGTAGCCAGAATGGCGAACTTGAGATCCGCCGCGTTAAGATGTCCGTCGATGGTCTTGATCTGGTTCATGAGAGCCTCGTCTGTATGGTGATGGCCGCCGCATCCGTGGACACGGCGGAGCGGTTACTTGCGGTTGCCGGAAACGTGGAGCATGTGCCCCATCTTTTCCTGCTTGGTACGCATATAGTCTTCATTGACGGCGCAGCAGCCCACTTCAATGGGTTCGCGTCCCACAATTTCAATGCCGTAGCCTTCCAGCCCCACGATTTTGCGCGGGTTGTTGGTCATGATGCGGAGCTTGCGGATGCCGAGATCCAGCAGGATTTGCGCGCCGATGCCGTAATCGCGGAGATCGGCCTTGAAGCCGAGCTTTTCGTTGGCTTCCACGGTATCATAGCCCTGATCCTGCAAGGCGTAGGCCTTGAGCTTGTTGGCAAGGCCGATGCCCCGGCCTTCCTGCCGCATATAGATGACCGCACCCCGGCCTTCCTTCTCGATGCGGGTGAGGGCGGCGGCGAGCTGGTTGCCGCAGTCGCAGCGCAGGGAGCCGAAGGCGTCTCCGGTCAGGCACTCGCTGTGCACGCGCACCAGCACGGGATCTTCCCCGCCTTTTTCGGTCACGTCGCCCTTGACGATGGCGACGTGGGTATCCTGGCTGATGTCGTTTTCATAGGCGATCATCGTGAAGTTGCCGTACTTGGAGGGGAGCTTCGTTTCGGCAACGCGGCGGACGCCGAGCTGTCCGTGGTTCAGATGGTAGCGGATGAGGTCACGGACGGTAGCGATCTTGAGGCCGTGTTCTTCCGCAAACACCTCAAGGTCGGGCATGCGTGCCATCGTGCCGTCGTCCTTCATGATTTCGCAGATAACGGCAGCGGGTTTCAGTCCGGCGAGAACCGCAAGGTCCACGCTGCCTTCCGTCTGTCCGGCGCGGGTGAGCACGCCGCCGGGCTGGGCGCGAAGCGGGAAGACGTGGCCTGGCGTTACCAGATCCTCGGGGCGGACCTTGTCATCCACGGCGGCGAGAATGGTACGGGCGCGGTCCGCGGCGGAAATGCCGGTGGTCACGCCGGTGCGGGCCTCGATGGACACCGTGAAGTTGGTGCCGAACTTCGAGCCGTTGCGCTGGGTCATGAGCGGCAGATCCAGCTTGTCCACAAGGCTGGGGCCGAGCGGGAGGCAGATGAGGCCTCGGGCATATTTCGCCATGAAATTGATGGCCTCGGGCGTGACGTGTTCGGCGGCGATGGTGATGTCGCCTTCGTTTTCACGGTCCTCGTCGTCAACGAGGATGATCATCCGGCCCTTGCGGATATCCTCTACCGCCTCTTCAACTGTGCAGATAGCCATGTGGAACCTCAAATTCGTTTATCTTCAGAAAAAGCCGTTTTCGCGCAGAAATTCCAGTGAAACACCGGCGCGTTCCGGTTCTTCGCCAGTGCTTCCGACATGAGGGGCAAGCATGCGGCGAACGTATTTGCCGATGACGTCCGTTTCCATGTTGATGCGCGTACCGGGGACCCACTGGGCTATCGTCGTGACCCGCCACGTTTCGGGAATGACGTTGACCTCCAGAAAGTCCGGCCCGCAATCATTCACTGTCAGGCTGATGCCGTCAAGAGCCACGGACCCCTTCCTGATGACTTCGGAGCCGAAGGACTCGGGAAAGCCGACGCGGATGCGGCGTGACTCGCCTTGCTGCTGCACAAGAAGGATTTCCGCCACGCAATCGACATGTCCGCTGACAATATGTCCGCCCAGACGGTCGCCCACCGCCAACGCTCGCTCGAGGTTGACCCGTGCGCCGGGCTTGAGGCTCCCGAGCGACGTGCTCCGCACCGTTTCGGCGGAAGCGTAGGCCGAGAAAAGCCTTGGGCCGGACGCCTCTACTGTAAGACAGGTTCCGTTAACGGCAATGGACTCGCCCAGAATAATGTTGTCGAGATTGTAAAGGGCCTGAATGCGGAGCCGGGTTTCATCGCCCCGCGGCTCCATCCCGAGCACGCTGCCCTGTCCGTTGATCAATCCTGTGAACATATCCGCACCGGCCTGAAAATAAGGTGTCCGTCTCCGCCGCATGGTTCCATGTGGACCAGACGCAGGGACAGGGCTTCGTCAAGCTCAAGGGGAGAGCGTCCGTCGAACAGCGGGCGGGCGTCGCTGTCTCCCAGAACCTTTGGAGCGATATGGACGTGGAATTCATCGACAAGCCCGGCTTCGAGCAGAGAGAGGCCGAGCTTGCCGCCGCCCTCGCACAGCACATAGGGGCATCCGGCATTCTGCCGCAGGTATTCGAGAATCTGTACGAGATCCTCTCCGCTTTTCCAACGATCGAGTCCGATGACCCGCACGCCGCGTTCCCTGAGCTGCGCGGCACGGGGCGTTGCGGCTCCCGAGGCGGTCGTGAATAGGATGGTTTCGGCAGGGCGTTCCCGGAACAGCGCGAGAGCCTCCGGCGAGGGCACGCGCGATGAAATGGACACGGCAAGCGGCTGGCGTTCCACCGGCTCTTGCAGCCGGGCGGTCAGGAGCGGGTTGTCGGCATGGAGGGTGTTGCCTCCGACAAAGACGGCCCCCCCCGCACGTCCGACGGCGGCCCGCATCTGGTGGACCCGCTGGCGGGAGGCTTCGCTGGTAATCCAGCGGGAACGCCCCGTGCGGGTGGCAATGCGCCCGTCCAGGGTCATGGCGAGCTTGAGGATGACGTAAGGCCGCTGTGTGGTTTGCCAGATGAGAAAATCGGCAACGAGATCCCGGCACAGTTCTTCACAGATGCCGGACTCGACGCGGACGCCTGCCGCGGCAAGGCGTTCCATGCCGCCAGCCGCCTTGGGGTTGGGATCGCGCAGGCCGATGACGACGTGCCGGATTCCCGCCGCAAGGATGGCCTCTGTGCAGGGCGGCGTCTGCCCCTGATGGTTGCACGGCTCCAGCGTGACGACGAGCGTGCAGGCGGAAGGGTCCACGCCGCGAGAGGCCGCGTCCTTGAGACATTCGACTTCGGCATGGCTTTTTCCATAGGCGGTGTGCCATCCGCGGGCGACGATCCGCCCATCCTGGACAAGCACTGCGCCTACCGTGGGGTTGGGGGCCGCCGTCCAGCGTCCGCGTTCCGCCAAAGCGGCCGCTTCACGCATGTGCGGATCAAAGGGGTGGCTCATTCGCGGACTCCTGATTGCGGCGGTGTGGCCTCGGAATCGGGGCGCAAGGGAAGCCGTTCCAGATGGATGCCTGCTTCGGAAAGAACCTGGTTGGCCAGCTCATCGGGATAGCCAGAAGCGTACCATATTTTGGTTATGCCGCAGTTGATGAGCATTTTCGAGCAGATGAGACATGGCTGGTGCGTGCAGTAGACTTCTGCCCCAGCCAGCGAGATGCCGTGCACCGCAGCCTGAATGATGACGTTCTGTTCGGCATGGAGTCCGCGACAGATTTCATGACGCTGCCCGGAAGGGACACCGAGCTGCTCACGCAGGCATCCGATGTCAAGGCAGTGGGAAACCTTGGACGGCGCACCGTTATAGCCGGTGGCAAGGATGCGTTTGTCCTTGACGGCGACGGCCCCGACCCGGCGGCGCAGGCAGGTGGAACGCTCCGCTACGAGATGGGCAATATTCATGAAGTAGTCGGGCCAGGCGACGCGGGACATGGCGGTATCCTTGAGTAAAGGGGAGAGGTGGGGGAAAGGGGCTTGCCGCCCCTTGACCCCGCCGGGGGGCGAGCCGCCCCCCGGACCCCGGCGAAAACGGAGACGCCGCAGGCAGGGGCGTCTGTCGGCCTTCAAGCGGCGGTGCCGGTTGAAGGGGTAAGGAAGCAGGGAATATTCCCCGGAAACGGCGGGCAGCCGTTGCCGAGGGGCCGGGAGGAATGGTTTCCCCCCGGCAGTTCCGGGCTGCGGCCCGGGGATTGTTACCAGGCAAACAGCGGGAACTGGCGGGCGAATGCCGCCACGTCCTTGCTGATTTCCGCAAGCCGGGTTTCGTTTCCAGCGTTGGAGACGGCGGCGTCGATCCATTCCGCGACCTTGACCATATCCTGTTCGCGGAGGCCGCGGGTCGTGAGGGCGGGCGTACCGATACGGACGCCGGAAGTCACGAACGGAGAGCGGGTTTCGAACGGAATGGTGTTCTTGTTCGCGGTGATGCCCGCCGCGTCAAGGGCGTGTTCAGCGTCCTTGCCGGTGATGTCCTTGTTGGTCAGATCAAGGAGCAGCAGGTGGTTGTCGGTGCCCCCGGATACAAGGTTGAACTTGGCGGACTTCAGTTCTTCGGCGAGGGTCATGGCGTTTTTGAGCACTTGCGCCTGATAGTCCTTGAAGCGGGGGCGCAGGGCCTCGCCGAAGGCCACGGCCTTTGCCGCCACCACATGCATCAGCGGGCCGCCCTGAATGCCGGGGAAAATCTGGCTGTTCAGGGTTTTGCCGAGGGATTCGTCAGACAGGATCATGCCGCCGCGAGGGCCGCGCAGCGTCTTGTGGGTCGTGGTCGTGGTAACGTGCGCGTGGCCGATGGGCGAGGGATGCAGGCCCGCAGCGACAAGGCCGGCGATGTGGGCCATGTCCACGAAGAGCTTGGCGTCCACTTCATCGGCAATGGCGCGGAACTTGGCGAAATCGATGGTACGGGGATAGGCGCTTGCACCCGCCACGATCACGGTGGGGCGGTGTTCGTGAGCCAGACGGCGCACTTCCTCGTAGTCGATGAGGCAGGTTTCCTTGTCCACGCCATAGGAAACGACGTTGAACAGGCGGCCGGAGAAGTTGACCGGGCTGCCGTGCGTCAGGTGGCCGCCATGCGACAGGTTCATGCCGAGAATGGTGTCTCCGGGCTTTGCCAGCGCGAAGAAGGTCGCCATGTTGGCCTGGCTGCCGGAATGGGGCTGCACGTTGACATAGTCGCAACCGAAGAGCTGCCTGGCGCGGTCGATGGCGAGGTTTTCGGCGATGTCGACAAATTCGCAGCCACCGTAGTAGCGTTTCCCCGGATAGCCTTCGGCGTATTTGTGGGTGAATACGCTGCCCTGAGCTTCCCGCACTGCGGAAGACACGAAGTTTTCCGAGGCGATAAGTTCAAGCTTGCTCATCTGCCGGTCGCTTTCAAGCAGGAAAGCGCGTGCGAGTTCAGGATCTTCAAGAAGAATGTGGTCCATTGGACGCTCCGATGTTTAATGCTGACGCATTGTTTGTTCGGCGGGAAAAGCTACGCCGTAAACTTCTTGAACAGAACGCTGCCGTTGGTTCCGCCGAACCCGAAGGAGTTGGAGAGCACATACTGCGGATCAAGCTTCTGCGGGCCATTGGGCATGTAGTTGAGATCGCACTCGGGATCGGGCGTCGTATAGTTGATCGTGCCCGGAACATACCCGGTGTGCAGGGCAAGCACGGAGAACACCGCTTCCACACCACCGGCGGCTCCAAGCAGGTGACCCGTCTGGGACTTGGTTGAGGCAACGGCGATCTTCGCGGCGTGGTCTCCGAATACCTTTTTGATGGCGCGGGTTTCGCACAGGTCGTTCAGGTGCGTGGAGGTGCCGTGTGCGTTGATGTGATCAATCGCTTCAGGGCTGAGTCCAGCGTCTTCAATGGCGCGGCGCATGCAGGAGATCATGCCTTCGGCGTCTTCACGCGGGGCGGTCATGTGGTGGGCGTCGTCGGATGCGCCCGCACCCACGATTTCGGCATAGATGGTTGCGCCGCGGGCCTGTGCATGCTCAAGGCTTTCGAGCATGAGGAAACCGGCACCTTCGCCCATGACAAAGCCGTCGCGATCCTTGTCGAAAGGCCGGGAGGCCTTTTCAGGCTCGTCATTGTGGGAGGTGGAGAGAGCCTTGAGGGCGGTAAACCCGGAAACGCCCATGGCGGTTACCGTGGCTTCCACGCCGCCGGTGATGCAGGCGTCGCAATGTCCCATGACGATTTCAGTGTAGGCGGAGCCGATGGCGTGGGTGCCCGAGGCGCACGCGCTGGTCAGGACCATGTTCGCGCCCTTCGCGCCCGTGGCGATGGCAACCTGGCCCGGGGCCATGTTGGAAATCAGCATGGGGATCATGAAGGGGGAAACCTTGTTGGGGCCAGCATCGACAAGGCGGGAATGGAACACTTCAATGGTGCCCAGTCCACCCATCCCCACGCCGAGGATAACGCTTACCCGTTCGGCGTTTTCGTCATTGATGGCAAGTCCCGCATGTTTTACGAGCATGTTGCCGGCGGCCACGGCAAACTGGACAAAGCGGTCCATGCGGCGGGCCTGCTTGGCGGGAAGGTCGTAGTCTTCAGGGTTGAATCCCTTGACTTCGCCGGCAATACGGGAATCGAAACCGGTGGCGTCAAACAGGGTGATAGGCCCGATGCCAGATTTTCCCGCCAGAAGATTGTCCCAGCTTTCGGAGACGTTGCCACCCAGCGGAGTCAGCGCGGAGAGGCCAGTCACAACAACGCGTTTGCGGCTCATACTTCCCTCATGAAGCAAAAAGTGGTCGAGCGTCTCATGATCCAGTCACAAGACGCCCGGTAGGATGCACTGTGCAACGGGGAACGAAACAGCATCGCCAAACGGCAAAGGCTTCCGTCCTCGTTCCCGTGATCGGAAAAAAGCGAGGCTTAGTTCGTGTGGTTCTGCACGTAAGCGATAGCGTCTTTGACCTTCAGGATCTTCTGGGCGTCGTCATCGGCGATTTCCACGTCGAAGGCTTCTTCCATGGCCATGATAAGCTCGGTGAGGTCGAGGGAGTCGGCGCCGAGGTCTTCAACGAAAGAGGCTTCGGGCTTCACTTCTTCGGCGGTCACGCCAAGCTGTTCCATAATGATCTTTTTGACCTGTTCTTCAACGGACATGGGGAATCCTCCCGGTTTGTTTCTTTGCTGTTGCAATAAGGGCGCAAAGGCCCCGTTCCAAGTGTCGACGCTTCCGCGAAAGGCGGAATCCGCCGGTTCACGCCGCAAAAACGGCGCGGAGACCTAACAGTACATTCCGCCGTTGACGGCGAGGACCTGTCCTGTAATGTATCCGGCTCCCGGCGAAGCCAGAAAAGCTGCGGCATCGGCGATGTCCTGCGCTGACCCCAAACGTTTCAGTGGGATAGCTTCAACATAGGCGGCGCGGACATCATCGGGAAGGCCAGCGGTCATATCGGTTTCAATGAAACCGGGAGCGATGGCGTTTACCGTGATGTTGCGGCCAGCCAATTCCTTGGCCGCTGATTTGGTCAGTCCGATAAGCCCGGCCTTGGCAGAGGCATAGTTGATCTGCCCGGCATTGCCCATCTGTCCGACAACAGAGCTGATATTGATGATCCGCCCGTGACGCTGGCGGCTCATGATCTTGGCTGCTTCACGAACGCAGATGAAGGCCCCGCGCAGATTCGTCTGAATAACGCGGTCAAAGTCCTCGTCCTTCATCCGCAGGATCAGGCCGTCCTTGGTGATGCCTGCGTTGTTGACCAGCACGCTGAGTTCGACCTTGTCCTTGATTTCTTCCTTGAAGAATTCCGTAACGGCCTCGGCGTCGGAAACGTCGAGACGGAATGCGCGGGCCTTGCCGCCAGCGGCTTCAATGCCCCTGGCGACGGCTTCAGCTTCGTCGGCCTTGCTTACATAGGTGAGGTACACCTGATGACCGGCCTTCGCCAGCGTTTCCGCGATGGCCTTGCCGATGCCTCTGGAGCCGCCGGTAACGAGGGCGGTGGAAATGAGTTCGCTCATGTATTCACCTTATGGTTGCAGTCAGCTGTTTGTAGCCCAAAAGAAATCGGAATTCAATACGCTGCGGCCTGTGCCGCAGGGAACGGAAACGCTAGAATTCCAGCAACGCGGCACCCCATGTGAAACCGCCCCCGAATGCGCTCAGGAGAACGCGGGAGCCGGGGCGGATGCGCTTCTGGACGCAGGCGTCTCCGATAGCCAACGGGATGGATGCGGCGGAGGTGTTGCCGTATTCGTCCAGATTGACGAAGACCTTTTCGCCCGCAAGCTTGAGGCGGTCGCCGACAGCTTCGATGATACGCAGATTGGCTTGGTGCGGGATAAAGAGATCGATGTCGTCGAGCGTCAGGCCGTTGCGTTCCAGTATTTCGGTGCATACGGCGGAGAGGCTGCGGACGGCGAGCTTGAAGACTTCCCGGCCCTGCATCTGAAGAAAGAAATCATCCTGCACGGAGGCACCCGGCTGGTAGCTGCGCAAGGTGCCGCCGCCGACAGTAAGCAGGGGATACTGCCGTCCGTCCGCGCCGCACAGCACGTCTTTGAGCCTTGCCGCCGAAGGCAGGCAGGTTTTGGGCTTTTCCGCTTCCCCGGACGAAAGAACGACCGCTGCCGCGCCGTCTCCGAAGAGAATGCACGTCGTCCGGTCATTCCAGTTCAGGCGACGGGAAAAGGCTTCGGTACCGATGAACAACACCTTGGCGCGGGGATTGCCCGCAAGGATGCCGCGCGCCATGTCCAGCCCATACACAAAGCCGGAGCAGGCCGCGTTGATATCCATCGCCATCGCGCCGTGGGAACCGATTTGCCCGCTGATGATGCAGGCCGTGCTGGGGCAGAGATAATCCGGGGTGCAGGTGGCCACAAGCACATGCGTAATGGATTCGGGAGCAATTCCGGCATCTTCAAGGGCCTTGAGAGCGGCCTCCCGACCTGCGTCGGAACCGTGTTCGTTCTCGGCCAGCATGTGGCGGGCCTTGATTCCGGTTCTGGTGACGATCCATTCGTCGTTGGTGTCGACCAACGACATCAGGTCTACGTTCGTGAGCCGCTTTTGGGGAACATAGGTTCCCAAGCCCTGAATCTGGATTGCTGTCATGCGGTGTCCGTGCGTTTGGAGGGAAGTGCTAACAGGAACGCCCGTAACGGGTGAGTTCCTCATTGGCGCAGATGGCTTCCATCAGACGCCGGTTGGTCTCTTTCTCGACGAACAGGGTCGCCATGCGGGTTGCGTTGCAGATAGCCTTGGCGTTGGAACGTCCGTGGCAGACGATGGAGATGTTCTGAAGGCCGAGCAGGGGCGCACCGCCGTATTCGGCGTAGTCCACGACCTTGGCAAAGCGGCGGAAGGCGGCCTTGGCGAGCAGGCTGCCCAGTTTGGGCAGAAAGCCGGAATTGAGCAGTTCACGCTTGAGCACACGGCTCAGGGACATGCCCAGCCCCTCGCTGAGCTTCAGTGCCACATTGCCGACAAAACCGTCACACACGGCAACGTCAACATCTCCCGTAAACAGGTCACGGCCCTCGATGTTTCCGGTAAAATTGAGGTTCTGAGCCAGCTTGAACAGCTCATAGGCCTCCTTCACCTGGCTGTTGCCCTTGCCTTCCTCCTCGCCGATGCTGAGCAGCCCGACGCGGGGAGCTTCCTTGTTGAGCATGTCGCGGGCAAAGGCGTTGCCCATGAGGCCGAACTGGAAGATGTTGTAGGGCTTGCAGTCGACGGTGGCCCCCACGTCCAGCAGGACGATGGGATCTTTTTCCGTGGGAAGGAGGGAAGCCAGGGCGGGACGTTCCACGCCGGGGATACGCCCCATGATGAACATCCCGCAGGCAACGGATGCGCCGGAATGCCCCGCGCTGACGACGCCGTGGGCGGCTCCGTCGCGCACAAGACGGCACGCCACCTGAATGGAGGCGTTTTTCTTGCGGCGCAGGATATCCGAAGGCTTTTCGTCCATGCCCGCGACTTCGGGGGCATGGACGATTTCCAGATCCACCCCGCTGGGGGCAATCCTGGACAGTTCGCCGTCAAGGACAGCCTCGTTTCCGACAAGGAGAATCTTGGCTCCGGTCTGGCGGGCGGCCTCAATCGCTCCGGGAACGACCACGGAGGGACCGAGATCGCCTCCCATGGCGTCGACGGCGATAATGGTCTTATTGCTGCTCATCGGCGGTCTTCTGTTCGACGACCTGGCGACCGCGGTAGGTGCCGCAGCTGGGGCAGGCGGCATGGGGAACCGTGGGGGCTCCGCAGGTGCAGTAAACGACAGTGGGGGTGGCCACGCGATCGTGGGACCGGCGCATACCCTTCTTGGAATGGGATTTCTTATTCTGCTGTACGGCCATGACGGCACTCCTTAGGATTCGGCATGGTGCCGAGTTTTTGGCTCTGTCGCCGGTTTCATGTCTCCGAAGGGGAATAGCCCAATCCGGGCATGGACACAAGGGCGGCGGCAAAATCTAGTTCTTTTTGACTTTCAAACCCCGGAGGGCCGCAAGGCGCGGATCGCCTTCGTCCCGCACGCAGGAGCAGGGCCCTTCATTGAGGTTTTTCCCGCAATCGGGGCACAAGCCCTTGCAGTCGGGGCGGCACAGGGGCCGCACGGGAAGGGCAAGCACAAATTCTTCCCAGAGCAGTCCGCCCAGATTGATTTCCGGCGCACCGTCGATCAGCCTGACGACAAGCTCGTCGGCTTCGTTATCGAACGCTTTTTCCTTGCTGCCGGGAAGGTCCTGTTCGTCTTCTTCGGGAAACGGCTCGAAGCTGTCGAAACTGCTGTCAATCAGCAGGTTTGCGTCTTCGGTGCAACGGTTACAGGGAACGACGACTTCGCCCTTCAGGTTTCCGCGCACAAGGCAGCCGTCTTCCTGGGGGAGAAGCGTGACTGTGCCCACCAGCGGCTGGACGACGCGGCAGTCCATGCCGCATTCCTTCATGGGAACCGACCAGATGGCCGGATCATCAAGGATAAACGTCTTGCCTTCGGGGGCGATGTTGTTCAATGCAATCCGTAGTTCAGCCATGATAACCTCGTGAACGGGACTCCTTACACGGTTGATCGGCTTCTGTCAAGGCCGAGACAGGGGCAGAGAGAAGGTCTTTCGATGCGTTGCGGCATGGGCTGTCCGTGTGCCGCAACGCATCGGAATCATCCTCTGGCCTTTTTGAAGCCTTCGGCGGAGCGGGCGATGACCTCGTCTTCCACGCAGAAGGCGAGGCGGAAGTGTCCGGGGCCGCCGAAGCCCGAACCGGGAACGGCGAGGATGCGTTCCTCAAGCAGGCGGTTCACGAAGGCCACGTCGTCTCCGCCGGGAGCCTTCGGGAAAAAGTAGAACGCGCCGCGCGGCATCTGGAATTCATACCCGGCATCGGTAAGAATATTGCCCATCATTTCACGGCGTTTTGCGTAGATATTGACATCAACCTGAGAGCCGAGGGCACCAGCCATGATGTGCTGCCCCACGACGGGGGGATTGACGAACCCAAGGATGCGGTTGGCGAGGGTCAGCCCGGCCATGAGCTGTCCGCGTTCGGCAAAGAGAGGGGAAAGGGCGATGTAGCCGAGGCGTTCTCCGGCAAGGCACATGTTCTTGGAGAAGGAGCTTGCGAGGATCGCATAGGGGTACATGGGGAGCAGGCTGGGGACTTCCGCGCCGTCGAAGGCGAGGAAGCGGTATGGCTCGTCCGCGATGAGGTAGAGGGGCCGCCCGTTGCGTTCGGAGGCCTTTTTCAGGATGGCGACCAGGCCTTCCAGCTCGCTGCGGGTGTAGATGGTGCCGGTGGGGTTGTGGGGCGAGTTGATGATCATGGCGCGGGTTTTCGGGGTGATCGCCGCTTCAATGGCGGGCAGATCCAGTCCGAAGGTATCGGGCAGGGTGGGAACCTTTTTGAACGTTCCGCCATGATTGCCCACATACGCGCCGTACTCCACAAAATAGGGTGTAACGGTCAGCACTTCGTCACCGGGTTCCAGAACCGTCTTGAAAATGACGTTGAGCGCGCCGGCGGCCCCGCAGGTCAGGATGACGTCCTCGCCGGCGATTTCAACGCCTTGCTCCGTGGAAATGTGCGCGGCAAGCTTTTCGCGTGCCCAGCCGAAACCGGCGTTCGGCATGTAGCCGAGGCTGAAAGGCTCGCCCACATGCGCGGCGAAGGCGGCCAGGGCCTTGCCCACGGCGGGCGGGGGCGCAAGATCCGGGTTTCCGAGGCTGAAGTCGCACACGGCATCGTTGCCGTATTTCTGCTTGAGCTGGATACCCGCTTCAAACATGCGGCGGATCCAGGAACCGTTTTCGATGGAGGAACTCATCTGACTGCTGATGATGTTCATGACTGCTCCGTATTCTCAATAGCCTGAGAGCAAGGTGTTCGGAGGAAGGCAGCCAAGGGGCTGCGTCCGCGGCGGACGGCAAGGATGCAGATACAGCGTCGCGAATTTCCTTATGTACCTCATCTTTGCCCGCCATGCCAAGGGGCGGAGCGGGCTTTTCTGCGGCGGAAGGGCCGGCTGGCCCGTGGAGGGATAGCCGGACTTTTTCCAATCAGGGGTGGCGTTTTTCTTCCTGTTTTGCTACAGAGAAACCTGTAAAATGCTGAGTGCATAGAGAGAGCCGGGGACACCACGGAAGGTGTTTCTCCGAAAGCCGGAAAGAGAGTCCCATCATGTCGTTTTCATGGAAAGAAGCCTTTACCCTTGGAGACTTTTCCTGGTCTGCCGCCGACTCCTTTTCCGATATCATCGAAATCAGCGATATGGAGACGCTCAAGCACTTTCTGGATGCCGTACACATCAAGTTCTGCCTTCTCAAGCCGTGGTGCGAAACAGAGCAGTATCCTCTGGTGGATGCGCGCGATCTCCTGCCGTCCTTCGAATCGGAACTCTGGGAGTACAAGGGGCTTCCCGGATTTTCCATGGTGGCGTTTGGGCGTCCTCTGGAAAGTTTCAACGAAATTTTCCAGTACGACATCCTGCATCCCGTCTTCAGCGCGGTGAACGCGGCGGAAGGGGCCTCCTGCCCGCTGGAATCCCACGTCATTGCCCGCAACGTCCAGATTTTTCTGAGCCGCCTGCCCAAGAAGCTGCAAGATCCCTTCCGCGAACAGTTCCGCCGCGTGGATACCGCCGTGCTGGACTACTACCCCTCCCTGATGCCCTATCTTCTGGCGATGGACCGGGCGCATGTCTTTGCGACGGACCTTTACGGGCACTATCATCTGGCGGGGCTTTTCGCTTCGTTCCCGTCCGACATGGACGGGGAAATCAAGCGGTTCGGGATGCGTATCGGCAAGTTCAAGCTGGGCGACAACGAGATGTACGAGCGCAACCGCACCTTTACCTGCCAGTTTCTGATGGAGCTGTACGGGTTCCCCATTTCGTCGGAACGCCGGACTTCGGCGGCGTTGTTCTCGCGGCGTCTGCACAAGCTGGGGGAGCGGTTCCTCATCCGGGTTCTCGGGCAGTCCGACCGCACAATCACGACCATCTGGAACAACGGCGAGAACAGGCCCTACCCTAGGGTGGAGAAAATCGCTCTCGTGCGGCTTGACCCTGAACAGAAAGATCTGATTCATCTCTGTGAAGAGAAAGGTTTTTTTGTAGATGCCGAAAAGCGGGTGGTGATCATCCGCATCGCCTACAAGCAGCACCGCTTCAATGCCGACAACGTGCGTCAGGATCGCGCCCTCTCCGTAGAGGCGCAGGAGCTGATCCATCCGCTTACCGGCGAGGGTATGGACGTCAATGTCGTGAAGGACACCAGCACGATGATCCTGCGCCTGAACGACATCGTGCGGGGCGAATTTGTGGGCCGGGTCGTCTACAAGCGCAACGAGCTGGTGGAAAATACGGATACGGACGAGAAGCGGCTCAAGTTCCTTTTTGCGTGGCTGTCAAAGAACCAGCGGCGCATCATCGGGTACAGCGACGAGTTTTACAACAATACCACAAAGGTGCTGGATGCCTACCTCAGGGATCCGGCCAATCAGGAAGCCTTTGGCCTGATGCATGAGCTTCATCAGGAAGTGATGGGCAAGTATGCGTACATCCGGCAGGCGCGGACCGTCCGGTATCTTGAAGATATCGCGGCCCGCAGCTACAAGGGGGAACGGCTGACCTACAACCAGATGCTGGTTGAGGCGGTGGAGCTGCTCCGGGATCTCAAGTTCGAGCTGGGGAACTATTTCGATACGCTGGTACAAAGCGTGCTCCATTGCATTGAAAGTATCCTTGACAACCGCTATCTGCTTCGTCGGTACATTCATTGCCCGGACGACAAGCTGACCCGGAATGGCGTGGAGATCCGCAAGAACTATCGCCGTCTGGTAAGCCTCCGAGACGAATTTGAATCAGTCCGCAAGTCGCGCCAGAAAGCCGTTTCCGAGTAGCGGCAAGTCCGCGGCGGGCTGTCCGGCAGGGATTGGAGCGGGGGCGTCCGGCCTCTGCGTCCCTCACGTTTTTTTGCAAAGGAAGAACAACCCATGACATTGACCGATATGCCTGCGCCGCCGGACTGGTCCGATGCGCGCACCTTTTTTCTGGAACCCGAACAGTGGCACGAGCCGTATGAACTGGATGCCTCGGAAAGCCACCACCTGACCCGCGTCCTTCGCATCCGCGAGGGCGAGGAAGTCCGGGTGCTGGACGGCAGGGGGCGTGAAGGGCGTTTTCGCGTTTTGCCCTACAAGAAAAACGCCAAGGCGGTTTCGCTGGAATTTTTGGAGGACTGGACTTATCCCGAGCCTGCCTCCCGGGTCATTCTGGCCGCCGGATGGACAAAGGCCGCCCGCAGGGGCTGGATTCTGGAGAAGGCGGTGGAGTTCGAGGCCGGAGGCATCTGGCTGTGGCAGGCTGATCGGAGCCAGTTCCCCGTCCCGCCGGACATCAAGGAATCGTGGCACGGCCAGCTTGTTGCCGGGGCGAAACAATGCCGCAACCCCTGGCTTCCCGATCTGCGGACGCTGCCCGGAGGCGTGGACGAGCTTATCGCGCTTGCCGAGGAACTTGGCTGCGAGCATCGGCATGTGCTGGTCGAAAGCGGGCACAGGTCGGTGATGTCGCTGACTCCCGACACGCTGGGCCAGCCCGGAAAAACCCTGTGCGTCGTCGGCCCGGAAGGGGGCTTTACCGCGCAGGAAGTCGAGAAGCTGTCTCAGGCAGGCTTTTTGCCCGCAACGCTTGGTGAGCGTGTGCTGCGCTGGGAAACCGCCGCCGTGTTGTGTCTGGGCCTTCACTGGTGGAAGCAGCAGCTCGGCAACGGATAGCCTTTCAGGAGTGTTACGGAAACGTCCCTCAACCTGTTCCGGGCGTTCCGCAACCCTCGCTCTTCCCCGAACAGAAAAAGATCCGCCAGCCGACGGATCTTTTTTTGTTTACAGCAGGTAACAATAGGGTTCCCGCAAAGATCCGCGGCTCCCTCCCGGCGGGAAGGCTCCCGCGTGGCCTCTGTGTTCCCTTTCCCTACCGGACTCTCTTCACCAGCTCCGCCACAGCCCGCAGGCCGAGCAGATAGCTGTCGCTGCCGAACCCGGCAATCGACCCTTTGCTCACCGATGAAAGCACGGAAGCGTGCCGGAACGATTCGCGGGCATGCACATTGGACATGTGCACTTCCACAACGGGGATGGACAGAATCGCCAGCGCGTCCATGATGGCATAGCTGTAGTGCGTCCACGCCCCTGCGTTGATCACGATGCCGTCCGTTCCGTCGGCAAGGGCCTGCTGTATCCGCTCCACAAACGCCCCTTCGTGGTTGGACTGGAAAAAGGCGGCTTCCACGCCGAGTTCTTCGGCAAGATGTGATAGTTTCGTATTGATATCGTCAAGCGTTTCGGTTCCATAATGTCTGGGATCGCGCTTGCCGAACATGTTGAGATTGACGCCGTGCATGATCAGGATGCGTGCCATAAGCTTTCCTTTTCGTTTCTCGAACGATTACAAGCAGGCCGGGACTGTCCTGCCTGGGCAGCATAGGAAAAAGCGGCCCGGAAAACCAGCCCCAAGGCGGAAAGGGGGGTTCATGAGGCTTGCCAAAAAAAGCAAAGTCTCTAGACTTCCAGGGAACAAGCCTGTGTGGTCCAGGGAAAAGGGCCCGCAGCGCAGGAGGAAGCCGTATGAAGCAGTGTCTGGTGATGCAGCATGTCGCCTTTGAGGATCTGGGTACGTTTGCGCCTGTGCTGGAGGAAATGGGTTTTGCCATCCGGTACTTTCCGGTGGAGGAGCCGCCTGCGGAAGAAGCGTGGCTCGCCGCCGAACTCGCCGTGGTGCTTGGCGGGCCTGTTGGCGTCTACGATCAGGTGCTCTATCCCTTCCTGAAGGTGGAAAAGGAACTGGTCAAAAAGCGGCTGGAGGCCGACAGGCCTCTGCTTGGGATCTGTCTGGGGGCGCAGCTCATCGCGGCGGTGCTCAAGGCTCGGGTGTACCCGGGACGGGGCAAGGAAATCGGCTGGAGCGGAATCGAGCTGACGGAAGCGGGGCGGCACTCCCCGCTGCATGTGCTTGAAGGATACCGCCCGGTACTCCACTGGCACGGGGATACCTTCGATCTGCCGGAAGGTGCCGAGCTGCTGGCTTCCACGCCCATGACGCCGCATCAGGCCTTTCGCCTCGGTAGCCGCATCCTTGCGCTCCAGTTCCACCCCGAAGTCGATACCGAGCATTTCGAGCGTTGGCTGGTCGGACATGCCTGTGAACTGGGACACTCCGCCGTGGACCCCCGCCGGTTGAGGCAGGAGGCCCACCGCGTAGGCGCGCAGGCCCGGGTGTATGGGCAAACCCTTTTGCAGGAATGGATTTCCGGATGGCTATGAAAGACTGACAAAACGCGCAGCCCGCAGGGGTACGCGTTTTGTCGCATATCCAGTCCGGCGGGAGTCCGCCCGGCTACTCTACAAGAAATTCGTATTGCCCGAGCTTGTCGAGAATGGCACAGATGGTGATGGCCATCATCCCGGAAAGGAAGGCTACCCGCTCTTTGGGGAGCTTTTCCAGCGATCCTTCGCCCACAAGACGCCGGAAGAAGAGCGCGGGGCATTCTTTCTGCTGGTTTTGGGCCATCAGCCGGATGTACCCGGAGAAAGTCTCGTCGATGAACGATTCGATCTGTTCCGGGGTGTAGCCTGCGGTCTGGGCAAGGAGTGTCCGGGTGCAGCGCAGGTATTCGGCCATGACCTGATTGGAGGCCTGTGCCATCAGGCCGTAGACCACGGAAGCATGGACGAAACCGTACCACTCGCGGACAAGGGCCTTGCGTTCGGCTTCCTCGGCACAGGGGATTCCGGCACGTCCGGCCATATCCAGCAGATCCTGTTCGCCGGTGTTGAGTTCAAAAAGGATGCAGGCGGCGCGGACGGCCTCCTCAGGAGTCAAAAGTCGTTTTTCGGCGTGTTCTGGCATGGTGCTTTTCCGATCGGGCGGCTTGCTTCCGCCCCTGTTGTTTCACATGTACATGGTTTTTGCGGGAGAAATGCCGGGGTGACAACTGCCCCGTGCCTTCATAGCCGATTCGGGCGGAATACGCCACAGGAACGGATTCGGCCCCGCGCAACCTCCTTTTTCCCTTCCCGCACTTCCCTTTCCCGGAAAAGCTCATGCCTCTAAGAGGATCTATAATAGAGCTTTTCCGGTTCCGGCGTACCCTGCATTCAGGCAAAAACGAATCTGGAGGTTCGCCATGCGTAAGCTGATCGTTGTAACGTATGACAGTGAATTCAAGGCAGAAGAGGTCCGGTTGGCCTTTCTGAAAATGCAGAAGTCCTACCTCGTCTCCATTGAAGATGCCGTTGTGGTCGAAAAGAAGCAGAACGGCAAGGTCAAGCTCCATCAGATGTACAACCTGACCGCCAGCGGAGCCGTGGGCGGCGGTTTTTGGGGTGTGCTCATCGGCCTGATCTTCATGAATCCGCTGCTCGGGCTTGTTGTGGGCGCGGGAGCCGGAGCGGTTGCCGGAGCCTTGAGCGATGTGGGCATTGATGACAATTTCATGAAGCAGCTTGCCGAAAAGCTGACTCCCGGCACGTCCGCCCTGTTCGTGCTGGTTGATTCCGAACTGACCGACAAGGTGCTCGACGCCCTGCGCGGCACGGGCGGGACGATCATCCAGTCCTCCCTGTCCCATGAGGACGAAGCCCGCCTGCAGCAGGCCCTGAACAGCGCACGCGCCGCCGAGCGCGATGCGGCAGCGCAAGCCTAACCCCCTCGTCCGAAGGCAGTATGAAAAGGCCGTTCCCCGTCATGCGGGAGCGGCCTTTCTCTGTTCTGTCTTGGGAAAATCAGCCGTCGAGCCTGCCGAGGGTTTCCAGAACCAGCGTGGGCTGGCGTTCCAGTCCGGGCAGATCGCTGGCCCCGGCCTCGCCGCTGAGGACAAGGATAAAATCAATCCCCGCGTTTTCGGCCAGCTTTTTATCCGTGCTCAGGCGGTCGCCCACCATGACCATCTCCTCGCGGCGGTAGGCCGTGAGCAGCGTGCCGAGCACGGCGGGATCGGGCTTGCCGAAAATATGCTGGGGGCGGCGTCCCGTGGCGGTTTCGAAAAGGGCCATGAAGCTTCCCGCATCCGGCAGGGGGCCTTTGGGGGACGGGCAGACGAGATCCGGATGGGTGGCAAGGTAAGCCACGTCGGGATCTTGCAGCAACAGGGCCGCATGGGTCAGCTTTTCGTAGGTAAGTTCCGTATCATAGGCCAGCACGACGGCTTGCGCGCCTTCGGAGGTGCTGTAATCAAGCACGGTCAGTTCCGGCATGCGTTCGCGCAGGCAGGCCACGAAATCATGGTTTCCCACAGGATAGACGGTATGGATGGCGTGCTTGCGAAGGTGGGCGACGAGGGGTGTCACCGGCGACAGGATGCGATCAAGCGTTGCGGGGATTCCCATCTTCGTCAGCTTGCTGACGTAGGTTGCGGGCGACTTGGAGGTGTTGTTGCTGAGGAATTGGAAATCGATGTCGTTCCAGTGCCGGATGATGAAATCCACGGATTCCTGAATCGGGATATCGCCGAGGTAAACCGTCCCGTCGAGATCCAGAACAAAACATTTTTTGTTGAGCATGGCAGTCTTCCAGAAAAAAACGGTGTCGAAAGCCGGATACCATACGGAGAGTCGGGCCTGCTGTCCAGCCGGGACGCTTTCGGCGTTCTTCCTGTTGAAGCAAGAGGAAAAACAGGATAAAAGCCTCAAAGCATAGGGAGGACTCCATGAGCAAGACATCCGCGCGCCATCAGGCCCTGCAGGAATTCCTTTCGGCCAGGGGCTACGCGACCATTGACGAACTGGCCCGCCATTTTGAAGTTACGCCGCAGACGGTCCGCAAGGACATCAACGCGCTGGCGGAAGAGGGGAAGGTCCAGCGTTTTCACGGCGGGGCGGGGATGGTTTCAGGTTCCGAAAACATCATTTATGATGAGCGCAAGGGCATCTGCCAAGAGGAAAAACGGCGCATCGGGGCATTGCTGGCGTCGCACATCCCGGATGGCGTGTCCGTATGCATCAACATCGGCACGACGACCGAAGAGGCCGCCCGTGCCCTGCTCGAGCACAAGAATTTGCGCGTTGTGACCAACAGCCTCAACGTGGCGTCGATCTGCGCCCGCAACCCTTCCTTTGATGTCGTGGTCGCCTGCGGCACGGTCCGGCACCGCGACAACGGCATCGTCGGGGCTAGCGCAGAGCGTTTTATCCGTGAATTTCGGGTAGATTACGGCATTGTGGGCATTTCCGGCATAGACGAGGAAGGCAACCTTCTCGATTACGATTACCGGGAGGTCGCCGTGGCCCGAACCATCATCGAATGCTCACGCCGGGTCTTCCTTGTTACCGATCGTTCCAAGTTCGGCCGCCCTGCTATGGTCCGCGTTGCCCACCTCTCCGACATCAACGCCGTATTCACGAACGGCCCGCTTGCCTCCCAGTGGGAAGAGCTTCTTGGCGAGAATGGGGTCGAGCTGTTCATGATATGACGTTTTAAAGGAAAAAGAGCAGATTGTACCAAAAATGGATGGCGGCGCAGAGCCATAGCGAGCCGTGCCGCGTCCAGAGTACCCCGAAAACGAGCGCAGGAAAAAAGGTCAGCATCGCCATCAGGGGCGGCTGCGTTGCCAGATGCGAAAGCGCAAACAGGAGCGAGGCCAGCACCATCCCCCCTGTCAGATCGTTCCAGCGTCCGGGGATGCACCGTTCAAGCTGGCTCTGGAGCAGAGTCCGGTAGGCCAGTTCTTCCGTCAGCGAGGCAAAAGCCACACGCCACAGCGGAGGCATGTCTGGCGCAGGGAAAAGCAGGCCGATTCCTCCGAGCAGGAACGCCAGCCAGACCCGGACATCCCGCCATGCCCGGAAAAAACGCGCGCAGCTCAAGGCCAGCCGCACGTCCCGCCAGATCTCCGCGCCGAACTTTTCCATCGTATGCCCTTTAGCTCTTGATGAGGCCAGCCAGCCCAATCCCCCCACCGGGCCGGAGGGCGCGGCAGCGGGCGGCCTCGCAAGAGGCCACGGCCTTCAGGTGAGGCCTGCGAAGCGTACCGATCCCGAGAGCACCGCGCCGCTTTCCCCGGGGCTGGCAGGCCCGGCTCGTCCGGGAACCTTTCCCCATCATGAGCGGAGGTTAAAAAAAGTCCCGGCAGCGGCCTGCGTTTTCATACTTTTCCAGCCTGTCGCATTCTCCGAGATCGCAGGCCTTCTTGAGGTCCTGGCAGGCGGCTTCCGTCTCCCGCAACAGAAAGCGCACGTCTCCGCGGTTGAGGTATGCGGCTGCCATGTCCGGCATGAAGGCGATGGCCCGGGTGTAGTCTTCGGAGGCTCCGGTGAAATCTTTCTGTTCCTTGAGCACGTTGGCCCGGTTGTAATAGTAGTCCCCCTGATCGGGGCGCAGGGCAATGGCCCGGTCAAGGTGCGCCTTGGCTCCGGCGTAATTTCCCGAGCGCAACATGACCACGCCAAGGGCGTTCTGGGCGTCTGCGTCTTCAGGGCGTTCCCGGACATAGGTTCCGAGCGAGGCTTCTGCGTCTCTCGTCAGGCCCATCTGATACATGGCAATGGCCTTGTTGTAGAGCACTTCAAGAGAGGCCGCGTCGGTTCCGCTGACCTGCGAGAGCTGTTGCAGGGCCTTTTCCGGCTGCTGCTTGTCGAGCAGAAGGGCGGCCTTGCCGACCAGTGCTTCGGGATTGGAAGGATCGATCCGCAGGGCGGTGTTGAACTGGTTTTCCGCTCCCCGGTAGTCGTGGGCCGCGTAAAGGGCTGTGCCCGCATTGCTGTGCAGGGCGGCGGAGCCGGGAGCAATGGTCAGCGCGCGTTCGAAGCTGCGGACGGCGTTCTGGGGCTGGTTGCAGCTCAGGTAGGCCATGCCGAGCCCGTTGAGCAGGACAGGGTGCTCCTGCACCTGAAGTTCGGCGTTGAAACGGCGGATGCTTTCCCGGCAGTCGCCCTGCTGGTAGGCGGCAAGGGCTTCGTTCATCGTCTGGATGGAAAGGGCGGCGGGTGCGGCTTCCCGTTTACGCATGGGCGCGCACCCGGAGGCCGTCATGAGGACGAACACGGCGCACAGGGCTGCCGCAGCGAAACGGAAGGCTTCCGCAGAGCGCGGGACGATCAACGACATCATAAAAACTCCTTGCGAATCTGTTCCAGAGAAAGCTGCCCGTCGAGAATGCGGGCTGTTCCCGTAGCCGGGACATAGACCGAAAGGCTGTCCTGACCGGATTGAAGCTGTACGACGTGTTCCTGCACCACGCCGAGGGGATGAAACAGCAGCCGCTGCGGGCTGCCGAGCAGGGTGCGCCCGTTGACGGAAACCGCGGACATGCCCTTGGGGAAGGCTTCCTTGAGGGGCTTGTCGCCGTTTGGCGACAGGATTTCCAGCGTGTCCTGCCCCACCTCAAGCACAACCGGCGCGTTGAGGAGCAGGGCGCGGCTGCGGGCGGTGGCGGCTGCGGTCACGAGGGTCTGGGCCCCGGCATGGAGCGGGTTGCGCTCCGTCGGCAGCGAGCCTGCCCCCACAGCCACCATCACGCCCATGATGACCAGTACGATGAGCAGTTCCAGCAGGGTAAACCCGCCGGAGGCCCGCCTACCGCTCGGGGACATCTTCGCCCCAGATGTCGGCGGCTTCGCCTTCTCCGCCTTCCGCGCCGTCCGAGCCGAGGCTCATGATTTCAAAGGGCACTTTCTGGCCAGGAGCCGTGTAGACGTAGTCGTTGCCCCACGGGTCCTTGGGAATCTTGGAAATGTAGCCATTGGCCGGATAGTTTTTCGGCGTCTTGCCGATGGCGGGCCGCGTCACCAGAGCCTCAAGGCCCTGCTCGGTGGACGGATAGAACCCGTTGTCCAGATAGAATTTCTTTACCGCCGTAGACAGGTTTTCAATCTGCATCTTGGCCTGCACCACGCGGGCCTTGTGGGGCTCATCCATGAATTTCG
>CAZIFC010000032.1:0-25003 GCA_964538355.1 uncultured Lawsonia sp. | reverse complement strand
GAAGGAATACTCTCTCCCAAAGCTCTCGTTATCCGCCGCGCAGGCGGCTTAGAAGAATTCGGAACCACCGCAAAAAAGTTGGATACCGTTATCCGCCGCGCAGGCGGCTTAGAAGTGCGCGCGCAGCTTGCCGCACCCGTTGGCGACGTTATCCGCCGCGCAGGCGGTTTGAACGTTTTCGAATGTATGAATGTTTGCCCTCGTTACGGTGCTGGCCGTAGCGGGGGTGTTTTTATTTGGCAGAGAGCGGGAAACGTGGCTGGAGCACGAAAAAAGGCGGCTCTTTCGTGTCGCCGCACTCGGTCAACGGGTTGCGGGGATAGTGCTTGCGGGTGCGCTAGAGGCCGAAGACCTCGCGGAGTTTGCGCCCGCCGTGGTGGAGCGGGCCGTGAAGCTGTACCGCCGCGAATCCGCCTATTTCCCGACGGTCGCCGACATCCGGGCGCGGTACGATGAGCTGCGACGTGGGCTGGCAGCACGGGTTGAGGCCCTGCCGAAGTCGACCCGGACGCTTGATGAACAAATGGCCTTGAACGGCGAATGGTGCGCGAAAATCCTCGCCCTGCGCGACAAGATGGACGCCAGAAAGCAGGGAAGGCCGGATACGGCGCGCTCTACTCTTTCTTTTTGATAAACAGCTCGGCGGTCATTTCCGCCCAGCTGTAGTTGCTCATGTATTCCCCAAGAAACGGGCGGGCCGTGTTGATGTCGTCCTTCAGGAAGCGGTAGAAGTCACAATCGAACTGCGACGGATCCACCGCGATGCTGTTGTGGGTTTTGATGATGATGTGCTCCGCGCCGTAGCGTTTCAGCGTGGCGAGCATGTCGGACACCACGGTCTGGAAATAGCTGCGCTGCGAGCGCGTATACTCCCTGTCTTCCCAGAGCACGGCGGTCAGTTCCGCCGCCGAGGATGAAGCCCCCTGCCGATCCACCAGATAGGCCAGCAGTTCCTTTGCCTTGGCTCGCTTGAACATGACGGGCATCCCGTCGATGAAGATTTCGAAGTTGCCGAAGCACTGTATGCGGATGCGCGGCTCTTCCTTGAGGGGATAACGCAGGTTGGCGAACTCTCTGGCCACATCTTCCCGGACGACGGGTTTCAGCAGGTAGCCGCTCGCGTGAACGGCGTAGGCGTCGAGGGCGTACTGCGCGTAACCCGTGACGAAAATGATGTTGGACTGTGGCCTGAGCGTCTTGAGCCGCGTGGCCAGCTCCATGCCGTTCATGCCGCACATTTCTATGTCGAGCAGGATGACGTCGACGGGGTTTTCCATCAGAAAGTCCAGAGCCTTCCTCGGGCTGAGGAAGCTGCACAGCCCGCTTTTGGGGAAAAGTTCCCTGATGATGCGGGCCAGGGCATCGATGGAAAGCTGTTCGTCGTCAACGATAAGGATGTTCATGCGTGCGCCCTCGGAAGGCTGATGGTGACGATGGTTCCCGTGTGGAGTTCGCTCCGGATGTCGAGAGTGCCGCCGCAGATGGTGAGAAGCCGCTGGGTTACGTTTTCGATACCGATGTGCCTGCGCCCGTCCTCCTTTCGTTTGCGGGGGTCGAAGCCTACCCCGTTGTCCCGCACGGTGATGAGGATGCGATCGCTGGTTTTGCTGGTGGAAACTTCCACGGTGCCGCCTTCTTCCTTCGCAAGCAGGCCATATCGAATGGCGTTTTCGACCAGCGGCTGGATTGTGAGCGGCGGCAGCATGAAGTCACCGTGCCCTGAGGACAGGATGAGCCGGACGCGGTCTCCGAAGCGCATCCGCATCAGAGATACATAATGGGACGTGTGTTCCATCTCCTTGCTGAAGGGGATCTGCCCCGTGCTTCCGAGGCTGTTGATATTTCCGCGCAGGAAGCTGGCGAAGTGGAGTACGGCGTGTTCCGCCTTTTCGGGATCGGCAAGGCAAAGCTGGCGGATGACGTTGAGGACGTTGAAGATGAAGTGTGGCTGGATCTGGCTTGCCATGATGGCGATGCGCTGTTGCAGCAGGGCGTTTTTCATCTCCTTGACCTGCTCCACCTGCCGGATGAGGTTTCTCGTATACACAAGGGCATAGATGGACTGAAGAATAATAAAGCAAATGAATCCGTATAAAAAGCCATAATAGTCCGAGGAGAAGTCAAACAGCCCGTTTATCATGTCGACCATGACGCCGACCCCCAGACAAAGGATGGAGATCAGGATCAGGTTGCGGCAGGGCGTCCGCCGCCGGAGCTGCTCGCGGAAGACCAGCTCGAGCGAGAGGAACCACCCGAAGATGCTGGGGATAATCATGATCGTGAGGATGTCGTATCCGTCCATGATTCCCAATGCTTGCAGCGTCACGGCCACGGCATTCGCGGCGAACATGAAGTAGCCGCTCCAGCGGATGATCCGGCGCGGCCTGCCTTTGACGAGATGCATCAGGTAAAAGGCCATGAGAGGGCTAAACAGGGCGAGACAGGCCGAGTAGAGGAGGTTGAGGAAAACGCCGTAGGGAAAGAGCAGGGACGGGATCCGGGTGTGCAGGATCATCCAGAGTCCGCTGTTCAGGGTGAACGCCGCGAGGTATCCCGGCGTGCAGCTGATCGCCGCGTTGAAGCTGCGCAGCACAATGAGTGCCGACAGCGAAATGAGTCCGAGGATGGAGAACAGTAGGCCGCCCAGAAGCAGCGCGCCGCTGCCGATGGGGTTGCCGAACAGCAGCAGCCGGGGGTCCCCGGTATATATGGATTGAATGAAGCGGTCATAGGCTGCGGGGATGTTCGTATTGTAGGCGTTGGAGACGATGATGGTCATATCGTCCTTCGGGGAGATGCCCGGAGAGGCGAACGAGAACCAGCCGTTCCCGGCGGACATGGCGGTCGAGGGATAGGTTCCCTTTTCTCCGATGCTGTGGATCAGTCTGCCGTTTTGGTAGATCCGGACGGCGACGTTGTTGAGATAGAGGTGGATATAGGTGTTCAGGGGCAGATCCCGGTCGAAATGGCCCTTGAAGATCACGGCAGGGAACGCGACGGGAATATGCGTGGACTCGGTCAGGGGCTGCGGCGCGGAATGGACCGCATCTTGCCAGGTCCCTTCAAAGAGGATGCGCTCCGAATCGCCAGGGCTTCCGTAAAGAGAGCGTTCCGCATAGAGGGTGTAGGCGAGCAGGGCGGCGAAGAAGAACACCGCGCCGAAGAGGAGGCGTGTCGGCAGGCTGTAATGCGAATGAGCCAATGTACTGTACTTCCTGAAGGCTGAAAATGTCTGAAGGCTGTTCCGGCGGCTTCGCCTTCCCCGACGAAGCCGCCATGGTGCGGAAAACCCGTGCTGCCTACCGATCCGACCTGCAAAGGAGCAGGAGGGACATGTCGTCACGCTGTTCGGCCTTGCCGACGAAAAGCTGCACGCCCTCGATCACCCCGTCGATCACATCGCGGGCGCGTTCCCGCACCGTCCGGCATTCCTGGCCGTACAGGCTGGCGGCAAGGCTTTGGAGATGCTCGCTGCCCATGAACAGCCCCTCGGCATCCGCGGCTTCCGTAACCCCGTCCGTGTAGAGGAGGAGTCCTTCCCCTTTCCCAAGGCGGATCATGCCGCCGGTGTACGTCCTGTGCGGCATAAGCCCGAGGACGAGGTTGACGGGCTGTTCGGTGAGGTAGCGGCTCCCCCCCGAAGGCGTCAGGAACAGGGGCGCGGGATGCCCGCCAGAAGCGAAGCGCAGTTCGCCCGTGCGGGTGTTGTACAGGCCGAGAAACAGGGTCACGAACATGTTCTGGGGATTGTGCCGGTTCAGTTCGTCGTTGACCCGTCCGAGCACCTCCTCCGGGGCGGTTCCCGGCTTGACGATGCTGTGGATCAGCGTGACCACCACGCTCATGAACAGGGCCGAAGCCATGCCCTTGTCTGAAACATCCCCAAGGCAGACGCACAGGGTTTCCTCGTCCACCGGGAAGAAGTCGTAGAGGTCGCCCCCGATTTCCCGAGCCGGGATCAGCGTGGCGTCGAGGATGAAGGGCGCGTCTCCCACTTCCAGCGGCGGCGGCAGGATGCCTCGCTGAAGCTCGGCGGCCAGCGTGAGTTCCCTTTCCAGACGTTCCTTGGTTGAGGTCACGCGCAGGAGGTTGGCGATGTTGCTGTGCAGCAGGTCGTTCATTTCGGAGAACGAGCGGGCCAGCTCCCCGATCTCGTCCTCCCTGTCCAGCGGCAGTTCCCTTTGCAGATCGCTTTGCGGCCGGGTGAAGTCCTGCGCCGAGAACTGCTTGGCCAGCTGGGTCAAGTGCCCGAGCGGGGCCAGCATGTGCCGCGCGAAGAGGGCCGCCAGCCCGATGCCCAGCAGGAGCACGGCGGCGAACACCGTGCCCTGATGCCAGGCAAGATTTTCAATGACAACGGCTATTTCATCCTGTGGGATGGCCGCCACCAGCAGGATGTCCGGCTGTTTCAGGTTGGCGTAGGCGCACAGGTAGTCTCCCTGTTCCGTGCGGGTGAGTCCCGGCTTCTTGTTGTGCACGGAAGCTTCGAGGATGGTTTGGCCCGAGAAGGGGATCTCCCGATCGTTGGACTGGGCGACGATCTCCAGCGTGTCGGCGTCATAGGCGACGACGAAGCCGTCCTCAAGGAAGGCGAGGTTGTGGAACGCGTGCTGCAACTCCTCCCGCAGCCGTTCGAGATCCCTGCGGATTTGCTCCTGCATCTGTGTCAGCGAGGTTTCGGCCAGTATGGCCATATCGGTGTCCTGAAGCGGAAGGACATACACAAGGATGGAGTCCTCGCCCGGTTTGTGGAGGGTCACGAAAAAGCCGGGCAGATCGGAACGTGCCCCTGCGAGGATACTCGGGAGCGCATTGCCGTCCCTGTCTTTCCACCCTGCCATGAGGGCGTGCAGGTGCTCCGGCGAAGCACTGGCGACCGCACTGCCGGAGAGCCTGACCAGATGGATGTCCGCGACGCTGCCTTTGAGCGAAGAGCTTGACAGAAGCGGCTTGTCGGGGTTGGCCAGCATGATCTCCCGCACCAGGGGAGCCAGGGCCAGGGAGGCTTCTTCGAGCGCGCTTTTTTGGGCGTCTTTGATCAGGGCCGTGAGCGCGCTTCTGTCTTTGAAATTATGCCGGACGTTGTATTCTGCGAGCAGCAGAATGTCCTGAATGGCATCCTCATACGTCTGGTGCAGGGCTTCCGATGATTGCCGGAGGGAGGAGCCGATGAGCGGAACGGCGGTCAGAAACAGCATGGTCGTCAGCAGGGCGATAAGTTTCCTGCGGAGCGATGTGGAAAGAAACGGAATGTGCATGCGGCGATCCGTGGGGGCGGCCCCCTTATATCTGCAAGTTTTTCTTGTCAATGAGGATGTCGATCCGGTTCCAGCCGTCGACGCGGGCGTATTCCACGCTGGAGGAGAGGGTCTTGATCAGAAAAATGCCCTCGCCGCCTTCTTCAAGATTTATAACATTTTGTATACGTTGTGAATCGTCAAATTCCAGGAGGTTGAATGGTTCGCCCCTGTCTTCCATGCGGAGCTGGACGGCATCCAGATCCGCGATGAAACGGATGCGTACCGGCCCGGGGCCGGGGGCGTTCTTGTAGGCGTGCAGAACCGTGTTGTTGAAAAGCTCCTCCATGACGACGAAAAGACGCTGCCGGATGGGGATTTCCGTTTCGGCGGCGAGCATGCTTTCCGCCGCGAGGGCGAGGAGGCGGCGCAGTTCGTTCTCGACGGCGAGGCATTCGTAGTATTTCATGCCTGTTCTCCAAGCAGCGCGCGGGCGTCGTCCATGCTTTCCACGGGGGGGAAAATCTGGGAGAAGCCGGAAGCGGTGTATATCTCCAGTGCCAGCCCGGAAAGCCCGCAGAGGATGAACCGGGCGTCCTGCGCCATGAGCGTTTTCCCGATGATCATGATCGCGCGCAGCCCGGCACTGCTCATGTACGGCATGGCGGCGCAGTCGAGGATAAGCCCCCGCGTCGACGGAGCAATGGCCTGTTTCAGCGCATCGATGAAGGCCTGCGTCTCCAGCCTGTCGAGGGCACCGGCAACGCGGCATTCGAGGATGGGGCCTTGAGGATTCGTGACGGTAAGTTCCATTGGGATGTCCTCCAAAAAGCGACGGAAAATCAGCTTCTGGTTATGGTGATGCGCCCGCTCGGGGTGAGCACGGTGTCAAAGGCCACGGGCTTGTCCGTCCGCACTCCGACAAGCTCGCCCTCCAGCCGGAACACGACGTTCAGGGGATCGGCGGCATCCGGAGCGAACTGGAGCCGGATGTTCTTCAGGCGCGGCTCATAACGCCTGATGACTTCGTACAGGCTCTTCTCGATGCGGCCTATGGCCTCGGAGCCGAACGAGGCCGTGAGATCGGAAAAGTCCGGGATGCCGAATTCGTCCCCGATGACGGCGGAGCCTTGACGCACGTTCAGGAGCTTCGACAAATGGTTGAGGATGGAATTCTGGAGGGCGTCGGCGTCTTCCGCCTCAGCCTGCCCGCGCTTCCCCCTGTCCATTTCCCGGATGCGTTCCAGAAGCCGTTTGCCTTCCATGTGCCCTTCCTTTTACGATGCCGGCCTTAGCCGGATGACAAGTTCCGTCGGCGTCCGGCGGATTTCCTCCCGGAGCGCCGGGATGCCGGGCAGGGCGATCACGCTGATACGCACGAAGCCCTTGTGCTTCGCCATCTGGAAGAATTGCGCGGGGCCGGCGTCCTTCAGGGGCATGCGCGACAGGGATCTTTCCGTTTCCCAGTCGCCGTACAGATCGATGGAGCGGGCGCGTTTTTTCCGCGTGTCGAAGGCCGAATACTGCCCCGGCTGTCCGGTATAGGGCAGCCGGATCACAAGGGCGTCCCCGTCCGCGGCAAGCACGGGCTTGCCGAATCCGCCCTTGCCGGGCTGCCTGCCCTGCGGGAGCGGGGGCCACTCGGGAGCGGGCTGGGGCTTGGCTTCCTCCACAACGGTTTCGGGGAGGGCCGGACTGGGGGCGGGCACAAGCGGCGGCGCGGGGGGCGCGTTGTCCGCACGGCTGAACAGGAAGGTCAGTGCGGACTCCCCCGTCCCGGTGTCGCGGGCCACGAGGCAGGCCAGCCCCGCAAAGGCCGCCAGCCAGACGCAGAACATGATGATGAGGCGTTTTGCAAGAGATCCGTTCATAAGCTTCACCATACGCTTGTTATCCGTTCGGGCAGGGGAGAGCTGGGCATGCCTTGTGCCGCGAGCACTTCGGCGGCGTTTTCCGGCAGCATGCGTACCGTGATGCGCCGCAGCCCAAGCTCGTTCATCCGGTCGGCGGCCTGCGGGAAGTCCTGCGGGCCGAATTCCCGTTCGCCGTAGGAGAACTCGGCGAGGAAGTCCGGGAAACTTTCATACGCGTAGCGCAGCCTGAGCGAGGGGAAGCTCAGATCGAGCCGCGTCGGGCCGCACTCGGCGGGTTTGTAGGTAAACACCTTGTGTTCCGGATAGTTGCTGTTTCGCAGGGTAAAGTTCTCCTTGCGGCAGGTGAGGGTCAGCTCCGCGTACTGGAGACGTTCGGAAGCGTCCGGGTTCACGCCGCCGGTCTGGGAGACGATGGGTACCTCGTAGGCGTCCTTCGGCGCGTTCACGCGGGCGACCTGCCCCTGCTGCGCGAAGTTGAGGAAATCGGCGGAGAAGGGGAAGTCGATTCCTTTCCAGCGTCGCGGGCCATAGCTGCCGACCTCGCGGTTTAGGAAGGGGGCCGCATTGTTGGCGAGGAAGGCCGTGACCAGTCCCTGATCCCCGAACAACGCCTCAATGCGCTCGGCCTCGGGTATGAGCCATCCGGGTGCGACCACCGAGGACTGCCACTGCCGCTGAAGCTCCGAGGCGGCGGCGCAGGTGACGGCATGGGCGAGGAAGCGCATCGGGCCGTAGAGCAGGGTGACGGACGGGGAGCGCGTCCCCAGATCCGGGCGGTTCTGCGCCTCGCGGCTCTTTTCGGGGACGATGCCGAGGGCCTTGAGCATGTTCCCCAGATGGCGGTCGGCCTGCGCGAACCCGCTTTGTCCCGGATCGCCGTAGGCCTTGCCGCCGAACTGGACGCGGGCCAGCTCCAGCGAACCCTCGTCGCTGTTGAGCACGCCGCGCAGATCCTGAAGCGCGGTCAGGTAGTTTCGCAGGGCGTCGATGGCTTTGAGCAGGCTGGATACATCCCGGCGTTCCAGAAGGCGCACCCGCAATACGTCGAGATCCCTTGTGGAGGAGCTGAACGCTCCGGCGATGACCGAGGGCGTGGCCAGCAGGGATTCCGGCTTCACGTCCCCGGAGAGCCGCACAAGTTCGGACAGGGCATGTACGAGGAACAGATCCTTCACCCACGCCGGGGCCGCGGAGGATTTTCGCACCGGTTCGAGTTCCGTAGCCATGCGGTCGAGCAGGCGCAGGTAGGGGTCGGTCTCGCGTGGCCCGAGCGTGCCAAGCTCATAGAGGGAGTCCACACGGGTCACGTTCGTCCATGCGTTGTCCGCGCTGGCGGCGAAATCCGCCCACGCCGCGATGTAACGGGTCTGATATGCCTTCCAGAAAGGCTGGTCTTCGAGGCTGCCGCCGTCTTTGGCGTCCATGCCGAGCATGTGGAGCATGTTCTCGCGCAGTGCCGCGTAGCCTCCGGCGGTATAGACGGGCGGGACGGAAGCGAAGTGCGGGCTGCCCGCCGGGACGTTCGGCCAGAACCGCGACAGCGGAACCGTGTCGCGGGCCTGTTCCGTATTGATCAGGGTTTCCAGACAGGTGAACAGCTTGTCCCCGTTCCCGCGGAGCAGGCGGCCCGCGGCGTCCGAAAGCCGGGACTGGAGCATGGAAAGGGACGCGCCGTCGAGCAGATCCGCATAGCGCAGGTAGTGTTCACCGAAGGCGAGGCTCCACGGGGAACCTTTTTCCCCCGGCGCGGGGAACGGCTGTTCGCGCATGGCGGCGACCCCGCCCGTATCGCGCTTGATCGCCGCGACTTCCTGAAGCCAGAGCAGGCGGCGGAGCTGGTCGTAGGGGATGCCCGCCTTGCGTTTCGGCGTCTGCGTGACCGAGGCGAGCACCTGTGGCATGACCACGTCGCGCATCCGGGCCGCGAAGCGAGTCTCTTCCTCCCGGCGTTCGGTCTGCACGCGGTCAAGCCCGAAGGAGGGAAACCACCACCGCCGCTCGGCCTCGCGCAGGATGTCGATGCGTGCCCCGCTCAGGACAAGGGGGTCGGACAGGGCGGCGGGATCGGTGAGGAAGGGCAGCGCGGCGGGCGTCGTACCGTCCGGGCCGGGCCTGAGGATGGTCTCCGCCGAGGCCGCCCGGAGACTTTGCCCGTTGTGGATGACGTTGGCGGCGAGGATGCCGCAGAAGGCGAACAGCAGCAGGTACCACGCGGCGAGTCCGGAGCACAGCAGGCCCCCGCCGATCCGCCGCGCGACGGGCCGGAACAGGTTCCTGTCGCCCGGTATGAGGCGGTTGAAAAGGCCGCCGACGAAGCGGGGGCGTCCTTCCGAGCCGTTGCCGGGCGCGGGGTTCGCGGCTTCGGAGGCGAAGGACAGTGGCACCGGGGCGGCGGAGATCAGGCGCGGCGCGTTGGGGTTGAACGGCATGACGGATTTTGGGGCGGCGTCCGGCTTCCCGGCGAAAGGTTGCCCGGTGCGCGTTTGTCCGGCGGCTGTTTCTTCACCCGGCGTGCGGGCCGGATCGTCCTGCCGGGAGCTGGTGAACAGCACGCCTCGGAGCAGGGGCGACAGATCGTGCGGTGTGGGCTGGAACAGGGCTTCAAGCAGCGCGGCAAGGCCCTTGTGCAGGCCGGACAGGGATTCCGGGGCGTACAGGATGTCCCCTTCGGGCGGGGTGGCGAGGGCGTGCCGCATGATTCGTTCGCGGACTCCGGCGGCGCAGCGCATGAGGGCTTCGTCGGCGCGGTCGGCTGGCGTCGTCGTGTTTGTCGCGGGCTGTCCGCCGGTCGAATCGGAAGAATCGGGCGAGTCGGCAAGATCGAACACGGCCCCGAGGAAGCCCTCCCCGTCTTCGGGAGGCAGGGCGCGCAGGAACGCCGCCATGCCGGACAGATGGTCGAGCTTGGTCACGACCACATACACGGGCAGGCTCGCCGAGGAAACCGCGAGCAGATCCCGGATGCAGGAGCGTATCCGGCGTCCGGCGGCGCGCATGGCTTCCCCCGCATCGGCGGACAGAAGGGACGGTGCGTCCGCCGTTACGATGACGGCGTTGACGGGCTCGTTCTTGCGGGCCGAGGCGATGCCCGCGAGAAGCTCTTCCCAGTTGGCTTCGTTCTGGGGGGAAGGCGAGGCGGAGAGGAGATCCCGGCCCGGTTCAAGGAGTACGGCTTCCGGCAGGAAATGCCAGCGCAGCGGCGCGGCGCGTCCGGGGCCGAAGGGTTCCCCGGCGGCGGCCTGAGCCAGAGTGCTGGCCCCGGAACCCTCCCGCCCGAGCAGGATCGCCCACGGGCGGGCGTAGACCGGATGTTCCTGCCGCGCGAGGGGCGCGCGGGACAGGCAGGCCATACCCTCGCGCCATGCGGCGGCCATAGGCCCGGCTTCGGCTTGGAGCGTCCGTTTGGCGGGGTCGCCGTCGAGCACGTCGCGGATGTAGCGGCGTTTATTGCGCCAGATGAGCAGCCGCCGCCCGGCGGCGTACAGGACGGCGCAGGCCGCCAGCGTGCAGATGATGACGGCCCCGTCAAGCAGCGGCCAGTCGAACCACCACGCCAGCCCGAAGACCAGCGCGGCGGCGATTGCGGCCAGCGCAAGCAGCATAAGGTAATATAATGACTTTTTCAGCAGGGTCAGCATAGACGCTCCGGGATGTTAGCGGGCGGCGCGCGCGACGATATCCGCGCAGACGACATACCAGACCCCCGTCAGGAACAGGGGGACGAGCACAAGGAACAGGAACAGGCCGTTGCGGAGCAGCAGGGAACGCACAGGGAGGCGGCGGACGGCGGGCTTCGGCGGATCGGGGGCTTCAGAGCCTTTCCCGAGAAGGCTCAGGCAGAGCGGAAGCGAAGCCTTGCGAAGCCCTTCCAGCGCGGCGGCCTTGTCCGGCTCGTGATAGCGGCCCCTGAACCCGTACAGGAGGCACAGGGCATAGACGGGCAGGGCCGCAGCCTCGGGAAGCGTCCCCGCAAGCCCCGGCTCGTCCCGCAGCAGGGCGCAGGCGGCGAGGAGCTTGTCGAGCAGAGGATCTTCGATAGACGGCTCGGCCTCGGGAAGGGGGAGTTCCAGCACGTTTTCGGAAGCGTCGGGCCTGCCTCGCAGATCCATGCGCGGGGCGGCGGGGCGGTGTCCGACGGCTATGATGCGGTCGAGCAGGGACTCCATACGTTCGTAGAACAGCACCCCGCCCGTATCCGTGTGCAGGAAGCGCAGCTGGAGGCTGTGGGGGTACCATCCGGCGGAAAGGCCCTCGCCCGTCCGGGGGCTTTCCATGAGGATCTCGTCGATCAGGATGTAGACCGCCGTGCGGCAGTCTTCGAGGCAGGCCGGGCCGATGCCGTCCGGGAGCATGGTCTGCCATTCCCTGAGGACGGCCCCGTGCATGTCCGAGGCGAGGGCTTCCCACGGGACAGCGCGGCCTTCGGCGGTGTCGCGGGCGTGCATGGCGAGGGCCAGCAGCGGTTCGAAACGGGAAAGAAGCGTCGTGCTCATGCTGTTGTCCCGGCTATGCCTGCATCAGGGTGAGGTGTGCGGTGGTGCCTTCCGGCGCGCCGGGCAGGAAAAGCCCCAGCTCCCCGGAGCGGATGCCGGGCTGCCAGAGGGGGTCGTCCTGATCGACGGCGAAATAGAGCGTGTCCTCGCGGCGGGGCAGGCCCGAGGGCGGGATCTCGGAGGGGATCAGCCGCACGCCGGGCAGGGCCTTGGACACGATGGCGGGCAGATTGGCTGAAGGGGCGAGCTTCCCCCGACTGAGCAGCAGCTCGCGCAGCGGTCCCGGCTCTCGGCTGTGGCGCAGCTGCAACCAGTAGCGGTAGGGAACGGGCCGGACATGGGGCGGGATGTGGCAGAAGCGTAGCCCGCCGGAACCTTCTTCGAACAGGAAGGAATGGGCGGGGCCGGTGATGAGCGTGCTGGCGAGGCGCGAGATGATCAGGTGGATCGTCTCGAAGCAGTCCCCGAGTGCAGCGTGATCGTATTGGGGGACGAGGCGGCGGCCCGAGGCGTCGTCTCCCGCCGGGAAGAGATCCGGCGAGAACAGCGAGAGTTCTCCGACCAGCTGGCGCAGTGCGCCGTAGGCCGTCCATGGGTGTACGGACGGGGCCTCGAACAGGTGGTCGAGCAGCGGGATGTGCCGCGAGAGCACCCCGAGCATCATGTACAGCCCGAGCGAACGCGTCGTAATGGTGATCTGATCCGGGGCCGAACACGCCCCGGTGGGGGGCAGCAGCTTGTAGTCCTCAAGCTGCTTGGCTCTGGCGAGGATGGTGTTGCGGATGCCCTGCATCCACTCCATGAGGCGGGGCGCGCTCCGAAGATTGAGGGAGGGCGGCACATAATCGGGATCAAGCCGGATGACGCTGCCGTCGCGGATGAGCCGGGCCAGCGGCACGGCGGACATGCTGTCGAGCAGGGCGGTTTCCGTCCCGAAGATCAGGCGCAGGTTGGCGTAGAGGAAACGGACGTCGGCGTCGGGGCCTTCGCCGTGCAGATCCGGTACCCGTTCGGGCGAGACGGAGGTGACGTAGCGGGAGCGGGCCTGCGCGAGGGCTTCCGCCGTCATGTCGCATTCGGCGACGTCGGGCAGGCCGGACGCTGAGGCGGCGAGGCCGAGCCAGACGGTCAGAGGCTCGCTTTGGCTTGTCCACGCCGCTTCGAACTGGCGGAGGACGAGGGCGGCGTTTTCGCCGAGGATGACGCGCTCGCCGTCGGGCAGCACCATGTCCAGCTCGTCCACGGCGAAGGTCTGGAGGGCCAGGGCGTCCTCGCGGATACGCAAGGCCCGCACTCCCCAGGGGAACGGCCCGGAAAGCGGGAAGGCGCGGTCGGCGTGCCTGTCCGCGATCTGAAAATGCTGCGGCTGGAGGAGCATGCCTTCTTTCCAATAGATGCGTCTGTCAGCGTACACGTTCGAATCCTTTCATATGTATCGTTTGCCCGCCGAGGAAGATGCGGGCGGTCATCGGGGACGGGCTATACCGCTTTTCCGAGGCGAGCATGAACATCACCCGGACGTTTTCCACATGCACGGGGATGGCGGCCGCAGCCAGCGACGTGCCGGGCTGGAGATCATTGAAGCCCGCCACCGCCACAAGGCAGCGCGCGCCTTCGGCCCTGTCCAGCTTGAGGGTCGTGGCTTCGCCGGGCTGCACATAGACGCGCGTGGCCTGCGCCACGTCGTCGAATTTCAGGTCGCAGCGCAGCAGTTCCCGAAGCCCCTCCTGCGTTGCCGCCTTCGCCAGCGTCGCCTCAAGTTTGCGAACCTGATAGAGGCAGAGGGAAACGGCGTGGCTCTCGCCGTCCACCACGTTGAGGCTTGCGTCCGCCGCGATGACAGCCTCGATTCCGCCGGGCAGGAACGTCCATTGCAGCTCTGCCGGATTGGTGACCGGAACGGGCTGGGGATACGGTTCCGGCTCGGCCTTCCCGGAGCATCCCGCAAGCAGGAGAAGCCCGGCAAGCAGGTGCGGCATGAGTGCGCGGGCCTTCATCCTATGAGCACCTTGGGCTGCGAGGGGGCGGACACCGTGCCCACGGTGTTCCCCTCGTTGTGTTTGGTGGGATCGCCCACGCGGACGGCGGCCTTTCCCTCAATGCGGACTTTCATGCTGCCCTGGATGAATTCGACCTTGCCCGCGAACTTGCCGCTGACCACGCCTCCGGCCACACCGGCCTCGTCGCCGTTGCTGACGGTGGTGCTCGCGCCGAGCACGGCGGGCGCGCCCCCGGCAACCTTCACTTTTTTCGGGAGCGTTCCGGCGTTGAGCAGAGTGCCCGCCGCCATGTTGGGGTAGGGCGTGGGCACGGGCGGGCCGGGGGGCGCGGGCGTCTTGCAGACGTCCGGCGCGCTGGCGACGCACAGACCTCCGGCGTTGGTGAAGGATGGCTGGCCCATGATGACCTCGTATCGTTGCGGCGCGGCCTTTGGGCGACGCGCGTTTGTTGTGTCGGAAAACCGTTTCTGCCCGGCGGCGGTGCGGATCAGCCGATGTTGACGCGCTTGCCGTCAACCGAGACGGATTCCTCGGCCCGGACATCCGCGTCGCGGGCGCGGATACGCATGGCTTCACGGGCCGACAGGCGCACGCGCCCCGCCGTGGTTTCGAACACGTCGTCCACGCGCTGGATGCGCTTGCCGTACAGTCCGACCGAACGCCCCACGCGCTGGAAGGCGTGGGCGCACACGTCCCTGATTGCGGTGAAGTGGCGGTTCAGAAAGCGTCCCGTGACCGTGAGGACATTGGCCCGCAGCTCAAGCGAGCGCGCCTCGGCAAGCAGCGAGTCCGACTCAAGGCGCATGTCCTTGCCTTTTATGCTGACGGCATCCGCTCGCAGGGTCAGGCCGCCGGATTGTCCGGGAAGGGTTTCCAGCGATGTCCGTGAGGGCAGGAGCACCCGCGCGGGCGAGTCCTTGCGTTCCAGAACGTGCAGCACATAGCCGCCTTCCCCCGTGAGCAGGGCGAGAACCTTGTCCCCGGGCTGAGGCTCAAGCAGACATCCGGCGGCGCGTCTGGCCCGGATCAGCCCGGAAGGGGAAGCGATGATGCAGTCGTCTCCGAGTATGGCCTGTATCCGGCCCGTGTCCAACAGGGAAGCCCGTTCTGCGGCGGGTGCGGTCTGGTTCATGTCGTCTCCTTGCAAGATTCGTCGAGCGGGGCGCGTCCGGTTTCAAAGGCTTCGGCGCGCAGGCGAGCCGGATCGGTGCGGCGCAGCCCTTCGAGCTTGGCCCCGCCGAGCAGTGCGCTGTCGGGATCGGCGGCGTGGGTGTCGGCATACGAGAGATCGGATCGGGAAAAGTCGGCATGCCCCAGCTGGGCATGGGAAAAGTCGGCCATACCCAGATCGCAGTCCTTCAGCGACGCGAACGAGAGATCCGCGCGGTCGAAGAGGCCGCCACGCAGGACATGCCCGTCCAGAACGGCCTTGCGGAGGTTTGAGCCGCTGAAGACGGGCACGCCGAAGGAGCAGGTTTTGAAACGAGCGGCGGGCAGGGCGCAGCCGAGGAAGGCGGCGTTGTCCAGCGCGCATTGTTCAAAGCGGGCGTCCGCAAAGGAGGTTTCTTTCGCAGCCAGCTGGGGAAAACGGCAGTCGGAGAAGGAGGTCCCGTCGAACGCGCAGTCGTGCAGAGTGGGCAGTCTCCCTTGGCACTGCACCAGAACCGTGCCCGACCAGTCGCAGGAGACCAGCATGGCGGAATCGAGAAACAGGCCGGAAAGACGCTGTCCGGCGAAGCCCGTGCATTGGAGCATCCAGACTCTGGCGAGGGAGGCGTCCCGAAGGGCTGCGCCGGTGAAGTCGCAGCTGGCGAGAACGGCGTTGTAGAAGGACGCCTCGGAGCAGTCGGCCCCGGAAAAGCGGGTATCGCGGCAGGATGCCCCGTCCATGCGCGCCCCCCGCAGCGAGGAGCCGGACAGTTCCGCTCCGTCGAACACGGCGTGGCTGAAGTCGCAGCTTTCGAGAAGGCAATCCTGAAAGACGGTTCCCCGGCACTGGCATCCGGCGAACGATGCCCCCGAAAAGCGGCAGTGCCGGAAGACGGCTCCGGAAAGATCCATTCCCGCGAACCCCGGCTCGGGGATATCCTGAAGAGAGGCATGGACGCCCTGAAGCTGAGACTGTTCGGTGATAAGGGCGGCCAGACGTTCCGTATCCGTCATGAGGGGACTCCGCGCGTCAGGCAGGTTCGGGTGAGATCGGTGCCCAGCAGGCTCGTTGTGTCCGTGAACTCCGAAAGATACAGGTCGGCTTCAAAGAGGCTCGCGCCGGAAAGGTCGGCCCCTCCGAGGCGGCAGCCGCGCAGGGAACCCCGGAACAAGTCCAGCCGGGGGAAGCACGCCGACTGCAGATCGCAGCTCAGCCAGAGGCAGCCGCGGGCGGAAAGGCAGGCGGCGCGAAGCTCGGGCATGACGCATTCCTCCAGCGTGGCGTTGGTGAATACGGCGTTACGCAGGTCGGCCCGTTGCCCGCACACGCGGAGCCAGCCGCTGCCGGAGCAGTCGGCGTCGCACAGGCGTGCGCCCGAGAGGTCGGAATCATACAGCCGCGCTTCGGGCAGGCTGCTGCCGGAAAGGTCGGCCCGCTCCATGAGGCAGCTTTCAAAGGTCGCGGAACGCAGGGTGCCGTGCAGCCGCGTCCCGGCAAGCTGGGCACGGGAGAAGGCGGCCTCGTCAAGATCGACGTGCTCAAGGGTTTCACCGTTCAGCCGGGCGTCGTTGAAGCCCGCCCCGCGCAGCACGCATCCCCGGTAATCGTTCCCGTGCAGCACGGCGCGGTCGAACACGGCCCCGGCGCACACGGCCCCGCGCAGGGAGACACTGGTGAGGCTGGCTCCGGTGAAATCGGCCTCGGAGCAGTCGGCGTCCGCGAGATCGGCTCCGTTCAGGTGGCTTTCAGAGAGGTTGGCCCGGGCAAGGCAGGACCCGGCAAGCCGGGTTCCCGCGAGGAGCACCCCGGAGAGCTGCGCCGCAGCGAGCGAACATCCGGAAAGATCCGCCTCGGAAAGGTTGGCCCCGTCCAGAATAAGCCCGGAGAGATCCGCGCCCGCAAGCCCGTGCTCGAAAAGCCGCAGCCCGGAAAGATCCAGCCCGGAGAGATCGTATCCCGTCAGATCCATGCCCTCGCGCAGGGCGTTGACGAAGGAAGCCTTGTCCGTCACCTCCGGTATGGGGGAGGGTTCGGAAAGGCAGAGGGGTTCCGGCTCGGGCGTTTGGGCAGGCTCTGCCGGGGCCTCTTCCAGGGGAAGGCTTTCCGCCGCTTCCGCTTCCGGGGCGGGGAAGCGCATGGGCATGGGATCCATCGCGGTCAGCGCGGTCAGGGCGTCGGGTCCGCACACCCCGCATTTTTGGGCCAACAGGGAGAGATCGAACAGGCCGCCGGAGGCTTCCGTCCCCCTCTCCGCCGCGCCTTCTCCCTCCTGCGCGGAGAGGGATTCGAGGAGAGAGGCCAGCTTGTCCAGCCCTTCCGCGTCGGCGGGGGATGTTTTCACCAGCGCGCGCACGGCCTTGACGGACGCCTCGCTGGCGTAGAGGGTTTTGCGGATGATCCCGAAGGTGGACAGCATCTGTCCGGTCATCAGCCCTTTCGGAAGGCCCGCAGCGGATTCGAAGGCGTGCAGATAGCCCAGGATGTCCGCGTCGTTCCCGGTTTCGGGCGCGGGGATGTTCAGGGCCTTGACCCAGTTCGCCGTTTCTTCCGGGGGGAGTCCGGCCTCTTGCAGCCTTTCGGCGAAGCCCCCGCCCACGGCGTTCTTCGGCGCAGGCGTTTCGGCATCGTCAGGCTCGTCCATGAGGCGCAGGCCGGACTGGAGCCGTGCCTGCTGTTCCGGCGAGGCCCCGGACAGTTCCGCATAGCGGTCCATGAACCGGGCCAGCGCGGCCTCATAGGACTCCTTTGTGGGGAATCGCTCCGGATGCGGCGGCTCCAGCGAAGCGAGATCCAGAATCGAGCGGACTTCCTCCGGGCCAAGCCCGGCCTGCGCCAGCACTGCTTCGGGCGACGGAGGCTCCGCCTGCGCGGTTTTGGCCAAAAGATCGAAGGCGTCTCGCTGCTTGTCGAGCCGGGCGAACACTTCGGCCTTGTCCAGCAGCGGCAACCCCCGGGCCGCGAGCAGGGCGTTGGTTTCCGAGATGGCCGAGGAAACCAGCCTTTTGTCCTCGGGCGAGGAGAAATCCCACAGCGGCCTTTGGGGACGTTCCGGCATTGCGGACGGTTCCGGGATGTCGGGCAGGCTCCCCGGTTCCGTAACGGAAGGGAGCTTCGGCACGGCGGCAAGCGGGATTTCCGGCGTCGCGGGCAAGGTGGCGTTCTCCGGTTCGGCGGCAGCCTCTTCCGGATCTTGTTCCGGGACGGGTTCCGGCTGCGGCTCTTCGGCGGCAAGGCATTCGAGGATGCAGGCTGGAGCGGGGCGGCGTTCCGCGTCGGCGGGTTCCAGTGCGGCGGCAATCCGGGCGATGTCCAGCCCGCGCTCGTCGGCGGTGGGCGCAACGGCGTGCCAGAAGAGCATCCCGGTGTCGTCGTTGGGGAAAAGCCATACGGTATCGAGAGCGGTCTCGACCTCGCGCCAGTCTTCCCGGCCTTGTGCGCCGTAGTCGAGGAAAAGCCGCAGCCGCACTCCGGGCAGGCCGCCTTCCAGAAGCGGACGGTCGGGGTGCATGTTCGTGATGTGCAGTGCCTCAAGGCAGGAGAAGGGCGTTTCCTGCCGCTGTTCCGGCTGGGCGAGGTTGTAGGAGGCCCAGTCGAAGTCGTCGGGCACGCCGGGCCAGCAGGTTTGCAGCCACTCAAGGCCATACGTCCCGCCGGAGATCGCCGGAAGGCGCGGGCCGGGACAGGCGGGGCGCAGCGGCTGGTCCCTGTCCATGAGAGTGGGCAGGCTGGTGCGTCCCTTTTCGGTGCTCATGCCGCGCCCTTGCGGGTTTTCGGGGTGTTCCGGGCCGCCGTAGGCGTTGCTCCAGATGAGGGGCATACGCTCGAAGGGGCGGGGCGAAGGCACGGTTACGCCGTCGTCCTCGCATTCGCCGGAAACGAGGAAAGCGCGGGAAAGTCCGCCGAGCCGCACGCCGACGGGCAGCCCGCGTGTGAGGGTTCCCCGGGGGGCGCAGGCGGAGCCTGCCATAAGCCATTCGCTCCTGAGCTTGGGCACGCCCATGTCGATGACTTCGCCGGGCGCGAGGGCGTTCATGGCGGCGGCCCACGCCTCCCCGGCGGGCAGGAGCTGCTCGCCCCTCGGCGCGCACAGAACGAAGCCGAGCGACACGGTCAGAGCCATACGCAGCCTCCCGGAAACGGGCAAGGCCCGCTGCGAGAGCGAAAGAGCCGGATGAAGATATGTCTGCATGTCTGCCGCCTCAGCCGATTCCGATCAGCTTTCCGTTGACCTTTACGGAGCTGGCCTTAAGTTCGATGTCCTGCTTGGTGAAGGTGGAGTCTCCGACCTTGATGGACGGCGAATCCAGCTTGATTTCCGAGCTTCCCTTCACTGCGACGTTTTGGGTGTCGACCGTGGCCTTGTCCTTTGCCAGCGTGAACTGCGCGGTGCCTTCGGCCGCAAGGGAGATCTTCTTGTCTTCGGCGGTTATGGTGGTCTTGTCGGCACTGAGGGCGGCCTTGCCGTCCAGCAGCTCGACCACGCGGGGCTTGCCGCTGCCGCCCTTCTTGAAGTTCAGGACGCTGCCGTCCTTGGTGAAGGCGAGACTGTTGACCACGCCGGTGGTGTTGCTCCGCTTGAAATCCATAACCGCATCGTCCGCCGGGGCTTTCTGGGCAACGTGCAGTGCCTTGCCCTCGTTGAGGAGGCTCAGCTTTTCCTTGTCCATCGTCAGGGAGCTGTGCCCCTTCGTCGTCTTGCGGTCGGTCATGTGGGTTGCGAGCGCGCCCAGTGCGCCTTGCTTGCCTGCCGCGCAGAAGGGGGAGGCTTCGCTCCTGAAAAAGTCGGCAATCGGTTCTATGGTTTCAGGTTTGTTCGAAATGGCCACCTTGTCGAGCGCATGGAGACCGATGTCCTGAAGCGAGTAGTCGACGATGCTGTCCTGCGCGAGACTGCGGATCTGCTCGGAATGGAGCAGGACCCTCGACTTGCCGTTGTCCATCAGCTTGCTGTTTTTATACTGTTCCGGAAGCTTGTTGGCTCCGAGCCTGCTCACGCGGTCGGCCGCGCCGGACAGGGCCTGAATGACCGTCTGGTTTGCCGAGGCCATGCGGGTTTCCGTCTCTGAGGTGACGGCTACGTTGGCTTTTGGAGCCTCCATCTTGATGCCGCCGAACTCGATGTTGCGGATTTTCCATGCGGAATCCCGCTTGAACAGAATCGTCCCCATCGAGGAAAGCTCGGAAACGAGTTCCTTGGCTGCGGTGAAGACGTAGTCGCGCCGCGTTTCCCACTTCTGAAATTCCGTCAGCTTGTCATATTTTTCCTGCTCTTCCTGGCTTTTTTTGTCGACGGTCATTTCGAGGACGCCCTGCCCGATGGTCGCGATCAGATGGGCGGTGGCAAAACTCAGGAACTCGGCCAGCCTTCCGCTGGTCATCTTTGAAATCTGCTTTATCGAAGATTCCCCGTCCGTGGCGGAAATGGCCGTCCCGTATGGAGCGTCCGGAGTGGAGGAGGCGACGCCTTCCCGGATGTCGATGCCGGCGGAAGCGAGCATGGACACGGCCTTGATGATGAACCCGGTGTGGCTCCATGCCTTGTAGGCGTCCCCTTCGGGGTCGGGGTTCGACTTAAGCCCGCCAGCGGTTATTTTCTCAAGGGAATTGAGCACCTCTATGAGCATTTTGTCCCAGGGGACGGCTCCCCCGGATGTTTCAAGGCTGTTTGCGAAGCCGGACTGGGACAGGCTTGCAAGGCCCGCCAGTGCGGTATTGGAGGCGGAAACCATATTGAGGGCCGTGTCGCTCTTGAGGAAGGCTCCGTCGAGCGAGCCGGAGGTCATGAACAGCCCGGAGCGTTTCCCGCCCGAACCGAGGAACAGCCCCTGCTTTTCGGGCTTGTCGTTGAAGATCAGCCCGTTGCCGCCGTTGGTGGTGAAACCGGAGAGCATGGCGGTGGTTCCCGTGTCCATGGAGCCGGTTTCCGGGTTGGCTACGGCCCCGACGATGAAGGGGCGATCCGGGTCGCCGTCGAGGAAGCTGACGAAGACCTCCACGCCCGGAGCCAGCGGGAAGGAGCTGCCGTAGCCGCTCCCCACATAAGGCTGCGCCCGGCGTATCCAGCAGGAGGCCTTTCCGTCGCCCCGTCCGGAAGGATCGAGCGGAAACACCACCTTGTAGCGTCCGTGCTCGTCGGTTTCCGCAACGCCGGTGTTTGAGGCGGCGTCGATGAAGGCCGTGAGCGCGCCGGAAATCTTCTTGCGCTCGGTCACGCGGGCCGGGCGGAACTGCACGTCGGCGGGGATGCAGGAGAAGGCGTTACGGTAGTAGAGCCTGTCGGAGGGGTGGCTCAGCTCGATGCCGAGGGCCAGCGACAGGAAGCCTTCCTGACTGCCCTCGTGGGTGACTTCGGTGATGGTGTATTCCCGGTTGAAGGCGTCGTCGTAATGCCCTTCCAGCGAGAAGATGAAGCCGGGCCGCATGGTGGGCACGGAGCCGCTCCCCGTGAACACTCTGGCGCGGCAGATGAGTTCCCCGGCCCGTATCCCGGCGATGCGCTTGCCTTCGGATTCGGTGGAGAAGCCGTCTCCGTAGTGGTAGACCGCGCCAAGCCCTCTGGAGCTGACGGGCGCGGAGGCTTCCACGGCCTGCCCGGGACGCTTCCAGTCGTGATCGCGTACATACACGGTTTTCGGCAGGGGCGACTGGTTCAGGGTGAACGAGGCGACGACCTCTTCCCGGTGCGCGTTCTCAAGCCCGCTGACGGGCGAATAGCGCAGGGCGGGGGTTTGCGGCAGTTTGAGGTGGGCGTTTTTGGAGTCCGCGAAGATAAGCTTTTCTCCCGCGTCCTGCTGATCAAAATAGTAGTAGATGCCGTTTTTTTCCATCAGGAACGCCATGTAGTCGTACACGCTCTCGTTGTACTGCATGGAAAAGTCGAGCTTGGGGTAGGAGCCTTCCAGCCTGAAGTCGTGCTTCGATTCGAACACGCCGTTTTTTTTCAGCATTTCCGTAAGAATTTCCTCCACGTCCTTGTCGAGGAAAATCTGGTTCATGACCACATGGGTCGTTTTCCAGAAGGCGGGCTGGAGCGTCAGCGTGTAGAACGTCCAGCCGTTGCTGTGCCCGCCCTGCGTGCAGAGGGTGGGGTAGCCGTGGAAGATCGCATGCTTGCCGTCGTCCCGCAGGATGGTGAGTCTGGCAGGCGAAGCAAGCACGTTCTCCAGATCGGGCTTGCTCTGGCTGGCCAGCGTTATTTCGAAACGGTAGAGGACATTAAGCCCTTCCCGGCCTGAGAAGCGCACGACGCGGAACGCCTTTTCGGGCGCACCGTCGGAATGGAACAAGAAGCGTTCCCTGATGGAATCGGTACTCATGGGCGGCATCCTGCCCCGGCTGTACGGGGCCCGTAGTGGGTGACGGAGTCGACGGAACAGGCGGCTGAACCGGCGATGGAACGGGTCAGGAAGGCGTTGACGCCGATCCTGCCTCTTGCCGGGGCACCGAGCGAGGCCGCAAGAGCGGCGTCCGGCGCGGCGTGCAGCACAAGATCATAGCGCAGCGGCACGTTAAGATAGTTGCGGACAAGCTGGGCAACGCGGGCGTGCCCTTCGCCGCCGGGGGCGAAGCGGGCCATGCCCTCGGCGTCGAGATCGTGGAGGTGGACTCTGAAGAGACCCTCCATTCCGGCACGGAACGGCCCAGCACCGCCTCCCCGAGCGCGGAGGAAGGCTTCCCCAGACGGCAGAGCTGGCGTTCGGGGACGGGCACGGCGCAGGGAACGCACTCCTCGATCTCCACGCGGGCGAGGCCGAGTCCGAGCCGCAGGCAGAGCCGAAGCCCCTGCGCGGAGCGTGCGTGCGGGGAGAACAGGTTGATGAACCGCAGATCCTCGAACCCGAATCCGGAGGCGCGGCGCGAGGCTTCGTCGCCGTAGCCGAGCAGACTGTATTGGAGGTTGAGCAGGCTCTTGTCGCGCTGTTCCATGACGCGCAGGCCGAGCTTGTAGCGGTTGAAGGCCCGATAATAGAGTTCGTACAGCGCGTTGTTGAAAATATTCAGGAAATCGCGGCTGGCGGAGGCGTCGGAGCGGGCCTCCTCAAGCAGCTCCTCGGTGTAGAACGTGGGCAGCGGGCAGGACGAGCCGTACAGGGCGAGGAACGTAGCGACGATCTCGTAGCGGGCGGAATCGTCCTTGGGGCGGGGCGGCAGCTCGCGCACGGAGACGATGTCCGCGCCGGGGTATCCGAGGGAAAGCTCCGGGACGACGCTGATCGCCTTGTGCAGGAACTCCACCACGCCGGTCTGAGGGCCGGCGTGCAGACGCAGCAGGCGGATGGCCTGTGCGAAGGCGTAATTACGGGGATTGTTGAGAAGATCCTCGATTACAGCAGTGTTCTGTTCCCGAGTCTGGGCGGCCATTCGATGATGTCTCCCGTTCCGCAGTCGCGGATGTGCAGGCGGATATAGGTGTTGATGGTGGCGTAGGCGGCCAGCGTGTTTTCGAGCACCAGCCCGAACAGATGCATCTCGCCCGCCGAGGCGAAGCCCGAGCCGTCAAGTTCAAGCATGAGCGACTGCCCGCGCAGGGGGCGGCCCCTGAACAGCGTTTCCTCGCTCGTGGTCGTGAACGAGCGGATGGCGTCGATCCGCCGCGCGTTCTGCACGAAGGAGGCGGAGTGGCTCTCGTGCTCGGGCAGGTACAGCCTGAGCCACTGGCGCAGCGTCTCCGCCGAGGCCAGCGGAAGCATGTTCGCGTTCCTGTGCGAGAGGAACAGCCACAGCATGTCGGGGTCGCAGGGCGCGGGGATCGGCGGAGTCGGCTTGATGATGTTGGCGAAGGAGGCCATTGCCGGGGAATCGTCCGTGGGCACGCAGATGTCCCCGGCGCGCAGGCGATGGGGCAGGGTATGGTGGAAGCAGAGCAGCTCCGCCGTCAGCGTCTCATGCTCGGATATTTCCGCGTCGTCCTCGTAGAGCAGCCCGATGTGGTATTCCAGTCGCTGGTTGATGGGCGAGAGGCTGCGCCGCAGGACATAGGCGTGTGCGGCCTTCCCCTCAAAGGCGGCATACGGCGTGTAGATGCGGGATGCGCCGCCCCTGCGGATGCCCGCCACCCGCTCAATGCGGAAAATCTCAAGCTCGCGGCGCATCCCGCCTTCGGGCGTGAGCCGGTAGTCCTGCCGGGTGTGCGGGATGACGAAAGGGTTCGCCGCGTGCCGGAAGACGTTCATCACCGGCACCACGTTGGGGATGAGCAGATCCGGGAGCGGAGCGGGGAGTTCCTCCCTGAGGCCCCGGAGGTGGAAGCGGATCTCCACAAGGTTTTCCGCGCTGCGGGGTGGCCTGATGCCTTCCAGCTCAAGGAACAGGAACTTTTCGGGGAAGGCGAAGTAGTCCCTGACGTGCGCGAACCCTGCGAGGGCCGGAAACCGCTCCGGGAAGGGGGAGGCCGGGGGGAGGCCGAAGCGCAGGGCGGTGCGGGGCGCGGAAACGCTCCGGGAATCCGCGTGTACGGTGATGGATGCTGTATGGCGCAACAGCAGCATGTGCCACTGCGAAGCGCGCATGAAATGGTCGTTGATGTACAGCTGGAGCCGCCCGGGCCACCATCCGGCGGGCGAGAGCGGGGAGCGCAGGGTCAGGCGGACGACGGCCTCGCCGGGGTGCGTCCGCTCGATGGCGGTGTGCGCGTCGTGCACGGGCAGGACGTCCATGTCCCGCATGACCGTGTAGGGACAGGACACGTCGCCCACGGGGAGGGAGCCGAGGAGGGTTCCCCCCCGCACAGGCTGGCTGCCGGTGACGTTGGGCATGGGCGTGAACCGGACGAGGGACTGGGAAGGTATGGGCCGCAACAGCTCCGGGGCGGAGAGATCAAGCAGGGACTGGACGATCTCGGGGAAGTTTTCGTCCAGCCTCTGCTCGATCAGGCCGCACAGGAAGGCGGTGCCTTCGAGGATGCGCTCGACGTCGGGGTCCGCGCTCTGGCTGCTGAGAAGCGGAGCAACCTGCGGGTGGGCCTCGGCGAAGCGCGCCCCGAGGATCCGCAGGCGTTCCAGTGCCGTCTGGTAATATTCTTTCATGGTCCCTCAATCGGAGCGCACCCGCCGGGAGCGGGCCGGTCTTTTTTCCGGATATCGAATCGTCTCTGGCTGCGTCCGCCGTGCCGCCGGGGTTGATCCGTTTCGCGGAACCGGAGTGCCGGACAATCCGGGAAGTGCCCTTGTTGCGGCACTTCCCGGGCATGGGCGACTAGGCTTTCCAGTCGTCGGCGTATTCGATGTTGCCGTCGTTATACGTCCAGGTG
>CAZIFC010000031.1:0-25496 GCA_964538355.1 uncultured Lawsonia sp. | reverse complement strand
CGGCATAATACGGCAGGTCGTTGCTCGGGGCCTCGTCCTGAATGCAGCTGTCCACGGCGTCTACCCGAATCCAGCAGCGTTCCTTCCGCACCGACGTATAAACGCTTTCGTAATAGGCCAGCCGCTTGCGAAAGTTCTCCAAGGCCTCTTCCTGCGTCATGTTGGAAAACTCGGGAAGCCGGGTCTTGCGGCGGATGGACGCATCGAGCAGCAGGGGGTCATCGTTCACGCACTCGATAAACAGTACCGGACGGTCACGAAGCGTCGCACACAGATCCACGCGCTGCCGGATCGTGCCGTTGGTCGCGTCGATGATGGCGACATCCCCGCCCTCGTCCAGCCATGCGCGGGCACGCTCCATATTCTGATGCGTGATCTGGTCGCGCTGCCGCTGGGCGCGGAGGTTTTCGGGATTGAAAAACTCGGCGCAGCCGCTCTCCGGCCCGAACATCATGCGCCGCAGCTCACCGTTGTTGAAAATGGCGGCGCGGATGCCCTGCTGCTCAAGCCCGGAACGGATGCGCTTTGCCAGAGTGCTCTTGCCTCTGGCGGGCAGACCCACCATCGCAACATACAATTTCATGCCATGCCTCGCTCTTCCCGCCTGCCGCGCCGACGGCGGAACATGCTGTTCCGGGCCGGCCCCGCGCACGGATGTTTGACGGAACATATTCCGGGCTACCGTTTTCGGCGCACGCCGATAATGTTTGGCAACGGCGCACCCTTGCCCCCGGAAGACCAGAAATCCGAAAGATGACGCCCAAGCCAGACCTGATTGCGGGCAGGCGTACAGACAAGCAGCCCCGCCTGATTGCCGCCCTCGGTATACATCACGACCCGAATATCCAGAGGAAGGGACAGAAGAAGCGAACCGAAGTCCACGCCGGTCAGCGGCTGGCGGCACAGGACAAACAGGATGGCTCCCGTCCCGTCTCGGGCCACCGCAGAAATCGAGTGGCGAGGCCCGCCCGGTTTCCAGAGCAGATGCCGTTCCGCGCTGATCATCCGGTAATTCTGGGCCACCATGCTGTAGTGGGGAAGGAGGTTTTCCCAATCGTCGGTGGAGCGATCCAGCAGGTTCGCCGCGGGCAGATCCGGGCTGTCCGGCCCCGCCACGAAAAAGGCCCCGAAGCGGGACACGATCCGTCCGTTATTGATGGTTTCGCCGGAGCGGAGATAGCCGGTGCTGGTAATCCCGTCAGGCAAGTACATGCTGGCGTTGATGGCGGCGATAAGGTTGCGGCGGATGGCCCAGGCGTCCAGAGACAGGGGCCGCCCCTCTGCGGAGGCCGTCTCTACGGTCAATTCAAAATGCGCCGGATCAATGCGGAGGATGACGACGTCAAAGGGGCTTGCGCCGTTGAAGCGGGCGGGAAAGAGGCCGAGCTGCAAGCCTTCCTCAAGATTTTCCCACGGCGGCAGCTCAGAAAAATCCCAGTGCGGTGCTGGAGGGGGGCTGTCCGGCTTGATCATCAGGCCCATGTCCAACGGATCGGCAGCCAGCGCGTTTTTGATTTCATCCGGGGCATTCTGCGGTTCCGGCATGCCGTCCGCAAACCCCGGAGAGGCCGACAGCACCAGTGCAATCAGCAAAAGAACTCCGCACAAGGCCTTTCCGATCAGGCTGGCAGGGCCTCTGCTACGGCACGGCGTTCGGGGGGCGGACACGCGTATGGGCTGCTTCATGATTCCGATCTCCAACAATCTTGCAGGGCAGAGTGTACGGCAATCCCGGCCCGGGCGCAACGAGAGGGAAGGACACCCCTCCGGCGGCACACAGGTTCCCGTTGCCCTTCGCACCAATCCGGCATAGAATGAACACCTTACGATTCCACAGTTTTTTGCAGCGAGGTTTTGCATGAATATCGGCCAATTGATCGCCGAAAGGGACAAGCCCTTTTATTCCTTTGAATTTTTCCCACCGAAAGATCCGGTTCAGTGGCCGGAATTCTTCACTATGGTCGAAAAGCTGATGCCGCTGAATCCGCTGTTCACGTCGGTCACCTACGGGGCGGGCGGCTCCAGCCAGGACGCCACGCTGGAAATCGTTTCCCACCTGAAAAAGCATTTCGAACTTGAAACGATGGCGCATCTGACGTGTGTGGGGGCGACGCAGGAATACATTACCCAGTACCTGCAACGCCTTCGCGACAACGGTGTGGACAATGTGCTGGCCCTGCGCGGCGATATCCCCAAGGGGCAGGAAGCGGACAGCGACACGGAATTTTGCCATGCGGCGGATCTTGTCCGTTTCGTGAAGACGCACCAGCCCGGCATGGGCATCGGCGTGGCGGGCTATCCCGCGCCGCATCCCGAATCCCCGAGCTTTGCCAGCGACTGGCGATATACCGTCGCCAAGATCCGTGAAGGTGCGGACTTCGTGATCACGCAGCTCTTTTTTGACGTGCGCGAATACTTCCACTTTGTGGACCGCCTCAGCGACATGGGCGTCTCCGTGCCGGTCATCCCCGGCATCCTGCCCATCCAGAGCCTCGAATCCATCCGCCGCACCCTGTCGCTTTGCGGGGCGAACATCCCGGGCAAGCTCTATCTTGCCCTTGAAGAAGCCAACGCCAAGGGCGGCGCGGAAGCCGTACGGGAAGCCGGGCTGAAGTTCGCCGTGCAGCAGATCCGCACGCTGCTGGACAACGGCGCGCCGGGCATCCACCTGTACACGCTGAACAAGGCCGCCATGTGCCAGCGTATCGCGGAAGAAGTGGGCGCGCTGTAGCATGGCCATCGATCTCGCCGCCTTTTCTCCAAAACGCATCCTCGTGTGCCAGCTTCGCCAGATCGGGGACGTGGTGCTGACCACGCCCGCGCTGGAACTGCTCAGACGACGCTATCCGCACGCGGAGCTTCATCTGCTGACGGAAAAAAAATGCGCCTCCCTGCTTGAGCACAATCCCAATCTGGACAACATCTGGAAGCTGGACAAGAAGGCCCTGCCCTCCCTGCTCCACGAGGTTGCGTGGTACTGGAAGGTTGCCCGGACAGGCTACGATTTGGTCGTGGACTTTCAGCAGCTCCCCCGCTGCCGGTGGGTGGTGGCCTTCTCCGGCGCGGCGGTCCGGCTTTCGTACACGCCGCCGTGGTACACCAGCCTGCTGTATACCCACTCTGCCGACATGCTTGACGGCTACTCCGCCATGAGCAAGGCGAGCGTGCTGCGCCCCCTCGGAATCGAGTGGAACGGCGAACGTCCGCGGATCTGGCTTACGGACGAAGAACATGCCTTTGCCCGCGCCCTGCTCGCGCACGGGGGCCTCTCCTCCGGCCAGCGTCTTGTCACGCTCGATCCCACGCACCGCCAGCCAACCCGCCGCTGGCCTCTGGCGCAGTATGCCGGACTGGTACGGATGCTCGTGGAACGCGATCCCGCGCTGCGCTTCCTGCCCTTCTGGGGGCCGGGAGAAGAGGCGGAAATCCGGGAGCTGGAACGCCTGTGCCCCGCCGGGTCGCTGCTGCTGCCCGAGCGGATGCTCTCCCTGCGCGAGATGGCGGCCTGCATTGCCGAAGCCTCCCTGCACATCGGGAACTGCTCCGCGCCCCGGCACATTGCCGTAGCCGTGGGAACGCCCAGCCTCACCGTACTCGGCTCAACCAGCCCGGCATGGACCTTCCCCGCACCGGAGCACCGGCATGTGGCCCTGAATCTGCCCTGCCAGCCCTGCAACCGCAACCGCTGCTCCGATCCGCGCTGCCTCACCGGCCTTGAACCGGCATGTGTAGCGGATAAGGCTCTGGAGCTGCTGCGCTAGCGTTTTCAGCCAGAAAAGAAAGAGGCCGATGTCCGCAACGTGCGCATCGGCCTCTTTTGCATTGCCTTGCAGGGCCGCGCTAGGCGTCCATCAACGGCAGGCAGGCGATGGCAAGCGGCGTCAGCAACAGCGGGAAATCGGGGCATTCGACCTTAATGCCCAGCTCCTTCTGGAACAGCGGCGCAATGCCGGGGAAACAGCAGGTGCCGCCGGTCAGGTAGACCGTATCCACGGGATGCCCGGAGATGTGCGCCTTCACGATATCCGAAATGCGCTCGAACACGGGCTTCACGATGGGCGCGTACTGGAGGTTGTCCTTGCTGCGCTTTTTCAGCTCGGCCTCTTCGTAGGGAAGGGACAGGGCCCCGGACATGGCGAGGGTCACATGATGGCCTCCGGTGGCGTCGTCGATGGAATCGACCACCTTGCCCTTGGAGATGATTGCCGTTCCGGTCGTGCCGCCGCCGATATCAACGACCGCCGCGCGATCCAGCATTGCCAGCCGAGCCAGACAGCTCGGTTCGTCCGCCGTGGTCACGACGCGCAGAAGGGCGGCGTCGAGGATATTGATGGACAGGCGGGCATCCGTTCCGGGAGGAAAGGACGTGGACGCCTCGGTGATCTTGCGTCCGAGCTTTTCCTCCGTCTTCTGGATGAGCCGTTTCACGATGGTGATGGCCCCGTGGTAGTCCACCACCACGCCATCCCGGACCACGGTAGCCCATTCCAGAAAAGCGGAGAGGGGCATCCCGTTGTCGTCCACCGCCATAACCACCACGTCGGCGGTACCGAGGTCCACGCCGATATGGATCGGCCCCTCGACCTGCACCGGCGTCGTGTCGTTGCAGAGGTTCGAGGCCACTTCCAGCCGCTTCATCACTTCATCCCAGGAAATCTGTTTCATCGTGCTCCAGCCGTCGTTGAATGAAAAAAAACGACGCCGCCACACAGACGGCGTTTGTCTCGAAAAAGGCGTGTCTTCGACACCACCCCCAAGGTATACGGCCTTGGCGGAACCGGAGTCAAGGCAATGCGCGGCTTCTCTCTCCTGCGGAATCCAGAGGGCTTGACAGAGAGGGAGAACCGCAGGAAAAACGGGGTAGACGCTCGCACAGAGCCGCTGCACGACGGCCTTTACCTCATCGCCGCACGGCAAACCACCCGCGCCTCCGCCGGAGGGCGGCCCAAAAGGATATCTTGATGAAAACCAAAATTCTGGCCACCATCGGCCCCGCATCCAACAAGCGCGACGTGCTCTCGAAACTGATCACGGCAGGCGTCCGCATTTTCCGCCTCAACTTTTCGCACGGAGACAGCTCCTCCTTCATCGAGCTTATCAAGACGATCCGTGAGCTGGAAATCGTCCACAAGACGCCCATCACAATCCTGCAAGATCTCTCCGGCCCGAAAATCCGCATCGGAACCCTGCCCAACGAAGGCTCCCTGAGCGTTTTCAAGGGGGACTGCCTGCTGCTCGGCCCCTCCGTGCAGATGACGTGCAGCGATCTGCCCTACATCCCCTTTGATCACCCCGAAATTTTTGCGGAACTCGAACAGGGTGACCGCCTTGTCCTTGCCGACGGCACACTCCAGTTTCGGGTCATGGAACGCCGGGAAGACGGCCTTTTCAAGCTGGAGGCCAACAACAACGGCATGGTGACCTCACGCAAGGGCCTGGCCCTGCCCGGCAAATCCATTCCGCTGCCCGCGCTTACGGAAAAGGACAAGAAGGATCTCGTGGACGGCCTCGCCCTCGGCGTCGATGCGGTTGCGCTGTCTTTCGTGCAGTCTCCCGAGGATATCCGCGAAGCCAAGGCCATCATCCGCAGCCACAGCGACCGCGATATCCCCGTCGTCGCCAAGCTCGAACGGCGCAACGCCGTGGATCGTCTCGACGCCATCCTCAACGAGGTGGACATCGTGATGGTGGCCCGCGGCGATCTGGGCATCGAGTGCCCCCTGTCCGAGCTTCCGGCCATGCAAAAGCGCATCATCCGCGCCTGCAACCGCGCCTCCAAGCCGGTCATCGTGGCAACCCAGATGCTGCTCTCGATGGTTTCCAGCCCTTCCCCGACCCGCGCAGAAACCACCGACGTAGCCAATGCGGTGCTCGACGGTGCCGACTGCGTGATGCTTTCCGAAGAAACCGCCATGGGGAACTATCCCGTGGAAACCGTGCAGTTCATGAGCGAAATCGCGACCAAGGCGGAGGAGCTTATGGCGGAAACCCGGCGCATCACCGAGCCGGAGAACGACGGCACGGCTGAATTTCTCGCCTACGCCGCCTGCCTGCTGGCCCAGAAAGCAAACGCCAAGTCCATCGTGGCGCACAGCCTTTCCGGGGCTTCGGCCCGCCTGCTTTCCGCGCGGCGTCCCGTGCAGACCATCCATGCGCTTACGCCCGACGTGACCAGCCTCAAGGCCCTGAACTTCTCGTGGGGCGTACTGCCGCATCAGGTCGGCAACGACAACATCGGACATCTCGCCCGGGCGGAACGCTTCATCGCCTCGTCCTCGCTCTTCGGCGTCGGTGAGGACATCGTCATCACCGCCGGGCAGCCTACCTCCTCATCCTCGCCGCAGCCTCGCGGCACGAACCTCGTGAAGATTTACAGAAAGTAGCGATGTGAAGATGGGGAAGGGGGAAGGGAAAACGCTCTCCAGAACGTGTTCCCCTTCCCCCCTCCAATCATCTTCAACCCTTGCTCACGCAATCCCTACAACGAAACTCCGTGCTCAATGCAGGCAAAGGCATTGTGAGCGTGGATGGATTCGTAGCTCTCGACCTCGACGCGGAAACCGTCGACATGCGGGTGATCGGCAAGGCGGCTGGCGACATTGCGAACCACGTCTTCCACAAAGGTAGGCCGGGAAAAGGCATCTTCGGTGACAAATTTCTCGTCTTCACGCTTCAAAAGCGAGTAGACCGGAGAAGAGCCGGAGGCTTCGGCAATCTCGATGAAATCCTCAATCCAGCAGAAACCGCGCATCCTGATCGCCATACGCACGTCAGCCCTCTGGCTGTGCGCCCCTTCACGGCTGATGGCCTTGGAGCACGGGCACACCGTCATGACCGGAACCGTCACCTCCAGCAGAAACGACGGCTTGCCGCCCTCTGCCAGCTCTCCGGTCAAGCGGCACTCATAAGGAAGAATCCCCAACGAGGCCGTGGCGGGCGCGTGCTTCTGCACAAAATAGGGAAAACGGAAAACGATATGCGCCCGGCGCGCCTCAAGGCGTTCCTTCACGTCTTCCAGCAGACGCTTCATCGCCGCATAGTCCAGTTCCTCATTCCAGCTCGACAGAGCCTGCACAAAACGGCTCATGTGCGTGCCCTTGAACGCCGCGGGCAAATCCACGCTGACATCGACCCTGGCGACCGTATGCTGGCTTCCCTGCGTGCGATCCCGCACCAGCAGGGGAACCTGCAATCCCTTTACTCCGACGCGGTCGATGGGCAGGGCCACCGGAGCCGGACTGTTCTGTACGTCTTCCATTCTGTTCCTTTATTCCTGCTCCCTGCCCCGGACGCTTCCGGCGGCAGCGGGCAACGCTGTAAACCTGAGTGTGAGTTGATACGGGAAGGTGCGCCGTGTACACGCCCAACGCGCTCTGCCGCCCCAAAACGGCGTTCCGATGTTCCGGCAGGGCGAGGGAAAAGGGCCTCCGTTCGGCAGGGGCGGCCTCCCCCACAGGCTCCTTACGGCAGATCTTCGCCGATGGCGGTAATCGAAAACGTCCCGTGTGTCACGCCACGGATGGCGCGAAGCTGATCGGCAAGTTTTCGGAGTTCGCCGGCCTTGCCCTTGAGAACCAGTGTTTCCAGACAATTATGATGATCAAGATGCACATGCAGGGTCGTAACGATCAAGTCATGCGCCTCGTGCTGACGTTCCGTGAGCTTGCGGGCCAAATCGCGGACATGGTGATCATACACCAGCGTCAACACGCCTGCGGCGTCCGCCGTCTCGGAATGAAGGGAATCCTGCACCAGTGCGTTGCGGATGATGTCGCGCAGGGCTTCGGAACGGCTGGGGCACCCCTGCCGTTCGCACAGGGCGTCGAACTTTTCCAACAGATCGCTGTCCAGCGAAACGCCGAACCGAACCGTCTCTCCCATGATCGTTCCCTCTCTATCGATGGATTTCCCATATCCGCACAGGAACGGGACGCTCCTGCGGGTACAGGGCTTCAATGTTCTTTTCCCAGACGCAGCGTCCGGCCCAGCGGCGGTTGACGAGCATGCTGCGGAAGGTATCATAAACCGCCCTGCTCGGCTCCGCCACCCACGCGGCTCCGCCTTCGGCAAGCGCGTACTCCAGAAAATCCAGCACGGGCGCGGCAAACCGCTGCTCATACATGATGTCGCCGCCCCAGATGAACTTCAGGCTGCGGCGTTTCACGGCGGGCTTCCTCCAGTCCATGACGGTCCAGAGGGGCTGGGGAACGCTGTTGTGCCCAGCGTTGCGCCGTGCAAAGGCAAGGGCTTCCGGCTCGTAATCCATGCCGATAACCCGTGCGCCGAGCCACTGCCCCACCAGCGCGGTCAGGCCGATCCCGCATCCGAGATCAAGGCAGGGCTGCCCACGCAGGCGTTCGCGCTGATGCCAGAGCCAGTCCGCCAGCACAAGGCTGGAAGGCCACAGCTCCGTCCAGTAGGGAAGACGTTCGTCTTCGGTAAAGTCGGTCATGGCCTCCCACAGGGCTTCCATGTCGGCGGCGCGTTCCAGCGTCCACTCCCGCCCGCAGGCCTCAACCGTCAAAAAAGGCTGCCATCCGCTTCCTGCGGAGGCCGTATCCCGAGATTCGTTCACAAGTTCCGTCCCTGCCGTTCCGGGAAACTCCCCCGCACGGCTTCGCAAGTCATATGTGCAATCTATACAGGCGGCAGGCCAAAGGGTCAACGCGGGCGGGACGACTTTCAGGACTCATCTTGACCCCTTTGCGGCCCGCCGGTATGATAATCAGCTTTTCCGTCGTGATACAAGGAGAATCCATTCCATGATCGTGGAAATAAGCTGTCTCGTCCTCGGTGTGCCCGTGGGCTTTCTGCTCCGCAAAAAACCGCTGGTCATCAGGGCAACGGATTTGGCCCTGACCTGGTCCGTCCGTATCCTGTTGCTTCTTCTCGGTTTTGCCCTTGGAGCGGACGACAGCCTCATGTCGCAGATGGACACCATCGGCGCACGAGGCATCTTCATCAGCCTGTGCTGCGTGGCGGGGAGCCTCATCGGGGTACGGTTTCTCGAACCGCTCATGAACCGCCATGTCGGAACCGGGTTCACGCCCCAAAAATCCCATGACACGGAGGCCGGCCTGTGAAGGAGTCCCTTATCGTCCTGCTTTGCTTCGGGCTTGGCGTGCTCGGGGGACGGCTTGATCTGCTCCCTGCGGACGCCATCGGGCTGGTTCATGAAGCCAGCAACATCGCCGTCTATGCCATGCTCGCCGCCGTGGGCATGACGCTCGGCTTCGATGTCCGGGCATGGCACATCCTGCGCGATCTCAAGGGCTGGGTGGCCCTCGTCCCCCTGACGATTACGGCGGGAACCTTCCTCGGCGGCGCGGCGGCATGGGCCGTGCTCGACATGAGCTTTCGCGACGTGATGGCCGTTTCCGCCGGATTCGGCTACTACAGCCTTTCGAGCATGCTCATCAACCAGCTTGCCGATGTCAGCCTCGGCTCCATGGCCCTCATCGCCAACATGGTGCGCGAACTTGTAACCCTGCTTTTCGCACCGGCCTTTGCCCGTCTCTTTGGAGGGCTAGGCCCGCTTGCCGCCGCCGGAGCCGCCAGCGATACCTGCCTCCCCGCGATCATCCGCACCTCCGGCGAGCGCAACACCATCATCGGCATCTTTTCGGGCATGGCCCTGACCGTCGCCGTGCCGCTATTCGTAACCGCCATCTTCACCTGGCTCTAACGCCCCCGTGCAATCAACCCGTTGACGCTGCCGCATGTCTTGCTTACCCTTTTGAAACAGTCGCCTTGCACCCTTTTACCCTCCAGAGGCCAGAATGCCTGTCTCGCTTACCCGCCTTTTCCTCTGTCTTTGCCTTGTCCTGCTCGCTTCCCTGCCCGCCCGGGCGGGAGAAAAGGAAGGGAGCCTGCCTCCCCAGCTGGAAACAGCCCTGTCCGACCTTCTTTCCAACGCAGCCCAGAACAAAAACAACCCCAGCGACGCAACCCTGAACGCCGTTCTCGAATTCGTCGCCACCAATACCAGACCCGTTGCCAAAATCCGCCCGGAATCCCGCCCGCAGGGTGCCGGAGCCTATTTTAAGGAAACCATCAACGTACCGCTGCGAAAGCTCGTCGAATACATCCTGAACCCCGCCGTGCCGGGCGAGGCCATCTACCCCTCGGCCGTGCGCCGCAATGCCTGGATGTCCGGCAGCTCCATCCTCAAGGACAGCACCCGCCTGATGGACGCCGCCTATCCTCCGGCCTCCCCCCTCGTGACGCGCGGCATCGAATATGAAGAAACCACCCCCGACACCTCGAGCGGGTGCTACTACTCCTACAAGCTGAACCGCCTTTTCGTCCTTGCCGACTACAAGGGCCGCACGGCCCTCATCTCCGTTTCCCTGATGCCCGCGCAGTCCTCCGTCGGCCTGAAGGGTGCCATTGTGGGCAACGACAAGGACTGGACCTATGTCTATACTCCGGAAAAGGGCACCAACCTTGCCATGCTCGGCTGGGCCGAAACCTACCTCTACGGCTCCGCCAGCGTCTCGGTCTTCATGGAAAGCGCACCCGGCAGCAACAAGGTGGACGGCTTTTTCTTCAAGTGGGCCAAGGCCGGATGGAAAGGCTCCAACGTCGTCAAGAATTCCCACATCGTCGCCGGACTGAAACGTTTCACCACCGGCCTGCGTCAGGTCATGGAATCACCCAGGCGGCCCGGTGCCGAGGCCATTGCCGGACACCTCGCCGAGCTTCAGAGCCTGAGCGATGCCGAACTGCGGGCCAGGCTTTCCGGCTTCGGCTCCCTTCTCGCCAAGCAGAATGCCGATCCGCTGGACGGCAAGACCTTCCGGGCCGTCCTCGACAATGGGGCCTATCCCGGAACCCTCAAGCGCGAAGACGCCATCGCCGAGCTGATGAAGCTGTATATGCGCCAGCAGCTCGGAACCCTTCCGGCATCCATCGCGCAGAACTGATTGCCGCACACGAAAAGAGGAGCTTCGGCTCCTTTTTTCTCGCCTCTTCCACAACCCCTTCCGGAGGAATGGACAAGCGGACAGGCACGGCTTACGGTTTGCTCCGCAACCGAACGGCAGAGCCTGCCCCACAAGACCCGCCTCACACAGCCAAGGAGAACACCATGCCCTTTTCGTCCGCCGTCGAAGCCTGCCGCCTGCCCGACGAGCTGCTTGCCGAAGCCTATGAAGGCACGTCGGCAGAACGCCGGAGCTGGATCAAGACGACGCTCGCGCTTGTCGAATCAGTCCATCAGAGCCTTCCGGCCAGCCTGTCCCTCCGCGTCGAAAACCCTGCCGCGGGGTTCGGCTTTGCCCGCACCCGCACAGCCGTACCGTGGGCCGTCCTCCTGATCGGCGAGGGGTATGCCTCAGCCGTGCGCCTTGCCGCCGCCGTCATGCCCGCCCGCCTTGCGGGTGTGGAGCCGGTTATCGCCGTGTGGACCGGAACGCAAGCCGTGCCGCCCGCGCTGCTCGCTGCACTCGAACTTACCGGCGTGGAACAGGTTTTTGCCATGCCGGATCCCGCTCCCCTGCTCGGAGAGCTGAAAGGCCGCGGACGCCTGTTGCGCTTCGGCAAGGCTCCCCTCCCGGACGCCGCCTGCCCCGTATGGGCCGATCATCCTCCGCTCATCGAACGCGAGGCCCTTACCGAAACCGTCCTGTGGGCGCACCCGGACGCCCTGCCCGCCGAGGGATCGGCAGAGGTTGCCTACGGGGGGCGGCTGCCTTCCGAAGAAGCCGGGCTTGCACTCGGCCCCGGACTGGAGGGCTGTTGGCTGCACCTGAACCTGTCTCCAGACTTTTTCATGAACGAGCGGCTTGAGCTTGCTGCCGCGGCACAAGAAAACGGAATGCCTGATCCGGATTGTCTGCCCCGTTGACCGGCAAACCTCCGACACTGTATGATTCAGGGAAACGAAAGGAGCTTTCCATGACACAGGCTGTGCGGAATATCGGCGTCATCGCGCATATCGACGCGGGCAAAACAACGCTTTCGGAGCGGATGCTGTTTTACACCCGCAAAATCCACCGCATGGGCGAAGTCCACGACGGCACGGCCACTATGGACTATCTGCCCGAGGAACAGGAGCGCGGCATCACCATCACGTCGGCCTGCACGACCTGCGACTGGAACGGAACCACCATCAATATCATCGATACCCCCGGGCATGTGGACTTCACCATCGAGGTGGAGCGGTCGCTCCGTGTCCTCGATGGGGCCGTAGGCGTGTTCTGCGCCGTGGGGGGGGTCGAGCCGCAGTCCGAAACCGTGTGGCGGCAATCGGAACGCTTTGGCGTGCCGAAGCTGGCTTTCATCAACAAAATGGATCGGATCGGAGCCGACTTTGCCGCCGTGCTCCAGTCCATGCGCGACCGCCTGAAGGCGAACCCGCTCCCCATCAGCATCCCTGTCGGCTCGGCGGAAAGCTTCAGCGGCGTCATCGACCTGATAGCGCAGGAACGCTTCACCTTCGATCAGGCGGATCAGGGCCAGACATGGACACGTTCCCCGCTGTCCGCGGACGAAGCCGAGCTTGCGGCCCCGTGGCGCGAACGGATGCTCGAACGCCTTGCGGAAAACGACGACACGTTCCTTGATCTCTATCTTGGAGGCGAATACGCTGAATCCGATATCCGTGCCGCCATCCGCCGGGCTACCCTCTCCCGCAGCATCACCCCCGTCCTGTGCGGTTCCGCGCTGAAAAATACCGGAGTGCAGCCTCTGCTCGACGCGGTCATAGCCTACCTTCCCGCGCCCTCCGATCTTCCCCCCGTGCTCGCGCACAATCCCGAAAGCGGCACGGATACCGCCGTTCCCTGCGATGTGCAGCACCCCTTCACCGGGCTGGTCTTCAAGGTGCTCATGGACGGAGGGCGCAAGCTCGCGCTTGTCCGCATCTACTCGGGCAAGCTGAAGGAAGGCGATTCCTGCCGCAACGTGACCCAAAACGTGGACGAACGCGTATCCCGACTCTACCGCCTGCATGCCGACCGCCGCGAGCAGCTGGAAACGGCGCAGGCCGGGGATATCGTCGCGGTCATCGGGCTGCGTTCCGCACGCACCGGAGACACCGTCAGCGCACCCGGTTCGCATCTTCTGCTGGAGTCCATCGCGGCCTACCTGCCGGTCATCTCGCTTGCCATCGAACCCCGCAACGCAGACGAGAGCAAGGCTCTTGACGAAGCACTGGAACGCTACTGCCTTGAAGACCCTACCCTTGCCGTCAGCATCGACGAAGGCTCGGGCCACCGTATCCTTTCTGGCATGGGAGAGCTGCATCTTGATGTCGTTCTGGAGCGCATCCGCCGCGAATACGGCGTTGATCCGCGTGCAGGACAGCCGCAGGTCATCCGCCGCGAAACGCCAAAACGCGCCGCCGCCGCAACGGGGCTTTTTGATCGGGAACTCGGCAAGGAAACGCATGTCGGCGAGGTTTCCCTGACCATCACGCCCCGGGAACGCGGTGCCGGAAACCAGATTCGTTTCTCCATCGATACGACGGCTCTCCCGGTGCCTTTTGTCGAGGCCGTGCGGCAGGGCGTGGAAAACGCGCTCCAGTCCGATCCTGCAACCGGATATCCCATTCAGGACGCCGACGTAGACATAACGGGCATGCCCCGGCGTGACGGCTCCACCGCTGCCGGGTATCACATGGCGGCGGGAATGGCCCTGCGCTCTGCGCTGGAGTCCGCCGGCATAACCACGCTGGAACCGCTCATGGCGGTGGAAATATCCGCACCGGAGGCCAATCTCGGTTCTGCCATCAGCCTCTTCGGAACACGCGGAGGCAAGGTGGAAAACATCGTCGACCACGCAGGACTCAAACTTGTGCAGGGCCTTGCGCCTCTGAGCAAGCTTTTTGGCTTCTCCACGGATCTGCGCTCCGCAACACAGGGCCGCACCGGGCTTGTCATCAAGTTCGAGCGGTTCGACGTCCTGTAAAACATTCCGCCAGAAAAAAGCCTGCCGCCCTTCCGGAGGGCAAGGAAAAGCCCCCCGGAAGATTCCGGGAGGCTTTTTTTCTGGTTTTCCGCAACGGCAGAGAACCGTCTGAAGACGGCGGCATCGGGAGCCGCCACCCTCTAATCAGCTGTCGTAGAAGGAACGCAGCACCTGGCTCCGCACGGGATGGCGGAGCTTGCGCAAGGCCTTGGCCTCGATCTGGCGGATACGTTCACGGGTAACGTTGAAGAGCTTGCCCACTTCCTCAAGCGTGTGGTCGGACTTTTCTCCGATGCCGAAACGCTTGCGGAGCACCTGCTCCTCGCGGGGGGTCAGGTCGGCAAGAACGGACGCGATCTGCTCGGAAAGCTTCGTGTTCACCACTTCTTCCGCAGGCGCGACAGCCTTCTTGTCCTCGATGAAATCCCCGAGGCTGGAATCTTCTTCATCGCCGATGGGCGTTTCAAGAGAGATAGGCTCCTTGGCGATCTTGAGCACCTTCTTGACCTTATCCACCGGATATTCCATACGTTCCGCAATTTCTTCAGGAGTAGGATCGCGTCCAAGCTCCTGCACAAGATACCGGGAGGTACGGATCAGCTTGTTGATTGTTTCGATCATGTGCACGGGAATACGGATGGTGCGGGCCTGATCCGCGATGGCGCGGGTAATGGCCTGGCGGATCCACCATGTGGCATAGGTCGAAAACTTGTAGCCGCGCTGGTACTCGAACTTGTCCACGGCCTTCATCAGGCCGATATTGCCTTCCTGAATCAGGTCAAGGAACTGCAAGCCGCGGTTCGTATACTTTTTGGCAATGCTGACAACAAGGCGCAGATTGGAGCGAATGAGTTCCTGCTTGGCGCGCATGGCGGCGTTGTTGCCGCGCTTGATGCGCCAGAGCACTTCTTCCAGATCGCTTACGTTATGGCAGCACTTCTCCTGAAGACGCTGGAGGATCTCTATTTTCCCAAGGATCATTTCCTTGTAGGAAAACAGCTCGTCCACGCTCATGTTCAACTCCTTGGCAGCAGCCACGGGGCTGATGTCGCGAGTATCGAGCCTGGAGAAAAGATCCTTGATTTCTTCCTGATTCTTGCCCGTGGAAAGCAGATAGGCGGAGAGGTCGCGCTGGCAGTTGCGCATCTGGCGCACATAGTCTTCCACCGTTTCAATGATGCGGTCGATCAGCGTTTTTTCGAGCTTGATATCCCGCAGGCGCGTGACGATCTCTTCCTTGAACGCCATGATTTCCTTCTGGATGGCGGTAACGCGGCGTTCCAGCGTACAGCATTCATCCAGCTTGGCGTAAATCTTGCGTTTCTTCTTGAACGTCTGACGGATTTCTTCCAGCAGCAGGATCACGCGGGTGCGCTGGTTCATCTCGTCTTCCGTCGGATCATCTTCCTCAATGGTCTTGACCACATCCTTGAGCTTGATGCGGTTCAGCTTGAGGTCTTCACCCACGTTGATGAGTTCTTCCACCGCAACCGGCACTTCCACCAGCGCATAGAGGACATCCTGCTCGCCCTGCTCGATCTTCTTGGCGATTGTTACCTCACCGTCACGATCAAGCAACGGCACGGCTCCCATCTCGCGAAGATACATACGGACAGGGTCCGTGCTGCGAGAGGAAAAATCGGCGGCGTCTTCACTGTCCACCAGTTCAAGGCGTTCCTCGGACTGTTCGCCGTCCGTTTCCGCCGAGGTGACCGGGATTTTTTTCCCGTCCTTTTCCAGATCCACAATGGCGATTTCGAGCTGATCAAAGATTCCAATGATCTCTTCAAACTGCTCGGGTGTATTCATTTCCAGCGGAACAGCCTTGTTCACTTCCTCGAACGTGAGGAAGCCCATCTCCTTGCCTTTGGCAATGAGACTTTTAATCTGCTGGATATCTTTAATGTTGTTCCCCATGAGTCCTCTCCAAGGTTTCCTGAAGGGCGCGCAAGTATTCCAAATCGGCCTCAAAATTGCCTGCGCCGGCTCCCTGACGCAATGCGGCCGAAACCGAGGCCGACTGCGCAGTCAAATGCAACGAATCAAGCATGGTGCGAATCGCGTCGAGTTCCCCCGCCTCGTTATCAAGAGGGGGCACGTCTCCGGTGCGACACCGAATCCAAAAACGCTTTTCCCTGGGGTCAAGATGCTGCACCACTTCATCCACAGGGTTCTCTTCAAGTTTTTGCCAAAGGTCCCGAGCCCATGCGGCACTCAAAACCAGTTGTGCCCCCATTTCGCGCAGCCGGGGCAGAGAGGAGGGGTATCGAACCGCAAAGGTCATGATCTCCCTGTCTCTGGGGTTGATCCGCACGGGCGGAGGCGTTTCTTCCCCTCCCGCAGTCCGCGGAAGCGCACGCACGCTGCGGCTTTCTGCAATCCGTTCCCGCAACTCATTTTCCGCCAAGCCCAGTCCGGTGCTCAGCGTGGAAGCAAAGCGGCTTACCAGCTCAGGCAGTTCAACCTGCCGCAGGAATTCCCTTGCCCAGTCCACGGCCTCGCGAGGGGCCATATCGCGCAGGCAATGCACACAAAAGGCCATGCCTTCCGGGGCGTTCCTGCGCAAATTTTCAAAAAGTTCCGGCCCGCGTGTCCGCAACAGGCTGTCGATATCCTCCCCTTCCGGGAAAAGCACAACCTTACAGGACAGCCCGCGCGTCAACAGCATTTCGCATGCCCGCAACGCGGCCTTGCGTCCGGGGGCATCGCCGTCAAAAAGCAGTTCCACATGCGAGGTAAAGCCAGAAATCCGCTTTACCTGCTCTGGGGTAAACGCCGTTCCCAGCACGCCCACCGCGCTGTCGTACCCAAACTGGTGCAGCGTCACCACATCCATGTAACCTTCCGTCAACATCGCGGGACGCCCCGTCGCTATCGCCCGCCGCGCCTGCTGAAGGCCATAAAGATGCTCCCCTTTCTTGTAGAGCAGGGATTCGCTGCTGTTGATGTACTTGGCCTCGTCCTCATCCGCTATGATGCGGCCGCCAAAGGCAATCACATTCCCGGAAAGGCTCCGGATCGGAAACATCAGGCGGCCCCGGAAGCGATCGTAGGCCCGGCCCCGATCGCTTTTGCCGAGCAGGGCGGCCTCAACGCCCATGGATTCGCTAAAACCGGCCCGACGAAGCGCATCTGCCAGCGACTGCCAGTCCCGGCGGCTCCAGCCAAGCCCGAACACTTTGGCAATCTCTTCGGAAATGCCGCGCCGAGCCATGTAGGCCCGACATTCATCCCCGTCACGTCCGACAAGATTTTCCGCGAAATGCGCGGCGGCAATCTCATGAATTTTCAGCAGTTGCCGACGCTTGGACATGGTCTGTCCCGCAGGCTGCCCACTGCCCGCCTGCGGCCCGCGCTCCAGCGTAACACCGGCCTCTTCCGCCAGCTGCTCCAGCGTTTCCCGGAAATCAAGGCCATTGATTTGTCCATAAAAATCAAACAAATCACCGGAAGCCTGACAGCCAAAACAATAAAAAAAACCTTCTTCCTCGTTGATGGAAAAGGAGGGCTTGGTTTCCTGATGGAACGGACACGGAGCCACCCACCGAGGCCCGTTTCGCTTCAAGTCCACATACCGCCGGGCGATATCCACCAAATTCAGGCGCGCCTTGATTTCCTGAATCGCTCTTGCGTTACGTCCCATACGCTCCCTCGGCGGCAAGGGGTCACCCCCTCCTCGAGCAGTGGTCTGCACACAGTCACGAGGCCGTCAATATCAGGTAATCCTTTTGGATTCTCCACATATAAAACAGGATGAACCACAGTCAAACACTTTGCCAACATTTCACGTTTTCGCGTGCCAAGTGTCCGAAGCCGAAAAAAGGAGAAAGTTCCTCCGCAAAAGGCCTCTCTCCTCTCTTGATTGTTACTTGAAAGTTACAACTGTCACGCCATCGCCGCCCTGATCCTCAGGAGCCAACAGAAATGACGCAATTCCGGGAAATGTTTTCAAAAAGGCATGGACTTCCTTACGCAGTGCGCCTGTACCGCGCCCGTGTACAATCTCGACACCTTCGCGACCGGAAAGCAAGGCCCGATCCAGATACTGGGACAGTTCCCCAAGAGCCTGATCCGCGCGCTTGCCCCGCAAATCAAGCCGGAGCAGGGACATTTCCGGCGACGCCGCCAGAGTCCGCACCAGCACCCCGGCTTTGGGCTTTGCCGATGGCGCGCCTTCAACAGGCCCGAGCACGCCGGCATCAGCCCACATGGTCACGCCGTTCATGTCCAGCTTGACCCTGTTTTGGCGGATATCGACCTCTCGAACAACGGCTTTCTTATTCCAAGGACGGTGCAATACCGTCTGTTCCGGCTTCAGTTCCGCAATGCTGAACACCGGCGCGGCCTCTTCCTGCCCGGCAGAGGCACTCAGCTCGGCACGGACCTTGGAAAGTTCCCGAAGTGCCTGCTTATGGGCAACTTTCCCATCCTGCCAATCTTTCATCACCTTGGCCGAAAGCTCCCGAACATCCTTGGCAAGACGCTCCCTTTCGCGCTCGAAACGCTCCTGAACGGCCTTGCGCTTCTCACGGGTGCGCTGCTGCTCGGCCTTCAGTGCGTCAAGTTCCTTTTCACGGCTGGCGGCCAAATCATTGAGGCGATCCATGACCGCCGTCATGTCTTGACCGTCAAGTAACAAATACTGCTCGGCGCGGCGGAGGACGGATTCCGGCAAGCCATGTTCACGGGCCACGTCCAGAGCCTGACTCGCTCCAACCTGATCGTAGGCCAGGCGGAACAGGGGCTTTTTCGTACCCGGATCAAAAAGAACCGACGCGGCGCGGACACCTTCACGGGTCAGAGCATAGGTTTTCAGGGCGGGGAAGTGCGTCGCCGCCACAACATGCGCTCCACGTTCCAGCAAGCCGTCAAGCACGGCCTGTGCCAGTGCCGCCCCTTGCGCGGGGTCTGTTCCCGCTCCAAATTCGTCAAGAAGGATGAGGGTATGCTTATCCGTAACATCCCACGCATTGCCCAGATGGCGGATCTGCGCCGTAAAGGTGGACAAATGGTCATCAAGGCTCTGTTCATCGCCGATAAAGGCATGGATGGATGACCACCACGGAATGACCGAACCCTTGGCAGCCGGAACGGGCAAGCCTGCAAGCGTCATGACCGCAAGCAACCCGAGCGTTTTGAGGCAAACCGTCTTGCCGCCCGCGTTGCCGCCGCTGATGACCAGCGCGCGATCCGTGGGCCGGAAGATGAGATCCACCGGATGGGGGCCGCCCTGTCTGCGAATCTGGGGATCGAGCGCAAGCAGCGGATGCCGGGCCGAAAGCAGGGAAAGCGGCGCGTTTTCGCCCTCAGGGCTGATTGCCGCGCAGGAACCGTCGAAGGAGGCCGCCAAGGCACACTTGGCCAGCTCCACATCAAGACGCACGAGCAGGCTCCACGCCGAGCGGATAAAAGGCAGCTCGTTCTCTACGATATCAGTGAGATAGCGCAGGACTTTCCGTTCTTCGTCGCGCTCCTCGCGCTTGAGTTCCTGAAGGCGGTTATTCTGCTCGACAAGGAACATCGGCTCGAAGTAGCAGGTTTCGCCAGTATTCGAGTAGTCGTGGATGATGCCCTGAATGCGTCCCTTGAAATTCGACTTGAGCGGCAGGACGTAGCGATCCGAGGCCAGCGTCATGTAGTCGTCTTGAAGGTACTGGGCAATATTGTACTGTGTGGCGAAATCCTTGACTTTTCTCAAGCACATCAGGTGCAGGCGGCGCAACTCTCCACGCACGAACAGCAATTCGGGCGAGCTTTCATCCCTGATCAGTCCGTCATCGCCAAGGCAACGGGAGAGGGCCGAAAAGGTCATTTCCGGCAGCGGAGCCGCGTCCACAAGAGCTTGCAGAGACGGCCACAACGAGCTGTTTTCATTGATGGACTGCACGGCCTTGCGGCACTGGGTCAGCGTTTCGCGCAAGGCCCACAGCTCGTCAGCGTCGAGCGACATGGGGACGACGGAAGCGGCAACCCGTTCCAGGTGCGGAAACATGCCTTCGAGATCAGGAAAGTCGGACAGCCGGAAACCGCTCCGGGAAGACCAGGTGCGGACTTCGTCAAAAAGGGTATGCGCGGCGTTGACGGCGTCCGCGTCGCACAACGGGAGAAGGCCGAGACCAACCCTTCGGCCAGCCTCGGACACACAGCTACCGGCAAGATGTTCAAGGACCTTGCCGAATTCGAGAGCCTTAAGTGTACGGCTATCCATGCAAACTCACTTCCCAGACGCGGCGTCCCGCGCGGGGGCTAGCTCAGGCGGGACTTGACCGCCGTGCTGACGGCCTTGCCATCCACACGGCCCTTGTACTCGCCCATAACGGACTGAATGACCTTGCCCATGCCGGACATGTTGGTCACTCCAAGAGCGGCGATGGCGGCATCAATGGCGGCGGACAGTTCTTCTTCGGAGAGCTGTTCGGGGAGATAGTCTTTCAGGATGGAAAGTTCCGCAGCTTCCTTTTCCGCCAAATCGGGACGATTGGCATTGGTAAACTGCTCGATGGAATCCTGACGCTGCTTGGCCTGCTTCTGGATGACGCTGGCCAGCTCTTCGTCGGTGACGGGCCGCATGAGTTCCACCTGAAGGTTCTTGGCGGCGGTCTTCAAAAGACGCAACACACCCAGACGCAGGGCATCCTTGGCCTTGTAGGCAGCGATGTAATCCTGCTCGATACGCGTTGTCAGAGACATGGCAGTTCCCGGGGAGAGAGGATGAAAGAAACGCATTTCGGCCGCATGCGCCAACAGATCGTGCAAACGCATGAGAAACAAACGCTGAAACGCTCCGCTCGTCCGCAGGATGCCCCCGCCAGAAAACCGGACGGGATGCACTCCCGTCAAACGATGGAGCGTTCCGAAACCCCTTTCCTTATCTGTTTCCGCACCCTCGCGGAATGAGGAAACAGAAAGGACTAGGCGGCGTTCATCTTACGCATTTTCTTCAGCAGACGCTTGCGGGCGGCGGCCTTTTTCTTCTTGCGCATGACGCTCGGCTTTTCGAAATGCTGACGCTTCTTCATTTCAGAAAGAATGCCGGCCTTTTCAACCTGCTTCTTAAAGCGGCGCAGAGCGATATCGAAATTGTAGTCGTCTTCGTTCAGAAAGACTCCGGGCATGGTCATCACCCCCTCTTTGTAAAATACTGTCCAGGGCGAGCCATGAAACCCATTAACCTGAAGACAGAAGAGGGAAGATAAATGACTCTTTGAAAAAAGGCAAGCCCTAATGCCCTTCCGCCGAAGGCTCCTCGCCGTGCCCGCCGCAAACATGGTGGCAGGTATCCCACATGGACCGGAGGAGCACATAGGCCACGCCGGAGCCGATCACGAACAGGACCAGATACAGCACCCCGAAAAAGACCGCAAAATCGGGGGACCACCACGGAATGTCCTGAGGAAGGGGGCTATGGATCGTTTCGCCGTGCAACATCTGCTATTCTCCTTACTTGTTGAGGGCATCCTTGAGGAGCTTGCCGGGACGGAAGCGCACGACGGTGGAGGCGGCGATGGTAATCGGCTCTCCGGTGCGGGGATTGCGCCCCAGACGTTCTTCACGGGCTTCGGCTACAAACGTCCCAAAGCCGGTCAGGGTGAGCTTGCCGTCTTCCGCCAACAGTTCCTGAATGGATTCGAGCATGGCATTGAGGGAACGTTCCGCAGCCGTTTTGGACATGTCGGCCTTCGCTGCAATCTGCGCGACGAGATCTGCCTTGGTCATCATCGACTCCTTGCGCGTTTCCGACCGCGGACGTCGCCTGACATGATACACCACCACGCCGCGCTCCGCAATCGCGCCCACCGGATCCGGGGCTGCCTTCTGTTGCAATCCCCATTGATCATGGGTCAATTATTGGGAAAAGCTTGTATTCGACCTCATTCTGGTCAATCATTTTTTTTCGCGGAAGTCAACTCCCGGGCCGGCAAAAGCTTCGGCAAGCTGCTGAAACTGCTTGGTCGTCAGGGTTTCGGGCCGCGCTTCCGGGGCAATGCCCAGCCCTTCAAGCACAGAGACAGGATCGCCCTTCCCCGAACGCCTGAGGATGGATTGCAGCTGCTTGCGCCGCAGCTGGAAGCACAGTTTCAGCATGGACGACAGCGCACGGGGGTTGGCCGGATGCTGCTCCTTCGGCAACGGGATGAACGTAACCACTGCCGAATCAACCTTCGGCGGCGGGCTGAACGCGCCCGGAGGGACGACAAAGCCCCACTCCACGCGGACATAGCTCTGCACCCAAACCGACAACGCTCCGTAATCCTTGGTTCCGGGTCTGGCATACAGGCGTTCCGCCACTTCCTTCTGCACCATGAACACCGCCCGCGTCAGTTCTGGAGTGCGGGAGACGATATCCCATATGAGGGGGGAGCCGACGTTGTACGGAAGGTTGCTGATGATTTTCCACGGGCCTTCCAGCGATTCCCACGGAAACGCCAGCGCGTCGTCGTTGAGCACGTCCACGGCAGGAGCAGGACGCTCCTTCTCGGCATGGAACGCAGCCCAGTAGCTGTCTTTTTCAATCAGGCGGAATACGGCAGGCCCGCGTGCATGGATAATATCGGTAATGGCACCCGGCCCCGGCCCGATCTCCAGCACCCGATCTTCCGCCTCTATCCGCAAAAGATCCACGATGCGGGACGACGTTTTGACGTCCTTCAAAAAATGTTGCCCAAGACTTTTCTTGGCGCGCGGTGCTGCTGTCAAAATATCCTCGCAGGATTCAGGAGTCGGGGGAAGGCATCCGACAAGGCAGCAGGCTCTCGAAAGAAAGGAACCGAAAAAAATGCGCGCCCTGCCGATTCTTTCGGGATACGGTGCAACGGATCCGAAAAGAACGCGAGCAGAAATACTACTCGTTTCGTCCGGCCTGTCAAATGGACGGGCCAGCACCTCCGGCATTCTTGAGCCAAAAGACACAAGCGGGGCGGAACCCCGTTTTTTCAGCTCAAAAAAGCATAGTTAAGTCGGATAGAAAAAGACCCCCTTGACATACATGGAGACTACTCCCTATGACAGATAGTAACTCTAGTTTGCAAGCGGGCCCGGCGTGCGGAGCCTTTTTCCCCGCGTCAGGGAACATAACGGCAATCCCTTTGGCATTCCGAAGGGAACTGGTAACCCATAGAAGCAGGAGAGGACTATGTCCAAGGCCTTGGATAACCAGAGAACTTACGCCCTCATCGGTACAGGCGGCTGCGGGAAAACCTCACTGGCGGAAATGCTGCTCTTCCAGAGCGGCGTCATCAACCGTCTGGGGGCCATTGAAGAAGGCACGACCACGCTTGACTACGAACCGGAAGAAATCAAGCGGCGCGGTTCCATTCAGCCGGGCTTCGCGACTTTCCTCTGGAACAAGGACCGCCACTTTTTGATGGATGTTCCGGGCGACGCCAACTTTACCGGCGATCTTCCCTGCCTGCTCATGGGTGTCGACGCGGCCATTCTCACGATTGACGCCGTGGACGGCGTCCGTCCGCTCACCCGCCGTATCTGGAAAGCCGTGCGCGAAGCGGGCCTGCCCTCCCTGGTGTTCATCAACAAGCTGGATCGCGACCGCGCCGATTTCGATATGGCCTTCAACGGTCTCTCCGCCGTGCTCGGCATGAAGCCCGTCACCCTGTACATGCCCATCATTGATGGCGAAGCCTTTACCGGCGTGGTGGATATCCTCGGCGGCAAGGCCCTCATGTTCGGTGAAAACGGTACCACCGTCGAAGCCCTCGTGCCGGATGCCCTTGCCGATGACGCCTCTCTGCTCCACGACACCACTGTGGAAAATATCGCCGAATCCGACGAAGAGCTGATGGAAAAGTACCTTGAAGAAGGTTCGCTTTCCGATGAAGACATTGCCTTCGGCCTTCGCAAGGGCGTGCTCAACGGTAGCCTGACCCCTGTTGTGGTCGGCTCTTCTCTTGAAAACAAGGGTGGCCGCGAACTGCTCGACACCATTGCCCGCCTCTTCCCCTCCCCTCTGGAACGTCCGGCCTTCCTCGACGCCGACGGCAACGAGCGCAGCTCCAGCGACGAAGCCCCCGCCTGCTGCTTCGTCTTCAAGACGATCGCCGACCCGTTCTCCGGGCAGCTCAACATGGTGCGCGTCATTTCCGGTTCCATCAGCAGCGACAGCACGCTGAAGAACATGCGGACGGAAGACGCGGAACGCCTCGGCTCCCTGCTTTATCTTGACGGAAAGACCCAAACGCCCTGCAAGGACGTGCTCGGCCCCGGCGCAATCGTTGCCGTGGGCAAGCTGAAGAACACCCGTACGGGCGATACGCTCTGCGACGAAAAGGCTCCCTTCTCCGTCGCCATGCCGCAGCTTCCGCCCCAGCTCATCACCTTCGCCTTGGCTCCCAAGGAAAAGGGCGACGAAGACAAGGTGTACTCCGCCGTCCAGAAGCTGCTGGAAGAAGACGTGACCCTCAAGCTGGGCCGTGACGAAGAATCCGGAGACATCCTGCTTTCCGGCATGGGCCAGCTACACATCGAAACGTCGGTGGAGCGGGCCAAGCGTCGTTCCAAGGTTGAAATCCTGCTCAAGACGCCCAAGGTTCCCTATCGTGAAACCGTGCGCGGCAAGGTGCAGGTGCAGGGCCGGCACAAGAAGCAGAGCGGCGGGCGCGGCCAGTTTGGTGACTGCTGGATCGAGATGGAAGGGTTGCCGCGCGGTTCCGGCTATGTCTTTGAGGATGCCATTGTCGGCGGTGCGATTCCGCGCAACTACATTCCCGCCATCGACAAGGGGATTCAGGAAACCGCGGCCCGCGGCTTCATTGCCGGCTGCCCGGTCGTGGACTTCAAGGTTCGTCTCTATGACGGAAGCTACCACACCGTGGACTCTTCGGAAATGGCCTTCAAGGTTGCCGGTTCGCTGGCCTTCAAGAAGGCTATCGAAGGGCTCAAGCCCGTTCTTCTTGAACCCATCGTTCTGCTTTCCGTATCTGTCCCCGACGAATACATGGGTGACGTGATCGGCGACCTCTCTTCCCGTCGCGGCAAGGTGCTGGGTTCCGACTCCCAGAGCGGCATCACGGAAATCAAAACGCATATCCCCATGAGCGAAGTGCTCCGCTATGCGCCGGAACTGCGTTCCATTACCGGCGGACAGGGCGTCTTTACCATGGAGTTCGACCACTACGAAGAAGCCCCGCAGCCTATCGTGGACAAGGTCATCGCCGAGCATCAGAAGGCGAAGGCTGAAGAATAGGAGGAAGAAATGCCTCCGGCGGCTGGGGGGAATGATTCCCCCCAGACCCCCTCGAAATGAAAGGAGAGCGGTTCCGCCCCGGCTTGCGCCGGATACGGAACCGCTCTCCTTTCATTTGAAGGTGCTGCCCGAGATTCACGTTGTCACAGTATGGAGCCGTTCAGCACGGAAAACAGGTTCCCGGCGGCTCCGTTCCCCGACTCATTCCGCCAACGGCAGATGGAAGCCGCATGGATCTCAGCAGCGAAAACACCGTACGCAACCGATTACAATCCAGCCCCGCACATGGTGGCGGAACGAACTTCCCACGGGCAGCCTCCCCACCAATCAAAAGTCTTGGGAGGGAGAGGGGTGGGGTTTGGGGAGGGGAGAGGGAAGCCTTTCT
>CAZIFC010000030.1:0-27738 GCA_964538355.1 uncultured Lawsonia sp. | reverse complement strand
CGTCGTGTTGTTTGTTCAATACAGTGTGGGAAAGAGGTTGAAGGGGCACTCCGTTGCCAGTTTTCGTGTTCCCCTTTTGTTTGCTTTCATTTTATTTTTTTTTATCCGGTGGAACGCCCGCCGCGCAGCCTTCGCAAGGGGTGAGCTAGTCCTCCCACGCCTGCTCTTGCGGGATGCGCTGATAGGCGTCGCCTGCGCTGACGAAACCGGTGGTCGCCAGCCGCCAGAGCATTTCAAGCGCGTCCGGCCCGTCGTCGTGATCGGCCCGGGGAAAATGGCGGAGCTGATCCACGAGAGCCTGCTGTGCTATGTGGAGCCGTATCCGCCCCTGTGCCATGTGCGGTTGCAGGGATTCGATCCGCAAGAGCTTGTCCGTACTGTTGACGAGGGGACGGACAGGCAGGGACAGCCCCCGGGCCGTGGCCCGCTGTACAAGAACGTGAGCGAAGAATTCCTGAAACTGTACGGTTTCCACGCCCCAGAGCAGGGGCTGATAGGTTTCGTGCAGGGCCAGAATGTCCTCGATGATGCGGTCGGGATGCCGTTTGCGGATCACCGCCTCCACCACGTCGAGCGTCATGGTCTCGCGAAGGAAGCCGCCGATAAGGAGTGCCGAAGGGTCGCGGCCCGCCCCCTGCTTGCCCAGCGAGGGGTCCACCGCTCCGAACAGCAGCCAGTCCCGGCTCCTGTCCACCCAGAAGGTAAGGCAGCCGTTGAACGGAGCCTCATCGGACGAAAGCGGGTCGTTTTGCTGTTCGGAATCAAACGCGTTCCGATCTTCGGCCCGAAGGCACATCAGCCGATAGAGCGGACGCGAGGCAGGCCAGCTCACTTCGGCCCCGGATTCCATCTCCGAACAGTGGCCGAGGTAGAAATCCCGAGCCACGGCTTCTCCTTCCGAGACGAGGAGGGTTTCCCATCGATCCCAGAGATCCATCCTGTCGGGCCAGCGCACAATCGAGCGAAATATCCGGGCCTTCCACAACGGCTTGCGGAGCGTGCGGGCCAGCACGGAATCGTAATGCAGGAGCGTGCCCACATAGACGACATCCATGCCGCCATCCGCCGAACCGAGATTCAGCACGGTTTTTTGCAGCCATGACTGGAGTTTGTCGCGCTGTTCGGGCTTGTCCACGTTCTCGTCGTTTTCGAGATCGTCGAGAATGGCCAGATCGGGGCGGTGCGGCCCGTGCCGCAGGCCCCGCATCCGTTTGCCCGCGCCGAGAGCCTGAATCTTGACGTTTCCGCTTGTGACCACCGTTCCCGAATTCCAGACCGGCCCCTTGCCCGCGGTTGCGGGGAAATCCTGTTTCAGCAGGTCGTTGCCTTCCAGCTCGTCCTTGACCGCATCCAGCAGCGAAGTGGCCTGCTCCAGCGCATCGGCAATGATCACGATATAATGCTTGCGGCCCGTGAGTACGGCCCACAGGACGAAGAACAGCGAAACGAACGTGCTCTTGGCCTCGCCTCGCGGAGCCGCAACCGCCAGCCGCACGCCTTCCCGCGCGTCAGCCAGCCGCGGAAGCTCGATATCCAGCCACGCATGCAGCCGGGAATCGCCTTCGGCAAGGCAGTAGTGCGGGAAATAGGTGCGGCGGAAAAAGGGAAAATCCTGCTCCGAGCGTTCACGACGCCGAAGAGCATCCTGATCAAGGCTCTCGGCAGCGTCCGGCTGCGGGGCGTTCCGCCGCTTCACCATGTCAGTGCCCTCCCGTGCGGATGGCGTCCGCAATGCGATCCAGCTTTTCGTCGGCCCGTTCCAGACCGCCGAGGATCTGGGCCGTGCGTTCCCGGCAGTCTTCGCGGGGGACATAGCTTTTGTGCATTTCTTCGGCGAGGCGGCACAGCCGGGACTTCAGCTCGTCCACCCGGCGTTCCAGACGGGTTCCCCAATAGGCGAGGAAGCCGCACACCATCCCGAGCAGGCCGAGCAGAAGCATCTGCGCGTCAAGCTGCAACGGCGTCGGGTTCATGGCGTCTTCTCCCGGCTTCTCGCGGCGGCAATCAGGGCCTCGGCCTGCGCCCGGAGGCTCCGGCAGTAGCCCCCGTAGTCCCGGGCATGGGCCAGCAGATCCGCAGGGCTGGCTAGAGGGGATGTGTCCGGACGTACCCCGGAGCCAGCGGTGAAGGAGCCGTGGGAAGCTTCGTCAGCTCCGGGGGCAGCGGAAGAGGGCGAATGGCTGCCGGAGGCAAGGCCAAGGGCCTGGTTGTACAGGCGCACCCAGCCATCAGGCAGGCCAGGGCAATGATTGGAAGCGTCTTTGGCAACACGGGCCATTCTCCTGTTGAACGCCTGCCGTTCGGAGTCCAGGCGGCTGCGGGTTTCCGAAAGTTCTCCAGCCAGTGCGGACATCCGGGCCGCTTCCGCCTCCAGCCTCTGCCGGAGGGCGCGTTCCGCCTCCGCCGAAGCCTCGGCCTGAGCCTGACGCCCGCGGGCACAGGCTTCCGACTGTTCCGCCAGCAGCACCCGTCCCCGGGCTTCCGCCGCCCCGAACCCCCGCGCGTAGCCGAACGCCATGCAGCACAGGCACGCAGCCAGTATCGCCAGAAGTTGGCGGCTCATTGGGCACCTCCGCAGCCGACGCCCGGCCCCCATCCGGCCCGGCGGTACCACGCCTGCCGCTCCAGCAGGATCAGCCGCACATACCGCCGGTTTTCGCGGAAGGCCGAGGCCCGCCGTCCGGCATTGGCCTCCTCCACCTGCCCAAACCAGCGATCCGGGGCGTAGCCCAGCCTTTCCGCCAGCTTCCTGTCCTTGCCGAGCCAGCCGATACCGCCGTTGTAGGAAGACAGGACAAAGGCCATGCGCTGGCAGTCCGTTGCCCCCGCCAGCCGTTCCCACAGCCACTTGTCGTAGGAAACCAAGGCCCGGAGCGACCAGCCGGGATTGAAGGGGGCGGGGCTGCCGGCCTCCCTTTCCAGCTCCGGCACGGCCTGCGGCAGCCATGACGCCGTGGAGGGCAGGAACTGCGCCAGACCCTGTGCGCCAGCCGGGGATACCGTTTCGTTGCGCCACCAGCTTTCGGTATGCACCTGCGCGGCGAATACCGCGACCGGAGCCTCAAGCCCCCACACGGCCCGCGAAACCCGGACAAGCTCGGAACGGTGCCTTTCCGCGGCCCGCGGGATATTTGAGGCCCCCGCTCCCGGAGCCGCCAGAGCGAGCAGGAGGCACGCCGCCACTATCTTGCGAAGCATCATGCGTCCTCCCGGGCTACAGGCCTACGGAAATCCCGATGACGAAGGCCGCAACCACGGCGGCACGGCGGAGGCAGGACGCGACGAAAGCCCCCCGGCAGCCTCGGGCAATGGGGAAGTCGGCGCATCCGCAGCGGGGTGTCCCGGGAGTGCGCTTCCAGTCGTCGGTCAGGTAGGAGTCGGGTCGGGCAAAAGGAAACGCCGCAGCGTCAAAAAGCATGCCCAGAATCGCGGCAAGCATGACGAGAGCCAGCTTGTACAGGACTACAGGCAGCTGGGGCGGGCTGATCCGCGACAGGGCAACATGAAGCCCCAATGCCATCAAGCCGAAAAACAGCAGCCGCCAGCGGGGATGAAGAAGAAAACGGAACAGTCCCACAAGGACCTCCTCAAGGTATGGCGCGGCCCGGAATTGGTCCGCAGGCACACCATGCCCGAAAGGAGGCCGCAAGAAAGACTGAAGGATGTCAGCACGCCGCCCCGAAACGGGAACCCGTGCGCTCCGCAACCGGAGCCTTGCCCGACGAGACGGGCAGAACCCTTTTGAGAATACGCCAAATCTGACGATCAGACAGGCCGTGCCGTGTGGCAAGCTCGCGCACCAGCGCACGTTCGGAAAGCCCCTGCCTGGCCAGCTCGTCCCGTTCGCGGTTGATCTTCACATCCCGCCTGTCCACAACTGCCTGACGGCATGTGGGAATGTACAGGCTTGTTCCGCCATAACGCCTGATCAGCCTGGTGGTCTGTTCCCGCCCGATGAGCTGCACCAGCTTTTCACGCTGCTCCTGCCCCCGGTACGTCATGCCCAGCGGAACCGTGAACGTCGTGCCGCCGCGTTCCCTGACGAGTTCCAGCGTGGCTGGCAGGCCAATCAACCCCACAAGCTCCTCGAAGGCCCTGCGGCCTCTGCGCGCTGTCCCGCCCGCGTTTCCCCTTGATGACGTGTTGTGCCGTTCCCTGTGCTTCGCCATGTGTTCCATAAAATTCCTTTTCTGCTGAAAGCTGGCCTTCCGTGCGGAAGGTGTGGACAAACAGCTTTCCGGCACGCGCGCCGGATGGCACGCCATGCAGGAAAGGCCCCCGTTGTTGACCGGATAGCTTGGTGAATGTAAAGGAAGGAAGTTGTACACGACCGTTCGCAAAACGGTTATTACGTCAAAATAACGCCTATTACAACCATATTTTAACGGAAAACACATTTATTGACTTAAACGTCAAAAACTGTACGATATTCCTGCCCTTTCTCTCCACTTCAACCCGGATCGCCCTTGCAGGCGCGGGGATTTCCATGAGCAGCATCGCGGATCGACTCATCTATTTGCGCGGAAACGCCACACAGGCCGAATTTGCCGAACGCATCGGCATCAATGTAAACACGCTGCGCGGCTACGAAAAAGGACGTGCCCTGCCCGGGTACGAAGTCCTGGAGGCCCTTTGCCTAAAAACAAACGCATCTCCGGGCTGGATTTTGACGGGAAGGGGAAACGTCTTTCAGGATACGCCCTTTTCGGGCATCGAGGACGTGCCGCATTCCCTGCCCGGCAGCCAAAACCCCGAGCTTGCGGAGCCGGCTTCCTCCTGCGATGTGGATCTGCTCATGATCCCCATGGTGGAGGCGCGGCTTTCCGCCGGGCACGGGAGCTTTGAGGTCGGCGGCACGTCCGAACGCAGCTACGCGTTTCGCAGCGACTTTCTCCACCGCAAGGGAAATCCCCGGAACATGGTGCTTATGCGGGTTTCCGGGGACAGCATGGAGCCGGAGATCATGGACAATGACGTGGTGCTCATTGACCAGAGCAAGCGGGACATCACCCCCGGACGCCTGTATGCCGTGGGGTTTGACGAGGCCATTTACCTCAAGCGCATTGATATCCTGCCGGGAAAGGTCATCCTGCGAAGCACCAACCCCGGCTATCCGCCCGTGGAGCTGGATACCCGCGGCGACTGCGAGGACGCCTTCCGCATCATCGGGCGCGTGCTCTGGTGCGGCAGGGAGTATAAATAGAGCGAAAAAAGAGGACCACGCCGGGTCCTCTTTTTTCACTGCCGGAACGGACGCTCCGCGGGCGGCCTCTTCCGTCGGAACACGGCCTTTCGGCTCAGCCGCCCAGCTTGCTTTCCTTGAAATCGTGGCTGGGAGCACCGGGCGGGGTGGGTGCGTTGGGGGGCAGGGTAACGTCCTTCTGCCCAATCTTCACCTCGATGATCGGTTCCTCGGGCGCATAGGGAGGCTTTTTCTCGTTCACGTCCGTGAAGAGCCTGCAGCTCTGGCTCAGGCAATCGTAGACGGCAAGGAGCTTTGGCACAAGAATGGACGCGCCCGGCTTTTCGATCAGTAGATAGTAGTCCCGCATGTTGTTCTTGCCCGTCAGCGGCTTGACCCGGCACAACAGGAGCCATTCGTCCATGCCGTCGTCGTTCCAGTCGGTCTGGGCAAGCAGGGTTACGGTCACGATGTCCGCTCCCTGCCCCAGCCGGAAGCCGTAGGGCTGCATTTCCACCGTATCCCCCGGGGTGCGCGAAAACGCGAAGGTCGGCGGAAGAAGCGAGGGATCCACCTTGAAACGGAATGCCGGAGAAAGACGCTGGAACAGGTATTCTCCGAGCGAGGGCGGCAAGTCCGGCTTGGAAAAGGGCGCGATGTAGGCTCCCTGATCGTCGATGACGCTGTGGGCGCGGAGCGTTGGAGCAATGCGCTTCGCCATTACGTTGAATTCATTCTCGACAGTGACATGCACCTGTTTGCCGGAACATCCGGCGCAAAGCACGGCAACGGACAAAAAAGCTATTGTGAAAAAAAGACGCAGTGATAGAGTGAGGCGGGCCGTCATGGGTTCTCCCGGTTGGCAACGTAGAGGTGGTGATATGTCCGCGTGATAGCCCTGCAGGCCGGGATTGTAAAGAGCGCGGGAACATGCAAGAATAATACTCCGGTTTGTTTTTTTCTTGTCGGAACTGTTTGTGTGCCTAAACATCATAACAGTATGACGTTACGGGAAAAAACGCACAATGTGGCCGGGGTCGATTTTCGGAGGATCGCCGCTGCGGAAGGCCTGTTTCTCCGCAGAGTCAGACAAACGACATCCGAAGGCTCGGAGCTGCCGGTTTGGAAGCCCGCTTCGATCCGTTTGGGACAAGCACAGCGTTTACAAGGAGGGGAGCATGGACAGTGGCATAACGCCGACTTCGCCATCTGAAATGGCTATTCTTGTCGTCGGCCTGCTGACAATGCTGTACGGTGTTTACAAGGTATATCGCGAGCGGGGCCGTCCGGGCCTCTTGATCCTCTGGGGCGGCCTGGTGGATCTGGGGCTTGCGCTCATGGGGCTTGGCCTCGGACCTTCCGGCGACGTGGGGAGCGTGATGATCATCATCTATCACGCCATTGCCCGGCTTGCCGCGTGGATAGGGCTGTCCGGGCTGGTGGCGAATCCCTATTCCTGTGTTGCCAACGACATCCGGGGGGCTTTGCACAGGAACCCGGTGGGGGCCGTCCTTCTGGCGTTCGCGCTGGAGGCTTCCCTCGGCATCTCCCCCGCCATGACGCCCGAAGGCCAGCATCTGGTTCTTCATGCCATGGCCATGCACAGCGTGGACGTGCCGCTCGGCGGCCCGGTTCTCGCCATCGTCATGGCTCTTGGCTATACGGTGCTGCTCTGGCTCTCCGCCGAGGTGGTCCTTCAGGTCTGCTTCACACGGCCCGACGAGCCTGTCTGTTCCGCCCAGCCGCTTGGCGGCGGGACGTTCGCCCGTGCCCTTTTTGATCATGAAACCGAGCTGATGGGCGTTCCCTACGGGAGCTGGTGCCCCATTGTCCCCAACCGCTGGAGCAAGACGCCGGCGGCCATCAGCCTCTATGTGCTGCTCGGCCTGCTGGTGGCGTTGGGGCTTGGGCGTTTCCTCGTGCAGGATTTCGGCGCGTGGCTTTTCAGCCTCGACGCCCACGATCTGGTCGAACTCGAAGGCCCGTGGCACATCACCCCGCTGCTGCTGTATGTCGGCTCCTTCCTTGTGCTCTGTCCTCGCATTATCCGCCCGTGCTACCGGGCCACATACACCATCGGGCTGTTCTGTGCGGCCTTCCTGCTGATCTTTTTTGGTGAGCTGTCCCCGCTCTCCCGCCTGTTCTCGCTGATCATCTCGGGCATCGGCGCACTGGCGGCCTGCTACTCCACCCGCTACATCGAAGAAGACGGGCGCAAGCACTGGTACTGGTTTTTCCTGCTCCTGACCTTTGGTGCGCTGCTCAACATCGTGACCACAGACAACATCGGTACGTTGGCCTCCCAGTGGGAAGTCATGACCTGGGCCTCGTTCGCGCTGGTCGCGTGGGAGCGCACCTCAAAGGCCCGCGATGCCGCCATCAAGTACGTCGTGCTGTGTTGCAGCGCGGCCTATCTGATGATTGTGGGCTTCTTCATGATCGGCGGCAACAACACGGAATATGCCGCCATCATTGCCAACCTGCCCGCCCATTCCGACGACGTGCTCAAGTTCGCGCTGGTGTTCACCCTGCTCGGATTTGCCGCCAAGGCCGGTCTTGTGCCCCTGCACGGCTGGCTTCCGGATGCCCATCCCGCCGCACCGTCCTCCGTGTCCGCGCCCCTTTCCGGCGTGCTCACCAAGATGGGCGTGTTCGGCATTGTAACGGTCTATTTCGGGCTGATCGGCTACACCGAGCTGGCCTCGACCGGAACCTACGGCAGCTTCACCGCGCCCGGCCTGATGGTTACCTGCATGGGGCTTTGCACCATGGCCTACGGCGAGTGGATGGCCCTCAGGCAGGATGACATCAAGCGGATGTTCGCCTACTCGACGATGGGGCAGGTCGGTGAAATCTTTACCGTCCTCGGCATCGGAACATGGCTTGCGGCGGCGGGTGCGCTGGCGCACGTCCTGAACCACGCCATCATGAAGGATCTGCTCTTCCTCTGCGCGGGTGCGCTCATTTTCCGGGTCGGCAGCCGCAAGCTCTCCGATCTTTCCGGGCTGGTGCGCGACATGCCGCTGACGGCGATCTGCATGAGCATCGGCCTTGTCTCGATCATGGGCCTGCCGCCGTTCAACGGCTTCGTGAGCAAATACCTCATGATCGTGGCCTGCATGGACGCCGGGCAGCCGCTCATTGCCGCCGCGCTCATCGCCGCGTCGCTTGTGGGCGCGATCTACTACATGCGGGTCCTGCGGACCATCCTGCTCGACCCGGCTCCGGCGAACCGTCCCCGCGTGGACCGGGCGCAGTGGAGCATGCAAATCCCGATGGTCATCCTGGCCGGGCTGTGCGTCATCCTTGGCGTCTCTCCCCAGACCGGGCTGTCCCTGATCACGCCGATTCTTGAGCAGCTCCAGTTCGGACCCGGCGGAGGCATGCTTCCTTCCCTGCCCGAGCTGCATGTGAGCTGGCCCGTGTACGTCCTGCTGCCCATGGTCGGCGCAGTCGTTCCGCTCTGGTTCCGCAAGGATCGCGTCAGAGCCGGATGGGGTGCCGCCTTCGTCCTGCTCCTGACCACGCTGCATGTGCTGGTGTACGGGCAGGATCTGGATACCCTGTCCTTCATCATGGCGGTGTTCATCCCCGCCATCGGCACGGTGAACCTTGTGTATGCCGTGGGCTACATGGAGCACAGCCACACCCAGTGGCGGTTCTACGCCTTCTTCCTGCTCATGACGGGCGGGCTGCTTGGCGTGGCGGCAAGCTCCGACCTGTTCAGCTTCTTCACCTTCTGGGAAATCATGAGTTCGTGGGCGTTGTATTTTGCCATCGCGCACGAAGGCACGCCCGAAGCGTTGCGGGAAGGCTTCAAGTACTTCCTGTTCAACGTGGCGGGTGCGGGCTTCCTCTTCCTCGGCATCGGGCTGATTGTGGCCTGTACGGGCACGGGGAGCTTTGCCGGCGTTGCGGCGGCCTTCCCCGGCCTTTCCCCCGCCGTGGCGACCGCGATCATGGCCCTGCTTGCCATCGGCTTCTGTATGAAGGCCGCACAGGTTTCCCTGCGGATCGATTGGCAGATGCACCCTGCGCTGGCTCCCACGCCCGTCTCCGGCTACATCTCCTCCGTGCTCCTGAAGATTGCGGTTTTCGGGCTGGTGAAGCTCTTCCTCGTGTTCGGCGGCGTTGCCGCACAGGGTTCCGGGACGCTGTTCTCCCAGAACGCCATCATGTACGCCACCGCGTGGATCGGGGGCTTTACCCTGCTGTACAGCGCGGTGCAGGCCATGCTCCAGAACAGCCTCAAGCTGGTGTTCATCTGGTCGACGGTGAGTCAGATCGGCTATATGGTGCTCGGCGTCGCCGTGGGCACGAGCCTCGGCGTGGCGGGCGGCCTGCTGCACATGGCAAACCACGTCTTCTTCAAGGATCTGCTGTTCCTCATGGTCGGGGCGGTGATGCTGCGGACCCACGCGGACACCATTGAGGAACTCGGCGGCGTGGGCCGCAAGATGCCCGTGACCATGTTCTGCTTCTTCATCGGTTCGCTGGCCGCCGTGGGCGTGCCGCCGACCAACGGATTCACTTCCAAGTGGATCATCTATCAGGCTCTGATGGCGGAAGGCGAACCGCTTCTTGCGCTGATCTCGCTCATCGGCAGCGTGGTGACGCTGGCCTACCTCGCCCGGTTCATGCATACGGTCTTCCTCGGGCAGCCGGGGCATCACCTCGACCACATCGAAGAGGCCCCGTGGGTCATGCGCGCGCCCATGCTGTTCATGGCCTTTATGGTCATCCTGACCGGCGTATTCCCCGGCCTCATGCTTGCGCCCATCAATGCGGCTCTGGCCGAATACGGCATGCCGCCGCTTGAGGTCGCCTATTACGGCCTTTCTTCCGGGCCGGGAGCGTGGAACGCCACCGCCGTTGCCGTGCTGATGCTGATTGCCTTCGGCGGCGGCTGGCTGCTGCTGCGCTGGCTGCTGGCCCATGTGAAGGTTCGGGTTGCGGCTCCGCACGCCTGCGGGCTTGACGCCTCGCGGGAGGCTAGCCGTATCCCGCCCGAGGGGATCTACCCCGCACTGGTCAACCTCTGTACGGGCAACAAGCCCGGAAGCCGCACCTGTCCGCTGCCGGAGCTGGCCCTGTCCTGCTGCCGCGCCCTGAGGCAGTCCCTTGGCCGAAACGGCCGCATCAACAAGGAGCGTCCGTCATGCTAGACCTGCTTGTGGGCATTCTTCACCTCGTCGTCTTTCCGGGGGGGCTGTTCGCGCTTGCGCTCGGCCTGTTCCTCAAGGGGTGTGACCGCCGGTTCGAGGCCCGTCTGCAACGCCGTGTGGGTCCGCCGCTGATCCAGCCCTTCCTTGATCTCGCCAAGCTGGCCACCAAGGAAGTCATCATCCCGAGTTCCGCCGTGCGCGGTGCGTTCCTCGCGGCTCCGGTCATTGCGCTCGGCGGCATTGCCGTCTGCGCGGCACTTCTGCCCGTGCCCGGCGTGACCGACGGCCTGCCGAACATGGGCGACATGCTGGTCATCTTCTACCTGTTCCCCATCCCTGCGATGGCGATCATGCTGGCCGGCTCGTCGTCGGGTTCGCCCTACGGCGGCATCGGCTTTTCCCGCGAAATGATCATGATGCTGGCCTATGAAGTGCCCCTGCTCATGATCATGCTGACCATCGCCATGAAGGTGGGCGGCGGCAGCGGGGCCGAATTCTCGCTGACCAAGATCATGGCCTACCAGCAGGAACACGGTTCCTTCGGGCTGAATCCGCTCCTGTGGCCCGCCTTCCTCGCCTGGCTGATGTTCCTGCCCGCGACGCTCGGCGTGCCGCCCTTTGACCAGCCCGAGGCGGAAACCGAAATCCTCGAAGGGCCGCTCCTTGAATATTCGGGCGTGCTGCTGGGCTTCTTTCAGATGGCCTCCGCCCTGAAGATGGTGGTGACGCTGGCTCTCGGGGTGGTGCTCTTCTTCCCCGGCACGATCTCGGACATCCCGCTGGTCAACCTGCTGTGGTTCGTGGTCAAGTGCGCCCTGTTCATGCTGATTGGGGTAACGCTGGTGAAGTCCGCCACGGGGCGGCTCCGCATCGAACAGGCACTTTCCTTTTTCCTCAAGTATCCCGCAGGGCTGGCTTTCGTAAGCCTCGTCCTTGTGTGGATGGGCTGCTGATGGAGGCCGATCATGAACCTGCTCAAGAAACTCTCGATCCGTTCGCCGTGGCTGTTCCGCATCAATGCGGGGTCCTGCAACGGCTGTGACGTGGAGCTTGCCACCACGGCCTGCATCGCCCGTTATGACGTGGAACGCCTTGGCTGCAAGTACTGCGGAAGCCCCCGGCATGCGGACATCGTGCTCATCACCGGGCCGCTCACCGCACGGGTCAAGGAAAAGGTGCTGCGCGTCTGGAACGAAATCCCCGAGCCGAAAGTGACGGTCGCCGTGGGCATCTGCCCCATCAGCGGCGGCGTGTTCCGCGAAGGGTATTCCATCGAGGGGCCGCTCGACCGCTATCTTCCCATCGACGTCAACGTGCCCGGCTGTCCGCCGCGTCCGCAGGCGATCATGGAAGGCGTGCTTGAAGCCGTCGCCATCTGGCGTGAAAGGATGGAGGGCTGATATGGAATTCCTCAAGATCCTCTGGGACAACCTGAAGAAAGGCCCGGTGACGGAAGCCTTTCCCTTCGGGGAAACCTCCACCCCGGAACGCCTGCGCGGGCGCGTGGAGATCGATCCCGCCCTGTGCGTGGGCTGCGGAACCTGTGTGCACGTCTGTGCCGCCGGAGCCATCAACATCTCGAAGTTTGCGGACGACAGCGGTTTCGAGATCACGGTGTGGCGCAACTCCTGCTGCCTGTGTGCCCAGTGCCGCCACTATTGCCCCACCAAGGCCATCACCGTCACCAACAACTGGCACGGCGCACACCGCGCCACGGAAAAATACACCCAGATCTCCCGGGCCAAGGTCAAATACGATTACTGCGCCGTGTGCGGGGCCAAGATGCGTGTCCTGCCGCAGGAGGTCTTGAACCGCATTTACGCCAAGCACTCCGAAATCGACGTTGACGTGGTTTCGCACCTCTGTCCGAACTGCCGCCGTATCGACGTGGCGGTGGAGGAAGACCGCGCCTGCCACATCGATCAGCTTGAAAAGATGGCGGAGCGTGAAGAGGTTTGCCTCGTGCCTCCGCAGCAGAAAGAAGCCGCGCCCAAGGCTTCCCAGGGACAGGCAGTCCCAAAGACCGAAACGGCGACCCCGTCCGCCGACTGATCCCGCAAGAGGAGAATGTATATGAGTACCGCATGGTCAAGCCGCGCGCTCAATCCCGCCCTCGCCAAAGGGCTGATGAAGCTGGCTTCCGAAGAACGCCACAACTGGGACAGCTGGGGCAACGGGTTTGAATGGGTGACGCTGACAAGCAGCGCGGCTCTTCCGGCCGCCGCCGCCCTTCTTGCCGAGCACCGGGCGCGTCTGTGCACGGTCACGGCGCAGAACAAGCACCTTGCCGAGCCGGTCACTACGCTGGCCTACCACTTCGACGTGCAGGGCTACACGCTGACCCTCACGGTTCCGCTGGACCCCGCCGAAAACAGCGTGCCCACCATCACCCCGTGGTTCCGCAACGCCGACTGGAACGAACGCGAATTCGCGGAGCTTTTTGACGTGCATGTCGAGGGCAACACCAACCCCAAACGCCTCTTTCTCGATCCCGACATCGACGAGGGCATCCTCAACGAGGTTATCCCGCTGACCATCATGATGAACGGGGCCTGCACCAAGGACATGTGGGAACGGATCATGGAAATGAACAGCGAGCCGGGCGAAAAGGCCACGGGAGGTGCCTGCGAATGAGCCAGACCAGCAGTTTTTCCCTGCCCATCGGCCCGGTACACGTCGCCCTTGAGGAGCCGGTCTACTTCCATCTGGATCTCGACGGCGAAACCGTCCGCAAGGTGGAAATCACCTCTGGGCATGTCCACCGCGGCATGGAAGGCATGGCGACCCAGCGGAATTTTTTCAAGAATACGACGCTCACCGAACGCGTCTGTTCGCTCTGTTCCAACAGCCATTCTCTGACCTACTGCATGGCGGTGGAAAATGTGCTCGGCATGACCCCCCCGCCCCGCGCCCAGTATCTGCGCGTGCTGGCGGAAGAGACCAAGCGCGTCGCCTCGCACCTGTTCAACATCGCCATTTTCGCGCACAACGTGGGCTTCAAGTCGCTCTTTCTGCACATCATGGAAGTGCGTGAAAACATGCAGGACGTGAAGGAAACCATCTACGGCAACCGGATGAACCTGTCCGCCAACTGTATTGGCGGGGTGAAGTTCGACATGGACACGGCCCTGACGGACTACATGCTGGAGCGGCTGGACATCGTTGAAACCGCCGTCCGCCGGGTGGAGAAGGTGTTCCGCACCGATCCCCTGCTGGCCAAACGTTCCCGGGGCGTGGGCGTCCTGCCCCTCTCGGATGCGTGGGAGCTTGGCGTAGTCGGCCCGGTGGCCCGTGGTTCCGGCCTCGATATGGACGTCCGCAAGAACACGCCCTATCTTGTCTACCCTGAACTGGATTTCGATCTGATCACGGAAAAGGACGGCGACGTCTGGTCCCGCGCCATGGTTCGCGTGCGTGAGGTGTTCGAGTCCATCGGGCTGCTGCGCCAGTGCCTCGACAGGCTTCCCGAAGGCCCGCTTGCCGTCCACATGGAGCGCGTGCCGGAAAGCGAATCCGTGGCCCGTTCCGAGGCTCCGCGCGGCGAGCTGATCTACTATCTCCAGACCAACGGGACGGACACCCCCGCCCGCCTCAAGTGGCGCGTGCCGTCCTACATGAACTGGGAAGCCCTTTCCGTCATGATGAAGGACTGCCAGCTTGCGGACATCCCCGTCATCGTCAACAGCATCGACCCCTGCGTAAGCTGTACGGAGCGGTAGGGGAGCGAAATGAAGATTGGGGGGGAGAAGGAGAACCCTTCTGGAGAAGGGCTTCTCCTCCCCCTCCCCAAACCCCGCCCCCTCCTCTCCCAAGACGTTCGTAAGGGCCGATGGAGGGCGGGGTGTTGCGAAAGGCTTTTCCTTTGGCGCACGTCCCCCGGAGCGGCGTCAAAAGAAAAACGGTTTTGAGACAAAGGGACTCCCGAGGAGTCGCCTCCCCACCAGTCAACGTTTTTGCGGGCGGGGGTTCGGGGGAGGGGGCTTTTGGCAAAAAGCTCCCTCCCCCGTGCTCCTTCCACATCAAAAAAATCATGCACGAAGCGTCCATTGTAGCCGGAATGATGACCATCCTCGAAGAGGAAGCCGCCCGCCACAAGGTGAGCCGCATCACGCGGGTGCGCTTGGCTGTGGGGCTGTTCACGGCGGTGGAGCCGAAAACGCTGACCGCCTGCTTTGAGCTGCTCGCGGAGGGGACGGTGGCGGAGGGGGCGGATCTGGAGATTGCCGCAGTCCCGGCGGAAGGGCTTTGCCTCGACTGCGGGCACACCTTCGCCATGCACTCGCCGCGCTGCCGTTGCCCGGAGTGCGGAAGCCTCCGACTTGAGGGACGGGGCGGAAGGGACTTCCTCGTCACCGGCATTGACGCCTGCTGAAAACAACACGCGCGGGAAGCGCGCAAGGATTTTGCCATGAGCCGTTACATGATCGAATCGATCCCGGATAAGTGCAAGGCGTGCCGCCGCTGCGAAATCGCCTGCATCGCCGCCCACCACGGCATGACCTTCAAGGAAGCCCTGAAAAAGCGCGACGAGCTGGTCGCCCGGGTTCATGTGGTGAAGAGCGGCTCGGTCAAGTCGCCCATTTCCTGCCGCCAGTGCGAAAACGCCCCCTGCGCCCGCATCTGCCCCACTGGCGCGCTCCAGCAGGAGGACGGCATCGTCACCATGAACGCCCAGATCTGTTCGGGCTGCCAGCTCTGCATCATGGCCTGTCCTTACGGGGCCATCTCTCTGGAATCCATCGGCCTTCCCTCCGCCTCCTCCGAAACGATGGCCCAGAAGAGCATGCGGAGCGTGGCCGTGCGCTGCGACCTGTGCAAGGACTGGATGAAAAAGGAAGGCAAGTCCGTTCCCGCCTGCGTCGAAGCCTGCCCCGTGCACGCCCGCAGCGTCGTGCAGATCGGCTGATTCTTCCGGTTCGGGAAGCCGCAGCACGCTTTTATTCGACCGGCAAGTGTGGTAGAGGGCAGCGATTATGAACGAACCCATCGGCATCATTGCAGGCAGCGGACAATTTCCCCGCCTTGTGGCGGAAGATGCCCGCAAAGCCGGCCATTCCGTGGTGATCTGCGCCTTTCAGGGCTTTACCGATCCCGGTCTGGAAGAGCTGGCGGACATCTATGCGACCTTCTATCTGGGCCAGTTTGACAAGGTGATCGACTTTTTCCGCGGGCACGGTGTCCGCAAGCTGTGCATGGCGGGTGCCATCAACAAGCCCCGTGCGCTGGATCTGCGTCCCGACTTCCGGGCCGCCCGCATCCTTTTTTCGCTTCGCGGCAAGGGGGATGACGCACTGCTCCGGGCCATCATGGCGGATCTGGAAAAGGAAGGCTTTTCGATCATCCAGGCCGCCTCGCTCTCCTCGTCGCTGATGTGTCCCGAGGGTATCCTTACCCGGCGCAGGCCCACAGCCGAAGAGCTGGCCGAAATCGAGTATGGCTGGCCCGTTGCCGGAGAGCTGGGACGCTTCGACATCGGGCAGAGCATCGTGGTCAAGGACGGCATGGTCGTGGCAGTGGAATGTCTTGAAGGGACCGATGCCGCGCTGCGGCGGGGGAGCGAGCTTCGCGGCAAGGACTGCGTGGCGATCAAACGCTTCAAGCCCAAGCAGGACGACCGCGTGGATCTGCCCTCCATCGGCCTGCAAACCGTCCGGCTGCTCATCGAGCATGATTATCGCTGCCTCGTCGTCGAAGCTGGGAAAACCCTGTTTTTTGACAGGGACGAAGCGATCGCCTTCGCGGACAAGCACCAATTCTGCATTATCGCGCTGACCGAAGAAGGTTTCGGAACGCTGCATACCTTGGCACAGGCCGACTGAAACACTGCAAGAGAGGAACTCATCATGGGCAAGGCCGACCGTTACCAGAAACTTTACCCCGTTACCTGGGATCAGCTCCACCGCGACGCCAAGGCTCTGGCCTGGCGGCTGCTGGAAAAAGGCCCTTACAAGGGCATCATCGGCGTAGCCCGCGGCGGCCTTGTCCCCGCAGCCATTGTCGCCCGTGAGCTGAACATCCGCATGGTCGACACGCTGTGCATCTGCACCTATCAGGGCCGGGAACAGACCGGAGGCGAAGAGGTGCTCAAGGCCATTGAGGGCGATGGTGATGGCTGGCTGATCGTCGACGATCTCGTGGATACCGGGAACACCGCCCGCATCATCCGCGACATGCTCCCCAAGGCCCACTTCGCCACGCTGTACTCCAAGCCTGCCGGGAAGCCCCTCGTCGATACCTTTATCACCGAAGTCAGCCAAGACACCTGGATCCTCTTCCCCTGGGATTCCGAAGTCCAGTACACCGCGCCGCTGGTGGAACAGAACTAAAGGCAAGACGCCCCCCATTCCCAAAAAGGGACAGGGTACGCTGAGGCACATCTCCATGCCGTCAGCGTACCCTGTCCCTTTTCAAACGCCGGATGTACACGGGCCTCTTGCCCGTATCGATACGCGGGCCGGCCATGAAAAGAGGGCTTGCCCCCGTCTTTGGTGTGGAGCCTGGCTGTTTCTGGATGTCGGATACAGAAAAAGGACTCGGATTTTTACATCCAAGTCCTTGAAAATTCTGGTGCGGCTGAAGAGATTCGAACTCCTGGCCTACAGGTTCGTAGTCCATGCTGCTAGTGTTGTACGGATTAATGTCTATTTGTATTAAGTCATGTATTTCCAATTGTTATGCGAAAAATTGTTATTTCGCCTGCTACAGCCTGATACCGTTTTTGTTCCTCAAGGTTGGAAATAGGGTTGGAAAAATCGGAGGGATCTATGGCTCAAGCAAAGGGGTGCAAGACCCGCTATCCCGGAGTCTTTTACCGTGAAACAGAACGAATCGGCATGAAAGGAACAGAGAAGGTCTTCTACATCGTGTTCAAAAAGGAAGGAAAAGTCTTCGAGGAAAAGGTCGGAAGACAGTTCGTCGACAACATGACGGAAGCCAAGGCAGCAAGCATCCGGGCTGAACGTATTGAGGGAAAGCGAGCTTCCCGCAAGGAGATACGGGAAGCTCAGGAAGCCACTCGGCAGGCAGAACTTCAGAAGCCTACGATTGAACGGTTGTGGGAGATTTATCGTTCCGAATATGCTGAGAAAAAATCTTTAAGAACAGATGGCTATAACTTTACAAATCATCTCACAGCGTTTGCAAAGAAAACACCGGATGAAATTTGTACGGCAGAACTCATACAACTTGGGAAAGAGTTGTTTGCTAAGGGGTTACAGCCTGCTACAGTCCGCCATGTCCTTGCCCTGTTACGTTTACTCATCCGATTCGGCGTAAAGAATGGCCTATGCGCTATGCCTGATCCACGAAAACTGCATTTCGAAATGCCCCGTGTGGACAATCATAAAACAGAGACATTGACTCATGAGCAACTGATTGCCTTGAAGAAGGCTCTGGATGAAGAGCCAGATCAAAACGCAGCGGCCTTTATGCGCCTTGCATTGGCAACAGGAATGCGACGGGGAGCCTTAATGGGGCTACGATGGGATGATTTGGATTTTGTCCGGGGCTTTATCACATTGCGTGGGGAAATAGCCAAAAAGGGAAAAACAGAAGTTATTCCCATGACTAAAGCCGCACGGGAAATTTTAGAACGCATAACCTGCTCGGAAAGCCCTTATGTTTTTCCAGGAAGGGATGGTGGCCATCGGCATGAGTTTCGGCGTATCGCTCAAAGAGTAAAACGTAACGCTGGGATTCCAGAGGACTTCCGTCCTCTGCACGGTCTTCGCCATGCTTATACTTCATTCTTTGCCTCAAGTGGGCAAGTGGATTTATACACGTTACAAAGGTTGTTGACCCATTCAAGTCCGCAAATGACCCAGCGTTATGCCCATCTTGCGGATGAAACCTTGCAACGTGCGGCGAGTATTTCAGATAAACTATTTAACATTACTGAAGAGTAAATGAGTGCTATATGAATGATTATCCTGAAAATATTCTGTAAAAGCAGTTTTGAATAATTGACATCCGAGGAAGAATTTTGTTTTGTAGTAACTGTGTTAAGCAATATGTTATAAAAATATAATTATATAAATATATAGATTGATTATTTGTATGGAAAGAAAACATCCGCGCTATGCGGGAGGCTTCAACAAGCTTTCAGCTATGAGTATGAAAGCAAAACTCCTTTTGCTTTGCTAAGCAAGACTTGCTGACTGTCAACTGCAGGTTAATCAAATCAAAAGGAGGTCACAATGGGTGACGCCAAGAGTTTATCCCACACAAAGTGGAACTGTAAATATCATAGAGTTTTTGCGACCAAATATCGGCGGCAGGTTTTCTACGGCGAAAAGAAGCAATCGGTTGGAGAAATCCTCCGCAAGCTGTTCGAATGGAAGGATGTGAAACTTGTTGAAGCTGAATGTTGCCCCGACCACATCTATATCCTGCTTGAAATACCGCCGAAAATGAGTGTGTCCGGATTTATGGGCTATCTGAAGGGAAAGAGCAGCCTGATGCTGTACGAGCAGTTTGGGGACCTGAAGTTCAAATATCGCAATCGGGAGTTCTGGTGCCGTGGGTATTATGTGGATACGGTAGGCAAGAATAAAGCCAAAATTCAAGAGTACATCAAACACCAACTGGAACAGGATAAGCTTGGGGTCCAGTTGTCTTTCCTGTACGCGGGAAGCCCGTTTACGGGCCGCAAATAACAGAAATGCAGATGTCGGATTGTTTAAAAGTGCCTGCCAGGGCGCTCTGGTAACAGAGCCTTACAGGCGTATATGAAGAATCCCCGGCTATGCCGGGGGGCACCTGTTGGAGAAGGTGCCGGGACACATAAGGTTAACGTAACCCACCAACAGGTAAAGAAACAACCCGAGAAGCGATGGACTCCTTCATCATTCAAAAGGAATCAGAAGATGCCACTTTTACGTTGGCCAACGCTGGAGGCAAGGTAGAAGCTGGACTTTATTTTTATGATTTAGCTACAAGAGCTAATGCTGGTGTTCCCACTACTACGGAATGGTATTTGAAGCGGGTGGCCCCGATCCTGATGATGTGCGGCGCGATAACCCAACCGCCAGCGGCGTGATAACTTCGACAAAAGCAGAATTGCAGATTTTACAATAAAATTACAAAAAAAATCCTCGTTGGTATCTGACGAGGATTTTTTTACCGCATGGCTATAGCCATTGTTTTATCAAACTGGCCACGGGATAGACGGATCATCTGCTCCGAACCACGGAAATCCCGGCTGTTCAGGAAGATCTCGAAGGGCTTGCCGATACATCTTGATATCTTTAAGCTTGTCCGCATCAAGCAACAAGATAATCAGTTGCATTGATGCGCCGGTTACGTTCTGTGCGTACGCGGGCTGTGAGGTCTTCAACTGAATGCAGATACAGCTCCTCCTCAGTCACATATTTCGGGTACTGCTCTGGGCACCGCAAAACAGCTTCGTACACCCCGCGTAGAGGTATCACACAATGGTCGAGGTCGTGGGCTCAAGTTCCATGGTCATAAAACGGGCATTGAAGTTTTCAGGGCAGAGGCCGATGAAATTACCGATATCCGCGGATGGTTCCAAAATGCGAAGGGATTCACCTGTACCCAATGGGTACACATGTATCCCGCTCCAAACGGAGCGCATCCACTCTTGTGCAACAGTCTCTCTTTCCCAAAAAGCAGTATGACCGTATTCCCTCAAAAAAAATTGGACGTAACGTCCGTACGTTGTCTCCAGTCTCTTGGATAATTGTCGCCCAAGATTCCGTTACACGATCAGATGACGCGCACCTTCGGCTGTCTCGTGGTATCCAAAAAAACAAGATAATGCCACCCATGCTCCATAACGACGTTCTCAACAATGGAAAAGGTCACGCCTCCCCTCTCACACGCTTCATCCCCTGTCCTATACGTTTGCCGGCTCAACCTGAGCTGATATCCCTCGCATCACGGCTTTGGCTTGTATTTCACCACATACACGACCTCATCAGATCTGGCGTTCGCCATCATACGGCGTGTCCTCTCCAGTGCCTCATCCGTAATTTCAATGTGCAACATAGCGGACCTCCTTACGAAGCCACATAAAAAGCTGACTCAAACACCTTCACAGCACGACCGCCCGTCGCACTGGGGAAAATACAGCTTGAGAGGAGACAGCCTCTGCTTGAAAGGAATATGGCCTCCATATGAGACAACCCCATACCGGAGGCCATTGCCTCATAGACGCGCAATACTATGCCGTCTTCTTCATGATTTCAGCCTTGAGCATGGCAACGACGGGAACCAGAATAGCGGTGGCAACCACTGCGAGCACCACGAACACCAGCGGCCAGCCACCGAGCTTTTCATAAAGCCACGCGCACAAGGGCCCAATGAATACGATGGGGGAATTGCCGATGAACGTCAGCAGGCTGGACACCTTGCCGTTCAGGTCGGGATCCGGAGGAAACACCAGTGGAGGCAGGGCCCAGAAGATGGCGATACCGGCATAACAGAACCCGGCTACAATCATCGTCATGATCACCATCGGCAGACTGCCAGAGAAATAGCCAAGGAGCATACCGAGAAAAGAAACCAGCATGAAGTACTTGAGGCAATCGACGCGGGCGCGGACAATATCCCCGCTCTTGCGCAGGATTCCGTCGGACACGACGCCGCCGATGATGGCGAAGAAGCCCACAAGGCCGACCCACAGCTGCACGGTGGACATTTGTCCAGCGTCGAACTGTAAGAAGGACGAGTACTGCGGCCAGACGACCGGAATGCCCCAATACGGCGTACACATGGGAATAAACAGCAATGCCAGAAGCCATGTCGCCTTATATGAGAAAAGGGACTTCCTTTCCGTCTCGACGGCAGGGCCACTACTGGAGGCAACGGCGAGGGCGGCGGTGTTGACTCGCATGAACACGGCGCAGATCACCAGCAGGATGAGAGCAAAAACGCCGAGGCCGATAAACGTCATCTTGCCTTCAAGAACATGCTTGGCGACGTAATCGCCGAACGGACAGCCACAGTTGATCATACCGAGAAAAACGCCGGTAGCCAAAGAGGCTTCCTTCGCGGGAAACCAGCCGCAGCCCGCACAGAACGCGAAAAGGACGGGAATGTTCATGCTGCACAGCCCTTGAGCGAACCTCAGGACCTTCAACAGAGTGGGGTCACCGCAGAAGGGAATGAGCAACTGGGGGATGGCCGCACAGCAGAGCCCCACCATCAGCGTCTTCTTGATGCCGACGGCGTTGATGACGAAACTGGCAAGACCGAAACCTATCCAGATGCCCCAGTAGAATCCAAAGAAACCGTCGGCATCGGCAATCTGTTCGGGTGTGAATACGCCGAGTTGCGGGGCTGCAATGGGGAAAGAGGTCATGCCGGCCAACATAGGAAAGCTGGCCAGGCCTGCGAGGAGGAGAATGACCCAACGATACGGAGAAGGCTTTTCGCTCATGTGAATACTCCTTGGCTGGTAGGTTCTCTTAATACCGTCCTTGAACAAAATCGTCCGCCCATGCGGAAACGACATACCGCATTTGGTGAAGGGCCTCCAAAAGGCAGAAAAAGCGGGACGTGAACAAACGGGAATGGATATCCTGATTTTGCAGGAGCCATGCCAAAGGGTATATCAAAAAAAATCAATATATTATATAAATATACCGAGAACGCACAGGATAGTTTGTATCGTTCAGGAACATTCTGTCCCCATTTCGGTACAATATATTTTTCCCAACATAGAAATCCAAACAGGCTTCACTGTTCTGCCCGTTGATGGTGGAGTGAAAACAGCCAGGTAAAGAACCCGATCATAAAAAACGCCCATGCTGTGATGCACGGGCGTTATTGTTCAGCTTTTTTCCTCATAAAAGAACAGCGTCAGAGGAAAACACTCTTATGCCGTTCACAAAGATATGTGTGGTCCCTCACCTTAAAAGGATGGAACAAACAGTTCAATAAGAGTCACCCCAGACAAACGAGAGTTCCCCACTTCAAGCGTGCAGTATAAATTCATCCGGCCCTCATTATCCCATATCTTAGCAGATTACCTGACTTTTACCTAGAAAAGTTTTCTATAGATTAAACGATATGACATTATGTGATTTTTTTCTTTTAGTAAAGAACCGTATACGGTATTATAAGAAAACCATGACCGCAGCAGGCTACCTACTGAGCACCCCTTGACCGTTAAGAGAAAAACTTCGCCGTGTTGCTTCATGATGTATAATGAAGCAATTCGCCAATCAGTGAAGATTATTTCGGTACATATTGTACCCTATTCGGTACACCGCTCTCAGCACGGTTTTTCCCTTTGAAGTAATATATTGATCTTCAAAAAAGTTTTTTATGGAACAAATATTGCTATCAAGAAAACAACTGCGATTGTGCAGTGGAACGCTTGTCCTGACGGACAAACTCGGCGGCACGGGTATCAACCTTTCGTGGCTACGTTTTCCTAAACAATAAGGAGCAGGGAAATGGAAAAGGGAAAGATCAAGAATGAACGCGTTCAGAGACGTCTTGACCGCTGGTTTGATACGCCTTGGCGCATCAACATCGCACGTACCGTCGCCTACACGAGAGGTTACGCCCTTGGCGAGGGAGAACCCTTCGTTATCCGCCGCGCGATGGCATTCAAGTACTGCTGCGAAAACATGCCCGTCATCATCCGCCCGGAAGATTATCTGGTCGGCTACCGTGATGTCGATGTGAAGAGCGCGGGTTTGTTCCCCGAATGGAGCGGACCGGAATTCTTCGACGACATCGAAGCCTGCAAAGCCCGCAAGTATGAGCACTTCGATCTGAGTCCAGAGGACGAAAAAACACTCATCGAAGAGGTCAAGCCTTATTGGGAATACAACAACTGGTCACGTACGATGATCCGTCAGATCATGAACTTCACCCCCGATGTAATCAAGAACACCAACTTTGCCGATGCGACCTGCTTCCCTCCCATGCCTGCCAACATCTGCGGTCATGACCACCGCCGCGACACCGACACGGGGCACTTCAACTTTCCCTACATGCGCTACCTGTACCTAGGCGCTGAAGGCGTGAAGAAGGAATGCGAGGAAAAGCTGGCCACCATCAACCCGTGCGATCCCAAGGCGGTAGAAGGCATCCCGTTCTGGCAGGCCGTTATTCTCGCCATGGACGGCGCCATCACATACGCCAATCGGTTCGCCGACGAAGCCACCCGCCAGGCCGTCGAATGCACGAATCCGATCCGCAAGAAGGAACTGCTTGAAATCGCGGACACCTGCCGTCAGGTCCCCGCGAAGCCCGCCCGCAGTATGCACGACGCCTTGCAAGCCTACGTCTTCTTCAAGACGCTGTGCCGTATCGAAAGCATGGATCATGCCAATGGCCCGAGCTGCATCGACCGCTGGTTGTGGCCCTTCTATGAAAAGGACATCAAGGAAGGACGCATCACAAAGGACGAGGCCCTGTCACTGCTGGAAGAGCTCTGCATCTGGCTGGCTGAATCCGCGCACTACTACACTTCGGGCGTGCTGGACTGGTACTCGGGCGCGGGTTCCTTCCATCAGCTGACGGTCGGCGGCATCGGCGAAGACGGCTTCGATATGACCAACGAACTCACTTACATGTGTCTGGACGCCTACATCAACACCAACCTCTTCCAACCCTCCGTTTCCGTGCGCGTGCACAGCCAGACCCCGCAGGCCCTGCTGGAAAAGGCCGCCGAGGTCGTGGCGCTGGGCGGTGGGCAACCGTCCATCTGCAACGACGACGTCATCATCCCAGCCATCCTCGGCCTCCCGCGCGGCTACAACGACCCCGACATGACGCCCGAAATCGCCAGAAGCTACTGCCCGGTGGGTTGTGTGGAACACGCGACCTCCTACCATTACGGTACGCCGATGCATAGCTATATCAATTACGGAGCCGTCGTCGAACTCGCCCTGAACAGCGGTGTAAGCCATCTCTACAAGCGGAAGATGATCGTCAACGATCCCGGCGACGCCCGCGAGTTCAAGAGTATGGACGACGTGCTGAAGGCTCTCGATATCGTTTTTAACGACATCATGGACGTTGACGAAGGGCTGGTCATGACGCAGGAACAGGTGGAAAAGGAATTCTACCCCTGCAGTTGGCAGTCCGCCTTTATGGAAGACTGCGTTGAGCGCGGCCTACCCAAGGAACGCGGCGGCGCCCGGTACAACTTTGGCGGCCCCGGCACCTGCGTGGGATTCGCCGATGCCGGAGACTCCCTCGCCGCCATCGAGAAGGTCATTTTCATTGACAAGAAGTATACGATGCGCCAACTGTGCGACGCCCTTGACGCCGATTTCGTCGGCTACGAGGATCTGCAGAAGGCTCTGTGCGACGCTCCCAAGTTCGGCTCCGATGACGATTTTGCCGATAAGTGGTGTCGTTACGTGCACAACCTGTACAACACGTCCATCCTGAAGCGCCGCAACTCCCGCGGCGGCGTCCTGCAGCCCGGCGGCGTGTCCATGTCCGTATTCGTGCCACACGGCGCAGTCTGCGGGGCCCTGCCCTCCGGCCGCAAGGCGGGCAAGCCTCTGGCCAATGGCGTCGGAGCCGTCATCGGCGCCGAATCCAACGGCCTGCTCTCCAACTTTAACTCTATGGGCAAGATTAATTTCTACGGTAACTTCGATACGATCTGGAACGTCCGCATCGATGGAGGATCCTGCGACACGCCCGAAGGCCGCAAGGATTTCGCCGGGTTGGTCCGTACCTTCGTCGACAAAAAGATCGCCCAGATGCAGGTGAACTGCCTGTCCTCCGACGTCATGCGCAAGGCTCAGCAGGAACCTGAAAACTACCGTGACCTGATTGTCCGCGTGGTCGGCTACAGTGCCAACTTCGTGACCTTGCCGCCCACAGTGCAAGATCTCGTCCTGGAACGTGAAGAACACCCGCTCAACTCTTAATACGCTACCCCGCGTCGGTCCGGCTTTCCGGGCCGACGCTGTCATCTTATAAAGAATCAAAGATCACGGAGAAATTCCGTCTTTTCTTGTCACGTCTTCCCGCGCGGGGTATCGAACGAGAGCCGATCCGTCCGGGAAATACATCATATATCCTCAATTTCAGAGAGAGGTTGCCTATGGATGGCATGGTTCTCAAGATAGACAGATGCTCAAAGCACGATGGCCCCGGCATACGGACCGTCGTGTTTCTGAAAGGCTGTCCCCTGCGTTGCCGTTGGTGTTCGACCCCTGACTCGCAGAGCATGGAACCACACCTCATCCATACGGAAACCCTCTGCGCCCGGTGTGGCCGCTGCGTGGCGCACTGCCCTGAAAAAGCGCTGGATATGGAGGACGGTGGCATTGCCGTCGACCACAGGCGCTGTACCCTCTGCGGCAAATGCGTCGAATTGTGCCTCAAGAACGCCATGAAGGTGACCGGGATCAAAATGAGTGTTGATGAGGTGTACGACATTATCAACCGTTCGCGCGGTTTCTGGACCCGGATGCCCGGCGGGATGACTATCAGCGGAGGAGAAGTCCTTTTCCAGTTCGATTTTGCCAAGGCGCTGCTGAAAAAATGTCATGACGCCGGAATCGACACAAACATAGAAACCAGCTGTTACGCGCCGATGGAAAAAATCAGCGAACTCCTGCCCTATCTCGACCATATCTGTTGTGATGTGAAACATATGGACGATGAGGTCCATAAACGGCTCACCGCCGTTCCCAACAAGTCCATTCTGGAAAACATCCGTATGCTCAGCCACGAGAAAGACCTGATCCTGCGGTATCCCGTCATCCCGACTTGCAACGATTCGGACGAGAACATCAACGCGACAGCCGATTTCGTGACGACGCTCGGGAAGACCTTCAACCGGATCGACTTGCTGCAATACCATGTGATAGGTGCCGTCACCTATCGCCGGCTCGGCCGCGAATACCAGCTTGAGGACATTCCAGCCGTACCCCGAGAGAGGATGCTCAGTATCCGCGACCGGATGATCTCCCGTGGAGCGAAGGCCGTACTGGCCTGATCCGTGATGCCACCGGAACGAAATCAGGCGGTGGATGCTATCGGCGGGATTATCCAGTATGGAGAAAGCGGCGGATAATATTATTCGACCCACAGAAAACGAAAACGGGAACGGTTCATTATGGACCGTTCCCGTTGCCGTCTGTACAACCAACACAGGGCGTTCCCATTCCGCCGTCGCTGAGAAGGCGGATCAGATCTTTTTAAATCGGCAGGGACTCCGCATAGCTCTCAATGGTGTGCTTGACCTGAACAGGATCGTTGTTCCGGGCCAGCATGTTGGAAAGCATGCATCATGCAGGCCGGGCATCCCGTCGCCACAACTTCCGTGCCGCTGGCGATCACGTTGTCGCGCTTTTTCTGGCCCATCTTGAGAGACAGATCGTAGTGGGTCAACGTGAACGAACCGCCGCAACCGCAGCAACGGTTGGCTTCGGCCATTTCCACAAGGTTATAGCCCGGAGCGGGGTTGCTTGCTCACGCCGAGGGATTTCTGGAGGTGGCAGGATTCGTGATACGTCACCTTCGTATACCCCTTGGCCTGCGTCTTGGGGCTGACGTGCACACGCCAACTGATGTCGATGGCCTTGGGGCCAACGTGTTGATCGCGTCGCGGTAGTGCGGCGGAAGGTTGTCGGAGAACTGCGCCCAGAACTCGCGAATGGCAACCATACACGACGAACACGGAGTGACGATGTATTCGTAGTTCTGATCCTTGAATATCCACGTGGTGCATGACCATCTTTTCGAATCCCTGCCTATCGCCGGAAGCCAGCGCGAGTACACCGTAACAAGCGAAGTTGTCGGACAAGAAAACGTCGATCTCATGGTAGTCAAAGACCTTAGGGCAGGCTTCGGAGACGTTGGTGTAGATCTTGTCCCCAATCCCCCTCTGTCATGTCAAAATCAATCTATCCCAACATGCGCGAACTGCGCCCACCGCCGGGCTGCCCCTGCGTTTCGGGGATTTCTTCCGTGCGCCGGAAAAGCCGTTCGCGGCGGGGCTGCGGGACTGGCTCGGCATCCCCGGGCCGCTCATGGCCTGTTCGGGAAAGCCGCCTTTGTGGTGGCCTTGCGGACCTTGCCCGCTGCTGCGACGCAAGCGCGCTGGTCGTGGTCCCCGCGCATCTGAGCGGCAGGGCGCCCGACATCTCCGGCACCGCCGTGGTGTAATCCTGCGGGGCAATGGTCATCGAAGATGCCGCGCAGGCGCTCGGCGCGTCCTTCGGCGGCAGGAGCGTGGGGCTTACCATCCTTCACTTTTGCCCCGTCACCGTGGCGGGAGTCTGTGGCTGGCGGGACGGTCTACTGGATAGACGACGGGCCGACACCGGCCTGATTGAGGCTCAGGAGTGGTGCCATGTCCTCCTGTCGGGAGAAGACGCCACGGCCTTGTGGCGACGGTCACTTGCGATCTCTGGGTACTCGCTTGCTTGTTGAAACTGTTTC
>CAZIFC010000029.1:0-27803 GCA_964538355.1 uncultured Lawsonia sp. | reverse complement strand
GCGATTTCGGCCTGCGGGTCGTCGTCGCGGCCCATTTCCTTGTTGATGGCCTTGATCTGCTCGGAAAGGTAGTATTCCCGCTGGTTTTTATCCATCTGATCCTTGACGCGGCTCTTGATGCGCCGCTCCATGGAAGCCAGCTCTATTTCGGTATTGATAAATTCATAAATTTTTTCAAGGCGTTTGCCCGGATCAAGCACTTCGAGGGCTTCCTGCTTTCTGGGATACTCGATTTTGAGCAGGGGCAGGAGGGTGTCCGCAAGCTGGCCCGGCTCGTGGAGGGCCGCGACAGCGGAGAGGATTTCAGGCGTGATCTTCTTGTTGGTCTGGGCGTAATCCTTGAGGATTTCCTGCGTCGTCCGGATCAGGGCTTCCGTTTCGGGGCTGTTGTTGCTCAGGATGGGGAGCGGGGTGGCCACGACCTTGGGAAAGGGGCCGGTTCCGAAGGGGTTTTCCTGATCTTCCGGGGAAAGGGGACGCCAGCTTACGCGGTACAGGCCTTCAAACAGAACCTTGATCGGCCCCTCGGGGAGGCGCATGTACTGGAGGACGCGGCCCGCTACGCCGACGGTGTAGAGATCCTCGGGCCCGGGCTTTTCCTGCTCCGGCTCGCGCTGGGTGATGAGGCAGATACGCTTGCCGTAATTGTTGACGGCACTTTCGATAGCCTTGATGGAGGCTTCGCGGCCCACGAGGAGGGGCATGATCGAGTGCGGCGACATGACCACCTCCCGCAAGGGCATGAGCGGCAGCTCGAATCCCTCCAGCGTAGCATTGTTGGTGATGGTGTCGTTCATTTCGTTCATGCTTGCTCCTTTAGAAGGTACGGAACCGGGGGAAGACCCCCTCCTCTCATCTTTCCAAGACTTTTGTAACGGGCCCCAGCCAGACTTCGTATGCCGTTGAGGGGCCGCGCGGAACTTTTTTAGCGCAAAAGGAAACGCCCGCCGCGTCTCCTCCCCTCCAGTCGAAAGTCTTTGGAGGGGTTGGGGATGCGGGGGAAGGGGAGCCTTTCTTCAGAAAGGTTCCCCTTCCCCCGCCTTCATGCCCATACAGCTTTACGAAGCGATGTGCGCTTCGGTGTCGTAGATGTACAGCGGCGGGGCCTTTTTTTCGATAACGGCATCATTGATCACGCATTCCTTCACGTTGGGCATGGAAGGAAGCTGAAACATGATGTCGAGCATGACGCTTTCCATGACGTTCCGCAGGCCGCGCGCGCCGGTCTTGCGTTCGATGGCCTTGTGCGCGATGGCCCGCAGCGCATCGGAGGTGAAGCGCAGGGTCACGCTGTCCAGCTCGAACAGCTTCTGATACTGCTTGGTAAGGGCGTTTTTCGGTTCGGTGAGGATGCGGACAAGATCGTCCTCGCCGAGGTCATCCACATGCGTGAGCACCGGAATACGGCCCACGAATTCGGGGATCAGCCCAAACTGCACGAGATCGGCGGGGTGCACCTGTTCCAGCAGTTCGCCGAGGGTGCGCTCCTTCTTGGTTTCCACCTTGGCCCCGAACCCCATGCTGCCGCCGCGCATGCGCTGTTCCACGATCTTGTCCAGACCGATGAACGCGCCGCCCACGATGAACAGGATATTCGAGGTATCCATACGGATGAATTCCTGCTGCGGGTGCTTGCGGCCGCCCTTGGGGGGGATGTTGGCTTCCGTGCCTTCGATGATCTTGAGCAGGGCCTGCTGCACGCCTTCACCGGACACGTCGCGGGTGATGGAGGGGCCGTCCGCCTTGCGGGAGATCTTGTCGATTTCGTCGATGTAGATGATGCCCTTGCGGGCGGCTTCCAGATCGTAGTCGGCATTCTGGAGGAGCTGGACGAGGATGTTTTCCACGTCTTCGCCCACATAGCCGGCTTCGGTCAGGGTGGTGGCGTCCGCAATGGCGAAGGGCACGCGCAGGACGCGGGCCAGCGTCTTGGCGAGCAGGGTCTTGCCGCTTCCGGAGGGACCGACAAGCAGGATGTTGCTCTTTTCCAGCTCCACATCGTCGCTGCCCTTGAGGGCATCGGCGTAGAAGACGCGCTTGTAGTGGTTGTGCACCGCCACGGCGAGGATCTTCTTGGCCTCGTCCTGTCCGATGACGTACTCGTCAAGGCGGTCCTTGATCTCCTGCGGCGTAAGCAGGCGATCGTCTTCGCGGACCTGCTCGATGGCCTGCTCCGTCATCATCTCGTTGCAGGAGGCGATGCACTCGTCGCAGATGTGCACGCCGTCCGGCCCGGAAATGAGCTGGTTCACCTGCGATTCGCTTTTGCCGCAGAAGGAGCAGCGGATTTCATGCTGGGGGGGGGTATTGGGCATCTCTCTTCCTATTCGGACTTTTCGGCAAGGAGGTCGCGGCGGGAGGTCAGCACCTTGTCCACCAGCCCATAGGCCTGCGCCATGTCTGCCGTCATGAAGTTGTCTCGTTCGGTATCCAGCGCGATCTTGTCGAAGGGCTGGCCGGTGTGCTTTGCCAGAAGGGTGTTGAGGCTTTCGCGCATCCGCAGGATTTCGCGGGCGTGGATGTCGATGTCGGAAGCCTGTCCCTGAAAGCCGCCGAGGGGCTGATGGATCATCACCTGGCTGTTGGGCAGGGCGTAGCGCATCCCCTTCTGCCCCGCGCTGAGGAGGAAGGCTCCCATGCTGGCGGCGCGGCCCATGCACACGGTGGCGACGGGCGGGGTGATGTAGTTCATGGTGTCATAGATCGCCATGCCGGCCGTGACGGAACCGCCCGGGCTGTTGATGTAGAGGTAGATTTCCTTTTCCGGGTCCTGCGACTCGAGGAAAAGGAGCTGGGCGCAGATGAGGGCCGCCACCTGATCGTTGACTTCGGTGCCGAGGAGCACGATGCGGTCTTTCAGCAGGCGGGAGAAAATATCGTAGGCGCGTTCGGTGCGGCCCGACGTTTCCACGACGATGGGCACCGTCATATCGAGAATGTCTTGCATGGTATCTCCGTAAGAGAAAAGGTAATAGGCACTGCCCCCGATATATAAGCACGCCTGGGCGGTTGTCTCGGGATCGGAGGCACAAAAACCGGAATAGCACAGGGCCACCATACAATAAAGAGGGGAGTGCGGACACTCCCCTCTCCAATCATGCAAGGAAACCGGATTGAAAGACTAGTCTTCGCTCAGGCTCTTGGCGGGAACGTCGTTGATCTTGGCCTTGCTGTAGACAAGCTCCATGGCCTTGTCAGCGAGGACGCGGTCACGCAGCTCGTGGATGAGGCCGCTCTTGTGGTAGGCTTCGCTGAGCTTGTGGTAGTCCTGCTGGGCGCGCATGGCCATGCTGTAGATGGCCATTTCCACTTCCTGATCGGAAACGGTGAGGCCTTCCTTCACGCCGAGGGCCATCAGGAACACCTGAGGACGCAGGGTGGTGAGGGCTTCCTTTTCGGCTTCGGCGCGCTTTTCTTCCTGCGCCTGATCCTTGCGGAGGTCGTCGATGCCCATGCGCTGGAGCTTCATGGCCTGTTCCTGCATCACGCGGTCGACGCGGGCCTTGAGCATGGATTCGGGAATGTCGAAGGTGACCTTTTCGAGCAGGCCGTCGATGAGGGTCTTCATGGCTTCGCCGCGGGCGGCCTGGGCCTTGCTGGCGGCAACGTGCTCGACGATGGCGGCCTTCATCTTTTCGACGCTTTCCTGCCCGATCTTCTTGGCGAACTCTTCGTTCACCTCAGGCTTTTCGCTGGTCTGGATCTTGTTCACCTTGATGGTGAAGTTGACGGTCTTTCCGGCGAGGGGGGCGTGGGGGTAGTCGGCGGGGAAGACCACGGGACCGGTCTTTTCTTCGCCGACCTTGGCGGTCTTCACGAGGGCTTCAAAGTCGGGGAGAGCCTGTCCCTGACCGAGGGCCACACCGAAGTTTTCGCCCTGCACGTCGTCGATCTTGTTGCCTTCCTCATCGGTGCCGGAATAGTCCACGTCCACGGTGTCGCCGTCCTGAGGCAGGCGATCTTCGGTGACTTCGGTGAGTTCGGCCATGCTGCCGCGCATGCGTTCGATGATTTCGTTCACGTCTTCATCGGACACGTCGGCCTTGGCCTGATCCACTTCAAGGCCTTCGTAGACGGGGAATTCAATTTCGGGCAGCACGTCAAAGGAGATGGCGCACTTGAATTCGGTGTCGCGGGCGAAGGCGTTGTGGTTGTCCATTTCCATGCTGGAAACGGGGGCGAGGCTGGATTCCTTGAGAGTGTTCTGGATCAGGGCGTTGATTTTGTCCTGCGTGGCGCGGGCATAGATGTCTTCGCCGAGGCGTTTTTCAACCACGGAAGCGGGCACTTTGCCCTTGCGGAAACCGGGAAGGGCGAGATCCTTCTGGAATTCGGCGACAGCGGCGTTGATGGCGGCGTTCACGTCATCCGCGCTCAAGGTATAGGCGATCTTTTTCCGGGTGGAGGAAAGGTTTTCAACGACAAATTCCATCAGAGTCTCTCCTTGGTGCCGCCCTGTTCGGGTGCGGACTGACGAACTTTTTTATCAATCAAAACACAAGGTTTTTGAATGCGCCTTGGGGTCGCTGGTGCGAGAGGGGGGAGTTGAACCCCCACGGAAAACCGCTGGATTCTAAGTCCAGTGCGTCTACCAATTCCGCCACTCTCGCCCGGACAGTACACAAAGGGGGGAGTATACGGCGAAAAGCCGAAAATCGCAAGTTCCATCCTGTTCCGGTAGGGTTAGGCGCGGGAGGGGGGGGCTGCGGAAGCGGGCGGAAACGGAGCCTGATCAGGCTCAATCCCGTATTCCTTCAGCTTCCTGTAGAGGGTGGCGACACCGATGCCGAGGGCTGCCGCCGCCTTCTTTTTTCCGGAGGTGTCGTCCCCGTAGCGGCGCACGGCGTGCAGAATGGCCCTGCGCTCCAGATCGCGGAGGGGGATGATGGCGTCTTGAGCTGCCGTCCCGGGTTCGGTGTCGGCGGCGTTTGGGGCGCAGAGGCTTCCGCGCACGGAGGCAGGGAGCAGATCGGGGTGGAGCACGCCACCGGGCTGGGCCATGTTCACCATGAATTCCATGACGTTTTCAAACTCGCGCACGTTTCCGGGCCAGGAGTAGGCCCCCAGCGCGGCGGGCATGTCCTGCCCGAGGCTGACCGGTTTGTTGAAGCGCGCGCTGTAGCGCGCCAGAAAGTGCGCGGCGAGCAGGCCGATGTCGCTCTGGCGTTCGCGCAGGGGCGGCACGCGCAGGGGGATGACGTTCAGGCGGTAGAAGAGATCTTCCCGGAAGCGGCCCTGCCGCACGGCCTCGGCAAGATCCTCGTTGGCGGCGGCGATGACGCGGATGTCCACCTCGATGAGCCGGTTGGAACCGAGTCGGGTGAACGCCCGCTCCTGAAGCACGCGGAGCAGCTTGACCTGTACGGAAAGCGGCATGGTGCCGATTTCGTCGAGGAAAAGCACGCCCCGGTGGGCCAGCTCGAACTTGCCGATCCGCCCTTTGGCGTTTGCGCCGGTAAAGGCTCCGCCCGCGTAGCCGAACAGCTCGCTTTCCAGCAGCGCGTCAGGGATGGCTCCGCAGTTGATGCCGATAAAGGGCCTTTCCCGGCGATCGCTGGCGGCGTGGATGGCGCGGGCGACCAGTTCCTTGCCCGTGCCGGACTCTCCGGTGACGAGTACCGTGGAGGTGGAGTCCGCAATCTTGAGGATCTGTTCCTTGAGGCTGTGCATGGCGGGGGATTCCCCCACCAGATTGTCGACTCCGAAAAGGGCTTCCCCGAGCGAGGAGGCCCGGCCCGCCATGCGGGGCAGGGACTCGAAGCTGAACACGGTGGAAAAATGGTAGTCGGAAGGCGTGAGGGGCAACATCTGGCCCATGAGCGTGGTTTTGCGGCCCTGTGCCGTAACCACGAACTCCTCCATGTCGGAAAAGCGTTCGCCCGTCCGTTTGCAACGCACGTCGGTGGGCAGTCCCCCCCCGGTCAGCATCAGCTCCCGGCGGGCGATGTCGTTCAGATAGGAAATGCCGCCCGCCGCGTTGAACAGGATGATGCCGCGGCTGTTCACATCCAGAATCTTCAACAGGATATCGAGAAATGCCCGGGCGCGGAGCAGATCGGCGCGGTCACGGAGCTTGTGGCGGATGAACTCGGCGCACTGCTCGATGAACCGGGCATAGACCTCATGGTTCCCGAGTACGCGGGCCCGGTCCTTCTCGGTAAAGCAGACCAGCGCGATGACTCCGAGCACCTCGTTTCCGTCCATGACGGGCGTGCTGACGGAGAGGGTCTCACGGCAGGTATCGCGCCCCGGACAGCGTGTGCAAATGAAGTGCTCACGGGGGGATGCCATAACGAAGGTCCGCCGGATACGCATGACATGGCGGTAGGTTTCGCCTTCCGCACTGAGGCTGTCGCCCACGGCGTCGGCATACAGCCCGGTTCCGGCAAGGCGGACAAGATCCGCATCCACGACCTCCACATCCACCCCGACCACGCGGGCGATCAGCTCCGCGTACTCGGCCACCGTTTCCCGGATGCTGTGCAGGGCCGGCATCAGGCCATCCAGATGACGCTGGCCTGCCGCCCGCAGACCCGGTCGCGGCGGTAGGAGAAGAAGTTGTCCGGCATGGAGGCCGTGCAGAGATCCAGCCCGAAAACCTGTTCCGGCGGCACGCCCGCACCGGCAAGCTGGTCGCGGGTCAGCCGCCAGAGATTCATGGTGCGCTCATCCGGGTTGAACCACGCCGCGAAATCCGGCCCCCACTCCTGTTCGTAATTGACGAACTGCGAACGCTGCGGGCCGAGGCTCGGGCCGCGCACCGCGAACAGATCGCGGGCGGCAAGCCCGTAGCGGGAGCAGAAGGTCCGGATGCCGCTCTGGAGGAAATGCAGGCGGTTGCCGCGCCAGCCGATGTGGAAGGCCGCGATGTGGCGTCCTTCGCGGTGCGCCACCAGCACGGGCTGGCAGTCCGCGGTCTTGATGAGCAGGCCAAGCCCCGGCCTGTCCGTCGCCATGCCGTCGCCCTCGGGGAAGTCCGGGGCTTCGGTCAGCCGCTCCAGCAGAGCCGGACGGGGATTGAAAATCAGCGTGTCGCCGTGCACCTGCCGCAGCTCCGCCAGCGCGGGGATTTCGAGGGTTCCCGCCAGATCCATCCGGTTGGAGGAAACGCGGAGAGGATCGTCACCCACGGAATAGGCAATGTTTCCGTTGCCATAAACGCCCTGCGATGCGCCTGAACCGCGGGTCTGGAACGCGCAGCGCACGCCCGGGATGCCGGGGAAGGCGAAGGGGATGAAGCTCAGAGCCATACAAGTTCCTTTTCGGTGGCGTAACCGTGCATGGGGACATCCAGCGGGCCTGCCGGGAAGTCGGCTATCTGAAAGGCGTGGACCAGAGCGAGCCTTCTGGCGGCACTCCAGCCCGGCAGGGCGAGCAGGCGATCGTAGAAGCCCTTGCCGTAGCCGAGCCGCGCCCCTTCGGGGCTGATGCCCACGGCGGGGATCAGGAACAGTTCCGGCAGGGGGCGGCTCGTCCCTCGTCCGGCATCCCAGCCCTCGCGGGGGAGGGCCGCAAGCTCCGGGCGCGGCTCCAGCAGCCCGAACGCGCCGGGGCACAGGTCATCATAGCTCCGGCACGGCACAAAGGCCATGATTCCTTCACCTTCCGAAGAGGGGAGGCAGCGGGGGAGCAGGACGCTCTTGCCTGCTGCCCACGCATCGCGGAGCAGGGCATCCGTGGAAATTTCGTTTCTGGCGGAGACGTACAGCGCGACGGTGCGGGCCGTGCGCCATTCGGGGAGGCCGAGGACGCGGTTCTGGACTTCGGCGGAGGCCCGTTCCCACGCTTCGGGGGAGAGCGTTTTTCTCTGGCGGATGAGGAGGCTACGCAAGGCGTTCCTGTCGGGAACGGCGGCCCTTGCGCCTTGCGGGACGCCTGTTTCCGGGAGCAGGGAGGGGGAGGTCGGAGAAAAGGGCATGGCGGGCCTTTGTCAAACCAGCGTCAATAGGTTAGCATCCGGGAGTTCTCAGGACGGAATCCCTTGCAGGGAATGGCAACCCAGTATACCCTGCACCTCCAACAGTACAAGGAAGTTGCCGACATGCCAAGCGTCCCCCCCTCTGCATCCAGCCCGATTTCAGCCGCTCGTCCCGCAGCCGGGACACCGGAAACCGCCGCTTCGGGCGGCGACAGGGTCCGCACATGGATCGTTTTGGGGGACTTGCATGACAAGGCCGCCCGCCTTGGCGACATCCGCGGCCTTGAAGAGGCCGACGGCATCATCGTCACCGGGGATCTCACCGTGACCGGCGGCGTGGCTCAGGCCCGCAAGGTGCTGGAAAAGCTCGCCCGGTACAACCCTGTGATCTACGCGCAGATCGGCAACATGGATCGCGCGGAGATAACCGAATGGCTTGCCGAACAGGGCTGGAATACCCATTTATGCGTCAGAGAGCTGGCTCCCGGCGTCGCGATCATGGGGCTTGGCGGCTCCACGTTCACGCCGTTCGGAACGCCGAGCGAATTTCCCGAGTCCCGCTTTGCGGACTGGCTCGAACACATGTGGAGGGATGCCCGGAAGTATCGCCATGTGGTGCTTTCCACGCACACGCCACCGCATGATACGCTGTGTGACATCGTCGGCGACGGAACCCATGTCGGTTCTTCCGCCGTTCGGGACTTCCTTCTGGATGCACAGCCGGATGTCTGCCTGTGCGGGCACATCCATGAATCCCGCGCCCTGGATCGCCTCGGACGCACCGCGCTGGTCAATCCCGGCGCGTTTGCGACGGGCGGCTATGCCGTCCTGCGGCTTGCGGGGGATGACCTGTCGGTGACGCTTCACATGCTGGACTGACCGGAAAAACCGGCTCGTCTCCCGGCTCGGAAAGGCTGGCCCTTCCGCTGTCCGGGTGTTGTCATCGCAGGAAAATTTTTTGGAACCCGTCGCTTTGCGCGCCCCCTCCCCGTATTTTCCGGTGAGGTCTTTCTGCCCGGCGATCTGTCCCGAAGCGCACGGTGTTCCCTCCGTCCCCTGCTGGAAAAGCAGAGGGCGAAGCGCGTCTTTTGACGGCCCCAGAGCCAGCCGGGGCCTCCCGATACTTTTTTCTTTTTTTGAGGATATGTATGACCGAATCTGAAAACGCCGCGGCAGTACAGCCCGCCGCGTCCGAAGCTCCCGTGTCCGCCCCCGCGGACGCCGTGGAAACCGTTTCCGAAACCGCCGAAAAGAAACCTCGCCGTCCCCGCCGCAGCCGCAAGAAGCCTGTCGGGGAAGCCGACAGGCCCGCTCCTGCGGAACAGGCCGCACTGACCGAACACCCCGTGCAGGCCCCTGCCGTGGCTGCGGCAGTCCTGCCCGCCCATACCGTACAGGCCGAGGTTCCCGCCGTCTCCGAATCTTCCGTTCCCGCCGTGGACGCCCCGGCGATTCCCGCCGTTTCCGGCGAAACGCCCGAAGGCGAAACCGCTCCGGCAAAACGCCGCCGTTCCCGCCGCAGCGGACGGAGCCGCCGCCGTCCCGATACCGCCGAGACGCAGGAGCAGCCTTCCGAGGCCCTTTCCTCCGATGGCGAAGGTGAAGCGGTGTCCGCCGTTGAAGCGGCCCCTGCCGAAGCCCTTTCCGAGGCTGCCGCCGGGACGGATCAGGATGCCTCGGGTGAAACGGCTGCCGCCGGGGAAACGTCCCGCAAGCCGCGTTCCCGCTCCCGCCGCCGCAAGTCCGGGCCTCGTCCCGAATCCGCGCAGCCGGATGAATTTCCCGAAGATCAGGTGTTCGTCTTTGATGAGGACGACGATGTCGCCGCCGAACCCGAGTTGTCCGAAGAAACGGAAGAAGGCCGCACCGCCCGCGTGCCCCGCCGTCCGCGCCGCCGCCGCAACAAGAAATCCGCCGCTGCCGCCGCGCTTCAGGATGCCGAGGATGAGGCCGCCGAGGAAGCTGTCGAGAGCGGCGAAGAGGATACGCCGAAAAAGGGCCGCAAGTCTTCCAAGCCCGCCGCGTCCGCCGTGGACCGCAAGATGCTGGTCAGCGTCCTGCCCGGCGACATGGTGGAAGTCGTGCTGACCGAAGACGGCGTCGTGCGTGAATATTACGTCGAGATGACCCATCAGGCCAAGATCCGGGGCAACATCTACAAGGGCGTCATCAACAACATCGATACGAACCTTCAGGCCGCCTTTGTCAATTACGGCAATGTGAAGAACGGCTTCCTCCAGATCGACGAGGTGCACCCCGAGTACTACCTCCAGCCGCACGAGCCTGTGAAGGGCCGCAAGTATCCGCCCATCCAGAAGGTGCTCAAGCCCGGGCAGGAAGTTCTCGTGCAGGTGGTCAAGGAGCCGAACGGCTCCAAGGGGGCCTTCCTGACCACATGGCTCTCCCTTGCCGGACGTTTTCTCGTGCTGACCCCGGGGCAGGAGCAGATCGGCATTTCCCGCAAGGTGGAGGACGGCGAGGAGCGCAACCGGCTCCGCGAGCTTATCCGCGGCCTTGAGCCGGGCGAAGGGCTTGGGGCCATTGTCCGCACCGTCAGCGCGGGCACGAGCAAGACCACGCTTCAGAAAGACCTCTCCTTCCTCAAGCGCGTCTGGAAAGATATCCGCAAGCGCGCCACCACGGAGAAGGTGCCTTCGCTCATTTATCAGGAACCCGGGCTTGCCACCCGCAGCGTGCGCGACTACCTGTCCGACGACATCTCGGAAGTCTGGGTCGATAACGCCGAAACAGCCGAATCGATCCGCGAAATGACGGGCCTGCTCTTCCCGCGCAAGGCCGATCTCGTCCATCTTTATGAAGGCCACGACAAGACCCTGTGGGAACGCTTCGGCATCGTCGGCCAGCTTGAGCAGGTGCATTCCCGCGAAGTGAGCATGCCGTCCGGCGGACGTCTGGTTTTCGATCAGACTGAAGCCTTGATGGCGATCGACATCAACTCCGGCAAGATCGGCGGCAAGACCAACTTCGAATCCATGGCCTTCCGCACCAACATGGAGGCTGCGGCCGCCATTGCCCGCCAGCTCCGCCTGCGTGACATCGGCGGGCAGATCGTCATCGACTTCATCGAGATGCGCGATCCCGATCACTGCCGTGACGTGGAAAAGGAACTCCGCAACGCCATGAAGGGCGACCGCGCCCGGCACGACATCGGCAAGATGAGCTCCTTCGGGCTGCTCCAGATCGTGCGTCAGCGGACCGGCTCGTCGGCGATTTCCATCAGCATGGAGCCGTGCCCGCACTGCAAGGGCACGGGACAGCGGCGCAACATGGAATGGCAGGCCGTGCAGTCCCTGCGCGAGCTGAACCGCGCGCTGCGGGGGGCTTCCGCCTCCGGGCAGACCGAGTATGTCCACACGGTGGACGCCGAACTTGGGCTGTATCTGCTGAACCACAAGCGCGAACGCCTTGCGCTTCTGGAAAAGGAACATCATGTCCGGCTGGATATCCGCATCGAGGGGATTTCTCCCCTTCCGGCGGCAGCGGCACCCTACGCGCACGGTACGGGGCAGAACAATGGAAAATAGCGGAAAGAAAGTGCTTCTGCACGCCTGTTGTGGGCCGTGCAGCATCATGTGCATCCAGTCGCTGCGCGACGAGGGCTACGAGGTGACGGGATACTTCGCCAATCCGAACATCCATCCCGTTTCCGAATACTTCCGGCGGCGCGAGGCCATGCAGCAGGTTGCGGAGCAGCTCAGTCTGCCCATGATCTGGCAGGACGACGTGTATGATCTCCCCGGATGGCTCAAGGCCGTGCACGACATGCGCCTTGCCGACAACGAGGGACATGCCCGGTGCGGCTACTGTTACGAGACCCGGCTTGCCCTGACCTGCGCCGTTGCCTCGGAAAACGGTTTTGACGCCTTCACCACGAGCCTGCTCTATTCCCGCCACCAGCATCACGACGCCATCCGCTCCATCGGGGAGCGCGTCGCGGCCTGCGGCGACTACCGAAGCGATGCCGGGTTCGGCTCCGCCTTCCTGTACCGGGATTTTCGCGCCCACTGGCAGGCCGGGATTGACCGCTCCAAGGAGATGGGCCTGTACCGTCAGAACTACTGCGCCTGTATTTTCAGCGAATACGAGCGGTTCGAGAAAAAGCTGCGGAAGCTCTCGGAGTAGGGCATGGTCAAGGTTTCCGTCATCATCCCCGTGTACAACGTCTTTCCGTATCTGGGGGCCTGTCTGGACTCGGTGACCGGGCAGACGCTTCGGGATATCGAAATCCTGTGCATCGACGACTGCTCCACGGACAACAGCCTTGCGCTGCTGCGGGAACGGGCCAAGTCCGATCCCCGCATCCGGGTTTTTGCCAACGAGCGCAACCGGGACGTTTCCTACAGCAGAAACAGGGGCATCCGGGAGGCCTGCGGAGAGTACGTCTACTTTTTGGATTCGGACGATACCCTCTATGCCGAAGATGTGCTGGAAAGGCTGTACCGCACAGCCGGAGAAGATGACGCGGATCTGGTGGCGGGGCAGACCGTTGACTGGTTTTTCGACGATCCCGATCTTCCTGAAACAGTCAACGCGGATCTGAACCCCGGGGAGAGCCTCCATCGGCAGACCGTAAAGGACTGTCCGCTGTTCTCCAGAAATGTCATCGCCTGCAACAAGCTGCTGCGGCGGGCGTTTCTGCTGGAACATGGACTCTTCTTTGATGAGGCTCTTCTCAAGTTTGAGGACAATGACTTTGCCTGCCGGGTCGCCATCCGGGCGCGTTCGATGTCCTTTCTCGCGGTCAGGAGCTACCGGTACCGGAAAAGGATCAGAAGCAGCCTGTCCAAGATGCACAGCAAAGACCCCGCTGATGCGTTCTGGAAGTGCCATGCGGCGCGGAACATGGCGGTTGCCCTCCGGCAGGCCGATGCAGACCTCCAGCGAGTCTACGCTGAAAACCTTGGCGACATGCTGCGCGGAGCCTATCGTGATTTCATCCGGTATGGGGACGGGCGCGTGGAGCCGTTTATGGCGGCCCTGCGGGAAGCCTTCGAGGTCCTGCCGGAAGGCCTTGCGCGGCAGCTCCCGCCGGAGCTTCGGCTGTCGTTCAATATGCTGCGGGCCGGGAAGATACGGGCCGCCTGGACGCCGCTGTTCCTCTACAAAAAGCTCCGTCTTCTCTACTACCTGCGCTACCTTGTCCCGCTCCTGAGGGACAAACTGCGTCATAATCCAAACTAGGCCGTATCGCTAATTGCATGTTTTTTGTTTGAAATACCGGGGCGTTGCCCCGAACCCCACCGGGGGGAATGATTCCCCCCGGACCCCCTCGCAACAAGCTGGTATTCAACATACAAAGCATCCCGTCCCTTTTTATTGTCGATGATACGCAAAAAGCCCTCCTGTCTTCAGGAGGGCTTTTTGTATGCCGGGTCAAGGGGGCGGCGCGCCCCCTTGCGGGTGCAGGGCTGCGCCCTGCCCGCCGGAGGCTATGCTAATCCGTCAGGATCGTTTCGTTCTTCATCTCAATCTTGGCATTGGAGTGAATGAGGGTCAGGAACCCGCGGAAGAGCTGTTCGCGCTTGGCGTTGAGCACGGCCTGCGTGATCTGCGGTTCTGCGGTCTTCCAGTCCTCTTCGCTCGGCACGGACACTTCGGCTACGCGGGCGATGATCGCCCCGCCGTCGAGAGCGTAGGCCACGGGAAGCCATTCGTTGGGCTTGGCGGCAAAGGCGGCCTTGGCAAGCTCGGCGTTGGAGCCAAGATCGCCCATGAAACCCTGGCGGCCGAGGGGGAGGCTCTGCTTGATCTTGCCCTGGAGTTCCTTCGGCAAGTCGGTGGTGAAGGCCTTGCGTCCGGCGGTAGCCGCTTCAAAGGCCAGGGTTGCGGCCTTGTCATGCTGGAGGCGGGCCTTGATGTCGTCCTTCACGGCGTCAAGCGGCTTCACGGTCTGCTGCTTGGATTCGTTGACCTTGGCGATGATGTAGCCGGCCTTGGTCACAAAAGGCGTATCCAGCACCGTGCCCGGCTTGGCGGCCAGCAGCGCGGAGATGTTTTCGGGCTTGATGCCGGTCTTGGCGGCCAGTTCGGTCGTATTCACCAGCCCGGTGGCCTGCGGGGTCAGCTTGAGGGGTTCGCCGGCTTCCTTCAAGGACTTGCCGCCGATGACGGCAAGCTGAACCTGCTCCAGCGATTCCTGCACCTTGCCGGCGGCTTCATTCAGGGCGAGGTTCTGGCGGATCTGTTCCTTCACGTCGCCGAGAGGACGCTGGCCGGCGGCCTTGTGCTCTTCGGTCTGGATGAGGTGCCAGCCGAATTGCGTCTTTACGGGTTCGGAAATTTCGCCGTCTTTCAGCTCATAGGCGGCCTTGTCGAATTCGGGAACCATCTGCCCGTGCGCGAACCAGCCGAGTTCGCCGCCGTTCTGCGCGCTGCCCGGATCTTCGGAAACTTCCTTGGCGACCGCGCCGAAGTCTTCACCGGCCTTGATGCGCCTGGCGATTTCTTCAATACGGGCCTTGGCCTTCGCCTGTTCTTCGGGGGAATCCTTTTCGTCGCTCAGGATAAGGATGTGCCGGGCGCGAACCATTTCGGGCGTGGCGAACTGGGCGGCGTTCTTTTCATAAAAATCGGCAACGGCCTGATCGCTGATGCTCTGGGAACCGGCGAGGGATTCCGCACCGATGAGCAGGTATTCCACGTCGGCCTGAGGCGGAACGGTGAACGCGGCCTGATTGGCGTCGTAGTAGTCCTTGATCTGCGCGTCTTCGACGGCAACCTTGGAGGTGTAGTCGCCCACGGGGTACAGGACATATTCCAGAATGCGGCGTTCGCCTTCATAGAGGAACAGATCCTTCACCGCGCCTTCCGGCACGAAGGCCCCGGCGGTGACATCGTCGCGGAGCTTGTTGATGACCATGTTGTTTCGCAGCTCGGACTCGAAGTTGCCGGGCGTATTGTGCTGGGCCTTGAGCATGCTCAGGTAGGCTTCGGGATCGAACTTGCCTTCGGCGTTGTGGAAGGCCGGGAAGCTTTCGATGAGGTGGCGCAGCTCGACGGGCGTTACAACGATGCCGAGGCGTTGGGCTTCCTGAGTGAGGAGCTTTTCCAGAACAAGGTTCTGCACAAGCTGCTGCTTGAGCTGCATGGCCTTGAGTCCGGCCGCGTCGATATCGGGATACTGGGCGCGGACCTGCTGCTCGAGCTGTTCGTATTTCCGCTGGAATTCCTGAATGGTGACGGGATCGCCGTTGACGGTGAGAATGACCGTGGAGGGGCCGCCCGTCAGGCCGCCGACGCCCCAGAAGACGAAGACCAGAATAATGATGCCAAAGGCAATTTTGACGCCCCACGATTGGGCATTGGAACGAATGACTTCCAGCATGACAGCTCCAGTTCAAGGGTTACGGTCCGGCCCGCGCACGGTTTCCGCGGCGGGCCGATCCGGCTTACATTTTTTCTTTTACGGCATTGAGAAGGCCGCCGGCACGGATGATATCCAGCTCGGCCGCCGAAAGGTCGTTCTTTACAGGAAGAACGCCTGCGCCTGCAATCTCGATGTTGATGACGCCGCCGGGGGTGATGTCCGCAAGGGGGATACGGATGTCGGCATCCTGGGTGATCCTGCCGTAGTCTTCGGGGTTGGCGAAGAGAAGCGGCAGGATGCCGAAGTTCACCAGATTGGCGCGGTGGATGCGGGCCATCGAGAGGGCGATGATGGCCCGGATGCCCAGATGCCGGGGAGCCAGCGCGGCGTGTTCGCGGCTGGAGCCTTGACCGTAGTTTTCCCCGGCAACGATGACGCCGTTGCCGCCGGACGAGCTGGCGGCCTTGGCCCGCTTCACGAAGTCGGGGTCAACGCGCACGAAGACATGCTCGGAAATGGCGGGGATATTGGAGCGCAGGGCGAGGATTTCCGCGCCTGCGGGCATGATGTGGTCGGTGGTGATGTTGTCGCCGAGCCGGATGATGACCCTGGCGTCCATGATGTCGCCGGAGGCGTCAAGGCGGGGGAACTTTTCCAGAGCGACGATATTCGGCCCGCGCAGGACTTCCACATCCGCGCCGTTTTCCGGCGGGAAGACGAACAGGTGACGGATGGACGGAGGGTTGTCGGGAAGTTCGGGCTTGGCGGGCGGGGTTCCCCATCCGGCGGGATCGGTGAACCTGCCGTTCAGGGCGGCCTGGGCCGCAGTCAGCGGGCTGACAAGATAGACCTTGGCGTCCTTGGTTCCGCTGCGCCCTTCGAAGTTGCGGTTGAAGGTGCGCGCGCTGACCCCGGCGGTGACGGGTGCGCCGCCGGAACCGATGCACGGGCCGCAGGAACATTCGAGAAGGCGCGCGCCGGAGCTGATGATGGGTTCAAGCAGGCCTTCCTGGGCCAGCATGGTCAGCACCTGTTTGGAACCGGGGGAGATCATGGCGTCGGTGCCGGGGTTGATCCGCTTTCCGGCAAGGGTCTGGGCGACAAGCTTGAGGTCGGCGTAGGAGGAGTTCGTACAGGAGCCGATACAGACCTGTTCCACGGGCATGCCGTCGAGTTCGGCTACGGGGACCACGCGGTCGGGCATGTGCGGCTGGGCCGCCAGAGGAACCAGCGCGGAAAGATCGATGACTTCTTCCTCGTCATAGGTGGCGTCGGCGTCAGGCCCGAGCTCTTTCCAGTCCTGTTCGCGGCCCATGGCCTTGAGGAAGGCGCGGGTTACGCCGTCGGAGGGGAAGAGGGTGCCCGTTGCACCGAGTTCCGCGCCCATGTTGGCGATGGTGGCGCGCTCCGGCACGGAGAGGGTGGCGACGCCTGGCCCGGCGTATTCAAAGACCCGTCCGACCCCGCCCTTTACGGTGCGGCGGCGGAGCAGTTCGAGGATAACGTCCTTGGCGGAAGCCCAGCCCGTGAGTGCGCCGGTCAGGAAGACGCGCACGACCTTGGGCATGGGGATGCTGTACGGTTCGCCGGCCATGGCCAGAGCCACCGACAGGCCGCCCGCGCCCATCGCCAGCGAGCAGATGCCGCCTGCCGTGGGCGTGTGGCTGTCGGAGCCGACAAGCGTTGCGCCGGGCTTGGCGAAGTTTTCAAGGTGAAGCTGGTGGCAGATGCCGGTTCCCGGACCGGAAAAAACGCCCCCGAATTTCGCTGCGACCGTGCGGAGAAAGCGGTGGTCGTCCGGGTTGCGGAAATTCATCTGGAGCGTGTTGTGGTCGACATAGCTCATCGAAATATCTGTCTTGACCTTCGGGATTCCCAACGCTTCAAACTGGAGCCATGCCATGGTTCCGGTGGCGTCCTGAGTCAGTGTCTGGTCGATGTGCAGGCCTATTTCGCTTCCCGGCGTCATGGTGCCGGAGACGAGGTGACTGCCGATGATTTTCTGTGTGAGATTCATGTGCTTCCCTTTTGTCTGGACTGCGTTGAAGCCGTATGGCGCACCCCAACCGGTCCGGTCGGTGTGAAGGTGTACGAATCTACCCGGTGAATTGAACAAAGGCAAGAAGTTGCCCTGTCCAGGTGTGGCAATGGGTTGCCGCGCAAGGTTTTTCCGTGGCGCACGGAAGCGGATGGGGAGTCTGGTGCGGTACGGGGCACAAACGTGCTACTTTTTTTAGAAAAGTATACATCATGCCGAAGTTATTGGCTAAGTAAAAATAACACATGGAAATAAAAGAAAAAACACATTGACGTAAAAACGTTTTTCTGTGTATCACTCTTTATAAAAAAGTGTCACTGCATTGTGCAGTACAGGTCAAAACAAGGAGTTTTCCATGTCTTTCAAGATGTTGCTCGCCGGAGTGTGCTCGTTGTGCCTTGCTGGAACCGCCGCCGTTGCTTCTGCGCATGAGTTCATCGTGAAACCTGACAGGGTGCAGGCCGCCAAGGGTGAGCCTGTGGGTATTCAGGCGCAGGCGGCGCATGTGTTCATGATCAGCGAAGAAGCCGAGCCTGTGGAAACCGTGGTCATTGAGGTCTTGCAGGGCAAGGACAAGCAGCCGGTAACGCTTTCCGAAGATGCCGAAGTGAAGGCCCTTGTCGGCAAGGCTTCGCTCAATGCCGACGGCCCGGCCCTGCTTGTGGGGCACCGCCTGCCGCAGATCTGGAGCGATACCACCGAGGGTGTCCTTGAAGGCGACCGCAAGGCTCTGGAAGCCAAGGGCAAGAAGGTGCTGAAAGTCGGCAAGTACGAAAAGTTCGCCAAGACGCTCATCAACCCCGCTCCCGGAGACACCCTCTACAAGAAGGCTCTGGGCCATGACCTTGAAATCGTGCTTTTGACCAACCCCGCCGACATCAAGCCCGGGGATGAAATCAAGGCCGAGGTGCTGTTGAACGGCAAGCCCGTAAAAGCCCCGCTAGGCCTGACCTATGACGGCTACAGCACGGAAAACGACGCCTACATGTCCAAGGTGGAAACGGGCGCGGACGGCATGGCCTCCTTCAAGATTTCCAAGCCCGGCCTGTGGATGTTGCGTGCCGAATTGACCGAAAAGCTCACCGACGGCAGCGCGGACAAGCGCAACATGCGCGCTACCTATGTTTTCCCGGTAATGAAATAGATGGGGAGGGCGGGGGAGTCTGCCTCTCCCCGGCTCGCATGTCATGCTTTTGAAGCCTGCCCGGACGGGCCGACGGCAGCGGAGGCCCTCCAAAGCGTGTCTTCCGCCGGGCGGCGGTAGAGGCGGAAGCCAGAAGATGAGGAAAAACATGTTCAAGCAGATGGTGTTGACCCTTGCGGCGGTGTGCCTACTGGGAGCGGAGGCGCAGGCTCATGCGTTGCTGGCGCACGATGTTCCTGCCGGAGATGCCCGCGTCGTCTCGTTCACCTATTCGTCCGGGGAGCCTGCCGCCTATGCCGAGGCCAGGCTCTACGGCCCGGGGGACGCGGATGTCGAGTTCCAGAACGGGCGGACCGATGCGGAAGGCCGCTTTGCCTTCCTGCCCGCCCAGCCGGGCACATGGAAGATCGTTGTGGCGGACAATATGGGGCACAAGGTTTCCCACGCCATGACCATCGCCCCTGCGGGCGCAACCTCCGGTTCTGTGCCCGTTCCCGCTGATTCGGGAGAGGGCGCGTGGGGTTCGGTTCCTTTCCGGGCCGTGTTTGGGATCAGCCTGCTGCTCAACCTGTTTCTGGGGCTGGCCTGGTTCCGGCGCCGGGTTTCGAAGTAGCGGCGCAAAGGGCATTGCGGATCATGAGGGGGAGGAGCCGAGAGGTTCCCCCCCTTTTTTTATTTCTGCATGAGAGATGTGAGAACTTTGTTATAAAAGTAGTACAAATAATTGTATATTTGTTTTGATGGGCGAAGATGTGACCGAAAGCCTCATGGCGGTTTCGAGGCTTTTGGCGTTTCCGGCTCCAGAGGAAGAAGCCGGGGATGCATCCACAATCATCCATTCATGAAGAAAGGAGATTTCGCCATGAAGAGACTGACAACACTGCTGCTGGCTGCCGGGCTTATCTGTTCCGCCTTCTCCGTTGCTCAGGCTGCCGACATCAAGGTCAAGGGCGTTTGGGATTTCAATTTCGAGTATGCGGACGCTTCCTTCAAGAAGGAAAACGGCAATGACCGCTTTGGAGCCGCCCAGCGTCTGCGGACGCAGGTCGACGTGATCGCTTCCGAAAGCCTGAAGGGTGTGCTTGCCCTCCAGATCGGAACCACTTCGTGGGGGCAGGATGACGGTGCTCTCGGCACCAACGGCAGGGTTGTGAAGGTGCGTTACTCGTATGTCGACTGGGCCATTCCCCAGACCGACGTGTTGGTCCGCATGGGGCTTCAGCCCTTTGCCCTGCCCGGCTTCGTAGCCGGTTCCGCCGTGCTGGACGGTGACGGCGCGGGCATCACCATCGGCGGCGACTTCACTGAGAACATCGGCGCGAACGTGTTCTGGCTGCGTGCCGAAAACGACAACACCGACGGGTACAACGGCTGGAAGGATGACAGGAAGAACACGCTGGATTTCGTCGGCATGACCCTGCCGATGAGCTTTGACGGCGTGAAGGTCACTCCGTGGGGCATGTACGGATTTGCGGGAGCCAGAAGCCTTGGCGGCAGCGAGCAGGGCGACATCAACGACATGCGCTCGGGAATGCTGCCCATCCTGCCGGGCGGCACGGACGCGGGCGCGCTGGAAGGCAGCCGTCATGAAGGCCGCTCGTGGTGGGCTGGCCTGACTGCGGAAATGACGGCGTTCAGCCCCTTCCGGCTCGCGGGGGACTTCAACTACGGCTCCGTGGACATGGGGACGGTAAGCTCGCTGGGCGGCTATGACGGCACGACGGCCGGCAGGTCCATCGACCTGAAGCGTTCCGGCTGGCTGCTTGCCGCCGTTGCGGAATACCAGCTGGATTTCGGTGTTCCCGGCCTGCTGGCCTGGTACGGCTCCGGCGACAACAGCAACCCGTATGACGGTTCCGAACGGATGCCTACCGTCGATGCCAGCTGGTCCGGCTCCTCGTTCGGCTTTGACGGCGGGTACGGCATTTCTTCCGACACCGCTCTGGGCACCAGCCCGACAGGTACCTGGGGCGTTGCGCTCCGCATGAAGGACATTTCCTTCATGGAAGATCTGACCCACGCCATTCAGGTGGGCTACTATCGGGGCACGAACAACAAGAATATGCCCCGCAACGCCGGCATGACCAACTTCTACAGCAGCTATTCCGATACGAGCGGCATGGTCGGTTCTACCTACCTGACCACCAAGGACGCGGCGTGGGAAGCGACCTTTGACACCAATTACCAGATCTACAAGGACTTGAGCCTTGCCGTCGAGCTTGGCTACATCCACCTCAATCTGAACGACGGCGTGTGGGGCGGTATCCTCGACGACTCGCAGCGCAACGCATACAAGGCTTCCATCAACATGCGGTATGCGTTCTAAAAGATTCCTCGTCCTGTGCCGAATGCGTGGCGGCGGTGCTGTGAAGCTCCCGAAGCAACAGGCCGCAGGCAGGGGCGCACAGGTTGCAGGCTATAAGGCCGCCTTCCCTGATGCAGGGGGGCGGCTTTTGTGCTGGCGGGCGGAGAGCCTTCGCGGGCGATGTCCGCCTGCCCGATGGGAAACGAAAAAAGCCCTCACAGCGTTTAAGCTGTAAGGGCTTGAAATGTCTGGTCGGGATGGCGCGATTTGAACGCGCGGTCTCTGCGTCCCGAACGCAGCGCTCTACCAGACTGAGCCACATCCCGTGAAGAAGCCCTTCTTAGCCCGAACCAAAATGAATGACAAGTCTTTTTTTGCCGCCTCAGGAAAAAAGAAAAGCCTCTTTATATACAAAACATATAAAAACAGCCTGTTGTAAACAAAATCCGTTCGGGAGGTTTTCTTGACCCTTTGACCCGGCTCATGTAGATGATGCGTGAAAGAGAAGACCTGAAAACGCTCTCCAGGGCATCGCAAGACCCTGCCGGAGACGTCGCGGAGGGAACTTTTCCATAAAAATCTGCAAAACGGACGCGTTGCATCATGACGGGTCGGCCCTGCGCCGAAGGCCGTCACGGAAAGGCGCGCCCTTCGCGCAAGGAATGGAGGCAGTCGGAAAGCATGACCGGACAGGACAATATCATTGAATTGAGGGGCGTGGACAAATCTTTCGAAGACACTCGCGCGCTTGGCGGCATCGATCTGAGCATCAGCAACGGCGAGTTTCTGACCCTTCTTGGGCCTTCCGGCTGCGGCAAGACGACGATTCTGCGGATTCTCTCGGGCTTTGAAACTCCTGACAACGGAGAGGTCTTCATCGGCGGCAAGCGGATGAACGACATTCCTCCGGAACGCCGTCAGGTCAACACCGTTTTTCAGAACTACGCCCTGTTCCCGCACATGACCGTGCGCGAGAACGTGGCCTTTGGCCTGCGGATGCAGTCCTGTCCCAAGGGCGATATCGAGGGCAGGGTCATGGAAGCCCTCCGCATGGTGCATCTTGAGCAGTACGCCGACCGCCGCCCCCACCAGCTCTCGGGCGGACAGCAGCAGCGCGTCGCCATTGCCCGCGCCGTAGTCAACAAGCCGCTGGTGCTCCTGCTCGACGAGCCTTTCAGCGCGCTCGACTACAAGCTCCGCCGCGCCATGCAGATGGAAATCAAGCATCTTCAGCGGCGTCTGGGCATCACTTTCGTCTTTGTGACGCATGATCAGGAAGAAGCCTTTGCCATGTCCGACCGCGTGGTCGTCATGAATCAGGGGCGCATCGAGCAGATCGGCAGCCCGCAGGAAATCTATGAAGAGCCTGCCAACCTCTATGTTGCCCGCTTCGTCGGCGAGATCAACATCCTTCCCGCCAAGATCATGAGCGTGCCCTCCGAAGGGATCTATATCGCGGACATCAGCGGACGCCGTTTCACGCTGCGGACCTCGCGGCACTTCTCCGCCGGCGATCTGGTGAATGTCCTTCTGCGTCCCGAGGATATCCGGATCTACGCGCACGGCGACGAGCGGCCCGAAGGGCCTTATCTTACCGGGCGCATCGAAGAGACCGTGTACAAGGGCGCGACCGTGGATATTTCCATCGCCCTTGATAACGGCGAAACCCTTTCCGTCACCGAATTTTTCAATGAGGACGACGCGGAAATCAGCTACAACCGCGGCGAACGCATCGCCGTGACCTGGGTTGACGGCTGGGAAGTGGTGTTGCCGTATGAAGCAGACTAAGGCGTTCTTCAACCGCTTTTCCATTGGGGCAACCGCGTTGTGGCTATGCCTCTTCGCACTGCTGCCGAACCTCGGCCTGCTGGTGGTGACTGTCCTTACGCGCGGCGAGCAGGACTTCGTGCTCCCGCAGTTTACGCTGGACAACTACCTGCGCCTGCTGGACCCCACTTTCCTCAAGATCCTCTGGGAGTCCCTGTGGCTGGCCTGCCTCAGCACGCTGGCCTGCCTGCTTGTCGGCTATCCTTTTGCCTACCGCATCGCACGGGCAAGCGCGAAGCTCAAGCCGTGGCTGCTTCTGCTGGTCATCATCCCGTTCTGGACAAACTCGCTCATCCGCACCTACGCGCTCATCCTGATCCTCAAGGCCAACGGCCTGATCAGCTCTTTGCTCGTGTGGCTCGGCATCACCAGCGAGCCGATCTCGCTCATGTACGGCGACTTCGCGGTCTTTATGGGTATTTTGTATACCTTCCTGCCCTTTATGGTGCTGCCGCTCTACGCCTCCATCGAAAAGCTCGATAGCCGGCTGCTCGACGCTGCCCGCGATCTCGGAGCCAGCGGCCTGCAATCGTTCTGGAACATCACCCTGCCGCTGACCCTTCCGGGCATTGTGGCGGGCTGCATGCTGGTCTTCCTGCCGTCGCTCGGGGCCTTCTACATCCCCGAGATCCTTGGCGGAGCCAAGAGCATGCTCATCGGCAACTTCATCAAGAACCAGTTCATGGTGGCCCGCGACTGGCCTCTGGGCGCGGCGGCCAGTACCATTTTGACGCTGCTGCTGGCCCTGCTCCTTGTGATCTACCGGTTCGCCAACCGCAAGGTCGCCCGCGACCATGAAGACGAGGTGGCGTGATGATGCGGAGACTCGGACAACTCTGGCTGTGGCTGGTCTACGGCTTCCTGTTCATGCCCATCTTTGTGGTGATTGTTTATTCCTTCAATGCGGGGAAATACACCTCCAGCTGGAAGGGCTTCACGCTCAAGTGGTATGACCAGCTTTTCGGCAATGCGGCCCTGATGGATGCCGTGGTGAACACCCTTTCCGTAGCGGCTCTGGCTGCCTCGCTGGCAACCCTGCTTGGCGTGCTGGCGGCCCTGTGCCTCAAGCGCGCCAATTTCCCCGGACGCCAGCTCCTGCACGCCTCGCTCTACGTTCTGACGGTGTCGCCTGAAATGGTCATGGGCATCTCGCTGCTGATCTTTTTCATCAGCGTGAAGCTGCCGCTCGGGTTCCTGTCCATGCTCATTGCCCACACCACGCTGGGATTGCCCTTTGTGGCCCTGACCGTACTGGCGCGGCTGGCGGAATTCGACGAGCATCTGGTCGAGGCCGCCCGGGATCTCGGAGCTACCGAAGCGCAGGCCTTCCGGTATGTTATCCTGCCGGTGATCATGCCCGCCGTCGTCGCCGGGTGGCTGCTGGCCTTTACGCTTTCAATGGATGACGTGCTGATCAGCTTCTTTGTCGCCGGGCCTACCTTTGAGGTCCTGCCCCTGCGTATCTACTCCATGGTGCGCCTTGGGGTGAAGCCGGACATCAACGCGCTTTCCGCCCTCATGTTCGGCGTGACCATCGCCCTTGTCATGCTGGCCTTCTGGCTTTCCCGGCCAAAGAAGCATGTGAAGAAACAGCGTTGAGAATTGAGGAAGGGGGAACGCGTTTTTCCAGAAACGTCTCCCCCTTCGCCCATCCTCCCCTGAATCCCGGTTCGGAAAACAGGGGAGAGGCCGTGCATCCGGGGGTTCCGCCGAAGGCCTGGATGCGCTCGCCTGCCGGTTGCCGCACCGCAGTTCCCTTCCTTGCGCCGCGGCAGCGAAAAACGTTCGGCAAAAGCTGTATTCCTGCCTGCCGCATGACAAAAAAGTCTGTTGTGCGGCTGTTCTTTTTGGGCAAAGCGATTTATTCTCTGGCCCAGAGCCTCCTCGCCGCCCCGCTCCCAAAGACGAACGTCTTTGGAGGGAGAAGGGAGGGGGCGCGGGGGAGGGAAGAGGGAAGCCTTTCTCCAGAAAGGTTCCCTCTTCCCTCCCCCGTCCGTTTCTCTCACTTCAACCTACAAGGAACTCGCGTGAAAAAAATCCTCGTTGCCCTCGTTGCGCTGCTGCTCGGCGTTTCTCCCGCTTTTGCCGAAGAAGCGAAGGAACTCAATGTGTTCGGCTGGTCGGAATACATTCCGCAGGAAGTCGTCAACGGCTTCACCAGGGAGACAGGCATCAAGGTGGTCCTCTCCACCTACGAATCCAACGAGGCCATGTACGCAAAGCTCAAGCTTCTCGGCGGCAAAGGCTACGATCTGGTCATGCCCTCCGGCTATTTCGTGGAGGTCATGGCTCAGGACAACCTGCTCGCCAAGCTCGACAAGAGCAAAATCAAGGGCCTTGAAAATCTCGATCCTTCCGCGCTGAACCAGCCCTTTGACAAGGGCAATGTGCTGACCGTCCCCTACATGTGGGGCACGGTGGGCCTTCTCGTGAACAAGAAGGCCGTGGACGTCTCCACCATCAAGAGCTGGAAGGATCTGGCCCGCCCGGAATTCAAGGGCAAGGTGCTCCTTTCCGATGACCTGCGCGACACCTTCGGCGTAGCCCTGAAAGCCTGCGGCTACTCCATCAACACCACCAATCCCGAAGAAATCAAGGCTGCCTACGAATGGCTGAAGGCCCTCAAGCCTTCCGTGCGCGTCTTTGACGTGACCGCCACCAAGCAGGCCTTCATCAGCGAGGAAGTCGTGGCGGGCCTGTCGTGGAACGGCGACGCCTTCATCGCCATGCAGGAAAACCCGGATCTTGCGTTCATCGTTCCCGAGGAAGGCTTTCTGATCTGGCTGGACAACTTCTCCATTCCTGCCGGAGCCGAGCACAAGGAAAACGCCTACAAGTTCATCAGCTACCTGATGCGCCCCGAAGTCGCCAAGCTCTGCGTGGAAGAATTCAACTACTCCACGCCGAACAAGGCCGCCGAGAAGCTCCTTGATCCGGAATACGCCGAAAGCAGGATCATCGTGCTTGATCCCGCCGAGGTCGCCAAGGGCGAAGTGACCCTTGATGTCGGCAAGGCCCGCGAGCTTTACGAAAAGTATTGGGAACAGCTCAAGGCCGGAGACTAGCCTCTCCCAGACAACGCAAAACCGGGATGGATTCTGTGGAATCCATCCCGGTTTTTTTCAGGCGCAGGCCTTGTCCGGCCCGGTTGGGTCAGGCATTCGGGGCAGGGGCAGGGCCTCGCAGCTCTTTTTAGTAGCGGTAGTGGTCAGCCTTGAAGGGGCCGTCCACAGGCACGCCGATGTAGGCGGCCTGCTCTTCGGTAAGGGTGCTGAGCTTCACGCCGAGACGGGCAAGATGCAGGCGGGCGACTTCCTCGTCGAGCTTCTTGGGCAGGGTGTACACCTGCACGTCGTGGTCGTTGGCGGCGAGATCCAGCTGGGCCAGCACCTGATTGGTGAAGCTGTTGGACATCACGAAGCTGGCATGGCCGGTGGCGCAGCCGAGGTTCACAAGGCGGCCTTCGGCAAGGATGATCAGGGAGCGGCCATTGGGGAGCACCCACTTGTCCACCTGAGGCTTGATTTCGATGCGCGTGTTCGCCGGGTTGCCTTCAAGCCACGTCATGTCGATTTCGTTGTCGAAGTGGCCGATGTTGCAGACGATGGCCTCGTCCTTCATGTTGTTCATGTGCTCGCCGGTGATGACGTGGTAGTTGCCGGTGCAGGTGACGAAAATGTCGCCTTCAGCCAGAGCGTCTTCCATCGTGGTCACTTCAAAGCCTTCCATCGCGGCCTGAAGCGCGCAGATGGGGTCGATTTCGGTCACGAGCACGCGGGCCCCGAAGCCGCGCATGGAGTGGGCGCAGCCCTTGCCCACATCGCCGTACCCGGCGACAACGACAACCTTGCCCGCGATCATGATGTCCGTGGCGCGCTTGATGCCGTCGGCAAGGGATTCGCGGCAGCCGTAGAGGTTGTCGAACTTCGACTTGGTCACGGAGTCGTTGACGTTGATGGCGGGGAACAGCAGCTTGCCCTGTTCGGCGAGCTGGTACAGGCGATGCACGCCGGTGGTCGTCTCTTCGGACACGCCGCGCACCTTTTCGGCAACCTTGGTCCAGTGACCGGGATTGGTCTTGTGGCCCAGCGCGATGCGATCCATGAGCACGCGGGCTTCCTTGGAATCGCAGGGCTTGTCGAGGATGGAGGCGTCGCGGTCGGCATCCACGCCGAGGTGGATCATCAGGGTGGCGTCGCCGCCGTCGTCCACGATGAGGTCGGGGCCGGAGCCGTCGGGCCACGTCAGGGCCATTTCCGTGCACCACCAGTAATCTTCAAGGGTTTCGCCCTTCCATGCAAACACCTTGGCGTAGCCGAGTTCCGCGATGGCGGCAGCGGCGTGGTCCTGCGTGGAGAAGATGTTGCAGGAGGCCCAGCGGATGTCAGCACCCAGTTCGTACAGGGTCTTGATGAGCATGGCGGTCTGGATGGTCATGTGCAGGGAACCCATGACCTTGAAGCCCTTCAGAGGCTTCTTGTCCCCGTAGCGGCGGATGAGTTCCATGAGGCCGGGCATTTCGCGTTCGGAAAGCTGCATTTCCTTCTTGCCGAAATCGGCAAGGGAGATATCCGCCACCTTGTAGGACAGCGACAAATCGAGAGGTTTCGCGTTGGACATGTTTGTCTCCATTCGAGTTTTTTGAATATGTTACAGGCGTCGAGCCAGCGTCAGATTGAGCGCAAGCTCCTGTTCCACGGGGCGTCGGGTGCAGGAAACGACCTCAAAGCCTGCCGCATGCAGCAGCCTTGTCATGGCCGCCTCGTCGAAACCGAGCCACAAGTCCCCGTAGTCCAGACGCATCCTTTCCTGATTGTGCCGATCAAAATCAGCGACCATGACCAGCCCGCCGGGGCGCAGCACGCGGCGGATCTCCGCAAGCGCGTTCTCCGGGGCGGACAGGTGGTGCAGCACCATGTTGATGCTGGCGAAATCCGCTTCGCCGTCCCGCAGCGGCAGGTGGCTGAGTTCCCCGATACGCAGCGAAACGTTTTCGGGTTCGCCCTCCACACCGGCAAGACGCCGCCGTGACAGTTCGAGCATCCTCGGAGAGCCGTCCACCCCGATGATCTGCCGGGCACGGCCCTGCATGCACTCCAGCACCAGACCCGTGCCGCACCCCAGATCCACGGCAACCTCGCACCCTTCGGGCACGACCGCGCACACGGCTCCGGCAAGATCGAACCCGCCGAGCACTTCGCGGCTCAGGGTGTCCCAATGTTCGGCGATGGTATTGAAGAACTG
>CAZIFC010000028.1:0-30129 GCA_964538355.1 uncultured Lawsonia sp. | reverse complement strand
TACCCCTTTCCGGCGGCTTTGATCATTTCGCGGACTAGCCGGGGAACGGGCGGGGGCGCGGTAAAGGCCGCGCTGTCCCTGCTCCCTCCCGGCTGTCCTGTCGCCCGGAAAGGCTCTGCAGGGGGGCGGCGTGCCGCTCTCCAGAGGGCTGCGCCGGGTGACGCGGGGGCGGTTGCCGCGTTTTCTTTCCGATTGTTCCAGTAGACACAAGGCCCGGTTTGTATGAAAATACACGCCGGGCTTTTCGTTTTCCAAACAGAACGAGCATTCCTCGCAAAAGGATTCTTTTATGTCTACACTGATCCTGCTGAACAAGACGGGGCTTCCTGCGGGAGCGGACCCGGATGCGCTGGTTGCGGTATGGGACAAGGGCAGTGTCCCGGACGGGCAGATTTCCATTCCGGTGGAGCTGAACAGCCGCCTGCTGCCTATCCGCGACGAACTGGCGGCCTGGACCTATGAAACCGGGTGCGCCCGCATCAACGGAAAACTGTTGGAAGAACACCTCCGCGCCGGGGACAGCCTGTCCATGTGGTGGTGTTCCACGCTGGTGGAAAAGCACCCCAAGGTGACGCACAACCTGTTCCCGGCCCTGAAGCTCCGCGCGCTGGAGATGCTGATGGAAGAGCGCGGCGTGACCCGGCTGGAGCTGTGCGCTCCCGAAGGTGCGGAGCCGTGGATGGAAGATGTGCTTGCGCGTTTCTGCAAGGCTTCGGGGCGCAGCTTCGCTGTGCGCCATGTTGCGGGGGAAGGCGCGGCGGCTCCGGTGGGGCTGAAGGCTCGGCTCAGGGAGCTGTATTACCGGCTGCCCGCGCCGGTCAAGGCTCTGGTGCGCTTTCCGGCGTGGCTGTGGATTGTACGCCGCCGCCTGCCCCGTACGGAGCTTGTGCGTCCCGTCCTTCCCGAAGGCGTCCAGCCGGGGAGCATCGTCACCTACTTCCCGAATATCGATATGCCCGCCGCCAAGAACGGGCGGTTCCGCTCGCGCTACTGGGAAAAGCTCCACGATGCGCTCAGGCCCGCCGAGGGGCGGCCGCACCGCGTGAACTGGGTGTTTTTGTATTTTCCCGCGCCCCAGTGCTCGTTCCCGGAGGCGATCCGGCTGCGTGACCGTTTCCGCGCCAGCGGGGAGGACGGCGCGTCCTTCCATTTTCTTGAGGAATTTCTGACGAACGGAGACATCTGGAAGAGCCTCCTCCGGTTCGGAAAGCTGCTGTTCTCCAGCCGCGGCATCGAGCCGAAGGCCCGCGAGCTGTTCGTCTTCCCCGGATCGCAGATGGATCTGTGGCCTGTTCTGAAAGAAAACTGGGCGGATTCCACCCGTGGCTGGCGCGCGCTGGAACGTTGCCTCATGCGCGAAGCCTTCCGCCGCTATGCGGAATGGGCGGGGCCGCAGGCGTGGACGACCTTTCCACAGGAGAATTGTCCGTGGGAACGGATGCTGTGCCAGTCCATGCATGATGCCGAGGCCGGGCCTGTGTACGGCGCACAGCACTCCACCGTGCGGCCTACGGACTTCCGCTATTTTGACGATCCCCGGATGATCAATGATCCAGCCTGCCGCCGGGCCATGCCCGAGCTGTGGCTGTGCAACGGAACCGGAGCGCAGGAGGCCCTGCTTGCCGGGCACATGCCCGAAGAGCGCACGGCACTGGTGGAGGCCCTCCGCTATCAGTATCTTGCGTCCGGCCCTGCTGGGGAACCCTCGGAAACGGCTGCCAAACCGACCCGGCTTCTGGTCGTGACAAGCTTCTTTGCCGACGAGACGGACGCACACCTTGCCACGTTGGCGGCTTCCGCCAGGGCCGGCGTGCTGGATGGCTGGGAGGTAATCGTGAAGCCCCATCCCTACCTTCCGGTGGTGGAGCGGCTCAAGAAGCTGTACGGCTCCGATGAACCGCCGAGCGTGGGGGAAGGGCCTATCGGCCATTTCCTGACGCCGGGAACCGTGGTCTGGGCGTCGAACTCCACCACCGTTGCGCTGGAGGCCGCGTACCGCAGGCTGCCCGTGCTGGTGCAGGCCGCCGAGGACGATGTGGATCTGTGCCCGCTTCAGGGGCTGCCCGGCGTGGCGAATGTCCGCAGCGTGGACGACGTGCGGGCTGCGCTGGCTGCGCCTACGGCTCCTGATTTGCCGCCGGACTATCTTGCGCTGGACCCGGAACTGCCGCGCTGGAAGGCCCGTCTCGGCCTGTAGCGGCTCTCGGCATACAAAAGGAAGAAGGCCCCCGGCGGATATGCCGGGGGCCTTCTTGCATGGCGCGGATACGGCGTCACGAGCCGTTTCTGGTTTCCCAGAGCGTGCCTACAAAGCCCGTCAGGGCCGTGCGGTTGAGTTCGGCGGGCGGGTAGGGGAGCTTTTCCTTGGGGCGGGGGAGTTCCACGCCGCCGTTTTTGACATCGCCGTTCAGGAGCTGGAACGCCTCCAGCGCGCGGCCTTCAAAGGCCGCCAGCAGCGGGATGTTGTCGGCAAGGGGAATCCCGTCGGACACGGGGAGCGGTTCGCGGTATTCGACGATCAGCTTGCCCTTGTAGAACCAGAGCAGGGTGGTGAAGCGGCAGACGAGGCTGCCCTGTTCCCATTGCGGGGCGTCTTCGAAATTCCACGGATCATCGGTGGGGTTGAGGACATAGGTATCCAGAAAGCCGGAAAATCCGTCTATTTCACGCTTGTTGTGCCGCAGGGGGGAGAACCCCGTCTCCGGTTCGACGGGCCACGTTTCGCCCTTTTGGGAGACGGCAAGCAGGGAAGCCAGCCGGGAGGAAGCCTTCTCGTTGTCGTACAGGGCATAGACAACCTGTACCGAGGTTGCCGGAAGCATGCTGTTTTGGACGGTGGGGGAGATGTCGGCCCGGCGGGCGTCCAGCAGGTGGAAGGAGGGCGCGGGCCTGACCGCTACGGCGGGGTGCGCGGGCGAAACCAGCATGTTGTCGGCGACGCCGCGGATGAGACCCTTGTTGGCGTTCATGCCGATGATGGCCGCCAGTGCGACGACCAGAATGGGGATGAGTATCTTGAACATGGTTGTCCCTCAGTTGGGGAGTGTACCGGCGGTTCCGGGACATTCCATCCCGGACCGCCGCAGGGCGTGGGCTTGCCGCTACCACCGCACGCCGGGTTCCTCGTGGAACGCGGCACGGTGGCGGGCGGCGAAATCAGCATAGGTAAAGGCGTGTTCCTGCGTGCCCTGATGCTCGATGCAGTAGCTGGCGCAGGTTGCCCCGAGGCGGGCCGCGGCGGGGATATCGAGTCCGGTGACCAGCCCCTTGAGCAGGCCGGAGCGGAACGAGTCGCCCGCGCCGGTGGGGTCGGCTACGGTTTCGGGCTGTGCGACGCCCACGGTTCCCAGCTCGCCGTTGTCGATGATCGAGCCTTTTTCCCCGAGCGTGGTGATGATGCCGCCGGTCAGGGCGCGGAGTTCTGCTCTGGTGCGCCCGGTGGTCTTGCTGATCATTTCCAGTTCGTAGTCGTTGGTGACGAGCAGGGCGGAGCCGGTGATGGCGTCCAGCATGTCGTCGGCGGACAGGGCAGGGATCTGCTGTCCGGGATCGTAGATGTACCGGATGCCCTTTTCCCGGAACAGCCGGGGAAGGGCCTTCATGTCGTCGAGGTTGCCGGGGGAGACGATGCCCCAGTCGGTGGCGGCGTTGGGATGCGGAAAGCCGTATTCGCAGGGAAAGGCCATTGCTGCCGGATGGAATCCGTTGATCTGGTTGTTGTTTTTGTCGGTAATCAACGTACAGCTGGCGGTGAATTCGTCGTGCATGACCCGGACGCCCTCAAGGGAAAGCCCCTGCTTTTCGAGGAACTGCCCGTAGTCGCCGAAGTTCTTGCCCGCCGTGGCGAGAATGAGGGGCTTTTCGTCCATGAGGGCCAGCGTATAGGCGATGTTCCCGGCGCAGCCGCCACGTTTTTCCACAAGGCCGTCGATGAGGAAGCTCACGTTCAGGATGTGGAGCTTGTCGGCGAGGATGTGGTCGGCAAACGCGCCGTTAAAGGACATGATGCGGTCAAAGGCCAGCGAACCGGCGACATAGATGGACATTATTCCTCCGGGTGGGTTGTTTCGGTGATCCAGGTGAGAAAATCCGCGTCTCCCCGCGTTATGGGCAGGGCTACGATGCACGGCGTTTCGTAACTGTGCAGAAGGCGCACTCGCTCGGCCAGCGCGTCGAACCGATCGTCGTCGGTCTTGGCAATGAAGGGGATTTCCCCGGAACGGCAGATTTCGCCCTTCCATGCGTACACCGAACGGATCGGTGCCATGATGTTGACGCAGGCCGCCAGCCTGTTTGTGACCAGATCCTCGGCGATGCGCTCCGCTTCACTCTCGGAGGCCGCCGTCATGTAGACGAAAAGCGGCATGTTTCCCCCTTCCGCTGTGCGTTGGGGAGAAAGGATAGCTGTTTCAGGTCGTTCTGGCAATGCGGGAAGGGCTTCCCGGCCTTCCGGGGGCGGCAGCGGGCGGACTTTTTTGCTGGTTGAGTGCACAGAACAGATTGACGGGCTTCCCGGAGAAGGTTACGTCTATATAACCAAAGGATTTCATTATAATCTTTTTATGATGGAGGAGAACCATGTCCACCAATGGCAACACCGTTCACGCGTCAGGCATTTCTCCAAACGTCACCCATTCCCACGGTATGCAGTGTTATCTTGATACCGTGACCTATACTTCTCCCGAATTCGATGAACTGGAAACCGTCATCGAGATCTGCGAGCCGATCCAGCCCGCGGTGCAGGAATCGGCAGGCTTCGAAAGCAAATCCCAAGAGCCGGTTCCCGGCTGGGATGTCTGCGTATCCCCTGAATTCGGGGAAATCGAAACTCTCATATAAGCAGGAGAACGGGAAACGGGGCCGCCACCGTCCTCCGGGGGCTTCGTTTCCCGGCCCGTCTTGGCATCCGGGGATTCCGGTCTTATGGTCTGTCCCGCGGCTGTCGGCATTGTGCCGGCAGGCTTCGCATCCTGATGTATCGACAAGGACTCGACCATGACAGACAAGCAGCGTGCGGCGAAGGTGCTCGAACGTCTCGCCAGGCGGTATCCCGATCTCGAAACCCATCTTGTAGCGGCGAATCCGTGGCAGCTGCTGGTTGCAACGGTGCTGGCCGCCCAGTGTACCGACAAGCGCGTGAATCAGGTTACCCCCGAGCTTTTCCGGCGGTGGCCCGATCCCGCGTCCCTCGCGCAGGCCGGCATTCCTGAGCTGGAAGAGGTCATCCGTTCCGTGGGATTCTACCACAGCAAGGCGAAGCATCTTATTGCCGCCGCCCGGCTGGTTGTGGACGAATACGGCGGGGAAACTCCCCGGGCCATGAAAGACCTGATCCGGCTGCCCGGCGTAGCCCGGAAAACCGCCAACGTGGTTCTGTGGGGCGGTTTCGGCATCAACGAGGGGCTTGCCGTGGATACGCACGTCAAGCGTATTTCAGGCCGCCTCGGGCTTACGCGCCATACCGACCCCGTGGATATCGAAAAAGATCTGATGCGGCTCTTCCCCCGTTCCGAGTGGGGCAACGTCAACCACCGGATGGTCTGGTTCGGACGTCACGTCTGCGATGCCCGCAAGCCCTTGTGCGCGGAGTGCGAGATGGCCTCCTTCTGCCCGCGGATCGGCGTGGAATAGATTTTATATGATAACTAGCTGATTATCATGGCATCATTCGCCTCTCACGATACCCTGAAAGCAGAGGACGCCCTTGGCGTCCGGGATCGTGACAAGTCCGGGATTGCGATCCTTTGGGAGCCGTTCTCCCGCAACATTCCGGAGGAAAGAGGATGAAAGCCATGAAACGTCTTGTCGTCGCCCTTGCACTCGTCGCCTCGCTCGTTATGGCCGGACAGGCCCTCGCCGGAAAGAAGATCAATATCTTCAACGGCGCGCAGTATGACATCTATACGCTGTCGCTGTCTCCCACCAATGCCAACGACTGGGAAGAAAACGTGCTGAAGGAAGGCACGCTCCCCAATGGAGACAAGGTGGAGATCGAGGCCAGCCGCACGGCGAAGGCCGAAGCGTGGGATATCAGGGTTACCAACAAGGCCGGTGAAACCACCACCTGGATCGGCGTTCCGCTGAACAAGGCCGGGCAGGTTACTCTGCTTCCCGACGGCCAGTACAACATCCGCTAACCGTTCGGCAACGATGCCCGAAAGAAGGCTCTCCGCCTTCTGAACCCACAAAAAGAGGCAGACCTCGGCGGCCTGCCTCTTTTTGTGGGTGTGGTGCCGGGCTTGCCCATGCCGTCGTGAGGCGGCATGGACGGAGCCTGTTCGGGTTCAGCGTTCCCGCACGCATTCCGGGCGGATGGCGTCACGGACCCGCAATTCAAATTCGGTGAGCGTGCAGGGTTCCCCGTACTGGTAGGGCCCGCACCAGGGAACCTGGATTTCCTGGCGCAGCATCTCGCCCTTCATGGCGGGATCGTGCAGGGTGTCGAGCGACTGCCCGAGCATGTGCGCCCGCAGGCGGTATTCGCCCTTGTCCAGCCAGAGCGAAAGCACCAGCGCGCTTGCCGGGGGGATTTCGTCGGGCGCGTAGCCCGGAAGCTGCCAATGCAGGCCGAGCAGTCCGCCGACGGTGGCTATATTGGTGTCGTGTCCGACGAAGACGATGACCTTTGCCTTGTTGACCGCAGGATCGGCATAGCGTCCGGTGAGCGCGTTCGCCATGTCCAGCAACAGCTCGCTGCCACGGGCTGCGGCTACGGAAGGGGTGCGGTTCACGGCGTCAAAGACGCGGGCGTGCACGGGAAGCAGCTTTTCCAGCCGCGCCTTGTCCACGGTTCCCCATCCAGCCGGGCGATCCCACTGCCCGTATTCGAGCAGCATGATTTCGGCTGCGCTGGAGGCGGTTCCGAGTTTGCCGTCTATCCCGACGGTGTGGTTGTCCTTGGAGAAAACCAGCCGGGAGGGGACATCCGCCGTTGTGCAGTTTTCAGGAAGCCCGTACTTGCGGCAGTAGTCGGGAGCTGCGGGGCCGAGGATCTGCGCCAGATCGTCAATCGGCGCGGACAGGGCCTTTTCGAGCGCGGCGAGGCCATTTCCCGAAAGTTCGCGTCCGATGACGCCGGGATCAAGGGCGCAATAGCCGGCCTCGACCGGGTGGAAAAGCGGGTCCGGCTTGCCTGCCGCCTCCACGATGGGCTGAAACCCGCAGCCCGGAGCAAGGGCTTCCAGCACGGCATTGGCCGTGGCTGTGGTGCGCTGCTCGTTGTCGGCGCGGACGGCTATGCTTCCGGGGTCGGGGCACTTGCCTGCGGGGAGGAGTCCCGCGTTGTGCAGGAAGGCGGCCTCCTGCTTCCAGAGGGCCGTGACAAGCTCGCCGCCGCGCGGCGTCAGCTCTCCGGAGGCAACCGGCCATTCAGGCCACCCCTTCCGGCTCCAGTTGTCAAGGGTTTCCGAAGACTGGGTAGGCGAGCGCACGCCATGCCGAGACAAGACCACCACTTTGAGCAGCTTGCCTTCCGTCTGCGCGGGTGCGGCAGCCATGCAGTCAGGCGCGGCGAGCAGCGCGCACATCGCCAATATGGACAGGCCCCATTTCATGGTTATCCTCCTTTTTGGAAAACAACCTACGCGGATATGACGGGTGTAGCTAGCCCATGATTGTTCTTAGATGTTCTCCTTTTTCCGCATGAAGTGACCGCCCTAAGGAGCTTCCAGATGACGAAACGGTTTCTTTCCGCGCTATTCGCCTGTTTTCTCTTGCTTTCGGGTGCGGCGCACGCAGAGAAGCTCAAACTTCCCGAGCCAGACACCAAGGGAGGCAGGCCCCTTATGCAGTCCCTTGCCGAACGGAAAAGCAGCCGGGTGTTCGCGGCGAGGCCGCTTTCGGACAAGCTGCTGGGAGACATGCTCTGGGCGGCCTGCGGGGTGAACCGCCCCGGCGGAAAGCGGACGATTCCCACGGCACAGAACAGGCAGGATCTTGAAATCTATGTGCTCCGCAGCACCGGAGCGTGGCTGTACAACGCCCCGGCCCACACGCTGGAGCTTGTTGCGTCCCGCGATTTGCGCCCGCTGCTGAATGGGACGGGCTTTGTGCGCGAAGCCCCGGTAGGGCTTGTGTACGTCACCGATACCCGGAAGAACGGCAAGGAGCTGTACGCCGCCATGCACGCCGGTTCCGCCTACCAGAATGTGGGGCTGTTTTGTGCGTCGGTAGGGCTGCACAACGTGGTCCGGGCTTCCTATAACGCCGAAGGGCTGGCGAAAGCCCTCTCCCTTCCACCCGAGAAAAGGATTTTGATCACCCAGAGCGTGGGGTGGGGCGAGTAGCGCACCCTGCGTCTTCCGGTGTGCCGCATCCGACGAAAAACCGCCCGAACTGTCTGAACGGGCGGTTTTTGCATGCGGAAATACAGCGCAATGCGGAGGCAAAGGGCACAGCGGCCCGAGCTTCAGACGGCTTCTTCCCTCTGTTCGGGTTCCGGCTTCTCTCCGTCATCCCGCACCTCCATACGCCCCTCTTCGGGAGCGGGCGGCGTGTTGCCGGTGCGGAGGTCGCATTCCTCGTTGACGGCCTGCACCCAGGTTTCGAGTCCGGCCTGAATGTGATCAGGGATGCGGAACGGGCCGGGTTCCGGCTCGTCGATCAAGGCCCGGATGCGGGCGGCGAGATCTTCGGCGTTGCCGGGATCGGGGGTGACGTGCTCCTCGGGCAGGAACACGCTGGAGCCGTTGGCGGTGGTGGACAGCACTTTCAGCCCGCAGGCCAGAGCCTCCAGCACCGCGTTGGAGCAGGCGTCGTAGAACGAGGGCAGGACAAAGAGATCCATCGCCCGGTACAGCGCGGGCATGTCGTCCACCTTGCCGAGAAAATGGATGCGTGAAGCCGCGCCGAGCTTTTCGGCAAGCTGGCGGTAGGCTTCGAAATCGCGGCCTCCGGCAATGAACAGGTGCACATTGTCGGGGAGGGAGGCCACGGCGCGGATGAGGATGCCCGTTCCCTTCAGCGCGAAATTGCTGGTAGCCGTGGCGATGGCGATGTGGTGGTTGTCGATGTCCAGCGCGATGCGCGAGAGCTGTTTCTGTTCCGGCGTGGGCCGGGAGAAGCGCGACAGGTCGGGCAGGTTGTAGATGACCTCGGGAACCGGGATGCCGGGGTAGCATTTCTGTACCCAGTGGCGCACGGCGTCGGACACGCAGATGATCCGGCAGCCGCTCCGGTACTGGTGGTTGTCTATGATCCGGGTAAGCCAGTTGGCCGGAAGGAGGATGCGGCGCAACCGCTTGAACCAGCGCGGCAAGCCTGCGGGCCACGCCTTTTCGGACAGCTCCCAGAAGGTTTTTTGCGGGCCGCCGCCCACGCGGAGCATGTCCTGATTCCACGTCTTGCCGAGGCTGATGGTCAGATCGTAGTTTCCCCGCCTGCGTACCTGTTCGGCCCGGATGAGGAACCAGAGCATCTTGAGGAACTTGAAGCCGCCGGGTCGCCCGACAACATGCGTCTGCACGCCGAGCGGAGGGGGGCATTCGGAACGGGCGCAGATGAACTCCACCTCGTGTTCGCTGTTTCGGGTTTCAGCCAAAGCTCCGGCAAGGCGGAAGGCAAACTGTTCGACGCCGCCGTAACGGCTGAGACGGGGCAGGATGAGGGCGATTCGGGCCATGATTCGGGGTGCGGAGCGCGCGGGAAAGAGGTTTTGGGACTCCCCCTTGTACGCTTCGCGGCGGGAAAAGCAAAGCGCGCGGCGAAGCGGGATTTCGCATTGACAGCGGCACAGGACGGAAGTATCCAGACGGAGCCTGCAAAAAGGCATCCCTCTCATCTCAATCATTGAGGATTGTCATGAACTGCGACAGTTGCCCTCCCCCGTGTTCCCCCTATTCCGATTTGCGCCGTCGCGGCAGCCAATGACGCCTTCCCTGCGCTCCTGAGCGTACAGGGTGCAGTCTTCCGGTCGCCGACAGCGCGATCCTGAGGAGACTCACCCATGACGTTTTTCTCCCTTCTCCGTTCGTCCGGCCTTGCCGGGCTGTTCTCCCCGTCCTGCGCGCCTGCGCCGTCCCCAGTTCCCGCCGCTGCCTCGGCAGAGGTGCAGGAACACCGCTCCCTGCCGCTTTCCCCGCCCGAAGCCGCCGTGCTTTCCGCTTCCGCAGAGGCGGAGGAGTGCGCCCGAAGCGTGCCCGGAATCCGGGAAAAGCCGGAACCTTCCTATCTCGGCTCATCCGTCTGGAAGCATGTCCGCAGCCGGATTTTCTGGATTGCGAGCATGGCCGGTCTGGAGATTGTTTCCGGCCTGATCATCCACTCGCATGAGGAAGCCCTTTCCAGCCTGATCATTCTGGCTTTCTACATGCCCATGATTGCGGATACCGGCGGCAATACCGGAAGCCAGACCTCGGCGGTCATCATCCGGGCGGTGGCCCTCGGGGAAGTCGGCCTGCGGGACATCCTGCGCGTGCTGTTCAAGGAAATCCGCATTGCCTTGCTGCTTGGGGCGTTCCTCGCGCTGCTCGCGCTCGGGAAAGTCCTGTTCCTGTCCGGCAGCGAAGTCCTGCCCGAGGGCATGAGCCTTGTCCGGGTCGGCTGGGTCATCGGCATCGCGCTCGGCATTCAGGTCGTCTGCTCCAACATCATCGGCGCGCTGCTCCCCCTCGCGGCCCTGAAGCTGAAGCTTGATCCTGCGGTGCTTTCCGGGCCGCTCCTGACCACCATTGTGGATATTACCGGACTGCTCATCTATTTCGGCACGGCCCGGATGCTGCTGGGCGTCTGACAACCTTCTGAAGGACGTTTTACGCGGTGGAATGCCCTGCGTAAAACGTCTTTCCTTCCGGCGTACCCTGCCGTATAGTCCCAGACATGTTTGATCTTGCACTCCCCTCACGCACGCCGCTGGCGCAGCCGCCGTTCTTGCCGACCACCCGCTCCGAAATGGACGCCATTGGGTGGGACTCCCTTGATATCCTCCTCATCACGGGTGACGCCTATATGGATCATCCGTCCTTCGGGGTTCCGCTGCTGGGCCGCTGGCTGGTGGAACACGGCTACCGCACGGGTATCGTGGCGCAGCCGCTCTGGAAGGACGAGGGGCAGGGTGCCGCCGAGATCTCCCGGATGGGCCGTCCGCGCCTGTTTGCCGGAGTGAGCGCGGGGGCCCTTGATTCCATGCTGGCGCACTACACCGCGTTTCGCAAGAAACGCCACGACGACGCCTACACCCCCGGCGGCAAGGCCGGAGCGCGCCCCAACCGGGCCGTCATCGTCTACGCCGGGCTTGTCCGCAAGGCCTTCCCCGGCCTGCCCCTGCTGGCAGGCGGCATTGAGGCGTCGCTGCGGCGCATCACCCATTACGACTATTGGGCGGACAGCCTGCGCCGCTCCATTCTGTTCGACGCCAAGCTGGACATCCTTTCCTGCGGCATGGGCGAACGCTCCCTGCTGGAGGTGGCCCGGCGGCTTGACGCCGTGGCGGAGCTTGTGGGCGACCTTTCCGCGCTCGAACCCGTCAACGGCGAGCTTTGGCCCGATCTCTGGGCCGGGATTCCCGGTACGGCGCGGCTGGTCAGGACAGCCTCCCTCCCCGACAAGGTTATGGAGCTGGACGGAATGGAAGTGGTTCGCCTGCCCTCCCACGACGAGATGCTGGCCTCGCCTCGCGCCTATCTGGACGGGACCGTCCGCCTCGAACGCGAAACCCATCAGTCCCTGCGCCTGCTCGCCCAGAACAACGGCGACCGCACCGTGCTGCTCATGCCGCCCGCCGCGCCGCTGGGCACCGAGGAGCTGGACAGCCTGTATCGCCTTCCCTTCTCGCGGCGTCCGCATCCTTCCTACAAGGAATCCATTCCGGCGGTGGAAATGATCGCCACCAGCATCACCACACATCGCGGGTGCGGTGGCGGGTGCTCCTTCTGCTCGCTGGCCCTCCATCAGGGACGGCGCATCGCCTCGCGTTCCAAGGAGTCCATCCTCGACGAGGCGCGGCGCATCGCCTCCATGCCGCGCGGCGGCTCCATATCCGACGTGGGCGGCCCCAGCGCGAACATGTGGGGTGCGTCCTGCCGTCTTGATCCCGCAAAGTGCCGCCGCGACAGCTGCATGTTTCCGACCATCTGCAAGGGCTTTCAGGTTGATCAGCGGGAGTGCATCCGGTTGCTTCGGGACGTGCAGGCTACGCCCGGAGTGAAGCATGTCCGCGTTGCCAGCGGTGTCCGTTTCGACCTCGCGCTCAAGGACCCGACCGCGCTTGCCGCCTACACCGGGGAATTCACCGGCGGGCAGCTCAAGATTGCGCCCGAGCACTGCGCGCCCGATGTGCTCGATCTCATGCGCAAGCCCGGCATGAAGGCGTTTGAGGCCTTTTTGGAAGCCTTCGTGCGGTATTCCGAGGCCAACGGCAAGGAACAGTATGTCATTCCCTATCTGATGAGTTCTTTTCCCGGCTGTACGGACGCGCACATGCAGCAGCTTTCGGACTGGCTCGCCGCCCGCCGCTGGTCTCCCCGGCAGGTGCAGTGTTTCATTCCCACGCCGGGAACCGTCGCCACCGCCATGTACTATGCCCGCTGTGCGCCGGACGGCACGCCGATCTATGTCGCAAGCACCGACGAGCAGCGGCGGCGTCAGCACGAAATATTGCTCGGCAGGCCCTCGGGACAGCGTCCCGGAGGCCCGAGGCCGGGGAATCGGAGAGCTTTTGCGGAGAAGAAGCGATAAGAATATTGGGGAAGGGAGGGGAAACCTTTCTGAGGAAAGGTTCTCCCCTCCCTTCCCCAAACCCCATTCCTCCCTTTCCAAAGACGTTTGCGCTTATCGAATCCCTGTTGGCACTTTTCCCTGTGGGCGTGGGGCTTTGGGCAGGGAAGGTTCGGTCTTTCCGGCTGTAAAAGCAGGTGGTTGAATTTATTCAGATGGGCCATTTTCGGGAGGCAAGCCATGTCATCCACACTTCCCGCTCTTGTGCTGGCGGCGGGGTTTTCCCGGCGTATGGGACGCTGCAAGCTGACCCTGAAACTCGACGGCGAGCCGCTGGTTCGACGTGCCGTGCGTGCCGCGCTTGAGGCCGGTCTTTCTCCCGTGCTGGTGACGGTGCGTCCCGACGCCTCTCCAGAACTCATGGAGGCTCTTTCCGGCTTTGGCAGCCGCGTGGAGCTTGTCCCTGCGCCCGAAGCCCATCTTGGGCAGGCTGAGTCCCTCAAGGCCGGCATCCGCCGCCTTCTGGCCCTGATTGCCGCCCACGATGCCGCAAAAGCCTCGCTCTCCGCCTCCCCGCCTTGCCCCTCTTTTCCTTCCGGGAATCCGTCCCCTGTCCCTGCTTCCCCTGCCCGAGCGTGTTGCGCTGCCCCCGACCCAAAACACGAATGTCCCGCCCCCCTCTCGCCTCTGCCCTCCGGCGTGATGATCCTCCTCGGGGATCAGCCGCTGGTCGGCCCGGAGCTGGTGCGGCGTCTGGCGGCGTTCTTCCTTGAGCGGCCCGAGTGCGCGGCGGCTCCCGCGTGCGGGGGAAAGCGGGGCAATCCGGTGGTGCTCCCGGCGCAGGCCCTTGCCGCAACCCTTTCCCTGAGCGGAGATCAGGGCGCGCGCGGGCTTCTCGGCTCCTTCGGCTTGCGCCTCATGCCTACCAATGATACGGCAGCTATAACAGATGTTGATACGTGGGAGGCTTACGAGAGCCTGTCCCGCGCAAAGCCTTGTTAAGGAAGCCTTCATGTCCCAGTCAGCGAGCGAATACGAGCGTCACTTTGCCACTCCGCCCCTTCAGAGCGGCAAGGTTTACGAAAACCCGGCACTGCCCGAACTTCCGGCACTGTGGAGCCTTGAACACCCGGATACGGCCCCGATTCCCGGCGAAGCGGAGTGTCGTGCGCTCTGGACGAACTACGCCATGTTTTCCCACATCGAGCGGCACAGCGAGCGCGTGGCCGATGTTGCCGAAGCCCTTGCCCGGCGTGCCGTGGAAGTCGGAGCGACCTCACATCCCGAACTTGTGCCCCTGTGCCGTGCGGCGGGCCTGCTGCACGATATCGCCAAGTCCTATACCGTGCAGTTTGGCGGCAGCCACGCCCAGATAGGTGCTTCGTGGGTCATTGAGTCCACGGGCAACCACAAGATCGCGCAGGCCGTGTATCATCATGTGGAATGGCCGTGGCCCCTGCCCGAGGATTTGGTGCACCCGGTCTTCTTCGTTATCTATGCGGACAAGCGCGCCCGGCATGACGAGCTGGTGACGCTTGACGAACGCTATGAGGATTTGCTTGTCCGCTACGGAAAAAGCGAACAATCCCGAGTCGCTATTCATCGTGGCTGGGAACATTCCAAAACCATTGAGCGCGTCCTTTCGGCGCAACTGGAGTTGCCTCTCCATGAAAGTACTGTTGTTGGCGGGCGGCTGGTCTCCCGAACGTGAGGTTTCCCTGAAGGGCGGCGAACAGATTCGCGCCGCACTTCTGGAACGCGGGCACAGCGTGACGCTCTGCGATCCGGCGAAGGATTTTGAACGCATCATGGATATGGCCCGCGATCACGATGTGGCCTTCAACAACCTGCACGGGGCACCCGGCGAAGACGGCCTTGTCCAGGCCATTCTTGATCGTGTGGGCTGTCCGTATCAGGGCTCCGGGCCTTCCGCCTCCTTCCTTGCCCTGCACAAGGCTGCGGCCCGCGAAATCTTCCGCGATGCCGGGCTTCGTGTGCCTGACGGCGTCTTTTTGCCGCGCCACCCCGGGCCTGACTGGAAGCCGGGCCTCGCCTTCCCCCTGTTCGTGAAGTCGAACACCGGAGGTTCCAGCCTGCACCTGTCCCGCGTGGTCGATGAGGAAGAGCTGTATACGGCCCTGAACTCGCTGTTCTCCATGGGCGAGGAAGCCCTTGTGGAAACCGCCATAGCCGGACGCGAAGTGACCTGTGGCGTGCTCGGCGAGGAAGCCCTTGCGCCCATCCTGATCGTATCAAAGGGCAACTATTTCGATTACCACAACAAGTACGCTGCTGACGGCGCACAGGAAATCTGCCCCGCGCCCATCTCTCCCGAGGAAACCGCCAAGGTGCAGGAAGCTGCGCTGTGCGCCCACAAGGCCCTTGGCCTGAAGGGGTACAGCCGCGCCGACTTTATCCTTCAGGATGACGGAACGCTGTACATTCTTGAAGTCAACACCACGCCCGGCATGACCGCGACCAGCCTTGTGCCCCGCGAAGCCGCCGTGAAGGGCATGTCCTTTGCTGACCTCATCGAGCGGCTGCTTGAAATGGCTATGGAAAAGTAGGCCATCCCCTTTTTGTTTTTATCGAATCCCTGTTCCTGCCCCATGATGGCGGAAACGGGCCTGCCGGTTTGTCCCTGGCCCCTCTGTGGCGGGGATTCGATAAGCGTAACCCGTTTTGAAGCGGAAGAGATGGGGTTTGGGGAAGGGAGGAAGAGCCGTTTGGAAACGTGCTCTCCCTTCCCCAAGGCCGCTCTTTCCGCACGGAGCTTCTATGCCCAACGCACTCCGCACCCTTCTGGGCGGCGCATACAGCCTTGCCTGGACGGTGGCCCGTCCCCTCCTGCGCCGCCACAAGCGGCTTCGGGACGGCTTTGAACAACGCCTTGCCCCGGAAGGCTGGGCCGGCACGGCAGGGGAGCGGGTAGATATCTGGCTTCAGGCGGCTTCGGGCGGCGAGGCCTATCTCGTGTGGGAACTGCTCCGGCATCTCGCAGCCCTGCGGGAGGCGGCAGGCGGGGAACCGCTTCGCGTCCTGACGACGACCTGGACGAGGCAGGGGCTTGATGTCCTGCAAGACATGGCTTCCCGGTTGCGGGAAGCCCACCCGTGGCTGTCCGTGCATGCGGCCTTTTTCCCGCTGGACGCGCCGGGGGTGATGGAAAAGGCCATCGGGCAGGCCCGGCCCCGGGTCGTGGGGCTGCTGGAAACCGAGTTGTGGCCCGGCCTGATGCTGGCCTGCCGCAGGAAGGGCGTGCCCTTTGTCATTGCAAACGGGCGGATGACCGAAAAGAGCCTTCGCAATTACCTTCGGCTGGAATCGCTGGCTCCGGGGTTCTGGGGGGAGATGCCGCCGGAACGCGTCTGCGCCATCTCGGATACGGACGGAGCGCGTTTTGCCGAACTGTTCGGAGCCGAACGGGTCGAAACAGTGCCGAACATCAAGTTCGACCGCGCTGCGGGAGCCTCGGGAGGCGTCGTCTCCGAAGGGCTGTCCCGGCTTCTGCCCTGCGAGGCGCATGCCGGAAAGACCGTCCTGCTGGCCTCCGTCCGCGAGCAGGAGGAGCCGGACATCCTTGCCGTGGTGCAGGCCCTGCGCGAAACCGGGGCTACCATTGTCATCGCCCCTCGGCACATGCACCGGGTCGAGCCGTGGCAGGCCCTTTTGGGTGCGGCGGGGATTGCCCCTGTCCTGCGCTCGGGACGGGAGCGGGCCTTCGAGCCGGGAAATGTGGTTATCTGGGACACGTTCGGGGAACTGGGCCAGCTCTACCAGCTTGCGGATGCCGTCTTTGTGGGGGGGAGCCTCGCGCCGCTCGGCGGACAGAACATCCTCGAACCGCTGGCTCTGGGGCGTATTCCCTGCACCGGGCCGCATCTGGAAAATTTTACCTGGGCCTTGGGAGCCTCGGAAGCGGGGGCGGCAGATTCCCTTGAAGCGTTGGGGCTGCTCCGGCGCGGAGGGAACGCCGCTGCCGTTGCCACGCTGCTTCGGGAGCAGCTTGCCATGCCTGAACCGGCAGAGGCGGTTCGGGAGCGGTTCGGAGCGTGGCTCACGCCGCGGCTGGGCGGAGCCTCCCGCTGTGCCCGGAGCCTTCTGGACGTGCTGGACAGCAAAGGGCGATGACCCTGCCGAGCATGAAAGAATCCGGCCTGATGCAACGCACCAGGCCGGATTTTTCCATCGAAAGCGGGCGTCAGACCCTTCGGAGCAGCATGGGCACCAGCCGCCAGAACGAAAGCGCAATCGCGACGATGTTGGCCCCCCACGCGGCAAGGAGCGGGTGGAGGATGCCCCGCTGTCCAAGGGTTGTGCCGAGCGTGTACACGGCAAAATACAGGAAGGTGCACAGCAGGGCCACGGTGACGGCTATGTAGATGTTGTCCTTCCACGAGACGATGGCGGTTGCGACAAAGGCCATGACCAGTATGGACGCGGCATAGGCCAGTTTGGCATGCCATGCCGTCCGCAGAGCCTCTACATTGGAGCCGGAAGAGCGGAGCTGCTCGATGGCGTCGTCAAGCTGCCAGATGGGGAGCTGCTGCGGTTTGGTTCCCGCACTGATCAGCCGGAACGTCTCCGGGTCCTGATGGATAGGGACAACCATGTCGGCGGAAGCTTCCTGCGTGTAGGCGTCGGGCGTGTAGATCTGCACCCCCTTCAGCTCCCAGCGTTCTGGAGCGGCGGAAAAGGCGGTGGCCTGCACGATGCGTTCGATGCTCAGGCCATCCTTTGACAGCTCATAGCCCGAAAAGCCCGTGCCGTTCGACTGGGGATCGAGGCTGTCCAGCGAGACGATCCAGTTGCCGTCCGTAAACCAGACATTGTGCAGGACTGTGGCGGCGATGTTCTTCTTGCGGACTTCCTCCTGCCAGATGCGGGCGGATTCGCGTTCCCCCGCCACGCCGAGGTATTCCGAAAAGCCGAGCTGGACACAGCCCCAGAACAGCCCGCACAGGATCATGGAATTGGCCACAACCCCGAGGGAAATGCCCCCGGCCTGAAGAGCCGTCAGTTCCCGGCTGCGGGCCATGATGCAGAGCTGGATGACCGTGGAGAGCAGGAAGATGACCGGCAGGATCTGCGAAATGACCAGCGGCATCTTGACGATGAAGTAGGTCGCGACCATGCGGACGGAAAGCCCCGCCTCGATGAAGTTGTCGAGGCGTTCGAAAAGATCGGTCAGCACATACAGCCCGATGCCGACCGCCAGCGTGGGCAGCAGGATCATGGCGTTGTTTTTGGTCAGATACCGGAAAAGAAGGCTCATGACGCGGCCCTCCTTGTCCGCATGGTGCGGAAGAAAGACGCAATGTGCGGCGTTCGTTCGTGGGCCGTCAGCCACAGTCCGTAAAGCCCGAGGCAGAGGAACAGGATGTTCGGCAGCCACAGCCCGATGGAGGGCGGAATGGTTCCGGCCTCGCCGGTGCTGAACCCGAGGGACATCAGGCTGTAGTAGACAAAGAACATCGCCAGGGCCAGCATCAGGCCGGTTTGCCGGTGCAGCCCCTCAAAGGCCGCTGCCAGCGGCAGCACAAAGAGCGTCAGCGCGATGCACGCCACCGGATAGGCCCATCGCTTGTGGCGTTCCACTTCCAGCTTGTTGGCATAGTTGGCGTCCACCTTCAGGGCCTCCTCTCTGGTGATGCTGGAGAGTTTGCTCCATGACATTTCGCGGGGGCGGACGTCGCCAAGGTCAAGCCCCTTGAAAAGGGAATCCAGCGGCAGGCGCACCTTGTATTCGTCGAAGGCGAGGACGGAAGAGCCTTTCTTGTCCGTGGTGTAGATTTTTCCGTCCTTGAGCCGGAAGACCAGCTCGCCGCGTTCGGTATCCGTATCAAAGCGTCCCACCGGAGCCAGAATGGTCATATGGCGGTCAGGGCGGGAGCGATCGTCAACCAGAACCTGCGTCATGTCGTCGTTGTGCGGGCTGACCTGTCTGGCGAAGAGGACGAGGTTGGGAAAGTCGCTGTTGAACACGCCGGGCTGCACGACGACGCGGGCGCGGGTATTGGCGATATCGAGGATGGTTTCCCGGAAGTTGCCCATGCCCCACGCCAGCCAGTGCAGGGAGACCCATAAGGTCAGGAACATGCACAGCACGCTGAAGAGGAGCGGAGCGGGAAGCATCTGGTAGATGTTGATGCCCCCCGCCCGCAGGGCCACGAGTTCGCGGTCTGTGCTCATCCGCAGGAAGGTCAGGAACACGCTGAGCATGCAGGCGATGGGAATCACCAGCATGAGGAACAGCGGGGTCATGTAGCCGAACAGCAGGACGGTATCCAGAATGCCCAGATCCAGCCCGAGGAACAGTTCCCGCATCTGCACGGCGCGGCTGATCAGGATAAGCGTGAGCAGCACGCCCACGCTGAGGATGAACAGGTTGGCTATTTCTTTGAATATTTCTCTTTGAAGAAGCGAAGGCATCAGGTGTTGTCCTGTGGTAAAGCGGGGTTAGCTGTTTTGGGGTGCGCCGTGCCCCTGTGCGGGATCGGCAAAGATGCGGGCCAGCTGTTCCGCATCCAGCGGAGACAGGTTGAAGCGCATCCCTGCGTCGTCCAGCAGGGAGGAAAGCGGCGTATCGGGATGCTCAAGGCGTTCTCCCTGCACATAGTCCAGAGCGCGGGCCACAAGTTCGCTGTGTTCGATGAGGGACATGGCTTTCTCCTAGAAGGCGGCGGACTCGCCGGGCTTCATCTCTACGAGGCGGACGTCGGGGGCGATGTCGGCAAGCTGCGCGGCGAAGCCCGAAGTATCTTGTGCAAGCAGCGGGAAGGTTCCCCAATGCATGGGGATCACGGCCTTTGGACGGAGCAGGCGGGCGGCATGAGCGGCCTGGAACGCATCCATCGTGAAGAAGCCGCCGATGGGCAGCAAGGCCAGATCCAGCGGGTAGAGCGAGCCGATAAGCTCCATGCTGGAGAAAAGCCCGGTATCTCCGGCGTGGTACACGGTGAAGCCGTCCGGCATGGTGACGACATAGCCTGTGGCGACACCGGATTCTGACGAGTGGAAGGCTTGCGTCATGGTCACCCGGATGCCTTTGGCTTGGATGGTTCCGCCTATGTTGAAACCGATTCCGGCGGGGATCAGGGATTGGGGCATCCCCGCGTCGATGAGCCGCTCGCCCGTACCGACGACGCAGCCGCAGGTTGCGCCGCTGGCCTTGCAGATGGCTACGGCGTCGCCTACATGGTCGCCGTGGTCGTGCGTGACCAGCACGAGATCGGGCTTTCCGGCCTCGTTCCATGTTACAGGGCACATGGGATTGTTGGTGAAGAACGGATCGATGCAGACGGAAACGCCGCCGCTGGCTATTGTGAAATTCGAATGACCGTACCAGGTGACGGAAACGCTCATAACAGGCTCCTGTTGGCAAGAGGGAGGGGGCACACGGGGATTCCGGGCACGTTTTTGCCGGCAGATGTTTCGCCGTACGCCTTGATAATTGAGCATACAGCTTGACAGGACGCGGCACAAGAGCTAGCTTTCCAACTCTGTGATGTCCCAAACCGGGATATTACGCGCCCGTAGCTCAGTCGGATAGAGCGTTAGCCTCCGGAGCTAAAGGCCGTGCGTTCGAATCGCGCCGGGCGCACCAGTGAAATCAACCCCTTGCAGGTAACAACCTGTGAGGGGTTTTTCTTTTCCCAACACCATTCCCAACACCATTCCCAACACGGGTACAAAAAAACGCCTTTTCACCGCCGATAAAACGCCGACATATCGCCTACTGAACGCCGATGCCCCAACGTCTTTGGGTTTTCTACCCCCCTATCCCTTTATATCCCGACATATCCCCTTATGTCCCGGTATGTGGGTTAGAATACCCAAAGCCGCCAGCCAGGAAGAGAAGGAAGCCCCTGCCTCTGGCTCCGGAGAAGGGCACAGGAAAGGCCCTCGCTGCACCGGGTGGCTCTTCACCTTGGCGGCAGACTTTCCGGGCTTCCTGCCCCTGCCTGTGGGCCTCATGCGGGATGGTTGCGGCGGCTGGTGCTGGCTGGTGTCGGACAAGGCCAGAGGCGGGACGGCAACCCGGTACTGTCATTGTCCTGCACCTGCCCGATTTCATGTCGGACATGTCGGGCACTCCCCAAGTGAAGCCAGCAATACCAACGTTTTTCACCGCCCGACATGAGACAACCCTTGTCGGGCGCATGTCGGGCACAAGTCGGGCGCGGGGGTGGTCAGGCCGCCAGTCAGGAAGAGAGGGAGGCCGTGCCCCTGCCTCTGGCTCCGGAGAAGGGCGCAAGAAGGCCCACGCCGCACCGGGTGGCTCTTCACCTTGGCGGAAGGCTTTCCGGGCTTCCTGCCCGGCCTGTGGGCCTCATGCGGGATGGTTGCGGCGGAAAAGAGGGTTTCTTGACTTTTATTGGCGTTCAGGGCAATCTTTTTTTAGCCAGAGTGCCCGGAGCACCTGAGCTTGTGGGCTTTCCCTTGTGGAAAGCCTCTTTTTTTATCTCCATCGCGCCGCGTATTCTTCGTCCGAAAGATGGATATGTTCAAAGCCCCCATTGGGAGAGCGAACGATTTCAAGATATTTCCAACCATTCCCCTCTCCTATCCGTTCATCATCGTCAGTAAGAACAGCCTCACACTGTAGGAAAAGTTCAAGTACGCATTCACAAAGTCTAATCCCTACTTTCCTAAAAAGAGTCCACTCCTTTGCACGAATTAAGTCTTTTCCCTTGAGTGGAAATGTCGGTTCTTCGAAATCAACAAGACTTTCTCCCCATAGTCCCCACGCATAAAGTGCTGTTGTAAATTCGTGTCCCAAAACTATTTCATCTTCAGATATCCCGCTACTGTAGAATCCCACGCCATCCTCATAGGTAAAATAAGGGTTTCTGCATATCCGTTCATGTTGCGGGTATGAAAATTTTGCATAAAATGCGAAAATAGTTAGAAAATCGTTAATAAATTCTTTTGCAGGCTTTTCTAGGGCGGGTGTCAGTTTTTCTTCAAGCCTTTTGAACTTTTCCGCTTCCTTCTTGTACATGCTTTTCCCCTTCATTCATCGAAATCATTCATCATTTTACGGACATCCTCTGCCTTTATCCTGATAGGCTTTTCACGCAAGACGGCAAGTTTTGACATGTCTATATAGCCATAAACCGTCCGGATTGAAACGTTTAGGCAGTAGGCGGCCTGTTTTACGGTCAGCAAATGGAGGCGGTTTGCCATTTCCACAGGCGAAAGGGAAAAGTAGTTCCCACGCTTGTGGGTTGCCATGAGTGTTGTCGGGATGGGGGTAAACCCCTCCATAGAATCCGTTGCGCAATATTTTGCGCACCCTATGCAGGTTATCTTTCGTCCTGTCCGTCCATCGTAAAGCCATTTCCCGAAAAAAGGCGTCTTGCATCCCAAGCGTTCGTATACGGTTTCGGCAATGCTTCCTTCATAGGGATGCCAACCTTTTTCTGTCAGGAATACGATTCTATCAATCTGGTTATTCATCGCATCCGTCCGGTTCAATATCTTCTCTTGGCGGAACTATCTGGTAGCAACGTACCCGCCCCATGCCGGGAAGACTCTTCTTTACCGTAGCATCTCTTCCTGTTCCGCTTCCGCGTACCAGCCAGCCCTTGTCTGTCAGTATCCGTATTGCCCGCTTGAAGCTGATTCCCGCCAGTACTTCCGTCTTGAAGCTCTCCGGAAGAACGTAATACTCTGCCCCGTCTTTGGTCATTTTGACGAATCCCACACGGTTGGGGATGCGTTGCACGCCCGGCGTCTCAATGTTCTCAAAACGGCTTGCGCCATGCTGTTCTATGAAGTGCTGAACGGCGGCTTCAACTTCCGCATCCTCTGACGCGCCCACACTGCCGCGTGCGGACAGCCAGTCATTGAAGCATGAGGCCACCGCCGCCCAAACGTCCATCTCCGCAGGAAGTACCCCGGCTGACTTGGCAAGCTCCCCGGCATAGGCAACAAGGGCAAACCGCCGCGCCACACGCCGCACCTGTTCCCCTGCATCGGCGGGGCAAAGACACTTCACGCCATCGTCAAGCCATGCCCCGATGCCTGAAACCACCTCTGCCCGGTGTTCGGTCAGCCATTGCAGAAACTCGCGTCCGGCGTGCCCGTAGTGCCGCCCGGAAAGCTCTTTGAGCCGATTGGATACGGCCCCGGAGTCATGAAGCCCGTGCAGGTTGGATAGCATGTCCTTTTCTGTGGGAATCCCGACAAAGCGGACTTCCTGTCCAGCCTTTGCCTTAATGCCGCCTTCCTGCAATTTTTCGGCAAGCCCGACTTCTCCGGAAGACAGGAAGAGCAACCGCCACGGGGTAGACTTTCTGGTGTTGCCGTCCTTTCCTGAGCGCGTCTTGCCCTGTCCGTTCGCCAGCATATAGGCCGATTCCGAAAGCACCTTGGCGGATACCTGCCCGACTTCATCCAGTATCAACAAGCCGTCATTGTGGAGCGCGGCAATGCTTTCCAAGCCGTTGTCGGTTGTACGCCAAGGCCGGACATGGGAAGCCCCGCCCCACACGGACGCCGCAACTTCCAGACAGGTTGTCTTGCCGCACGAGGAACCGCCCTCAAAGCTGAATCCGCCGCCTTCCACATCGGCAAGCCGGAGAAGCGGCCCGGCAAAGGCGGTACTCAAAGCGAACTCAAGCCGGGTATTGCCAACGGACAGGGCGGCAATCTGATTCCATGCTTCCCGCGTACCGCCCGCCTGATACATGTCCCCATGATTGAGCGACTGGAGCACGATGGAATCCCCACCGTCCCCGTATGCCCGGTCAGGCAGGACAAAGGCGTCATTGTGCCAGCCCACACGCGGCACGCAGGTGATAAAATTTGCAGTAACGGACTTTTGCAGAAAATCTATGAAGCGTCCCGTCTGCCCGCTGGCAATGTCGTATCCGCCATCCGCCAGTATCCAAGCCCATTCACGGTTGGACTGTTGGAGCATTCCGCCGGGCAAGGCCCACCTGTGTAATGTCCCCTTCGGGTCTTTCCATTCAAGGAGAAAGCCCCATGCTATATTGTGCTCGTCACAGGTGCGCCCCAAGAGGCGGATAGGAGGCCCCAAGCGTACCTCGTGTTCTTTTCCTCTCCGATGTTCCAAGTAGTACAGTCCGGCGCGTGGGCCTTCCGGAACTATGAAATACCCGTCCGGCAAGGTTGAAACGGGAAGGCCATTCCCGGTTGCGGCGGGTGAAGGGGAGCTATTTTCCCCGGAGTTTTCAGGCGTGGGCATGGGTTCTTTTCCTGTTTGTTCGTCGTCTGGAATACGGGCGGCGGCAAGGCAACGCCATACGGCATCAAGGCCACCTTTCCGGTGCAGGTCGTTTATGTCCGTTGCGTCGGGTACATGCCGCACGCTTGGCACGGCAAGCCAGCCGCCAACGCGCCGGGCGGCATCTTCCGCCGCAACCAGCCCGGTATTTTTCCCCGTTTTCTGTTCAAGTTCCCAGTCGTCGTCAGCCACCATAATCAGCTTGGCTTCCGGGAACAGCCGCCGCGCCCGCAGTGCCGCCGCCATGAGGTTTCCCGCATTGAAGGCCACAAACGCCGCGTAGCCGGACGCCATACACGCGGAAGCCGCCGTTGCGTACCCCTCGGCAACAAGTACGGTATCCGTCTTTCCATCCCGTGCCGGAATGAAGAACGTGCCGCCCTTCATCTTGCCGCCAGACAGGAAACGTTTTTCCCCGTCCGGGTCTATCGTTTGGAGGGAAGCCAGCTTGTCCGCATCGTCATAGACAGGAACCAGCAACTGGTTTCCCCACAGCCGCAAACCAAAAGAAGGCACGCCTTTTTTCATCAGGTAAGGGTGGGTATCCAGAGCCGTAGGCGCACCGTCCCAGCGCGTTGCGGCGGTGTTGGCGGCCTCCGCGTGCCGTCGCTCCTCTTCCGCCTCACGCCGGGCACGGTCTTCCGCGATACGCCTTTTCAAGGTTTCCCGTTCTGCGGCGGTCATGTCCACTTTTTTGACCGGACAAAAAGTGCTGTCCTCCCCAGTATGCCAGTTCTGCCACCAGAGAGACGCGGGCGCGTCCATATGGGCGGAATAGGCCCCGTCTTTCCCCTTGGGCTTGGCGGAAGTCCCGCAACGGTGAAGAAGGCCGTCTGTTTCCATGTGGTCAAGTACAAGCCCGGCTTCCCTGAGCTTGTCTAGAAAGAGGGGGTAAAGGTCGGTTGCTGGCATATCAAAACCCTCGTGTCTGTACGGTCAAAGGCGATTGGGGAGGTTTGAGAGGGCTATTTGTCTACGGTTGGATGCACGACGCACGAATCGAGGTAGGCGGCAATATCCTCCATGCGGTAACGCACGAACCGCCCTATTTTCACATAGGCGGGCGGCTGTTTCTGCCAGCGTCGTTGCTGGAGAGTGGCTTTTTTCAGGCCCAAAACAGCGGCGGCTTGTCCTTCGGTAAGGAGTTCAATGGTTGGATTTTCCGAGGTCAAGGCAACACACTGGGGTATACTTTTCACGTTCATTTCTGACAGCCTTTTTAAGAGTGCACCATACTGCAATAACATTTGCTGGGTGTTGTATCAGAAAAAAAGTAATAATGTCTATGTTTTTCCAATTCTCATCTTGACTGAAAAATTCTCAAGTTAAGTGCAAACGTTTTTTTGTCTGTTTTTCTTAGTAGTTCATGGACAAATCTAGTTCAGTACTTGGTTCAGTACTGAACCAGTTTGGCATTGAAGTTCAAAGTTTGTCACTCAAGTTGAGAATGGGCATGTGTCAAAATTGACACAAACAGGCCGTCATTTTTCGTCACTTCTTTTTACCGCGACAATTTTTTCTGAAAAGCACTCTTCATAAACGCTAAAATCTCCATAACGCTCTTGGAGTAGATCAACGGCCTCTTCCACACGGTCTTGCGCGTGCCGGGTCAGGGCGGCGCAAACGATTGCTATGTCATCGACTGCCGCAAACGATTCTGTATCTCTTCCTGCCGCTTCTAAAACGCTGGCAAAGGCTTTTACAGGCCAAAAGGCACGGGAAATAAAATCATCCAAGCGGTCTTCAAGGGTATCTTTGCTCATCTCACACCCCCGGCAAGGAAGAGTTCCGGCGCGGCACAGACAGCCAGCAGGACGCCAAGGAAGGCCACCAGTACGGCCTTGCCGATGGAACGGGTGAGGACGGCGAGGAAGGAGGACAGGCGGTAGCGGAACCGCAGGAAACGGGAAGAGAGAAGGAATCTAAGCATGATGCACCTACGTTTTGGGGGTGGATACAAAAAAAGGCGGAAACAACGCTCCCCGGTCGTAGGTAGACCGCCGGGGCCTCACGGACACCCGGACGTTGTTTCCGCCAATATGTAACCGCAATCCCAATAGGCCCATGTAGGCCAGAGGGTGCAATAGTGGCAGGAAACAAGAAAGTCCGCTCTTTTCACCAATCGGGGGGAGAATGGCAAAGGCGACGGATACGCCTACCTACGTTTTTTGGAACGCCAGCATTGCCGAAAGGTGCGGCGGAAGTCAAGGGGAAGGTTGCGGCGGGGTAGGGTGGGAGGTTCTTTCAGGTTGAAAGATGCAAGGTGCTGGCGGTCAAGTATCGGTCAAGCAAGTGTCGTGCTGAAAGGGCCTTGTCCGGCCTTTGGGTGGGTGAATACCCCCTACATGGTGGCCTGACCATCCCCTTGTGCCCGACATGGGTTGGCGGCTCCCCCTGCGGCCTCTTGCCAAGCACACGGGGAGTCGCTATCTTCACAAAGAAGGGCGGCAAGTGCTGGTAACACCTACCGCCCTGTGGGGCACGTCCCCCGCGAATCACTGGAAGTGTTTCACAAGTTTGCGCCCCGTAGGAATTGCACGTTCCTACGGGGCAACTTGCGTTACAGGTTCAACAAATGGAGAACCTGTAACGCAAGAACGCTGGCGACAACTTGCGCCGCCACGTCCCGGAGGAAGTGCTTCATGGGATAACCTCCTTTCGGAGAGCGTACCCCACGCCGCGCACCCTACACAGGGCAATCCATCATGGCAAGCCGCCGCACCCGCTACCGTCTGGCCTTCCACCACCGCCATGCTTCCGTCACCACGAACAGCATGGCAAAGACAACAAGCATTGCCACCCAATCTGCCTTGCGCCACAGGTGGGGATTCCAGCCGTTTATCAGCCCGGTTCCGATATACGCGCCTACCACATACGCCAAAACTTTCTTTGTTACCCTGCCCATGCTGGTGGCCTCCTTTGGATTCCGTGTAGGCTATCCCGTGAAGGTGTACCATTGCAAGGAACTGGTGACAGTTTGTCAACGGTTGAAGGCCACAGGCAGGGGCAGGAAGCCCGGAAAGTCTTCCGCCAAGGTGAAGAGCCACCCGGTGCGGCGGGGGCCTTTCCTGCGCCCTTCTCCGGAGCCAGAGGCAGGGGCACGGGCTTCCTTCTCTTCCTGGCTGGCGGCCTGACCACCCCCGGGCCCGACATGCCCGACATGCGCCCGACAAGGGATTGCCTCATGTCGGGCGGTGAAAAACGTTGGTATTGCTGGCTTCACTTGGGGAGTGCCCGACATGTCCGACATGAAATCGGGCAGGTGCAGGACAATGACAGTACCGGGTTGCCGTCCCGCCTCTGGCCTTGTCCGACACCAGCCAGCACCAGCCGCCGCAACCATCCCGCATGAGGCCCACAGGCAGGGCAGGAAGCCCTGAAAGCCTTCCGCCAAGGTGAAGAGCCACCCGGTGCGGCGTGCGCCTTCCTGTGCCCTTCTCCGGGCTATATGTCTTCACGAACAGGAAGGGCGGCAAGTGCTGTTTGCACCCACCGCCCTATAGCCTGTCTTCGTGATTAAGGAGTCACGCTTACACCTCACACAGTGCCCGCCGCACCACATCGGGGGCAACTTCGATAACCCGCAGATAGGCCCGTGCCGCCGGGTCTGGTTGCCTCTTACCCTGCTCCCAATTGCGAAGAGTATAGAGGGACAAACCGAAAGAAGAGGCGAATACGGATTGAGAAAGGCCCATCTTGTGGCGGATAGCCTTTACGTCCACCCGCGCAGGTGCATTGGCAGGAGTGAAGTCGTGTATGCCGAATTGAGCCTTGTCCGCTGTTCCGTCCATGTAGCCTACGGCCTCAGTCAAACCATCAATAATTTCCTGTCCTATCGTGCTCATGCCTTTGACCTCCCGTATGCCGCAAGCAATGCCGTCAAGCGGCGCATGTCGTTCTTTTCGGCTTGCGTCAGGTTCGCTTTTTCGTTCTTGCCGTATATTAGCAGGGCAAACAGGGGAATGTGTTCGGAATGAAAGTAGTAAATGACCCTGTAGCCGCCGCTTTTGCCTTCTCCTTCTCTTGCCCACCGTACCTTGCGAACGCCACCCGTACCTTCCATGACCTTCCCGGCCTCGGGGTTTTCGGCAAGGTAGGCCACCAGATCGGCACGTTCCGATTCGGACAGCAAACCTTTTACCCTGCGGAGAAAGGAGGGGGTTTCAACAACGGTCATAGGTGGGGTGTTCATGGACAAAATGTAAGCCATTGGCGTATAGAGTCAAGGCTTCCCTGCATGACGCATTCACAGCGTAAGTTTTTCTCGTTCCGCCGCAACCATCCCGCACGAGGCCCACGGGCAGGGCATGAGGCCCGGAAAGCCAGCTGTGAGCTGTCACGCAGTTTGAGAATGAGCGTCACGCAGTTTGAGAACGGGCCAAGGCAAACCAAGGTGAAGAGCCACCCGGTGCGGCGAGGGCCTTTCCTGTGCCCTTATCCGGAGCCAGAGGCAGGGGCACGGCCTCCCTCTCTTCCTGACTGGCGGCCTGACCACCCCCGCGCCCGACTTGTGCCCGACATGCCCGACATGCCCGACATGCCCGACAAGGGATTGTCTCATGTCGGGCGGTGAAAAACGTTGGTATTGCTGGCTTCACTTGGGGAGTGCCCGACATGTCCGACATGTCCGACATGAAATCGGGCAGGTGCAGGATAATGACAGTGCCGGGCATATCCCGCCGCTAGCACGGTATCAGGATTCATCATCCGGAACAGTGTTTACGGTAAACATTTCATCCGCAATACTGGCGGCTTTCATCATGGAATCATCATGCAGGTGGGCATATCGCTGTGTCATTTTGGGGTCATCGTGGGTCATCAGCTTTTGCAGGGTGTACATGTCCACCTTGCCGCTTGAAGCCAGCCTAGACGCGAAATTATGGCGCAATCCGTGAAGTGGGCGGAAGTCGTCAGGAAGTCCGGCCTTTTCCTTTACACGGCGGGCCATGCGGCGGAAATCTGTACGCTTGCCGCCATCTTTGCCGGGAAAAAGGTACGGGCTTCCCGTGCGCTCTATGGCTTCCAGTATGGAGCGTGCGGCGGGTGTCATGGGAATATGTTCTGTCTTGCCTTTCTTGGCGGCCTCCCCTCTCAAGGTGATGCGTGCCCTGTCAAAGTCGCAATCACCCCACCGGAGTGCCAATAGTGCCCCTTTCCTCATTCCTGTAGCCAATGCCAGTCGGAGAAGCGCGGCGGTATTTTGGTCTGGTTCATCGTCAAGAGCCAGCAAGTAGCGGGAAAGCTGTTCATCGGTCAGTACTTCCGTCTTTTCGTTGTCCACACGGGGCATCTCAAAGTGGAGGTTGGACGGCATGGGGAAGAGGTCACGTCTTACGCCAAAGTGTACCAGCCGCCGCAACAGGCCCAAGATATGCTTTTGGGTCTGTGCCGCCAGAGGGACAACCTTTCCTTCTTTCAGGCGTGGGCTTTTGGTGTTGGCAAGGGTGCGGCGTAGGGTGTCCACGTCTTCCGTTGTCAGGCTGGAAGGTTCCCTGTCCGTCAGATTGGAGAGGTACTTGTAATAGCTCCGGTCGGGCACGATGGAAGGCTTGTTCGCGTTGGTTTCCTCGTATCGTTTCCAAAGGCTTGCTATCGTCACGCGGCTTTCATTCGCCAACCGTGCGGCTTCTTCCGCCTTGCGCCGTTCGGTGTTGGTCTGTTCCTTCCCGGTGATGCGTGCAGCTCGTATCAGGTTGGCTTTTGCCGCCGTCATACTTTCGGACTCACGCCCCACGGGTTCCTCTATGAGCTTTGCCCCACGCCCGCCGCGCCGATACATGATATAGTAAGCTCTTTCTTCCCCGTACCCATCAGGCCGTGCCTGTATCCGGAAGTAGACGCCGGGGTATTTTGTTCTTTCGCGTTTTGCCGCCATACCGCCCCCTATGAAAAGTCTCTTCCCAACACGCTTCCCAACACCATTCCCAACACATAAGATAGAAATGGGCAGAAATTGACAGAAGCAGGGAGAAGAGCTAGCGTCTGTTTATCACTGAATTACGGTATGATAAAGAACAAAATAGAAATAGATAGAAACATAAAGAAACTATGTTACTTAGACTCCGGAGCTAAAGGCCGTTCGTTCGAATCGCGCCGGGCGCACCAGTGAAATCAACCCCTTGCAGGTAACAAACTGTGAGGGGTTTTTCTTTTCCCCGCACGGCACGGTTTGTTTTTCTCTGGCCTCAAGCTGCAACATCCCCGTTACGCGGTTGACCTCCACG
>CAZIFC010000027.1:0-30488 GCA_964538355.1 uncultured Lawsonia sp. | reverse complement strand
CTCTCTCTCTCTCTCTCTCTCTCTCTCTCTCTCTCTCTCTCTCTCTCTCTCTCTCGACAGGCCGCGCTTATCCTGTATCAGGAAAAGTCCGGCGTTCTTTTACTATGGATTAATATATGTTATAAAAAGTATATTATAATAACAAATTTCTTTTTCTATTGTTCAAGGCGAGTGTATACATTAAAATGTATACATTTTTACAATTGTATATACAGAATATTATGATTTGTTCATTCAATGAATAAAATTTGCTTGACTCTCTCTTTCTTTTGCATCAATGGAGCTATCATAAAGTATTCCGATTCGGAATAAAGGTTATTCAAACGTGTACAGTTTGTTTGCAACGTGTTTTTTGAATGTCTAGAGCAATCGGAGTTGTTGTATGGCATGGACACAGGTTTACGATCCTGCTGGAAGCGTTTCCCTTTCTTCACTCTCAGCGGCTATTCCATTGATAGTTTTGTTTTACATGCTGGCAATACGCCGGGCAAAGGGGCATATTGCCGCTATCGTGGGCTTGATAGTTGCTTTTATCCTCGCGGTCCTTTTTTGGGGAATGCCCTTTGGAACGGCCGTAAGTTCCGTTGCCTATGGCATGGCCAACGGGCTGTTCCCCATAGTATGGATCGTCATCACTGCGGTGTGGGTGTACAACATGACCGTAGAGTCGGGCGAGTTTGAAGTCATCAAGGATTCACTGGCCCGGCTGACTGATGACCGCCGGCTTCAGGCACTGTTCATTGCCTTTGCTTTTGGCGCATTTCTTGAGGGAACCGCCGGATTCGGAACGCCCGTTGCCATTACTGCCGCCATGCTTGCCGGTATCGGATTCAACCCGCTGTACGCCGCCGGCCTTTGCCTTATCGCCAATACGGCCCCGGTCGCCTTTGGTGCCATCGGGGTTCCGGTTATTGTGGCCGGGCAGGTGTCTGGGTTTGATCCCAACCTCATCAGTGCCATTGTCGGTCGCCAGCTTCCTTTCCTCTCCGTTATCGTGCCCTTGTGGTTGTGCGTAACCATGTGCGGATTGAAGCGCAGCATGGAAGTCTTGCCCGCCATTGCCGTCGCCGGGCTTTGCTTTGCCATTTCCCAGTTCGTCTTTTCCAATTATCATGGGCCAACCCTGCCCGACATCATGTCCGCCATCATTACCCTCGTCGGGCTTGTCGTGCTCCTTCGCTTCTGGAAGCCTGCCAAGATTTGGCGTTTTGAAGGTGAAACGCCTACGGTGCTGACCGGACGGGGCTATTCCTTCGGGGAAGTCATTCGCGCATGGACTCCGTTCATTATCCTTGCCGTCATGGTTTTCTTCTGGGGCCTGCCCCAGTTCAAGGGCTTCCTCGACGGTCTGTGCGGGCCTATCGCCTCCAAGGGGTTTGCATGGCCGATGCTTGACGGCATGGTCAACCGCACGGTTCCCATTGTTCCCGCCGAAGCCCCCTATGCGGCCTTCTTCAAGTTCGGCTGGCTTTCCGCAGGCGGAACCGCCATTCTGCTTTCCGGGTTCTTTGCCGTGCCGTTTATGCCCAAATACAGCTTCGGGAAGGCCGTCTCGTGCTTCTTCTCGACGATATACCAGCTTCGTTTCCCCATTCTGACCATTGCGACCATTCTCGGGCTGGCCTTCCTTATGAATTATTCCGGGATGAGCACCACCCTTGGCATTGGGTTCACGAAGACTGGAAGCCTGTTCCCGTTCTTCGCTCCGATTCTTGGCTGGCTTGGCGTATTCCTGACTGGTTCGGACACGTCTTCAAACGCCTTGTTCTGCGGCATGCAGCGTTCTACGGCGCAGGCTGTGGGCATGCCTCCTGAACTGGCGGTAGCCGTGAACTCTTCCGGCGGTGTTACCGGCAAGATGATTTCCCCCCAGTCCATCAGCGTTGCCACCGCAGCCACCGGCATGATCGGGCAGGAAGGCAATCTGTTCCGGTTTGCCCTTGGGCACAGTATCGCCATGACGCTGTTCATTTGCGTGCTGACGTATCTTCAGGCAACCGTCTGGCAGTGGATGCTCCCGTAACGAACGCAAAAGCGTCTTGGAAGAAGCCTTGAACAGATAAGTTTCGAGGCCTAGAAAACCGTCCGTGAGAACCGCCAGAGAGCGTCTTGCGGACGGTTTTTTATTGGAAGAGGGGACGGCCCCTTCACCCTCTTCCACCGGACGGCACAGGACGCAAAAAAGCCCTCAAACCGTTCAGGTTCAAGGGCTTTTCGGACTTTATCGGATGCCTTGGATTGACCAAGTGGCGGAGAGGGTGGGATTCGAACCCACGTAGGAGCTACTAACCCCTAACTCGATTTCGAGTCGAGCGCGTTACGGCCACTTCGCTACCTCTCCGTCCAGCCAAAGACTTTAGCTGATCTTGCAACAAAGAGCAAGAGGCAGAGCCGGTACAAGTGGCTTCTCCCCGGTCTGCCTTTGCAGGAAAGCCTTTTCTTTTGCAGACCCGGCTGATATTTTTCCGCACATGACAACATCATCTTTTGATTCGAGTCTGCCGGAACCGGCGGAATGGGTCGTCGTTCGGCTGAGCGCGCTCGGCGATCTGGCCTTGATTACGGGAGTTCTGGACTACTGGCACCGCACGCGCGGGTGGATGTTTACGGTCGTCACCAGAGAGGCCTTTGCCCCGATACTGGAGCGGCACCCTGCCGTGCGCGAGATTGTGGCCCTGTCCAGAGATGAACTGGCGTTCCCCGAACAGCTTGGGGTTTTTCGCCGTCTGGCGGAAAAGCATGCCGGGAAGGGGCTGCTTGATCTGCACGGCACGCTCAGAACGCGTCTGCTTTCCCTTGTATGGAAAGGCCCGACCCGGCGGTACCGGAAGCTCGGGATTGAGCGCAGGCTGTTTTTACAAAGTGGCGGGCGGATTTTCCGGGAGACCCTCCTGCGGTGGAATGTTCCGCAACGATACGCCCTTGCCGTCGAAGAGACACCGCCTCCCCGTTCGGAACTTTTGCCGCATATCTGGCTTTCAAAAGAAGAAGAGGAGTGGGGCAGGCTGTCGCTGGACAGGCTCCATGAGGCGGGGGTGGCTCCCGTGGCCCTGCATCCCTATGCCACGCATCCCGACAAGGCCTGGCAGGAAGCGCATTGGCGGCGGTTGATGGCGACGCTGGATGAACGGCATATCCCGTGGCTCGTCGTAGGGCGTGGCAAGGGAATGCCCGGGCTTCCCGAGGCCCGCGATTTTACCAATAAGACAACGCTGCGCGAAACGTGTGCCTTGTTGCGGGCTTCCTCCGCGCTGGTTACCGGAGATTCCGGGCCAATGCATCTGGCGTGTGCTGTGGGGACTCCCGTAGTGGCCCTGTTCGGGCCGACAACGGAAGCATGGGGCTTTTTTCCCGCCGGAGCTGCGGATCGGGTGCTGGAAGCGGATTTGGATTGCCGCCCCTGTACGCTGCACGGCAAGAAGCATTGCGGCCGCGACCACGCGTGCATGCGTTTGATCACGCCGGAGCATGTGGTGGATGTTCTGGACGAGAAGATGCGTATCGCCGGGAAAGGGACTCACGGACAGGAGCGGGAGCTTCCGTAGAGCGCGCTGGAAACGGCGCGTATCGCTTCCGGGGGAAGGTGCAGCCCCGTCCAAAGGTGAAACTGGGCGTCTCCCTGGGCAAGGAACATGTCCAGCCCCGAGATCGTATTCCACCCCGAGGCGGCGGCTTCCCGCAAGAACCGGGTCTGGAACGGCGTATATACCAAATCATAGGCGACGCCTTGTCCCCGGAAAAAGGGATAGGGCGTTTCGTTTTCCTGTGCTCCTGCCATGCCGAGCGAGGTCGTGTTGACCACAAGATCCACCGGAAGATCGCCGCGCTCTTCCCAGTCCACCGCCGTAGTGCCGAACGCTTCGCAAAGGGCCCGCGCTCGGACGGGGTTGCGGTTTGCGACGCCGATAGCCGAAATCCCGAGCCGCTGAAGCCCTGCTACCGCTGCCCGCGCAACGCCGCCCGCGCCCAGTACCAGCGCACGGGTGGAGGCGGGAAGTGCCCGCTTTGCCAGCGGTTCCATAAAGCCGATGACATCCGTATTTTCGCCGCAAACGGCATTTTCGGCGTCCCGGTAGAGGGTATTGCAGGCCCCCATTTCCCGGACTCCGGCACTCATCTTGTCCAGCAGGGGGAGCACATCCACCTTGTGCGGGATGGTGATGGAACAGCCCCGGATATCCAGCAGACGGAAGGCATCCATAAAGGAAGGGAGCTTTCCCGGCTCTACGGGCCATGAAAGATACACGTCCGGAAGGTTCAGCGTTGCAAAGGCGGTGTTGTGCATGAGCGGACTCATGCTGTGCCCGAGAGGGTAGCCAATGATGCCGTGCAGGGCAGGGGGCGTGAAAAGGGGCATGGTTGCACTCCGAAAAGCGGTTTCAGCCGGTGGTGTGTGCCCGGCGCAAAACGAGCATATCGGATGTCCCTGCTTTTTGAAAGTCTTGCTTGTACTATACTTAAATAGCTGGCTTTTTATTTGAATATCCCCGTTTTGCCCCGCTCGTTTCCCCGGCAACGCTTGGCTCCATGCAAAGCGGCGTCGGCACCGAGGAGAAGAGTGCCGACGCCGTTTGGGGAGAGGGGCGACATCCTCAGGGGGGGGGTGGATGTTGCCCGTAACGCGGTCCTCTTCACAGGGGGGGAAGAAGAGGGTGGGCCGGAGGAGAATGACCCGGGCCGCGTTCCTGGCCTGCCGGATGGCCGTAAACATCCGGAAAGCCGTTTTGTGTGGAAGGTCGGAACACAGGGGGGGAGTCCGATCTTCCCGGAGCTTCGGGGTTCGAAGCTCCTTCATGGTAACCGTAACTGGCGAGAGGAGGAGGTTCCCGCCAATCAGACCACGCCGTGTTCGCCGGGCCGTTCAAAGACGTCCAGAGTGACGGCCGTCTTGAACGATGATGTGTCGCCAAACAGGGGAAGCATTGGCGCAGCGACGAAGAGCGAGGAGAGGGTTCCCATGAAAACGCCTATAAGCATGGTCAGCGCGAAACCGTAAATCACCGGGCCGCCGAACAGGAACAGGGCCAGAGCCGCCACCAGCGTGGTGCCTGCCGTCAGCAGGGTGCGGCTCATGGTGTCGCCCAACGCTTCCTGAATGATGACGGGAAGCGGGCGGGGCGCGTCGGGGTTTTCCCGGCGCAGGGTTTCGCGGATGCGGTCATAGATGACGATCGTGTCGTTCAGCGAATACCCGATGATGGTCAACAGGGCTGCAACGACATTCAGATCTATCTCCTGCCCCAACAGAATGAGCAGGCTGGAGGTTGTTGATACGTCAAAAATCAGGCTTGCCATCGCTCCGGCGGCAAAGGAGAGCCGGAACCGCCAGCAGAGAAACATGGTCAGAATCAACGCCGCGAGGATGCGGCCTTCCGTCGGCACTCCCGCCCATTGCAGGGCCAGCATGGCGGCGGTCAGCGATCCGGCGATGAGGGCGGCGGTTCCCCACCGTTGTTCGAACCTGCCGGAAATATAGACCGTAATCAGCAGCAGGGCGTAATAGATGGCTTCCAGAGCGGAGTTGCGGAGGTCGTCGCCCACCTTGGGACCGACGGTTTCCAGACGATCCAGCGTAACCGCTCCGCCGTCCGTATGCTGGAGGTTGGCCGTCAGGGCTTCTCCCAGCTCCTGCGCGGGCATGTCCGGGAGGCCGAAGCGGAGCAGCCACACCGTTCCGCCTTCGCCGTATTGCTGGGTCATCAGGCTTTCAAGCTGCATGGGAGCCAGCGCGTCGGCAAGCTGCCGGTCCGAAACGGGATGCTGGAAGTGCACCTGCACCGCCGCGCCGCCCGTGAAGTCCACACCGTACTGGATGCCGCCCCGCCACGTTCCGACAAGGATTGCCGCGGCGATGAGCAGGCCGGTCAGGACGCCCACATGCTTGACCCTGCGCAGGAAAGGATAGTGCGAAAGGTAGTTGGAAGCCGCCCGCAGCTCCATGGGGCCGTGCATGCTCAGCCGGGTCCCGCCGGTATGCTTCATCCACGCGTCAAAGGCGATGCGGCAGAGGAAAATAGCCGTAAACATGGAAGCGATGATGCCGAGGGTCAGGGTGACGGCAAAGCCGCGCACGGGTCCAGTCCCGCACTGGTACAGGATGGCGGCTACGATGATGGTGGTCAGGTTGGAGTCCACAATGGAGAGGTTGGCCCGCTCAAATCCGGCCTTGATGGCCCGGATCGGCGTGAGTCCGAGCGCGAGTTCCTCTCGTATGCGTTCGAATATGAGGACGTTGGCGTCCACCGCCATGCCGATGGTCAGCACGACGCCCGCAATGCCTGGCAGGGTGAGCGTGGCTCCCAGAGCCGCCATGCCGCCCATGAGCAGGCTGAGTGTGCACAGCAGCATCCCGTTGGCAAGGATGCCCGACCAGCCGTAGCGCAGGGGCATGATGACCATGACCGCCAGCGTGCCGATGAGTGCGGCAAGGATGCCGCTGGTGATCGATGCCTCGCCGAGGGCCGGGCCGACGGAACGCTGTTCAAGCACCTGCACCGGTGCGGCGAGGGAGCCGGAACGCAGGGAAATGGCAAGATCCTGCGCCTCTTCCGGGGTGAACTGCCCGCTGATGCTGGCGGTTCCGCCAGCGATTTTTTCCTGAATGACCGGCGCGCTGTGGACAGTTCCGTCCAGCACGATGGCGAGACGCTTGCCGACGTGTTCGCCGGTCGCCATCTCGAACAGGGCCGCGCCGCGCGGCGTGAAGGAGAGGCTGACCATGGAATGGCTCTTGTCGTCAAAGCCGGGGCGGGCATCGGCGACTTCCTTGCCGCTCAGGAGGGGCGCGGTATCAAGGGCGAGCTTGCCGGTCTGCTTGCCGGTCTGGGGGTAGTAGGCCACGCCGGGAGGCAGGTAGCCCGCCGGGACATCGTCCCTGACCAGATGGAAAGACAGGTTGGCGGACTTCTTCACCAGCTGGACGGCACGGGTCACGTTGGTCAGGCCGGGGAGCTGGATGAGGATGCGATCCCCCTGCTGCTTGCGGATGTCCGGCTCTGCCACGCCGAACTGGTCGATGCGGCTGGAAATGGTTCGCAGAACCTGATCGACGGCGAGGTCGCGGGTCTGCTTGATGAAGGCCGGGGTAAACGCGTAGGGCAGGTGTACCGAGCCGTCGGAACCGGGCCGGGGGGTGCCGGGAACGACCTGCGGCGCATCCTTGGCGGCAAGCGCGAGGAAGGCGTCGAGCTGTCCGGCCCGGGCAATGACGAGTTCCTGTTCCCCGCCAGGCTGCTGCCGTGGGCCGAGAACGGTGATGCCCGCCTCGCGGGCCTTTTGGCGGAGCATTTGCCCGCTGTTGACAAGGGCGGACTGCACGGCCTTGTCGGTGTCTACGCCGAGGGTCAGCTGGACGCCGCCCTTGAGGTCGAGCCCAAGGTTGATCCGGGGAGCACCGGAGAAAGAGGCATCCTCCGGCATAATTGTCGGAGATAGCAGGAAAAGTGCACCAGCCATGACAATGGCGGCGATCGCGAATCGGAACGAGAGCTTCATGAAATGCCTCTCACACGGTTGCAGGAGCAGGATGCTGCGGACGGCGTGGCCGTCGGCAGGGCGTGTGCTGAACCGGGCGTTTCGGAAAACCGCGGATACAAACGTGCGGAGAGCCGGATCGCCAGATCAGGGGCTTTTCATCTTGCGCGGAAGCGGAAGACAAAAAGCGGAGGCTAGATATGCGGGGGAGGGGTAGGATAGGAGACGAGGCCGCGTTCTGTAGGAAGGAAGCAGAACGGCGTGCCGATGGGCAGGACGACGGGATCGTCGGCAAGCCTCGGCAAAACGGTTGCCGAGACAGTGAATGCGATGTCGGCGGAATCCGGCTGCACTTCCGGGCTTTGCTTGGTGGTGCGGGCCGAGAACTGGCTGTTCCCGTTGTGCAGGCTTTCGTAGATCCCGCTGGGGCGGTCGGCCCCAATCCGGGCGAGAGCCGCATCAAGGCGGGTCCAGTCGGAATCTTCGATCAGTTCGGAAGGCGCGTCGAGAGCTGCGTTGTCTTCAGCTGGCACAACCATAAGAAGGCCGCGGGGACTGAGCAGTTCGGAAGCGGCGGAGATATCGAGAAGGGCGAGACGCTTTCCCGGGTCGCCAAGATGGGCCTGAGAACTGAGCGGAGCGCAAAGCAGAAACGCCACGACAAAGGCCAGCACTCCCAGCACTGAGCGGGAAAGGGCGGACGGGAAGTCGGTGGGCGTCTTTGGTGCGTTCATGTCTCAAGCAATAAGATCGAACCGTGGGGTTGTCAATCATCCCCAGGGCGTCTTTGTGGATTATCTGTTCAAAATCGGCTTGCCGGGCTTGCTTGGAGGGGCGAGGATGGCTACAATGATCTATCCCGTACTGTCCCCTTTCGGGAACCACCGTTCCGGCGGGGCGTACAAACAGCGAAAGGATTCGATATGTGTCTTGCCATACCTGCGAAAGTCATTGAAAAGATGGATGACGGAATGTTGAAGGCCACAGTGGGCAACGGGCCGACCTGCCTGACCGTCTCCGGGCTTCTGCTGCCCGGTCAGGTGGAAATCGGCGACTATGTCATCATTCACGCCGGATTCGCCATGCACAAGATGGAAAAGACCGAGGCCGAGGAAAGCTTGCGGCTGTTCCGGGAGCTGGCGCAGGCGGGCGGGCAGGAGCCTACTTTCTGATGAAGCAGGCTGACCAGCCGGTATTCTTCCCTATGATGCATGGGCGTCCCGAAACCTGAGGGCTTCGGGACGCTTTTTTTTGGGCGAGAGGCTCTTTACTTGTGGGCGACTTCCACAAGGCCGATTTTATACCGCTGGGCCTTGCGTACGATGGTGGACTGGCTGACCTTGAGCCGCCGGGCCGCCTTGTAGGTGCTGCCTGTTTCGGTCAGTGCCGTCATGATCATGTTGCGTTCGAGTTCGGCGACGGCTTCGCGCATGGGCTGCCGGAAAGAGACGTTGCCCTGCGGGGAGAGCGTCTGCGCCTGCATGTACTGGGGGAGATCCTGAAGCGTGATGGTTTCCTCCTCGCTCATGGTCGCCAGCGACTGCACGAGGGCACGCAGTTCGCGGACGTTGCCGGGCCAGCGGTAGGTGAGGAAGCAGTTCAGCACCTGCGGATCAAAATTTTTGGCGACTCCCGTTTTCTTGGTGATTTCCTGCAGGAAGTGCATGGCGAGGACGGGGATGTCGTCCGGGCGTTCCCTGAGCGGGGGGATTTCAAGCATGACCACCCGGAGCCTGTAGAAGAGATCCTCACGGAACTGGCCCGAGGTGGCCATGTCCGCCAGCGGCTTGTTGGTGGCGGCAATGACGCGCACGTCCACGGTGATGGGCTTGGTTCCGCCCACGCGGTGGAAGGGGTGCCCGTCGAGGACCTGGAGGAGCTTGGCCTGCATGGGCAGGGTCAGCTCGCCGATTTCGTCGAGGAGCAGGGTGCCCTTGTCGGCCAGTTCGAACATGCCGGGCTTGCCGCCCTTGGCTGCGCCTGTGAACGCGCCCTTTTCATAGCCGAACAGTTCCGATTCCATGAGCGACATGGGAATGGCCCCGCAGTTGACCGCGATGAACGGGCCGCCGCTGCGCTGGCTCATGTCATGGATGGCCTTGGCGGTCAGCGTCTTGCCGGTTCCCGTTTCCCCGAGCACCAGCGTGATGGCTTCGGTGCGGGCCGCCTTGGAGGCTTCCTTGCGCAGGCGGCGCATGGGCGCGCTGTGCCCGACGAACCCGGCATCCATTTCCGTTTCCAGATTTTCCAGCCGGGCCTTGTACGCGAGGGTTTCCATTTCAAGGTCGGTCAGTTTGCGCTGGAGGTTTTCCAGCTCGGTCATGTCCCGGATGGAGGCGATGACCCGCCAGACGTTCCCCTTTTCATCAAATATGGGCGTGCTCGTGTTCAGGCAGCGTTTGCCGTTGGAGTAGTCGTCGAACATCGTTACCGAACGCTTTTCAATGAGCGCGCGCAGGGTAACGCATGTTTCAAAGCGTCCCTTGTGCATGGGTTCGGTGACGTGCTTGCCGATGACTTCTTCGGCGCGAAGCCCGGCGATGCGCTCCATGGCCTTGTTGACGCGCAGGGTGATGCCGTCGGCATCAATGACCCAGATGCCGTCATGGATGGAGTCGAGCAGAACCGTCAGCTCCTGCCACGGCAATTCGGCGACTCTGTTGATGCGATCGACAGGGACAGTCGACATTGTGACAAGACGGACATATTCCCCTTCCCCGTTTCCTCCGGTTTTGAGGTTCCGCCAGCGAATAATATAGATGGAGCCTTTTCTGTGGTGGGCTATCAGCTCTCCGCGGTGCTTTTCGTTCTGGGTTTCCTCCACTTCGTCAAAACCGCATTGGGTAAGCCTGGAGAGGAAGGGAACATTTTTTGTTTTGCCGGGAGAAAGTTGCAGGATTTCTCCTAACATATTGTTTATAAAGCTAAGATTCCATGTATTCCCGATGCAGGTTCCGGCCGCGACGAGTTCATTTTGGTGAAGAAGTGTGTCGAAAAGAGTGGAGGATCGGGGCATGGAAAAACCTCTTTGATGCAAAAGTGTATCGTGATGCAAAAATAACTTGGCTATTTCCTTGATTCCACAAGAAACAATTCGAGAACGCATCGCCTCGAAAAAGTGAAAGAATCTTTCGCTATAAAAAGAATAATAAAATAATAACGTTGCACAGATTGAGAAAAATGGAACGCTACTTGCTATATTAAGGGCATGAAGTACAACCCCACCCTGAATTTTAAAACGTACTTCAACATACTGCTCTCGGAGGCACTCAAATGCGTGTAGGTATCCCCACCGAAATCAAAGTTCAGGAATTCCGCGTTGGTATCACTCCCGCTGGCGTTCACGCCCTTAAAGAAGCCGGTCACACCGTGCTCGTGCAGAAGGGTGCTGGCCTCGGCAGCATGATCACCGACGAAGAATACGTTGCCGCCGGTGCTCAGATCGTTGCTACCGCTAAGGAAGTGTGGGATTGCGACATGGTCGTGAAAGTGAAGGAACCCCTGGCTCCTGAATACGACCTGTTCCACGAAGGCCTGATCCTCTACACCTACCTGCACCTCGCTCCGGAACCGGAACTGACCAAGGCTCTTCTCGCCAAGAAGGTCATCGGTATCGCTTACGAAACCGTGCAGTTCGACAACGGCTTCCTGCCTCTCCTCGCTCCCATGTCTGAAGTCGCCGGCCGCATGGCTACCCAGGTGGGCGCTCAGATGCTGACCAAGATCGAAGGCGGCATGGGCCTCCTGATGGGCGGCACCGCTGGCGTGCAGGCTGCTCACGTCGTTATCCTCGGCGCCGGCACCGTGGGTCTCTCCGCTGCCAAGGTTGCCATGGGCATGGGCGCTCGCGTGACCATCCTGGACAGCAACCTCTTCCGCCTCCGTCAGATTGACGACATCTTCGGCGGCCGCATCCAGACCCTGGCTTCCAACGCCTTCAACATCGCTGCTGCCACCAAGGACGCCGACCTCCTCGTGGGTTCCGTTCTCATCCCCGGCGCTCTGACTCCGAAACTGGTGACCGAAGCCATGGTGAAGACCATGAAGCCCGGCGCTGCCATCGTTGACGTCGCCATCGACCAGGGCGGTTGCATCGAAGTGACCGCCAAGCACGGCGCTACCTACCACGACAAGCCCACCTTCAAGTACCCTGTGGACGGCGGCGAAGTGGTTTGCTACTCCGTCGGCAACATGCCCGGTGCCGTTGCCCGTACCTCCACCTACACCCTGACCAACGCCACCATGCCTTACATGGTTGACCTGGCCAACAAGGGCTGGAAGAAGGCTTGCCAGGACGACAAGGCTCTGGCTCGCGGCATCAACACCTATGATGGCAAAGTGTACTTCAAGGGCGTGTCCGATGCTCTCGGCTACGAACTGAACTGCACCTGCGACATCCTGAAGTAAGTTGATTTCAACTGGCCGGTCTCTTCCTGAGACTGGCCAGTTTCCCAGTCAAAGTCAAGGGGACGGGGTAGAATTGGCGCGTCGCGCCAGTCTGTTTTCTATCCTGATATGGGAACTCTTTTATTTCATGAGGAATGTACGATGACCTACGATAAAGCTTCTTTGGTCGCTGCTGACAAAAAGTATGTGTGGCATCACCTGACCCAGCACAAGGTGTATGAAAACGCTGACCCCGCCATCTATGTGAAGGGCGAAGGCATGCGCATCACCGACATCGACGGCAAGACCTATCTTGACGCCGTGTCCGGCGGCGTGTGGACCGTCAACGTTGGCTACGGCCGCAAGGAAATCGTTGACGCCGTCGCCCAGCAGATGCTGGATATGTGCTACTTCGCCAACGGCATCGGCAACATCCCGACCATCAAATTTTCTGAAAAGCTCATCTCCAAGATGCCCGGCATGAGCCGCGTGTATCTGTCCAACTCCGGCTCCGAAGCCAACGAAAAGGCTTTCAAGATCGTTCGTCAGATCGGTCAGCTGAAGCACGGCGGCAAGAAGACCGGCATCATCTACCGTGACCGCGACTACCATGGCACCACCATCGGTACCCTGAGCGCTTGCGGCCAGTTCGAACGTAAGGTTCAGTACGGTCCCTTCGCTCCCGGCTTCTATGAATTCCCCGACTGCGACACCTACCGCTCCAAGTTCGGCGATTGCCCCGATCTCGGCAAGAAGATGGCTCAGCAGCTTGAAGAAGTCATCCTCACCGTGGGCCCGGACGAACTCGGCGGCGTGATCGTGGAACCCATGACTGCTGGCGGCGGCATCCTGATTCCCCCGGCAGGCTACTATGAAACCATCCGCGAAATCTGCGACAAGTACGACCTGCTCCTGATCATGGACGAAGTTGTGTGCGGCCTTGGTCGTACCGGCAAGTGGTTCGGCTACCAGCACTTCAACGTCCAGCCCGACATCGTCACCATGGCCAAGGGCGTTGCTTCCGGTTACGCTCCCATCTCCTGCACCGTGACCACCGAAAAGGTCTTCCAGGACTTCGTGAACGATCCTTCTGATGTCGACGCCTTCTTCCGCGACATCTCCACCTTCGGTGGCTGCACCGCTGGCCCCGCCGCCGCTCTGGTGAACATGGAAATCATCGAGAAGGAAAACCTGCTCGAAAACTGCACCAAGATGGGTGATCGCCTCCTGAACGGCCTGAAGGCCCTCATGGACAAGCACGCCGTCATCGGCGACGTGCGCGGCAAGGGTCTGTTCGTCGGCATCGAAATCGTTAAGGATCGCGCCACGAAGGAACCCATCGCCGAAGGTTTCGCCAACGCCATGATCGGCGCTGCCAAGCAGAACGGCGTTCTCATCGGCAAGACCACCCGTTCCTTCCGCCAGTTCAACAACACCCTGACTCTCTGCCCCGCCCTGATCGCCACCGAAGCCGAAATCGACGAAATCATCGCCGGTATCGACAAGGCGTTCACCGCTGTCGAACAGAAGTTCGGTATGTAATGAACTGACAATTCGGACGCCTTCCCGTCGAAGGTTTCTGATTTGAGTTCTGAAGAAATCGGCAGGGCAAGGCAAGGCTTTGCCCTGCCGATCGACTATCTACGATTTAACACGCGAGGATATACCAATGGCTTTCACGCATTACACCGTCAAGAAGATCGTGCACGGCCTCGGCTCCATCAAACTGGCCGCTGATGAAGTGAAGAACCTGAAGGGCACCAAGGCCTTCATCGTGACCGACCCCGGTCTGGCCAAGATCGGCGTCCAGAAGCCCCTCGAAGAAGCTCTGACCGCCGGCGGCGTTGAATGGAAGCTCTACGCTGAAGCCCAGCTCGAACCCAGCATGGATTCCATCCAGCACTGCACCGACGAAGCCAAGGCTTTCGGCGCCGACGTGATCATCGGCTTCGGCGGCGGTTCCGCCCTCGACACCACGAAGGCCGCTTCCGTGCTGCTTTCCAACGAAGGTCCCATCGACAAGTACTTCGGCATCAACCTGGTTCCGAATCCCTCCCTGCCCTGCATCCTGATCCCCACCACCTCCGGCACCGGCTCTGAAATGACCAACATTTCCGTGCTCGCCGACACCAAGAACGGCGGCAAGAAGGGCGTTGTTTCCGAATACATGTATGCCGACACCGTCATCCTCGACGCCGAGCTGACCTTCGGCCTGCCTCCCAAAGTGACCGCCATGACCGGCGTTGACGCTTTCGTGCACGCCATGGAATCCTTCTGCGGCATCGCTGCCACCCCGATCACCGACGCCCTGAACCTTCAGGCCATGAAGCTGGTCGCCGGCAACATCCGCCAGGCGTATGCCAACGGCAAGAACGCTGCTGCCCGTGACGCCATGATGTACGGCTCCGCTCTCGCCGGCATGGGCTTCGGCAACACCCAGAACGGCATCATCCACGCCATCGGCACCACCCTGCCCGTGGAATGCCACATTCCTCACGGCCTTGCCATGTCCTTCTGCGCTCCCTTCAGCGTGGGCTTCAACTACATCGCCAACCCCGAGAAGTACGCCGTTGTGGCCGACCTTCTCCGCGGCGAAGATCGCTCCGGTGCTTGGAGCGTGATGGAACGCGCTGCTGACGTGGAAGACGCCTTCCGCGATCTGCTCGCCGACCTCGACATCAAGACCGGCCTCAGCAACTACGGCGTGAAGCGTGAAGACCTGCCCGCCTGTGCGGACCGCGCCTTCGCTGCCAAGCGTCTCCTGAACAACAACCCCCGCGCCGCCAGCCGCGACCAGATTCTCGCTCTCCTCGAAGCCAACTTCGAAGACTAGTCGAAACTCTGCCCCATGATTCACACCGGGGGAGAGAGGAACATCTCTCAGAGGTGACGCTCCTTCCTTTCTTCCCCGGACATTCTTTCTTCGATACGCAGGGATACCTTCCCTGTCAGGCGAAGGCAAAGAGACGCCCCGAACAGCCATGTCCGGGGCGTCTTGTTTTTCCGATATTGTTCCCTGAAGCCGTCTTGTCTCCCGCAAGGGCGGAGAAGGGCAAGAAGAAGAGGGGAGGCCTCCTTTGGGAGACATCCCCTCGTTGTATCTGCCCCTTGGACAGGAAAACGGAAGCCGTTTATTCAGCGACTTTCTTTTTCAGCAGTTCCAGGGATTCGTCGATGCCAGCCGGGTTGGTTCCGCCGGCCTGAGCCTGATCCGGGCGTCCGCCGCCGGAGCCGGCAATGGGTGCGGCAATGTCCCTGATCAGGGCCGGAGCGGTGAAGCGTCCGTGCAGGTCTTTGGAAACATACAGGATCATGCTTACCTTGCCGTCATCCACAGGTGCGGCGATACAGGCAATGCCGGAAGGCAGCTTGGAGCGGATGTCGTCCATCAGTTCGCGCATGGCCTTGATGTTGCCGGAGCCGAGTTTGGCGGCCAGCACCTTGACCCCGTTGATCTCCGCCATGCCGGACATGAGATCCCCACCCTGGCTGGATGCCGCCTGTGCGGTGGCCTTTTCCAGATCCTTGCGGAGTGCCCGGTTTTCTTTCTGAAGGGCTTCCAGCTTGGCTACGATGCCGCCGGGCTGGGCCTTGAGCATGCCCGCAAGCTGGTGGAGTTCGTCCTGCATGGTTCTCGCGTGTTTCAGCGCGTTCCAGCCGGTTGCGGCCTCAATGCGGCGCGTGCCTGCGGCAATGCCGCTCTCGGACAGGATGGCGAAGCTGCCGGCCTGCCCGGTGCTGTGCAGATGCGTTCCGCCGCACAGTTCCACGGATTCCGTGTGATCGGCGTTGCCGATGCTCACTACGCGCACGGTATCGCCGTATTTTTCCCCGAAGAGAGCCATTGCGCCCATGTCGATGGCGGCCTGCTGCCCCATCAGCTTCGCAGAAAGGGCGTAATCCGCCATGATCGCCGCGTTCACGTCGCGTTCCACCTCCGCCAGTTCCTTCGGCGTCATGGGCGCGATGTGGGAGAAGTCGAAGCGCAGGCGATCCGGCGTGACCAGCGAACCGGCCTGGCGCACATGCTCGCCCAGCACCCGGCGCAGGGCGGCATGGAGCAGGTGGGTACAGGTATGGTTGCGGGCGGCGTCGAGCCGAACGTCTTCATTGACGGTCAGCACCACTTCCTGATCGGGCAGAACCGTGCCGTCGTCCACCATGATGAGGTGCGCGGTGAGATCTGCGGAGGGTTTTAGCGTATCCAGCACCTTGGCGGAGCCAGCCGGGGCGGAGATGCTGCCGGTGTCGCCGCATTGCCCGCCGGAGGCCCCATAGAAGGGCGTGCGGTCGGAGACAAGGTAGCCCTTGGCGTTCTTGGTCAGAGCTTCTACAGGCAGTCCGTCCTCGTCAAGGAGGGCCACCACGCGGCCTACGCCGGACAGGGCGGAATAGCCGAAGAATTCGCTCTTGAGTCCGTCTTCGAGCAGGCTCTGGAACCGGGACGCGACGTCCTTTTCGCCGGAGCCTTTCCATGCGGCGCGGGCGCGCTGCTTCTGCTGGCGCATGTAGTCGTTGAATCCGGCCTCGTCAGCCTTGAAGCCGCGCTTTTCCGCCACGTCGTTCACGATGTCCAGCGGGAACCCGTAGGTGTCGTACAGCTTGAAGGCGGTTTCCCCGGAAATGAGCTTTTCGCCGGAGGCGGCGAGGGCGTTCATTTCCTCTTCCAGCATGGCAAGCCCCTTGTCGAGGGTTGCGGAGAAGCGTTCCTCTTCCTCGCGGGTCACACGGGCCATGAAGTCGGCCCGGGCGCGCAGTTCGGGGTAGTCTTCGCCCATGACATCCACGACCTTGAGGGCGGTCTTGTACAGGAACGGGTCCTGCATCCCCATGAGCCGCCCAAAGCGGAAGGCGCGGCGGATGAGGCGGCGCAGCACATAGCCGCGGCCTTCGTTGGAGGGGAGGATGCCGTCGGCAATCATGAAGGCGATGGCGCGGCTGTGGTCCGCGATGACGCGCAGGGCGGTGTCTGTGTCGTGGTTGTCGCGGTAGCTCACCCCGGCAAGCCCGGCCATGTAGTTGATGAAAATCTGGAACAGGTCGGTATCGTAGTTGGAGCGCACGCCCTGGCAGACCCCGGCGATGCGTTCAAGCCCCATGCCGGTGTCGATGGAAGGACGGGGCAGGGGGATGCGGGAACCGTCCGCAAGCTGTTCGAACTGCATGAACACGAGGTTCCAGATTTCGAGGAAACGGTCGCAGTCGCACTTGCCGATGCCGCAGTCAGGGCCGCAGGCCATGTCCGCGCCCTGATCGAAATGGATTTCCGAGCATGGCCCGCAGGGGCCGGTGTCGCCCATGCTCCAGAAGTTGTCTTTGTCCCCGAGGCGGAAAATGCGTTCGGGCGCGATGCCCGCGACCTTCTGCCACAGCGCGAAGGCTTCGTCATCGTCCTTGTAGACGGTGATATAGAGACGATCCTTGGGCAGCTTCAGCTCTTCGGTAATGAAGGTCCAGGCGAAGCGGATGGCGTCTTCCTTGAAGTAGTCGCCAAAGGAGAAGTTGCCGAGCATCTCAAAAAAGGTGTGGTGGCGGGCTGTGCGGCCCACGTTGTCGAGGTCGTTGTGCTTGCCGCCCACGCGGAGGCATTTTTGGGAGGTGGTGGCGCGGGAGTAGTCGCGCTTTTCCTGCCCGCAGAAGATCTTTTTGAACTGGACCATGCCCGCGTTGGTGAACAGCAGGGATGGGTCGTCGCGGGGGATCAGGGAAGAGGAAGCGACTTCGGTATGCCCGTGTTTCTTGAAGTATTCCAGAAAACGATGGCGGATTTCATTGGCGGTCAGCATAAGGGCTCCTGCGGGAAAGGGAGGAATGGGGAGCCGCGTCCGGTTTGGCGGACGCGGCCTGCGGGGAGCGGCCTCCCCGCGTCCGATCAGATATCGTCGTCCATGTCGTCGTTCATGGAGCCGCCGTCAGCCTCAGACAACGCTTCATCGGAAGCGGCGACGGGGCGGGGGTTCATGCCCAGATGTTCGACAAGCTGCGCTTCGATGGCGTCACGCAGTTCGGGGGTTTCGTCGAGGAGGGCGCGGACCTTTTCCTTGCCCTGTCCGAGCTTTTCGGAGCCAAAGGCAAACCATGCGCCGCTCTTGTCGATGACGCCGGCCTCCACGCCAAGATCAATGAGTTCGCCGGAGCGGGAGATGCCCGTGCCCCAGATGATGTCGAACTTCGCTTCACGGAAAGGCGGAGCCATCTTGTTCTTGACCACCTTGACTCTGGTCAGGGAGCCGTAGGCCTCGTCCTTGTCCTTGAGGGTCTGGATCTTGCGGATGTCGATGCGGACGGAGGAGTAGAACTTGAGCGCGTTGCCGCCGGTGGTGGTTTCCGGGCTGCCGTAGCCGGTCATGCCGATCTTCATGCGGATCTGGTTGATGAAGATGACGGCGGTGCGGGATTTGTGGATGGTTCCGGTGAGCTTTCTGAGGGCATGGGACATCAGGCGGGCGTGTCCGCCGACCTGGGTTTCGCCCATGGCTCCTTCGAGTTCGGCCTGCGGAATGAGGGCGGCCACGGAGTCGATGACCACGAGATCCACCGCGCCCGAGCGAACCAGCATGTCCGCGATTTCAAGGGCCTGTTCACCGTGGTCGGGCTGGGAGATGAGCAGCTCGTCCGTCTTGACGCCCAGCCGTTTGGCATAGTTCACGTCAAGGGCATGCTCCGCGTCGATAAAGGCGGCTGTCCCGCCCAGACGCTGGCACTCCGCGATGACGTGAAGGGTGAGGGTCGTCTTGCCCGAGGATTCAGGCCCGTAGATTTCGGTAACCCGTCCCCTGGGAATGCCGCCGATGCCGAGGGCGAGGTCGATGCTGATGGAACCGGTGGGGATGACCGGAACCTTGACATGCACTTCGTCGGAGAGCTTCATCACCGCGCCTTGGCCGAACTTGCGTTCGATGGTTTCAAGGGCGGTTTTCAACGCTTCGAGGCGTGCTTCTTCGGGGGTGAGGGTCGGCTTTTTGGCCATGTGGGGAAAACTCCGTAAAGGTAGGCGGGTTGATGCCGGGAAATGTTCCCCGGATCCTTTGCTATACCAAAAGCGCGGCACACGGGCAACCGGCTTCAGGGTATGATATCCTGTATGTCAATGAATACAAAATGATGCGGTTGAATATAAGAAGGGGAGCGCGCCTTGCCTCCCCCTCTTCCATTCTGTCCCTGCGGGACGGCTATTTCGTTTCCAGAGCCGTCATGAGCTCTTGCACCGTCTTGGGGCCGGGGGTGACTTCAAGACGGAAATCGGGGGAGTCCGGGGGCAGGGCCGCGATCGCCTCGGCGGACAGAGGTTTCTGCGGAGCAAAGGTAAAGCGGATGGCTCCGGGCTTGTCGATGAAGGCATCAAGCTTTTCCACATCCTCCCTGGTTGCGGTCGGCCCGAACTCTTCCCTGACGTATTTCTTCGCCATGCTCACGCCCTGTTCGGGGCTGAGCCCCATGAATTTCTGCCCGAGGATAGCGAGGCGGGGGAGAAGCCCCTCGTCGGCATAGCCGAAGGCAAAGCTCGACAGCGTGAGGTTGTTGTGGATGAAGGCTTGCAGGGCTTCTTCCATGCCGGGATCGTCGGCGGTTCCGGCCTGTTCGAGCAATGCGGAGAAGGCTTCGTAGGGAAGCTCGCCCTTGATGGCGAGATCCGCCGTGCCGAACTCCGCCAGCGAGAGGGAGGCCGTGGTGTCGAACTGGTTGTCCTTGTTGGGCAGGGTGAGCGAATAGGACGCGCTGGCGTCCAGCTCCGCCACACCCATGAGCGAGAGGATCTGAAGCTCGGGCACGAGGGCGACGGGGAGCTTGAGGTGTTCCACGGAAACGTCAAAGGCATAGGGTTCGGTCGAGGGGTTCTTGATGGACAGCTTGGACAGCGAAAGGTCGAGCAGGGAGCTGCTGGTCTTGAGTTCGGCAAGGGAGAGCGAGCCGACAAACGGCTTCGGGCCTGTAAAAATGGACTTGGCGAGGTTGAAGGCTTCCTTGTCGTCAAGCGTTTCCGGCGCGGAGAACAGTTTCTCCATCAGGCTCCGGGGAGGCAGGTTCAGGTTTTCCATCCGCAGTTCGCCGAGGCTCAGCAGGTTCTGTCCCTTCATGGCAAAGGACATGCCCGAGGCCACGGAAGAATCCAGATGCCCCTTGGCGTAATCCGTCTGGCGTGAGGATTGGCAGGAGAAGGTGAAGGGCAGCGTCGTGCTTTCCATGCTGATGCCGACGGCGGCGTCATCCTTGTAGGAAAGCCCGTAGATGAGCGAGAGGACAATCTGCGCGGAAGAGGGCTTTTCCGCGGCAAGCAGCGTTTTGACGGCGTCGGCGGAAAGGGTGATGCCGTGTATGGTCCGGGAACGGACGGCGACGCGGGGTTCCGGGCCAAGGGAAAGGCCGTTCAGGACTACGGCGTCGGCGACGGGCAGCTCGGCTTCCTTGATCTCGCTCTTGGGGTCGTGCATCAGCGAGAGCAGGGTGGTGCCGGGATTCTGAATATCCAGCGATTCAACCGTGATATCCATATTCTGCTTGGTGGGGGCAACATAGTGGAGCCGCACGTTTTTCAGCACGAGGTCGTTTTTCATCAGCGTGTAGGAGGCATCCCCGATCTCCACGCGGGCATTTTCCGGGGTCTGGGCGGCCCATGTGCGGATCGCCTCGATAACGGCGTTTTCCAGATACCGCATCCCCCCGTAACCGACGGCGACCACGGCGACGGCAGCGATGCCGAGGCCGATGAAGCCTTTTTGAAATTTGGACAGAGCCATAGATTGCCCCCTGATTGGTTGTTTGAGAAAAGCCCGCGGGCGGAAGCCTCCGGGCTGGGCACAGTGTAGGTATGGCCCCCGGCTCGGTCAAGGGAATGATGTGACGAAAAGCGGCATAGCCGCGGGTGCAAGAAGCCCGAAGCCATGCCGGTGGGGGCAGATGCGGCGGGCTGCCGCATCCGTGGAGTGGGAGGGAAAACGGAAGGCGTTGCCTTTTCCCGAGGCTCCGGCCGAGGAGCGAAGGCCGGAACCCCGGGAAGAGGGGCGTGGCCCCGGAGGTTGTCTCGTGTGTTTTTCGTGCAGCCGGCTTCGCCACCCTGAAGCGAAACCGGCTGGGGGAGAGGGCGCGGCAGCCGAAAACCGGCTTCCGCGGGGCCTCCCGGGATCAGGACGCCACGCAGGAGCGGACCGATTTGGGCTTCGTATCGCCCGTATCCGCCGCATGGCTGGGATCAACCGTGCGGATTGTGGTGACCTTGTTCTGGGTGAAGAAATCAATGCCGTCCTTGCCCTGCGCCTTGTTGGTTCCGAGGAGCGAACCCTTGATGCCGCCGAAGGGCAGATAGGGGTGCGGCGCACAGATGCCCACGTTGACGCCGACCATGCCCACGTCCGCGTCCCGGCTGAACTTCTCGGCGTAGAACTGGCTCTGCGTAAAGATGCAGGCCCCGTTGCCGAACTCGGACTTGCGGATGAGATCAAGGGCGTCGTCCATATCCGCAATCTTGATCGTGGCGACCAGCGGGCCGAAGACTTCGGTTGTGAACAGCGGATTGCAGGGGGTCACATCCTTGATGATGGTGGGACCGACGAAATAGCCCTTCCTGTTCTTTTCCGGCAGATCGGGATTGCGCCCGTCGAGGATCAGCTCGCAGCCGTGCCCGTGGTTCAGGGCGATGTCCACGAATTCCTTGACCTTGGTTGCAGCGGCTTCGGAGATGAGAGGACCCATGTAGACGTCGGGATCGAACGCGTCGCCGACGGTGACCTTTTTGGCGGCTTCAACCATGCGTTCCAGTACGGTATCGTAGAGTTCGGGAACGATGGCGACGATGGAACCGGCAAGGCACCGCTGGCCTGCCGAACCGTAGCAGGAGTTGATGTAGTTTTCGATGAACACGTCGATGTCGGCGTCTTCCATGACCACGAGCATGTTTTTGGCTCCGCCGAGCAGCATGGAACGCTTGGCTCCACGGGCGCAGCCTTCGGCCATTTTCTTGGCGGTGGGGGTGGAGCCGACCAGGCAGACGCCTGCAATCCGGGGGTCTTCGTACCAGGTTCCGGGGATGTCACGGTTGCCGTGGATGACGTTGACCACACCGGCGGGGAGTCCGATTTCTTCAAAAAGTTCACACATCAGCTGCATGAAGTAGGGCGACTGGGTGGAGGGCTTGTAAATGAAGGTGTTGCCCGTCCCGATGGCAAAGGGAATGAACCAGCCGAAGACCAGCGCAGGGAAGTTGAAGGGAGCCACGCCGCCGAAGACGCCGAGGGACTGCCGGACAATCTTGCCGCTGATGTTGCCCGCGATCTGGTCGAGGGTTTCGCCCTGGATCAGGGCTGGAATGGTGCAGGCCATTTCGAGGATTTCGATGACGCGCTGCACTTCGCCCCGGGCTTCGGAAATGTGTTTGGCCTGATCAAGCGCGATGCCCTGCGCCAGCTTTTCATGATCGTGGATCATGCCTTCACGGAGCTTATGGATGTAGAGCACCCGTTTGGCGATGGGAACCAGACGCCACGTCTTGTAGGCTTCCGCTGCGGAGGCGATGGCGGCTTCACAGGTTTCCTTCCCGGAAACGGGAACCGAGCCGATGACTTCGCCGGTAGAGGGGTTGTAGAGGGGAACGGTTTTGCCGTCCGTTTCGCTCTGCCACTGTCCATTGATGAAATTACGGATTTCTATCATGCCATTGTGCCTCGAAAAGAAAGGGTGGGTGGGGCTTCGGTAAGCCTCTTTCTTATAGGCACGGAGCGGGCTGGCGTCTCGCGTCTTTCTGCCAAAATGTATCGCGTTTCTGCCAAACTTCACCGCGAAGGGAAGGAACGCCGTGCCCCTAGCGGGCAATCTGGCCCGGCGTACAGCCGAAATGCCTCTTGAAGGCGGCGATGAAGGAAGAGACGGACGCGTAGCCGCAGTCAAGGGAAACGGCCGTGACGCTGCTGCCCGCCTCAAGCCGGTTACGGGCGTGGTGGAGCCGGATGCGCTGCCGCCAGCGTCCGAAGGATTCCCCGGTCTGGGCCTGAAACAGGCGGGCCAGCGTGCGTTCGGACATGCCGAGGCGGGCGCACCACTCGCGGATGGTTTCCGGGGAGTCCGGCTCGTTGAGAAGGGCGGTGCACATGGCGACGAGCCGGCGGTCACGCGGCATGGTGCAGGGCAGGCCCACCTCGGGAAGGAGCGAGAGCTGCTCGAGGAGCACGTCCACCAGCCGGGAGACGGGGCTTGGGCTTTCATAATCGGAGGGGAGGGGGACAAGGGAGAGGATAAGCTCACGGACCAGCGGGGTGACTTCCAGCGCGTGGTACCGCTCGAAGCGGGGATCGGGAGGCAAGGCGTCCGGCATGATGTACAGGGCGTTGTCCACGGACGCCTCGGGCGTGTACCATTCGTGGACCAGCCCGGGCGGAATCCATACCGCCCGTTGCGGCGGGGCCAGATAGTTTCCGAGTTCGGTGCAGACGACCATGTGCCCGGAACCCATGAAGGCCAGCTCCCCCCAGTGCTCATGACAGTGGCGGTCGCTCCAGGTGCCCGCCTCGAAGGTGTCGTTGAACCAGAATACCGGGCGCGGCAGCCGGGCAAACGGAACATTGTAGCTTTTGACCTCGGTAAGCCGGTACGGTTTCATCGGCTGCGCTCCTCCTGTCGGGATGTCGGCGGGCTTCGTCAAACGGCCTGCCGTGAACCGCCTTTCGGAATCGGTACTGGAGAGGAAGGGGGCATTCGGCGGGGCGCGGCGGCAGCTTCTCCACCTCCTTTTGCCCCTCTCCGCTGGAAAAAGGGCTTTCCGGGGGCGGGGTTTCCGGGTTGACACTAGCCCAGTCAAAGTTATGCGGCAAGGGGCGGGATTGTCTCGGCGGTCCGCTTGGGGTAGGATACCCCCTCCCGTCTTCCGGGCGGGGAAATTTTGCTGTGCGGAGTGTGCCGTGTCTGAAAAAGCCAGTTTCAGAGCCTTGCTGCCTATGGTCCTTTTTCTCTTCCTGTTCATCGGGACGGGGGTATCCCTGACGCTGATGGGCGAAGAAATGCCGTTTTATCAGCTTTCTGCAACAGTGGCGATCATCCCCGCCATTGTTTGGGCCATTGCCCGGGGCAAGGATGACCTGAACCGCAAGATCGGGGTGTTCCTTTCCGGCGTGGGAGAAAGAAACATCATCACCATGTGCATGATCTTCCTGCTGGCCGGCGGGTTCGCCTCCGTAGCCTCCTCCATCGGCGGGGTGAAGGCGACGGTCAACTTCGGGCTGTCGCTCCTGCCCCCTTCCATGATCCTGCCGGGGCTGTTCCTTATCGGCTCGTTTATCTCCACGGCGATGGGCACGAGCATGGGCACGGTGGCCGCCATCGCGCCCATTGCGGTGGGCGTGGGCGAACAGACGGATATCCCGCTTGCGCTCCTGCTCGGTGTCGTCATGGGCGGAGCCATGTTCGGGGACAACCTGTCCATGATTTCCGATACGACCATTGCCGCCACCAGAACGCAGGGCTGCGAAATGAAAGACAAGTTTCGCATGAACCTGCTCATTGCCCTGCCTGCCGCCCTGTTTACTCTGGCACTGCTCTGGTTTGCCGGTTCGGGCGAGCAGGTGGTAAGGCATGAGGATTACCGGTTTATTCTGGTCATACCCTACCTTGCCATTTTGATCATGGCCCTTTCCGGGGTGAACGTGTTCGTCGTGCTGCTGGCGGGCACGCTGTTTACCGGCTTGGTGGGGCTGGGGACGGTGGAAGGCTACACCGTGGTCCGCTGGTGCAAGGATATCTACAGCGGTTTCGTCGGGATGAACGAAATCATGGTCTTGTCCATGCTGGTAGGCGGCCTTGGGGAACTGATGCGGCATCAGGGCGGCATCAGCTGGCTGCTCGAGCGGGTGGACGCCATGGCCCACCGGCTGGCGTGGGCGTCTCCGGTCAAGGCCGGGGAATGCTGCATCAGCCTGCTGGTTCTGCTTGCCAACCTGTGCACCGCGAACAACACGGTCGCGATTATCCTGACGGGCCGGGTCGCACACGAGATAGCGGCCTCAAACGGTGTTGACAGGCGGCGCAGCGCAAGTTTACTGGATATCTTTTCCTGTGTGGTACAGGGGCTTATTCCCTACGGGGCACAGCTGTTGCTGGCTGGTTCCATTGCCCAGCTCTCGCCGCTGTCGATTGCGGTGAACAACTGGTATTGCCTGCTGCTGGCGGTAACCGGCGTTCTTGCCATCCTGTTTGGATTCCCCCGTGTGCGGCGGGTCGCTCCGGCCCCGATTCGCAGGCCGGAGGAAGACGGCGCGAGCCTGCAATGAGCGCGGGCGCGTGGTATGTCTATCTGCTCCGGTGTGCCGACTCCACGCTGTATTGCGGCGTGACCACGGATGTGGAGCGGCGCGTGGACGAGCATAACGCAGGGGGGCGCGGCGCAAAGTATACGCGGAGCCGCCGCCCCGTGGAGCTGGTCTGCTGCGTCGAGGCACAGGACAGGGCTGCGGCTTGCCGTCTGGAGTACGCCGTGAAGCGGCGTCCCCGAGCGGAGAAGGCGTCGTTTTTGGCTTGCCGGCAGGCGTTGGAAACGGTTTCCGAAACGCCGCGGGAGTAGTCCCGGAAGGGACGGGTACCTTTGCCGCATCGTCCGGGGAAAGCGCGGGGATGCGGCTTTGTCGTGCGGGATGCGCCGCAGGGGAAGGAGATGGCATGTTGATGGGCATGATGATCGTCGTGGGCTTCATCGTCGGTTTTCTGGTCGGATGTACCGGCATGGGGGGGATTATCCTGATTCCCTCGCTGGTCTATCTGGCGGGCCTGAGCAGCCATGTCGCGATGGGAACCACGCTGTTCACCTTCTTTTTTACCACCATGCTGAGCAGCTACCTGTATATTCGGCTTGGGCATGTGGACTGGAAGGCAACGCTCCCCCTGTGTGCGGGCGGCCTGCTGTTCGCCTATACGGGTGCGGCGGTCAAGGCCGGGATGTCCGCGCCGTATCTGAACCTGATTCTTTCGCTGCTGATCCTGCTGGCGGGTGCGCTGGTGTTCTGCCCCGTGCGCGGACGTTCGTTTGCGTTCATGGCGGAGGGCCGGGCTGCCCGGAGCTGGTCGCTGTTTGCCGTGGGGAGCGGCGTGGGCTTCATCGCCGGGCTGACGGGTGCGGGCGGGCCGGTGCTTTCCGTGCCGATCATGATTGTCCTGGGCTTTCCGCCGCTGCTGTCCATCGCGGCGGGGCAGGTCTATTCCATTCCTGTGGCCCTGTCGGGGAGCATCGCCAACATCCAGCACAGCGCAATCGATTTTCAGGCAGGCTGGTGGCTTATCGGGGTGCAGATGGTGGGCATTCTCCTCGGCGTCTACATGGCGAACCGGATGAACACCGCACGGCTCCGCAAGCTGGTGGCCTGGGTGTGCCTTTTCTGCGGCGGCTTCATTTTTGTGAACGCCCTGCGGGCCATTGCCGGAATGTGATTTCGGGAGCTTCCTTTTTTGACAATGGACTATGATTGCTCTATCCTGTTGCGTTCGGACGAGTATCCGAACCCAACGACACACCGAACCCACGAGTACAGGCCATGAGCGATAACGTTACCGCGATCAAAGGCTTCGCCGATCTGTTTTCTCCGGAAAGCGACGCTTTCACACATATGGAGTCCGTAGCGCGTGAAATCTTTTCCCGTTACGGGTTTACCGAACTGCGTACCCCCATCCTCGAACGGACAGAACTTTTTTGCCGAGGCATCGGGACCGAAACCGACGTGGTTCAGAAGGAAATGTACACCTTCCCCGACCGCAAGGGCCGCTCGCTGACGATGCGCCCCGAAGCGACCGCCGGGGTCATGCGCGCCTACATCGAAAGCGGCCGCAGCACGGATGCCGTGACCAAGCTGTTCACCGTCGGGCCGATGTTCCGCTACGAACGTCCGCAGAAGGGACGCATGCGGCAGTTCCATCAGATCAACTGCGAATGCCTCGGGCCTTCCGAGCCGTATGCGGACGCCGAACTCGTCACCATGGCGATGCGCTTTCTCGAGGCCATCGGACTCAAGGGCCTGAGCCTTCAGCTCAACTCGCTGGGCTGCCCCACCTGCCGCCCCCTTTATCGCGAGACGCTCCGCAAGTGGCTCTCCGAGCTGGACGACGCCGCCCTGTGTGAGGACTGCCGCCGCCGCATGGTGACCAATCCGCTCCGCGTGCTGGACTGCAAGGTTCCCTCCTGCAAGGAGCACACGGCTGCCGCTCCGAAGATCCTCGATCACAACTGTCCCGACTGCGCCGCCCATTTCGATACGGTGCGCCGCCTGCTGGACGCGGAAAAGGTGCCTTACGAGATCAACCACCGGCTGGTGCGCGGGCTGGACTACTACACCCGCACCACCTTTGAAATCGTTTCCGACCAGATCGGCGCACAGGGCACGGTTGCCGGCGGCGGACGTTACGACGGGCTTGTCTCGCAGCTCGGCGGACCCAATGTGCCGGGGCTGGGATTTGCCTGCGGCATGGAACGCCTTGCGCTGCTCCTGCCGAAGCGGGAAGAAGAGCTTGTCCGTCCCGATTTTTATGTGGTCGTGCTTGCCGATGCCGCCCGCGACTCCGCCTACGCGCTGGCGCAGGCCCTGCGTGATGCCGGATTCCGCGGCGAAATGGCTTTCGCAGCCCGCAGCATCAAGAGCGCGATGCGTCAGGCCGGCAAGTCCGGCGCACGGTTCAGCCTTCTCATTGGCGAAGACGAGCTTGCCGCCCAGACGGTCATGCTCAAGAATATGGACAGCGGCGAGCAGGCATCCGTGGCCTTTGCCGATGTCGTGGCCCGGATTCAGAAATAGCTTTGCATAAGGAATGTTGGCATGAGTGAAGAACTGAAGGAACAGACGGTTGCCTGCCAGTCGCTCGGCGACTGGACGCGTACCCACACCTGCGGCGAACTGACGGGCGTGGACAATGGGGCGGAAGTCTGCCTGATGGGTTGGGTGCAGTACCGCCGTGACCACGGCGGCCTTATCTTTGTCGACCTGCGTGACCGCTATGGCCTGACGCAGGTGGTGTTCAGCCCCGAATACGCCCCCGAAGCCCATGAAAAGGCCGGGGCCTTGCGTTCGGAATATGTGCTTGCGCTGAAGGGCAAGGTGCGTCCCCGTCCCGAGGGCATGGTGAACCCCAACCTCAAGACCGGTGAAGTCGAAGTCGTGGTCAGCGACTGGAAGCTGCTGAACACCTCCAAGACCCCGCCCTTCCAGATCGAGGATCGCGTGGAGGCGGGCGAAAACCTGCGCCTCCAGTGGCGTTACCTCGACTTGCGCCGCCCGCGCATGGCCCGCAACCTCGAACTGCGCAGCCGTACCGCCATGGCGATCCGCAACGGCCTGTCCGAACAGGGCTTCCTCGAAGTCGAGACGCCCATTCTGACCAAGTCCACCCCCGAAGGCGCGCGCGACTACCTTGTCCCCTCCCGCCTGAACCACGGGCAGTTCTACGCGCTGCCGCAGTCTCCCCAGCAGTTCAAGCAGTTCTGCATGGTGGCCGGGCTTGACCGCTACTTCCAGATCGCCCGCTGCTTCCGCGACGAAGACCTCCGCGCCGACCGTCAGCCGGAATTCACGCAGGTCGACATTGAAATGAGCTTTGCGGACGAGAAGGTGGTCATGGACATGGCCGAAGGCCTGATGGTCCGGGCCTTCAGGGAAGCGATGGGCGTGGACATCCCCAGCCCCTTCCCCCGCATCACATGGGATGAGGCCATGGCCCGCTACGGCGTGGACAAGCCCGATACCCGTTTTGGCCTTGAGCTTCAGGACGTGACCCCCATCGTCAGGAACTCCGGCTTCAAGCTGTTTGCCTCCGCCAAGCTGGTGAAAGCCATGCGCGTGCCCGGCGGCGAAGGCCTGAGCCGCAAGGAAATCGACGAGCTTACCGAATTCGTGAAGATTTACGGGGCGCAGGGTCTGGCGTGGATCAAGATCCGCGACAACGAATGGCAGTCCCCCATCGCCAAGTTCCTCTCCGAAGAGGAGCGTGCCGGGCTGGTTGAGGCCCTTGGCCTGACCGTGGGCGATATCGTGTTCTTCCAGGCCGGCGAGCCGGGTATGGTGAACGCGGCCCTCGGCAACCTCCGTGTGCATCTGGGCGAAAAGCTCGGCCTGATTCCCGAAGACGCCTGGAATTTCCTGTGGGTGACGGACTTCCCGCTGTATGAATACAGCGAAGAGGAAGACCGCTATGTCGCCTGCCACCATCCCTTCACCGCCCCCAAGGACGGCGATCTCGAAAAGATGGTGTCCGATCCGGCGGCGACCAAGGCCCGTGCCTACGACATGGTGCTGAACGGCAACGAAGTGGGCGGCGGTTCCATCCGTATCCATGAAGCCTCGGTGCAGCGTCGCATGTTCGAGGCCCTCGGCTTCTCCAAGGAGTCCTACGAGTCGCAGTTCGGCTACTTCATTCAGGCTCTGGAACACGGTGCGCCGCCGCACGGCGGCATTGCCTTCGGCCTTGACCGTCTGGTGATGCTGATGAGCAAGTCGCCGTCCATCCGCGACGTCATCGCCTTCCCCAAGACGCAGAAGGCGACCTGCCTGATGACGAATGCTCCCGACACCGTGTCCGCTAAGCAGCTTCGCGAGCTGGGCCTGCGCCTTCGCGAAGAAGCCAAGGACAAGAAGGAAGAAAAGGAATAACGGGACGGGGAAGGGCCAGCGGCTCCTCCCCCTCTGAACGTGCCCCGCGGTTCCCCGCTCCCTGTCCTCCCCCAAAAGGGGCAGGTGGGGGAAGCGGTGGCGGCACGATGCGGAAAAGCCGTCCGAAGCGTATTCGGGCGGCTTTTCTTGCAGGGGAAACAGGGGTTGGACTGCTTCCCCCGTGCGGAAGGAGTGGAAAAGGTAGAAGGGTTGCGGATGGGAAGGGCAGGGACGCATCCCTGCCCTTTGTCGTTATGGGGTTAGCGGATCTTCTTGTTGCCTTCCCATACCTGTTCGGCCTGCGGGAGCGGCTTCAGGTAGCCGAGCCACGGATGGGTCTTCAGGTATTCGGGATCCTGCTGGAGCTTGCGGCTCATCTTGAGGATCGGCGGTACGAGATGCTTGATGTCGCCTTCAAGCTTGGGCGCGATGGCGTAGTTGGTCGCCTTCAGAGCCGCATTGATGGCGTCCTGGCTCAGGGTGATGGAGGTGGTCAGCGTGTCGAGAGCCTTGGCGGGGTTGTGGAAGCCCACGCTGTTTTCGGCGGAGACGAAGTCCCAGAACATCTGGCTCTTGCGGACGCCTTCCTTGGCCTGAATGATCAGCTGGTCGTAATCGGCGGGCTTTTCGCCGGTGTACTCGAGGGCGAGGCGCACGGCTTCATGGGCACGCACGGAGTATTCCTGCGCCACGAGAAGCTGCTTGTAGGTCTTGTCCTGCGTGTACTCGATGCGTCCGCGCAGATACTCGGCACTCTTGTCGGAATGGCACTGACGGCAGGCCCGCAGTTCGGGGTCACGCAGGGGAGAGGTCCACCAGTGGCTGGACATCTTCTTGCCTTCCTCGCGCTGGTAGGGCATGTGGCAGTCGGCACAGGATACGCCTGCGGCTCCGTGAGGCCCGTCGATCCAGGTTTCATACTCGGGATGCTGCATCTTCAGCATGGGCGTCTGGGAAACGGGATGCGTCCAGTCGGCGAACTTGCCCTTGAAGCCGGGCATGTCCACGTTGCCGTTGTCTTCG
>CAZIFC010000026.1:20194-31620 GCA_964538355.1 uncultured Lawsonia sp. | reverse complement strand
CGATGTTCATGGTGCGCTTGGCGGGGTAGCCGAGACGCTGGTTGGCGGCCTGCTGAAGCGTGGAGGTGATGAACGGCGGCTGCGGGGCACGGCTGCGTTCCTTTTCCTCGATGGAGGCAACCGTAAACGGCGCGGACTTCATGGCCTTTTCAAGGGCGTCGGCGGTGGCGGCATCGGGGATGGCGGGCTTCTTGCCCTCGACCTTCCACAGTTCGGCCTTGAACGGCGGCGGGACGGCACCTTCCAGAAGGGCCTTGAACAGCCAGTATTCCTCGGGCACGAAGGCCTGCCGTTCCTCCTCGCGCTCGACGATGAGGCGCAAGGCCACGGACTGGACGCGTCCGGCGGAAATGCCGCGCTTGACGTTCTTCCAGAGAAGCGGGGAAATCTTGTAGCCGACCAGACGGTCAAGCACGCGGCGGGCTTGCTGCGCGTCAAAGAGGTTGACGTTGAGATCCCGGGGATGCTCAAGGGCCTCGTGCACGGCGCGGGAGGTGATTTCGTTGAACTGGATACGCTTGACGTTGGGGTTCTTGTCCTTCACCAGTTCGGCGACGTGCCAGGCGATGGCCTCCCCTTCCCGGTCGGGGTCAGGGGCCAGATAGATGGTGTCCACCTTGGAAGCCGCATCACGCAGAGCCTGCACAACTTTTTCCTTGCCCTGAATAACTTCGTAGTTCGGGGCGAAATCGTTGGCTTCATCCACGCCGATGCTGCTTTTGGGCAGATCGCGGATATGGCCCACACTGGCCTGCACCAGATAGCCGGGACCCAAAAATTTCTTGATGGTCTTCACCTTGGCGGGAGATTCCACGATAATGAGACTTTTGCCCATGTGCGTATCCTTTTGACTGAATCCGCCACGGAATCGGCCCGTGGCGCAGCACAACATACGACACTGGCGCGAGACGTCAAGCCGTTGCCCCCGGGAATCCCCTCCCGGGAGCTTCCGGGCCATCCCCCCTGCCAAGCCCAGAACACGGTGCTATTACACGGGGTTTCGCCTCCTCCGGCTCTTTTTTCCTCTTCCGCGGGCTGTACTCGCGGCGGCTGTTCCTCCCAAGAAGAAAAACATTGCAAAATGCACGGTAAAAAGAGCCTCGGATTGCCTTTTTCACGACCCCTGAACAGGCTCAAATGCGCTTAGACAGTGTTATTTCACACAAATCCCGTATGGCACGGCGATTGCTTTTTTATGTTCGTTCCTCATGCCGGAAAAACGCGCGGTTTCCGAAAGACAGGGAAAACCGACGTGCCGACATGGGGAGGCTACGGATCAAAACCATTTGGAGGACTGGATGTTTATTGAAATGTTACTTCTCGGGCTTGTCGTCTTCGTGTGCATGTTTGCCCTAACCTATCTCTGCGACAAAATATAAAGGGAACGTCCATGCTGTATATCGCAGGAGCCGCGCTCGTTTTCTGCATCTGTTACCTTGTCCACATCATTCTGCATACTGAACAAAAATAACGGAAGACGCCATGTTGCCATTTGTTTTTCCCGCACTGCTCATTCTGCTTTCGATTGCCATCTCATGGCCGGTCGGAAAGCTCGCCGCGTGGGGCATGACCGCCCCGGAAAAGAAAACCGGATTCCGCTGTACGCTTGACGCGCTTTTTGTCCGGATCGGCGGGCAGCGCGTCATGGAGGGTCAAGGCTGGAAACAGTACGCCCTGTCCATGCTCCTGTTCAACGCCGTCATCTTTACCGTGGCCTTCATCATTCTGGGGCTTCAGCAGGTTCTGCCGCTGAACCCGGACGGCATGGGCGCACTGGAGCCGAGCCTCATCTTCAATACGGCGGCCTCGTTCACTTCCAATACGAACCTCCAGCACTATTCCGGCGAACAGGCGATGAGCTACTTCTCGCAGCTGTTCGCGATCATGTGGCTCCAGTTCGTCACGCCCGCCACCGGGCTTTGCGTGCTGACGGCCATCGCCCGGGGCCTGAGCGGAAAGGCGGAGTTCGGCAACTTCTATATGGATCTGATGCGCGCCACCTTTCTCGTGCTCATTCCCCTCTGCGTCGTCGCCGCCACCATTCTGGTGCTCGGCGGCCTGGTCATGACGCTGGACGGTTCCGCCGTCGCCACCACGCTTGAAGGGATGAAGCAGACCATCGCCCGCGGCCCGGTGGCGGCCTTCCTCACCATCAAGGATCTCGGCACGAACGGCGGCGGCTTCTTCGGTCCCAACGGAACCCACCCCTTTGAGAACGCCAGCTTCTTCACCAACTGTGTGGAAACCATCTGCCTTGTGGTCATTCCGATGGGCTGCGTCTGGATGTTCGGGCGCATTACCGGGCGTATGAAGCATGCCGCCGTGATCTTTGCCGTCATGCTCTCGTTCATGATCATCAAGATCGGCTTTGCCGTGTACCTTGAAAGCAGCCCCGCCGCCGCATTCCACAGCCTGCCCATTGCCGAAAGCCCCAATCTGGAAGGCAAGGAACTGCGTTTCGGCATCACCGCCGGCCCGGCCTACAGCGTATTCACCACCGCCACAAGCAACGGCTCCGTCAACTGCATGCACGACAGCCTGAACCCGCTGGCGGGCCTTGTTCCAATGGTCGGCATGTGGCTCAACACCACGTTTGGCGGCGTGGGCGTCGGCTTCGTGAACATGTTCCTGTACATCATCATTGCCGTGTTCATCAGCGGCATGATGGTGGGGCGTACTCCCGAGTATCTGGGCAAGAAGGTGGAAACCCGCGAGATGAAATTCGCCCTGCTCGGCGTGCTGGCCCATCCGCTGCTCATTCTCGGCGGGACAGCCCTCTTCGCCGCCACCCCGTGGGGCGCGGATAGCGTGCTGAACAGCGGCTTCCACGGTTTTTCGGAAATCCTCTACGAATTTACCTCGGCTTCCGCCAACAACGGCTCAGGTTTCGAGGGCCTTGGCGACAACACCGTGGCGTGGAACGTGGCGACCGGGCTGGTCATGCTGCTCAACCGCTTCATCCCCATCATCTTCCCTCTGGCAATCGTCGGCTCCCTGGCCTCCAAGAAGGCCGCTCCAGAAAACGCCGGAACCCTGCGGACCGATACGCCCCTGTTCGGCTATGTGCTGTTTGGCTGCGTAATCTTTGTGGGTGCCCTGCTCTTCATGCCCGCCGCCGTCCTCGGCCCCATTGCGGATCATCTCGTCAATGTCGTCGGGTTCACCGCGAACTGATTCACGATTGCAGAAAAGGAACCGTCTCTATGAACGCAACGAATGCTACACAAGGTGATCGCCGGGCAAGCCGCCGCCCCTCCCTGTTTGAGGGCGAACTCGTCAAAATCGCCTTTTTCCGCTCCTTCACCATGCTCAATCCCCGAGCCATGATGGACAACCCCGTCATGTTCATTACGGAAATCGGCGCGCTGCTCACCACGCTCACCTGCGTGATGGATGCGCTGAACAGCAGCCCTTCCCTCGGCTACACGCTGGCGGTAACGGCTGTCCTGTGGATTACCGTGCTCTTCGCCAATTTTGCGGAAGCTCTGGCCGAGGCGCGGGGCAAGGCTCAGGCCGATACCCTGAAGCAGACCCGTTCCAAAACCGAAACCAGAAAGCTGGTCGACGGAAAACGTGTTGCAACCACGTCGGATCTGCTGGTGCAGGGCGATCTGGTGGTCGTCGAAGCCGGGGAGTACATCCCTACCGACGGCGAAGTGGTGGAAGGGGCCGCCAGCGTGGACGAATCCGCCATCACCGGCGAATCCGCGCCCGTAGTCCGCGAGGCTGGCGGCGACCGCTCCGGCGTGACCGGAGGAACCCGCGTACTCTCGGACTCCATCACCATCCGCATCACCGCCGCCCCCGGAGACTCCTTCCTCGACCGCATGATCTCGCTGGTCGAAGGGGCCGTGCGCCAGAAGACCCCCAACGAATGCGCCCTGACCGTAACCCTTGCGGGCCTGACGCTGGCCTTTCTGCTGGTCACGGGCACGCTCTACCCGATGGGGCTCTACTTCCATGTGGAACTGCCGATTCCCACGCTCATCGCCCTGCTCGTCTGCCTGATCCCCACCACCATCGGAGCGTTGCTCGCCGCCATTGGCCTGGCCGGTATGGATCGCGCCCTTTCCGCGAACGTGCTGGCCAAAAGCGGCAAGGCCGTGGAGCTGGCGGGCGACATCGACACCCTCCTGCTCGACAAGACCGGAACCATTACGATGGGTGACCGGCAGGCCATGAGCTTCCATCCCATGCCGGGCATTTCGCAGGAAGAGCTGGCGGCCGCCGCCATGAACGCCTCTTTCGGCGACGCGACCCCCGAGGGCAAATCCATTGTGGCACTGGCCCGAAAAGTGCTCGGCGCAAACGCTCCGCACGAGATTCCCGGCTCCAGGGTCATTCCCTTTACCGCGCAGTCACGTCTCAGCGGCCTTGAGCTGCCGGACGGCACGCTCTACCGCAAGGGTGCTTCCGATGCCATCGTCAGCTGCGTCAAGCGGATGGACGCACCGCTTCCCGAAACCCTCGGCGAAACCGTTGACGCGGTGGCAAGCCAGGGCAGCACGCCCATTGTGGTGATCCTCAATGAAAGGGTGCTCGGCGTGGTGGCCCTTGCAGACATCCTCAAGCCCGGCATCCGGGAACGTTTCGAGCGGCTCCGCGCCATGGGCATCCGCATCGTCATGGTGACCGGCGACAATCCTCTTACAGCCGCCGCCATCGCGCACGAGGCGGGCGTGGACGACTTCATCGCCGAAGCCCGCCCCGAAGACAAGCTGGCCTATATCCGCAAGGAGCAGGCCGCCGGACGCCTGATCGCCATGATGGGAGACGGCACCAACGATGCCCCCGCGCTGGCGCAGGCCGATATCGGCGTTGCCATGAACTCCGGCACGCAGGCCGCCAAGGAAGCGGGCAACATGGTCGACCTCGACAGCGACCCCACCAAGCTTATCGAGGTGATCGAAATCGGCAAGCAGCTGATCATGACCCGGGGCGCGCTGACCACCTTCTCCATAGCGAATGACGTGGCAAAATATTTTGCCATCATCCCCGCCATGTTCATACTGGCGATCCCGCAGCTTTCCGCCCTGAACGTCATGGGGCTGGGCACGCCGCAAAGCGCGATCCTCTCCGCCCTGATCTTCAACGCGATCATCATTCCGCTGCTGATCCCCATCGCCATCAAGGGTGTGAAATACCGCCCCATGAAGGCGGATGCCATCCTGCGGCACAACCTGCTGGTGTATGGGCTGGGCGGGGTACTCGTCCCCTTCGCCGGCATCAAACTTATCGACATCGCCCTGTGCGGCCTGTTCTAACCAATCCGGGAACGCTCCGGCGTCTCCTCCCAACCTACCGAGCCTCTGGCTCTGGAGCACCTGTCATGACGGCAAACACGTCTTCCATCGGCCTTGCGGCCCAGCTCTGGATCAACCTCCGGCTGGTCGCTGCCACCATGTTCGTCTGCTGCGTTCTGTACACGCTGCTTATTCTTGGCATCGGGCAAACCTTCGTGCCCTTCTCGGCAAACGGCTCGCTGATCCATAACGAAAAGGGCGAGCTTGTCGGCAGTGCCCTCATCGCACAGCCCTTCACCCAACCCGGCTACTTCTGGCCGCGCCCTTCCGCGGTGGATTACAACGCCGCCGCAACCGGCGGCAGCAACCTTTCCCCCGCCAGCAAGGAACTTCGGGAACGGGCGGAACGGGACATCGCCCGCTACGGCGCGAACCCCGAACACAAGCTTCCCGCGGATCTCGCCACGGCCTCGGGCGCAGGCGTGGACCCGCACATTTCTCTGGAAGCCGCCGAATACCAGCTTGACCGCGTCGCCGCAGCCAGAGGGGTGGACAAAAAACGCCTCCAGGAACTTGTCTCAGAGCTGACGGAAACGCCGGGTGGCCTGCTCGGCAGCATCCCTCTCGTCAATGTCCTGAAGTTAAATATGGCTTTGGACAAGCACTTCCCCGGGCAATAGCTCCGGCGGAAAGAAGGCCCTGCACCGGGCCTTCTTCCTTATGCAGGGAAGGGCGTTCCGTAAATCATTGACCTCTAGCCAAAGAGTCGTTTTTCTTTCGGGGCAAGGAGTGCGACTCCTCCTACAGGAAAAGAGCTCCGCAATCCCCATCCCCACAGGAGGTCTGTCTTCATGATGGATACACGACTTGTTCTTCCCGCACTGGTCGCCGTCACGCTGCTTTCTCTTGCTCCAGCGGCTGAAGCACTGGCTCTGGAAGAGCATACGCAGCCTGCGAAAGCCGCACCCAACCAACCCGCCGTTCCGCAGCCGGAGGCCGCCACTCCCGCACCCACGGTCCAGCAGGCCCAGAAAGCCTATGATGGCGGCAGCTATGAGGAAGCCTTCATCATTGTGGAACCTCTCGCCAAAATGAACCACCCCGACGCCCAGTACCTGCTCGGACAGATGTATGAGCTGGGCCGGGGCGTGAAAAAGGACATGGACAAGGCAACCGAACTCTTCACCGCCGCCGCCAATCAGGGCTATGCCGCCGCGCAAGCCAAGCTGGGGCAGCTGGGCATGGAAGGAAAGAAGGACTACGCCTCGGCCATGAGCTGGTTCCAGAAGGCTGCCGATCAGGGCTATTCGGTGGCCTACAGCGCGATTGGCGATCTCTATGCCAAGGGTTACGGCGTGGATCAAAACAAGGACAAGGCTCTCGACTACTACAAGAAGGCCGCAAATGCCGGCGATATGGCCGCCTGCCTGAAGCTCGGGCAGATGTATGAAAAGGGAACGGACGTCAAGGCCGATCCCAAGGAGGCCGCAATCTGGTACAAGAAAGGCGCGGATCTCGGCAGTGCCGAATGCGCCGCCGCCCTCAAGAACCTCAAGGCCTGATCAAGGCAGGATATGGCCTCGGAAACGGAAAGCCTCCGCTTCCCCAAACAAAAGGGAGTACCGGAAACGGTGCTCCCCTTTGTTTGGCATCACCCTGTTCGAAGTGCCTGAATCGGAAATCGGAAAAATATGCGCGCCACAGGAAAAAGGCAAAACGCCCTCTCGCCCCCGCACGCCACCTCGAAGGCACAAAACGCGAAAGGCGCACCACTCTTCCCGATTTCTCGGATATCGTGATGCGCCTCTGAATCTTCAGATGGCGTCCCCAAGCGGATTTGAACCGCTGTTGACGGCGTGAAAGGCCGCTGTCCTGGGCCGGCTAGACGATGGGGACGTCTGTTTTGCGGTGCTTCTGTTTGCTTCAGCTGCACAGCCAGAACTGTTTATAAAAAACACGATCGGCTGTCAACAAAAAAAGTGTTCGGATGTGCATTTTTTTCAAAAATCCATACTGACGCCAGAGCACGGTTCGGGGGAACGGGCTTTTCCAGCACAAAGAACATCTATAATAAAATATAGTTATGAAACAACAAAGACGGCACGTCCGTACCAACCCTCGGACCGCCGGAGGGAAGCTACACCCCGAAGCGGCGGACAAGCACCGCTCTTGCCAGGGGACATGCATTCAACCTGCTGGCTTTATGAGCTGTTTTCCTCTTCCTTGCTTTTTTTATACAATGGCTTATACCAACAAATAGAGTATATTCGGCGATTTTGTTCCACTGGTTTCGATCTCTGGGAAAGGACCTTCCAAGGAGCGTGGCGAATGCGTAATCCATTGGTTTTTCTGCTTGTATTGGCGTTTATGGTATCGACACTGTGCGGCTGTTCCAGCAAGTACGGAAAACAGGAAACCCTCGTAAACTACTATCCCCAGTGCTACGATCCCATCCAGAAGCTTCGTGACGACGAAACCAGCACAACCAACCAGACGGTTGGCGGGGCCGCGCTGGGTGCCCTCTTCGGCGGCGTGGTTGGCGCGCTGACGACAGGCAAGGTGGAAGGGGCCCTTGTCGGAGCCGCTGCCGGCGGCGTTGCCGGCGGCGTCGCAGGGAACATGATTGCGAAAAAGCGTCAGATTGCCGATGAAAACGCCCGCATGTCCAGCTACCTGCGGGATCTCGACGGCGATATCGCCGGCCTTGACATCGTCAGTGCCTCCGCGCGCACGTCCCTCCAGTGCTACGAAAAGCAGTTCAGCCTGCTGATCAAAGGATATAAGGAAAAGCGCATCACGCAGGATCAGCTCAGAAGCATGTATGCGGAAATCCGTTCGGGAACCAGGGAAGCGGCCTCGCTGCTCGGCAATGCCGTAGCCCAGGGCCGGGATCTGGAAAAGCAGTATCAGGATGCCCTGACTCAGGAACAGCGGGCCATCGCCTCCAATACGGCAACGGTATCCACAGCGTCCGGCAAGCAGGCAAGCCCTACCGAACAGAAGGCCCGCAAGCGGGAAGCCAATGTGACGCTCAAGAAGGCGCAGCAGCGCACGGCACGGCTGAGCAACAAGGTTGACCAGCTTGAAAGCGAAAAGAAGGCCGCTGAAGCCCGGGAAATCGCCCAGTCCAGGGAAATCGAAATGCTTTGCAACGCTTCCACCGCTTGTTTGGAAAGGGTAGCCGATTACGCAGTATAGCGGATTGTTGCGAAGCCGAAGCGCATAACCGAGAGGGGATTACCGAATCTGTCATTGCAGGCAGAGTCGCACGTCCCCTTCTTTTTTTGAGTCTCTCAAAAGCCTGTTCCTTATGGAGACGCCCATGCATCAGCCCCCCCTTCCAGAACGCAAGCGCACTCGGGCGTTCTGGCCCCTCATCCTCTCCCTTGCCCTCCTGCTCGGCATTGCCGCATCGCTCTACAGCCTGCACGCTCGCCACAGGGCCGTGCCGGAACAGAGGCAGATCCTGCTGGAGCAGGAAAAAGCCAAGGCCGACGCCCTGTCCGTGGAAAAGGAAAGGCTGGAGTCATGGCTCTCGGCCTCTCCCTGTGAAGTGAGGGAGCTTATGGCGGGTACGCCGCCCGTAGCGGCGACCCCGACGCCCGCCCCCACGCCCGCGTCCGCCGCGCCCCCGCAGCAGCCCGCCGCAACAGCCGTATCGTCCGTGGAAGAGGCCTGCGTCTTCATCGTCAGCCTCGGCACGGACGGAAGCGTAGAAACCGGCTCCGGCTTTTTTGTTGCCCCCGGTGTCGTCGTCACCAACCGCCATGTCATCGAAAACGGTTCAAAGGCCATCCTCGTCACCAACCAGAAGCTGAAACGCCCGGTCAGGGGGACGCTCCTCAAGGCAAGCGGCGATGCCGAACGGGATTATGCGGCACTGCGCGTTTCCGTCCCTGCCGATACGTATATCCCCGTCCTGCCCTTCCGGGCTGCGGTACAGCGCACGGAAAAAATCGGCGCATGGGGATTTCCCTACGTCATTTCGCAAAACGATCCGAAATATCAGGCATTCATTCAGGGAAACAATGCCCTTGCCGTGCCGGAGCTTTCGTACAGCGACGGTGTCGTCAGCGCAACGCTCGCCCGGTCGCCCATGCTGATCGTGCACACCGCCCCGATTTCTCCCGGAAACAGCGGAGGCCCTCTCGTCAACACCCGAGGCGAACTCGTGGGGATCAATACCATGATCACGCTGGATGAGGACAGCTACCGGCAGGCATCCATCGCCCTTTCCGCCGCCGATCTCGTCGCATTCCTGCAATCCTGCGGCATCGCCGTCACGATGAACGCCCAATAGCCGCGACGCATCCCCGCACCTTCTGCCGCCGGAGGCCTTTTCGACATGAACGGAACCCTCATTGCCACAACCCCAAAACACCAGATGCACGCACTGGCGTATCAGGGCATCATCGTCATGGACAGCTACCCCCAGCTGTCCCGGCTGCTGCGTCAGGAGCTGGGCGACAACTACGTCCTTCTTTTCGCCGAACCTGTCACCAACCCCGCAGACAACTGCATCGACTGGTATACCCCGGTTCAGGGGGCCGTCCGCGCGCTGCCCGAACTTCCCGCCGAAAAGCAAAACGCCGTCCGCTCCCGGCTGCTGGGCATGGCGGGCGAAATCAGCAGGATCTCCCGCCAGCTCCAGAACGCGCAGGAGCAATCCCGCGTCGTGGGCGGTCATATCCTTGAGCTGGCCCTGCGTTATCCCGATGAAAAAAATATCTTTCTTGTCGGCGATCAACCTGTTCTCGTCTGCTGGGGATTCGGGCCGGGAACCCCCGGTGCGGAACCGCAGGATCTTGCCCGTATCGCCTCCCTTGCCCCCGCTGCCGTCCCGGAACCCGCAGCCGCCGGGGAAGAACCCGCCGCGCCGAGGCCGGAACCTGCCCCCGCACCCGCCCCTGCCGAAAACCGTACCCGGGGCGGAGGCTGGCTCTGGTGGCTGCTGCCGCTGCTTCTCCTGCTCCTCCTGCTCTGGGTTCTCGTGACCAGCTTTGGTGGCTGGCCCGCGCTTTCCGGCACCACATGGTTCCACGCGCCCGCCCTGCCTTTCAGCTCCACAGCGGCTGAAGACGCCCGGCTTTCCAAGCTCAAGGAGCGCAACGCCGCAACCGAACAGGAGCTTGCCGCGCTCAAGGAAACGCTCACGGCACGCGCGGCCCAGTGCATCCCGGCCGCCCCCGCGCAGAAAACGCCGGAAGAACCGCAGGGCGAGCCGCTTGTCCTTCCTGAAAAAAAGGACGATCTTGCCTTTCTTGAAGGAAGGTGGCGGTGCAGGACCGGACTGGTGAACAGCACGACCAAGGAACCCCTGGTCATGGAATACGTTTTTGACCACAACGGCAAGGGAACCCTTGAAATCCGGGAACGCAACGACCTCTGCCGCGGCACGGTCGAGGCAACCTTCGAAAACGGACAGCTTGTGCTTCATGCAAGCGAAAGCCGCTGTCAGGGCAAGACTCCCTACAACGCCATGGAAATCCATTGTACCGATGAGGGCGGCGCGGCCCTGTGCTTCGGCAAGTCGCCTGCCAGCGCACAATGGAAGGCGCAATTCTCCAGACTGCAATGAGGATAACGGCAATGAAACACTCCCTTCTCTTCGTGCGCGGCCTCTGCGTGTGCGCCCTCGCCCTCATCCCGCTGGGAGCAGGGGCCTTTCAGGAAGTGGAAAACGCTCCCGAACCGCAGACGCAGCAGACGCCCTCCACCCCCGGCACGGCAACGCCCGGTGCGGTTGCGCCCGGGACAGCTACCCCCGGGACAGCTACCCCCGGAACAGTCGCTCCCGGGACCGTCATCATCACTCCCGGCACAGCCGCGCCAACGGTTCCGGGCCTTGTGATAACGCCTTCCCCGGAAACCCCGCAGACGCCCTCCACAACGCAGCCCGCTCCCACCACCCCGGAAGCCCCCGCGGTTCCTGTTCCGGTTCAGCCCGCCGTCCCCGCCCAGCCGACCACTCCGGCACAGCCAGCCGAGCCGCAGTCGCAGCTCTGGCAGCTGCTCCCGTCGGCGGAAACGCCCGGACAGGAAGAAACGCCGAAGCAGCCCGCAGCCGTACAGCCGGATACGCAGCCGGCCACGCCCGTTGCCCCGAAGAAAGAAGAACAGGTGCACTTGTGGCAGCTGCTTCCCCTTCAGGAGGCAAAGCCGGAGCCTGTTCCTGACCCCGGG
>CAZIFC010000026.1:0-20094 GCA_964538355.1 uncultured Lawsonia sp. | reverse complement strand
GTGGCAGCTGCTTCCCCTTCAGGAGGCAAAGCCGGAGCCTGTTCCTGACCCCGGGAAGGAAAAGCCCGGGGAACCGGAAAAACCGGCAAAACCGGAAAAGCCGAAGCAGGAAAAGCCAAAACCGGAACAGGTCAGGCCCGAACCGACGAAGCCCGAGAAGCCGAAGCCGGAAAAACCCAGGCAGGCAAAACCGAAACCCGGAGATCCGCTGAACATTCCGCCGGAGGCCAAGCAGACCGGCAGCCTCGACTTTCTCGAAGGCTGCTGGGAAGGCACGCGCCCCGAGTATTACAGCCAGCGCACCATCAAGGAATGCTTCTGCTTCGGCAAGGGCGGCGGACAGGGAAAACGCTATATCGACGATTTCACACAGGGCCGGCTCTGCACAGGCTCGGCAAAGGCCAGACTCGACAACGGCGTCCTCCACGTCAATTCACAGGGGGGCTACTGCTCCGACGGCGCACAGTGGGGTTCTGCGGAAATGGTCTGCACGGGTTCGGGGCAGAAGACCCCCTGCTCGTGGGTCTTCACCGATGCCGAAGGCGGACGCCAGTCCAGAGAAATCCCCTTTATCCGGGTCAACTCATGCGGAAGGTAAACCATGTTTGAAATGCCCAAGTACAAGGATCGTATCAGCCTTATTCCGGGAGGCTGCCCCCAGCTTCTCGATTTCGAGCAGAGCCTCGCCGCCCTTCCCCGCATCCGCAGGCCTTTTCTCGAACGTATGGAAACCGATGCCGACGGAACTTCCCGCGCCCACCTCTACCCGCTTGTCGAAAAAGAGGGGGAATACACCCATGCCATCAGCGGCGAGGCGGTGGATCAAAGGGACGCGGCGGGCATCTACAGTCTCGACGGCCTGAAGGTGCTTGAATGCTGGCTGGATCAATGGATTCCCGTCCCCTTCCTGCGCGAACGCGATCAGCTCTGGGAAAACGACGACGAAAGCCGGGTGGAAAAAGGCCCGAGCAACTGGTCCCGCGCCCGGTTCAGTCTGGACAGGGCCAAGCCGGACACCCTCCGCATCGTGCTGGCCTTTGACATGCAGGTGGAGGAGCCGGGCAACGACGAGCTTTCCCGCTACTGCGCGATCTCGCCCAACGACGTCAGCTCCCACGCCCAGTTCCGGCTGGCATACCAGCCCAGAGACAACGCGTGGTTTCTGAATGAAAGCTGGATCGACGCGTGGATCAGAAGCGTGTGGGACGCCTTTGGGAAAAAGAGCCGCAGGCGGGCCGACGACGACGGTCCCACCATGCAGTATCTCGCCAGCTACATCACGCTCATGGAAGTGCTGCATCACGCCATCCGGGGGGTGAAGGTCTACGTCATCAACCCGGAACACCACGCTCCCATCGACGTTGATCTCGTGCTCGATATCGGCAACTCCCGGACAACGGGCATTCTGGTGGAAACCCGCGCCCAGAGCGCGACAAACCTGAACGACAGCTACCTGCTCCAGCTGCGGGACATGGATCAGCCCCAGCACGTTTACACGGAGCCATTTGAAACCCGCGTGGAATTTTCCGAAATACGTTTCGGCAACGAGGCCCTGAGCCGCCGCTCCGGGCGCAGGACAGCCGCCTTCGCGTGGCCCTCTCCCGTCCGCATTGGTCCCGAGGCGGTGCGCCTCTCCACCCTTTCCGCCTGCGCCGAGGGAACAACCGGCATGTCCAGCCCCAAACGCTACCTCTGGGACGAACGGGACTGGCAACAAAGCTGGCGGTTCAACACGCAGGGGCAGGGCGAGCCGTACGTCACGCGCGGGCCGCTCCCCCAGCGGGTCAACGCCAGCGGAACCCCGCTCTGCTGCATGGAAGACAAGCTCTTCCTCCGCAACAAAATTCTGAAGCGTCAGGAACGCGATCCCGCCTTCGAATCCCTCTTCACCCGTTCCTCCCTGATGATGTTCCTGCTTGTGGAAATCCTCCAGCAGGCCCTTTTGACCATCAACTCGCCCGGACAGCGCGGACGGCGGGATGTCTCGGACGTGCCGCGCCGCCTGCGTCAGGTCATCTTCACGGTTCCGGCAGGCATGCCCATCGCCGAGCAGCGCATCTACCGCCGCTGGGCGAAATGGGCTGTCCGCGTGCTGTGGGAAACGCTCGGCTGGCAAAACTTCTATACCGAAGGCACGGCACGCCCGACCAACGGACGCCGTGCCGACTACCGCACCAGCCCACAGGTCCGCTGCAACTGGGACGAGGCGACCTGCACCCAGCTGGTATACATCTATAATGAGATCACGAGAAAGTTTCAGGGCGACGCCCAGCTCCTCTGTTCCCTCATCGGGCAGCCCCGCCCGGAATATCAGAACCGCCCCTGCATCCGGGTGGCGACCATCGACATCGGCGGCGGAACGTCCGATCTGTCCATCACCTCCTTCGAGCTGCAAAGCGACATCGGTTCCGCCGCGCGCATGGCTCCGCATCTGGAGTTCCGCGACGGCTTCAACATCGCGGGGGATGACGTCCTGTGCCGGGTCGTCAAGGAGCACGTCCTTGAAGCCCTCGGCGAGGCCATGCTCAAGGCCGGGCTTCACGATGCCCGCCCCGCGCTGGCCCATCTTTTCGGACGCGATATGATGGACAGCTCGCAGGAAAGCAAAAACCGGCGCATCCAGTTCATCCGTCAGGTGGCGGTTCCTGCCGCGCTCGGCATCCTCTCGGCCTACGAGCAGACCGATATGACCACCGGCAGCGGAGAAATCACCTGCACCCTGCGGGACTTCTTCGCCTTCCCGCCGGACGGCAACGGACAGGCCGAGGAAGCTCCCCTGCCCTTTGCGAAATATCCGGCTCCCAACGCCGCCTCCCTGAACTATGTGGACGGCTACATGGCGGCGCAAACCGGCAGCGAGGGCTTTTCCGTTCTGGACATTCCCGTCCGGATCGTTCCTTCCCGCGTGGACGACACCATCCGCAGCGTGCTCAAGGATGTCCTCGCCAACCTCTGCGAAGTCATTCAGCTCTACGACTGCGACGCGCTCCTGCTGACGGGCCGCCCCAGCCGCTGGGAAGCCGTGGTCGCCTCGGTCTTCGCCAACCTCCCCGTACCTCCCGACCGGGTCTATCCGATGGGACGCTACCGGGTCGGCGGGTGGTATCCCTTCTCCGACGCGCTCGGCGTCATGACCGACCCCAAGACCACGGTCGTCGTCGGGGCGATCCTCTGCGCCCTTGCCGAGGGGCAGCTGGAGGGCTTCTCCTTCGACCCGACGAACCTTGCCCTTGTCTCCACCGCCCGCTACATCGGCGAGATGGAACTGAGCGGGCAGATCAAGCAGCCGAAAGTCTGGTTCGAGGTGGACGTCAACAGCCGGAAGGAACAGACCTACAAAAAGGAACTGCTCTTTGCCGGGCCGATTGCCGTGGGTTTCCGCCAGCTTTCCGTGGAACGCTGGACAACCACCCGCTTCTATTTCCTCGAATTCGTCGATGAGGAGGCCCGCCGCAAGAACACGGCGCGCCTGCCCTTCACGGTCACGCTGGCCCTGACGGTGAGCGAGGCCCTCGACGAAAACGTCGGCGGACTGGAAAACACCGAACGCGACGAGGGCGAATTCACCATCGAAGAGGTGCTTGACCGCGAGGGCAACCCTGTTGCAGGTGCGATTGAAATGCGCCTCCAGACCCTGCCCCGCAACGAAGGGGTCTGGCTCGATACCGGCATCATCTATGCCTGATCGCCTCCAACCAACAGCCGCCCAGAAGGATTATCCCGTCATGAATCTGGTAGACTATTGTCATTCTTTGGCTGAAGCGGCGGAGAACGCCGGAAGGTGGGCCACGCGCAACGCGGACACCGTACGCAACGAGCAGGAAGGCCTGCAAAAGGAACTGCGCCGGGCCGGACGGCTCTACCGCCGCTGTGCCCGGGCCGCCCAGCGGAAGATGTGCGCCGGCGTCTTCGGCCCCAGTCAGGCAGGCAAATCGTACCTGATTTCTGCCCTTGCCCGAGACGTTTCCGGTACGCTTCTGGCCCGCTTCGGCGGGGAAACACACGATTTCATCAGTGAAATCAACCCGGAAGGCGGCAAGGAGTCCACCGGTCTGGTCACCCGCTTCACCATGACCCGCCCCAAGGCCCTGCCCGAAGGCCACCCGGTGCAAATCCGCCTCCTGACCGAAACGGATCTCGTCAAGATCATTGCCAACACCTATTATGCGGACTGCGAGCACAAGGAAGATCCGCAAAGCGACATCAGAAAGACGCTCTCCCTGCTGGAAACCCGCAAAGGCGCAGGGGCGCGGCATATCGATCTGGATGTCATGGAAGATCTGCGCGAATACCTTCTGAAGGACTTCAAGGCCAAGGCCCGGGTGCAGGAGCTGGAACGCGCTTTCTGGCCCCGCGCCCTTGAGCTTGCGCCCACGCTGGGCCTTGACGACCGCGTCCTGCTCTACAGCGTCATCTGGGACGAGGTGGAGGAGTTTACGAGCCTGCTCCGCAAGCTGGTCAGGGCGTTGGATGCGCTGAACCATGCCGAGGAAGCCTTCTGCACCATCGACGCGCTCATCCCCCGCGACGGCAGCATCATCGACGTGGCGACGCTTGCCGATCTCGGAGAAGGCGACAACGGCTCACGCCTGCATGTCATGACCGCGCAGGGTGCGGCGGCGGATCTGCCCCGCGCCGTGGTGACGGCCCTGACCGCCGAGCTGACCGTGGTCATGGAACAAAAACCGGACGAATACTTTGACCATACCGACCTGCTGGACTTCCCCGGCTACCGTTCCCGCTACAAGTTCGACGACGTGCGCCGCGAGCTGAAAAAGCCAGGGCTGCAAAAGGAAATGTTCCTCCGGGGCAAGGTCGCGTACCTGTTCCAACGCTACTGCGCGGAAAAGGAACTGACCAGCATGCTGCTCTGCATCGGGCCAAGCAATCAGGAAGTGCAGGATCTGCCCGGCGTCATCAACGACTGGATTCTCTCCACCCACGGGGAACGCCCCGACCTGCGGGCGGGCAAGACGGAATCCCTCTTCTTCGTGCTGACCAAGTTCGACATGGAGTTTGAGCAGAAAAAGGGCGCGCCTTCGGTCGAAACCCGGTGGGACAACCGCATTCATGCGTCCCTGCTCGATTTTTTTGGAAAACAGCACGACTGGCCCAGAGAATGGGACGGCAGCCGCGCCTTCAACAACCTGTTCCTGCTCCGCAACCCCAACTTCCGCTTCGACGCCGTGCTCGACTACGACGCTCAGGGCCGGGAAAAGGGCATTCGCGCCACCATGCGGGACTATGTGGGCAGTCTGGAAAACGCCTTCCTGAAAAGCAGCACCGTTGCCGCCCACTTCAAGAACCCGCGCGAAGCGTGGGATGCGGCGATGCTGCTCAACGACGGCGGCATCTCGCTCATCCGCGACAGGCTCCGCCCCTGCTGCAATCCCGAGATCAAGCTGGCCCAGCTGCTCACGACGATTCTGGAGCAAAACCAGCGTCTCGCGACCCGCCTCCGCAGCTTCTACAAGACCGACGACAAGGAAGAGGAACGCAAGGCAAAGATGCTCCTCGTCCGAAAGATCTATGCCTATCTTGGACAGATGGAAAAACAGACCCAGCGCATGGGCCTGCTGCTCAATCATTTTTCCATCAGCGATCACGAGCTGTTCGAGCTGCATGCCGAGGCCGAGCGTCGCTTCCGGGAAACCCCGGCGGAAGAGGCGGCTCAGCCGATCCTGAACGAAGAGGAACTGCTGAAGGACTTCGACGCAGACCCTTCGGAATGGCTTGCCGATCCCTTCGGCAGCGATCCGATCAAGGAGGCGGCTCCCGAGCACGCGCAGGCCACGAAAGACGAATCGCTGTTCTTTGCGCTGGCGGTCGAGAGCCGCTGGGTTGACCGCCTGCACCAGCTGGCGGAAGATCCCGTCATGCAGAAATTCTACATGCTTCCGGCGCAGGAGTTTGCCGCACTGGTCAGCGAGCTTGCCACAGGAGCCGCCCGGCTCGGGCTGTGCGGCTCCATGACGGAGGCCTTCCGCAAGGCCGCGCAATACGCCAACACCCATCGGGATTCCATCATCTGGCAGCAGGCCGGGCTGGGCGCAGCCATCCTGAACGGCTACGTCAGCTGGCTTGGGCGCAATCCCCGCACCATGTCCGACAAGGAGCGCACCGTCGCCATCGGCAACACCAGCACCGTGCTCTTTTCTCCGCCCCCGCGCGTGGAGGGCTTTCCCGAGCTGCCCCCGGAGCGCGTCTCCCACACGCAGGCCCGCTACGGTGACTGGCTCAAGGCCTTCTATGTCCTTGTCATGGAAAACATCGACTTTGACGGAAACCAGACCATCAACAGGGAAGAAAACACCCGGCTTGGCGGCATCATCGGTGTCTTCACCGCCGCAACGCCTTTGGAGTAGCCCATGAAAGTCATGTATGAAAATGATTCCGCCAAAGGGCCGGGGAACGGCCTTTTCCGCTGTACCGAGTCCTCCTTTCCCGAGGGGATCTACAGCTTTTCCCTTGCCCGCGCCTCGGATCACCAGTTTCTCGGCACAGAGGACTGGGGCACGCAGCGGGCAAACCTTTCCCCGGCGGCCCAGTCGCTTGCCGCGGGGGAACTGCTGCTCCATGTCGGAACCCATGTGGTCAACGCACTGGATACGCAGGAAAATTACCGCTTTTTCCTGAACACCCCGGACGGCGGCTCCATCAGCGCGGGCCTTCAGGTCAGGGATGTCATCTACCATACCGGCAGCCAGACGGCGGCCATCCTTCCGCCGGAACCTGAAACGCCGCTGGCTCCGGCCGCATCCCCGGAACCGGCCCCTGAAGAACCCGCGCCCCAGCCGGAGGCCATGCCGGAACCTCTGGCCATGCCGGAAATGCCGCCCGCGGAACCTCGGAAGCCCAAAGGCAGGCTGCCTCTGATCCTGCTCTGCACCGCCCTGCTCCTGCTCCTGGCTGGCGGCGGCGCGTTCCTGTATTGCAAAAAGCAGGAATCCGCGCCCGCAGAAGCCCCCTCTGCGGAAACGCCGAAACAGGAGCCTGCGCCCGCACCGCAGGCTGAACCGGAAAAGGGCGAGGCACAGCAGGCCGAGGACGCGAAGCAGAAAGAAGAGGCCGAACGGGAAAAGCAGCTCCGGGCCGAAGAGGAAGCCCGCCGGAAAGCCGAGGAGAAAAAGGCCGAAGAAAAGAAGGCCGAAGAATCCCGGAAGGCTCAGGAAGCGCAGCAGCAAGAACTGACGCCGAGTGAACAGGTGGCGCAGTTCTTCAGCTCCGGGAAGAGGACTCCGGCCCAGGCCGCCGCGCTCAGCCGCCAGCTCCCCAAGGCAACCAGGGACGAACAAAACGCCGTGTATCGCCTGTACTATTACGCCAGCGAAAACGGCGACACTTCGGTTATGGTGGAATACGCGGCCTGCCTTGATCCCTCGCTTCCGCAGTGGGGAGATCTGGACAAGGACGCCCCTGCCGCGTGGAGCCTCTATGAAAAGGCGAAGGCAACCCGCCCGGAGGCCGCCACCGCCCAGCAGAACCTGAAGGCATGGCTGGACAAGGAAGCCGCCGCGGGCAATGCTCAGGCCCGCGAATGGCTGGGGAGCCTGCGGTAATGGCGAAGACGACAGAACTGACGGAATTCAAAGGAGTATGACAATGCTTCAAAAGATATGGTGCCTGCTTTCCGCTCTGGCGGTAACGGTGCTGCTCGGCCTCCCGGCGACCGCCGAAGCCCGCCCCCCTCTGCTTCAGGAAGGCAAAAAAACGCTGTTCCAGCGCGTGGTAACCCACCCCGGCGCAAAACTGTTTGCCGGCCCAGAACAGGGAGCCGCCGTTGTCAGCGAACAGCTCAAGACCTTCACGACGCTTTATGTTTACGGACGCCAAAACGGGCGCATCGAAGTCGGAGCCGCCAGCAACAAGGCCGACGGCTGGGTGGACGAGTCCGCCGCCACGTTCTGGCCTCAGGCCATCACCATGCTCTTTACGGATCGCATGGGGCGGGGGCCTGTTCTGTTCTTCAAGGATCATCAGGGGCTGGAGCAGACCTGCCAGGCTTCGAGCGTCAAGGACACCCTCCGCGCCTACATTCAGCAGCTTTCCGCAAACCAGCCCCTCCCGGCAAACTTCCCCCTGCTGGCTTCGGAGCCTGTGGACAGCGCGGTTTCCGAAAAGAATTTCTATCTGCTTCCCGTCCTGAACATCGACCGCAAATACGCCGGGCTGGGCCTCAGCCTCATCGAGGTGGCCTCCATCAACCCCGGCACGGGCGAAGACCCCCAAAAGCCCCGGACGCCCGCGGCCTCGGATCTCCGTACGGGCTTTGCCTTTGTCATTGATACGACCATTTCCATGAAGCCGTACATCGATCAGACCATCACCCTGATCCGCAGCCTCTATGACGAGCTTGAAAAAAGCCCGCATGGAGACAAGATGGCCTTTGCCGTGGTCGCCTTCCGCAGCAACGTGGAAAAATCGCCGGGCATCGAATACACCGCAAAGGTCATCTGCGACTTCAAGACCGTCAAACAGCGCGCCGAGCTGGAACAGGCTCTGGCAAAGGTCAGCGAATCCAGCGTCTCCACGCATGATTTCAACGAAGACGCCTTCGCCGGGGTCAAGGAAGCCGCCGACAGCCTGAACTGGAAGGACTACGGCAGCCGGGTCATGCTGCTTATCTCCGATGCGGGGCCTCTCGGCGCGGGCGATCCGACCTCGAAAACCGGACTCAGCCCGGAGGCCCTTGCCGACTACCTGAAGACAAACAGGATGTATCTCAGCGCGCTGCACGTCAAATCGCCCTCCGGAGCCAAAAACCACACCTACGCCGAAGCCGCCTACAAGGAACTTTCCCGACAGGCGGACAATCAGGTGAGCTACATCTCCCTTGATGCCAAAACCCCGGAAAAAGGCGCGGCGGCCTTTGACCGCGTAGGCCGGGAGCTGGCCTCCAGCTACGCGCGCATGGTGACGGCGACCGCCGAAGGCAAGTTCCTGCCCACGCCGCCCCCCGCCCCTAAAAAGCCCCTCACCCCGGAAGAGACGGCGGCCCGCATCGCCGCCAGCACCGGCTATGCCATGCAGCTCCAGTTCTTCGGCACGCAGAAGCAAAAGACCGCCCCCGAAGTGGTCAAGGCGTGGATCGCCGATGCCGATCTGGAAAAGCTGGACGAAGGTTCCGGCGCGCCGCTCTATGCGGCCCGTCCCGCCGTGCTTCTGACCAAGGGCCAGCTGAGCCGTCTGCGCCAGCAGCTCAAGATCATCCTGAAAGGGGCGGAAGATGCCTTCCTGAACGGCAACGCGAACCTCTTCGAACAGATCCGCTCCGCCGCCGCCTCCCTGAGCAGCGACCCCAACGCCTTCAGCCTCCAGCCGGGCCAGAACCTTGCGGAATCCGGCATGCTTGAAGAAATCCTCGCCGAGCTTCCCTACAAGAGCCGGATTACCGGGATGACCGAAAAGACGTGGGCAAACATGTCTACCGGGCAGCGCGACAAGTTCATGCGCGATCTCAAGGGGCTTATCGCCCGCTACGACGAATACGACAAGGACGCCACGCATTGGGAAAGCTTCGGCTCGACCAATCCTGACGACTGGGTTTACCGCGTGCCGCTGAACATGCTTCCGTAGGCCGCGGGACGCCGCATGCCCCGAAAGGGCGCGGGCGGCGTCCTGCCTTGCCTCCGCAACAAAGCCTGTTTTCTCCTCTAGACCCATTCAAGGAATACGCCAGATGAGCTACCACATTCGGGGGCTGGTCAAGAACCGCGCACAGGGAGCCGGCTATCGGCTGGAAATCAGACAGCTCACCGTCCGCAGGGGAGAGGCCGTCGCCATTACCGGGCCGAGCGGCTGCGGCAAGAGCACCACGCTTGATATCCTCGGGCTTGTGCTCCGCCCCGACCGGGCGGACAGCTTCACCTTCGCGCCCGCGGATCAGCCGTATGACATCATGGCCCAATGGAACAGGCAGGATACCCTGACCGCCCTGCGCCTTCACCATATCGGCTATGTGCTGCAAACCGGGGGGCTTCTGCCCTTTCTCAGTGTCCAGGACAACATGACGCTGACCGCGCGCATGAACCTCATGGAGGGAGAAGCCATCCGCGAACGCCTGCACATGCTCTCGAACCGGCTCGGCATCGGACACCTGCTGCGGGCCATGCCCTCCACCCTGTCCGTCGGGGAACGCCAGCGCGTCGCCATCGTCCGGGCACTGCTCCCCCAGCCGCACGTCGTCCTTGCCGACGAGCCGACCGCCGCACTCGATCCCGTGCACGCCGGTGAAGTGCTGGACATCTTTATTGATACGGTCAAAAATCAGCGCAGTGCGCTCATTCTGGTCACCCACGACCGAACGTACACGGCAGGCCTGCGGGAAGCGGCCTTCCGCATGGAGCAGGCGGAAGACGGCAGTGTCCGAGCCGTGCTTGACGACGGTTCGGGCGACGGGCCGAAGGCGATGGAACGCCCGTCCTGACCGCGCGCAAAGGCGTGAAAAACCCTTTTCCTGCACCACATCCCCGAAGCTCCCACGGAGGAATCGCCGTTGCCATCCTCTCAGATTACGCCGCCCCAGGGCGGTATCCTGCAAGGCCTGAAACTGTCGGCGGAACTCGCCGCACGGGACTGGCTCCACGAATATGCACTTTCGCTCTGCGCGGTGCTTGCGCTGGCAAGCATGCTGATGCCCCTGCTGATCCTTCAGGGCGTCAAGGACGGCATCATCGCTTCCCTGCGCGAAAAGCTCCTTTCCGACCCGGAAGTGCTGATCATCACCCCGGTCGGCGGCGGGAGGGAAGGCTCCTACTCGGCATCCTTCATCCGCAGCCTGCAAGCCATCGACGGCGTCCGTTTCGCCATTGGCCGCACCCGGGATTCCTCCACGGATGTCATTCTCCAGCATGGCGATCAGCCCGAGCTGATGGTTCAGATGGAGCCCTGCGCGGAAGGGGAACCCGTCCTCGAACGCTACGGGCTTCCCAACCCGAAAGACGGCAGCCAGCCGGAAATCGTGCTTTCGCTCCGCGCCGCCCAGAAGCTCGGCGTCCGGCAGGGCGACGAAATCAGGGCCAAGCTGGGGCGCAGAACCCCGCAGGGCAAGCTGGAAGATACGGAGCTTCCGCTCCGGGTGGCAGGGGTTTTCCCCGGCACTGCCAGCGGCACCTTCGGCTTTCTGCCGCTCACGGTGCTGGAGGACATCCAGGACTACCGGGACAGCATCGCCGCACCCCGGCGCGGCTTTGACGGCCTGCCCCGCACGGAAGCCCGACGCTACGAATCCTTCCGGCTCTATGCCCGGAATCTGGAAGCCGTGGAGGAGATCAGCGCGGCTCTTCGGCAGCGGGACGTGGAGACGCGCACCAAATCCCGCGAAATCGCCACCATCCGCGCGCTGGACGCGGCCATTTCCCGCATTATCCTGCTTATCGCCTGTGCCGTCGGAGCCGGTTTCTGCGCCTTCACGCTCAGTTCCGTACAGGGGGCCGTGCGCCGCAAGGACAAAATGCTCGGGATGCTGCGGCTTCTCGGTTTTTCCCGCCATGCCATTTTCATCTATCCGCTGACGCAAACCCTGCTGACGGCCTGCTGCGGCTCCCTGCTGGCTGGTTCCGGCTATCTTGCCGTCAGCTACGCCATCGACACGCTGTTTGCGGAACAGGCCGGGGGCTACAGCATTTGCAGGCTGGGCCTTGCCAACTACCTTCTGGCGGCGGGCATCGTCATTCTGCTTTCCCTCCTCACGGCGGCCCGCGCCTCCGTGCAGGCCGCAACCACCGAACCCTCATCCGTCATCAGGGAGATGTAAGATGCTTCATGCCACGTTCCGGCGGTGCGCCGCCCTCTTTCTCGCGGCAGCCGCTGCCGCCCTGCTTCCCCTGCTTGCGGGAACGGCCCTTGCCGCACTCAAGGCCGACGACGCGGGCATTCCCCTGGAAAAAAGCTGGAATCCCCACCCGGCACAGGACGACATTATCCTGCCCATGCCGTGCGGACTCAGCCTTGCGCTCAAGGCCGTGGCCGTGCCCGCCGCCGGATTCATGGAAGACAAACGCTTCTACATGGGCGTCACCTCCGCGCAGGACGAACGCCTGCAAATGTACGCCCGCCGCTTTGAATCGCACATTTCCGCGCCCTTTTCCCAGCGGGACATCCCCGCAAGCTGGCAAGCCGTTCTTCCGGCAGACGAAAAGGAACATTACCTCTATTATTTTATCGGCAAATACGAAATCAGCGAACAGCAGTGGGAGGCCGTCATGTCGGATCAGTGCCCTGCCGGGCCGCTCCCTGCCGCAGACAGGCCGAAGCGCGATATCTCGTGGTTCGACATGCAGCTTTTCCTCCGCAAATACAACAGCTGGCTTATCCAGAACGCTCCCGATGCCCTGCCCCGGTTCGCGGACAGCAACGCCATCGGTTTCCTGCGCCTGCCGTCAGAAGAAGAATGGGAATACGCGGCCCGGGGCGGCAGCAAGGTGAAAAGCGAAAACCGCGACAATGAAGACATGTTCCCGCTGGAGGGGAAAAGCCTCGCGGACTACGCCGTGTTCTCCGACGCCGGATGGACGCAGACCGAACCGCAGGCCATCGGCTCCCGGCAGCCCAACCCGCTGGGGCTGTACGACACCGCAGGCAACGTCAAGGAAATGGTGCAGGGATTTTTCCGGTTTTCCATTGCCGATCAACACGCCGACGGCAGCCTGTACCGCCGCCTGCACGGAGCCTCGGGCGGCATTCTCTGCAAGGGGGGCGGCTTCAGGAGCGACGGGAACGGCATTGTGCCCGGCAGCCGCGACGAAGTCCCGCTCTACACCGCGCAGGGGGAACAACATCTTGACGATCTCGGCTTCCGTGTCGCGCTTTCCGGCATCAACGTACCCGACGCCGCCCGCCTGAACGCCCTCGTCAAGGAAGATTCGGAACGCAGCCAGAAGGTTCGGGAACAGGCTCCGCCTGCGGAACCCGACGCACCTCAGGCCGCCGTCCGGGAAGAGGGGCAGGGCGATGTGCCTGTGAAGCTCAACCCTGAAGGCAACCCTCTCGCCGAGCTGGAAAAAATCATTCAGGGCGCATCATCACAGGAAATGCGGGGCAATCTCCTGCAATTCCAATCCCTCATGAAGGATATGTACAGCGCGCAGGAACGGCAGCGGGACGAAACGCTCGACAACGCCCTGCGTGCCATCCTCTACCAGAGCGAAGCCCTGAGAAGCGTAGCCTACCGGTATTACATGCAGCTTTACAGCATCGGCAAGGCCAAGGAAATACTGGCCCGGGCGAAGACCGAAAAGGGGAAAAGGGAAGCGAAAGAAACCATCCAGAAAATTACGGAAGTCACTCAGGAAACCTTTGCCCTGCTGCAAACGGCGACCAATTTCTACAAGAGCGCGCTTGCCAAGATCAGCCTGTCGCGCCCTGAGGACATCGAAAGGCATCTTGTCCAAATCCGCAAGGAATTCGCCGGGAAGGACATGCTCAGCACGCACATGCAGCAAAACATCGGGGCGTTGTCAAAACACCTTGCGGAACTCCGCAAGAACGGCATCGACTCCCTGAGCAAGAAACAGATCTGCATGGACATTATCCCCAAGATCCATTTCGATACCCTGCCCTTCAAATAGGCCCGCACACTCCGGCAGCAACAGAAACGCCGAGGCAGAGAACCGCTGAAAAAAACGCGGCTCTCTGCCTCGGCTGCTTATCTATGGAAGAAAGGCCGATAAGCCCGGCAGAAACAGGCTCGGGAAAGGCACGCTCCAAAACGAAAAAAGGCTTACCTTTCATGAAGGCAAGCCTATCGTTTTTCGCTGGTGGGCCATCGGTGACTTGAACACCGAACCAACTGATTAAGAGTCAGCTGCTCTACCAATTGAGCTAATGACCCAGTGCCTTGCGGCGTGAAAAGAGGTTTATTCCAAACGGGGATCCGTGTCAACAACATTTTGCAAAAAAAACAAAAAAACGCTAGCGTTTCTTCCATGAAAACCAAAACCCATCCTTATACATGGCTATTGCTTTGTCTTGCAACGTTTTTTTCCTTTCATACCGCAAACAGCGCACAGGCCGCGGCCCTTCCCTACGCTCTGGCAACCGAATACGCGACGCAGGACGGGCATCCCACGGCTGTTCTGTGGATAGAACCGCAGCAAGGCTACCATGCCTACTCCCATTACGCGGACGCGCCTATCCCCACCACGGTGACCGTCCTTGACGCCCAGAGCCAGCAAGCGGACGCCGTGGTTCTGTATCCGCAAGGAACCCTCACTCAGGATACCTTCACTCCCGGAAAAAAAATCCTCGCCTATGCGGATCGCTTTCCCGTATTCATCCGCTTCGGCAAAGGCACGGCGGCAGCGTCCGTCTTTTCCGCTCGCCTTTCGATGCTGCTCTGCTCGGACAAGAATTGCGTCCCGGTGGAAAAAGACATCCCCCTGAACATCCCGGAGACGCTGCCTGCGCCCGGAGCCGCATTCCTCAAGGCATACGGCGATCTCGGCACGCCTGCACCGGCGCAGGCCTTGGGGCAGGCACAGGCTCCAGAGTTGGAAGCCTCCGCCCGGACTGCGTCCGTACCGATGGCGGACAAGCCCGCCGCAACGCCCGCAGCATGGCAGTTCACGCCCCGTTTCCCGCAAGAGTCGCTGGAGCCTGCCGCGCTTGGGACAGCCCTCTTTTTCGGGCTGCTGGCGGGGCTTATCCTCAACGTCATGCCCTGCGTCCTGCCCGTGCTGACCATGAAAATCTCTGCACTGCTCAGCGTATCGGGCCACACCAGCGAACGCGAACGGCTTGTCCATTTCCGTGAGCACAACGTCCTGTTTGCCGCGGGCATCCTGACGTGGTTTCTTGTGCTGGCCTTCTGCGTCGGCGTGCTCGGGCTGGCCTGGGGCGGCCTGTTTCAGAGCACCGGGCTGGTTTACGGCCTGATGATCCTTGTTTTCCTGCTGGCCCTGTCCCTGTTCGACGTGTTCACGCTGCCCGTGCTCGATTTCAAGGTCGGGGCTTCCGGCAATCCGCGAACACAGGCCTACCTCACGGGCCTTGTCGCCACCCTGCTGGCGACGCCGTGCAGCGGCCCCCTGCTGGGCGGCGTGCTCGGCTGGGCCGCGCTTCAACCGCTTCATGTCGTCGTCGCCGTCTTCGCGGCTACGGGCTTCGGCATGGCCCTGCCCTACCTTGTTCTGGCCATCTGGCCCGGAACCGCCCGCATCCTGCCCAAACCCGGCGCATGGACGGGCATCATGGAGCGTCTGGTGGGCTTTTTCCTGATGGGGACGGCAATCTACCTCCTCTCCATCCTGCCGGAAACGCAGCGTCTCCCCGCGCTTGCCACACTGCTTGTCTGCGCGCTGGGCGCATGGATCTGGGGGCAGTGGGGCGGCCTGAAGGCCTCCGCACGGCAAAAAGGCTTTACGGGGCTTCTTGTGCTCCTTATGGTAGGCGGATCGATCTGGTGGAGTGTGCAGCCTGCGCCCGAACCCGCCCCGTGGCAGGCCTTCTCTGCGGAGTCCTTCCGTTCGCTGCTGAAAAAAGAGCCGCTCATGGTGGAATTTACTGCGGACTGGTGCCCTTCCTGCAAGTTCCTCGAGCAAACGGTACTGATCCCTGAACGCCTGCGCGAATGGCACAATCGGTATGGCTTGCGGCTCATCAAGGTTGATCTGACCCGGCCCGATCCCGAAGCGCAGGCCCTGCTGCGTGCCATCGGCAGCGTCAGCATTCCGGTCACGGCCATTTTCCCCAAGGGTTTTCTCGCCAACAGCCCGCTTGTGCTCAGAGATCTGTACACGGCGGAACAGCTCGAAAAAGCCCTTTCCACCCTGTCTCCCCGGAAATAAACATGCTTGTACAAGCCTCACAGGATGCCCTGAGGCATCTGGAAATCATCATGGTGGGAACCAAGTTCCCGGAAAATATCGGTATGGCCGCCCGAGCCTGCTCCAATATGGGATGCGGGAACCTGACGCTCGTCAACCCCGTCTGGTGGGACAAGGAAAAGGCCCGCCCGCTGGCGACCGCCAAGGGCGAACCGCTCCTTGACGCCGTGGAAATCCGCTCCTCTCTGGCGGAGGCGTTGGCTCCCTGCGTGCTCTCCTTCGGCACCACGGCCCGTACGGGAGGCTGGAGGCGCGGCCTGCTCACGCCGGAACAGGCTGCCGAGGAAATCGCGCCCCTGCTCCATGAGGGAAGCCGGGTTTCCATCGTCTTCGGCTGCGAAGATCGCGGCCTGAACAATGCGGATATCGAGCAATGCCAACGCCTGATAACCATCCCTACCGCCGGGGACGCCTCTTCCCTCAATCTCGCGCAGGCAATCCTCATCCTGACCTACGAATGCATGAAGGCCGTCAGCCGCGTGGACCCGCAACCCGCCCTCGGCAACGATCCGGGCCAGCAGTCGCGGCGCATCAACCATGAAGAACAGGCCCTGCTCTACGCACGGCTGAAAGAAACCCTCCTTGCCATCGACTACCTGAAAAATGACAACCCTGACTATTTCCTGATGCCCCTGCGCCGCTTTCTGGGCAAGTCCGGCTTGCGGCGGCACGAAATGGACATGCTCATGGGCATCTGCCGTCAGGTCGGCAACCTGAAAAAAGCCGCCGGACGCTGAAAAGCCGGCTGCTGTCCGCAGTCCCCGGCTCCCGTAGCCATCTCGGGAACCGTCTGATCCAACCTTTCAAGCCTTTTTGTTTTCAAGGAGTTGCCATGCGCCTATCATCCGTCTCCCCCTATGAAGTGCAGGAATGGGGGAAACGTGCAGGATTCGAACTTGCTGAAACGGCACTTTTGCCGCTTGCCGGGTATCTTTCCCTCCTCATGCAGTGGAACAAGGTCATGAACCTTGTGGGGACGCGCACGGCAGAGGAAACGTTTTCCACGCTGGTTGTGGACAGCCTCCACCTCGGGCATTTTCTGGAGCGGCTGCCCCTTGAAACGCCCGTCTGCTGGGATCTTGGTTCCGGAGCGGGACTCCCCGGGCTGCCTCTCCGCATGGTCTGGCAACAGGGTGACTACTGGATGGTGGAAGCGCGAGAAAAACGCGCGCTTTTCCTCTCCACCGTTCTGGCGAAGTACCCTTTGCCGGGAACACAGGTTTTTCGGGGACGCGTCGAATCCTTCATGGCAGGGCCTCCCGAACGGACGGCTGATCTTGTCGTAAGCCGCGCCTTCATGCCTTGGCCCAAGGTTCTGGAGCTGGTGCGGAACAACCTGAAGCCAAACGGAACCGTTGTGCTTTTGCTCCGGGAAGCCCTGAGCGATTCCCCTGATTGGGAAACGGCTACCAGCCAGTGGAAAATAACCGGAGAATCCAGCTACATGGTTTCCCGGACACGCCGCTTCCTTTTTGCTCTGACCCAAACGGCAGCGCACGAGGCCCGATAAAAAGCGGTAACCAGCATTTCATGAACGGCGCGCCCTGTCCCTGAGTATCCCTCAGGTCTACAGGGCGCGTTTTTCTTGCTGCGAGCGCACAGGCTTTCTGCGCCTTAAGTCTCATTCGTCCAAAGTTAAAGAAAAAAATCACGACAAAGGGAATCTTTCAATCTAATAGCCTTGTTTTTCTATGAGAATCGGTTACAGTCGTAGCTTGGTGGCACGTTGTTTGACTACACAATCAAATAGGAGAACTCTCATGAGTACGACACTGATTTCTACTGTTCACGATCTCGTTCTGGAAAGCGGCCTTGGTGCCAAAAACATTGCTGCTGCCGTTGGGAAGCCTTACTCGACCCTGCTGCGTGAAGTGAACCCCTTTGACGATGGCGCAAAACTCGGCGCGGAAACACTTGTCGAAATCATGAAAGTGACTGGAAACATCCAGCCTCTTGAACATATGGCCGAACAGTTCGGCTATCAGCTCAAGAGGGCTCACTAAAAAACACCCTCAAGATTCCCTACATGCCACCTCCGCCCCGTATCTGACGGGGCTTTCTTTTAGCCCTTCGTATCCAAAGCAGAGCAGGCCCTTTCCCGCTGTGCCAAAACGCGGAACTGCCTCCAGCTTTCAAAGGAATACAACAGCAAAGCGAGCCAAATGCACATAAAGGTCATCAACGTGCCGCTGTTGAGCGGTTCCCCAAAAACAAACAATCCAAGGAAAAACGTGCAGGTCGGTGAAATGTATTGGAGCAGGCCCAGGGTCATCAGGCGCATGTGACGAGCTGCATAGGCAAACATGACCAAGGGCAACGAGGTTACCGGCCCGGAAAGGATGAGCAGAAAACCTTCCCATGAACTCGGATGGGTCAGAAAACCTTGCCCTTGCCCATACAGCCAGAGCACCCACCCCAGAGAGAAGGGGGTCAGGATGACCGTTTCAATAAACAGGCCGGGAAGGGCCTCCACCGCAACCGTCTTTCGGATGAATCCATACAGAGCGAACGAAGACGCCAGCGACAGGGCCAGCCACGGGAAACGGTTGTGCCCCCAGAAGCTCAACAGCACGCCGAGGGCAGCCAGTCCGATGGCAAGGGTCTGGAACCTCGTGGGGCGTTCCTTCAGGAACAAAAAGCCAAACAGCACGTTCATGAGGGGATTCGTATAGTAGCCCAGACTCGTTTCGAGAATCTGCCCTGTGCTCACCGCCCAAATATACAAAAACCAGTTCAGGCCGACTGTGCATGAGCTGGCAAGCATGGTCAGGGCAACCCTTGGCTCACGGAGAGCGGAAAGGATCTCCGGCCAACGCCTTGTCAGCAGGACGACCGGCAAAAGAAACAGGAACGAGAACAGCACACGGTAACAGAGAATCTCAAAAGCTGAGACGGCTTCGAGCATATGCCAAAATAAAACGAGAAAACCCCAGCAGACAAAGGCGGAGACACCAGCCAAGGGGCCTAGCGTAGTGTTTTGCAGTGAGGGAGCAGTAAAAATGGACATTCAACTTCCTTACATAAGAACAGCCACCCTGCAAAAACAGGATGGCTGCTTACGCGACAAAAACGTCGGCGTTTAACGATTGAACGAGCGGGCGAAAAGATCGGCGATGGCCTTGCGTCCGTTGGCTTCAAGGAAACGGGTTCCGGTAGCGGTAAAATGCGTGTGCTCGATGACGGGCTCTTCTACCTTGGTCCATGCGTCATTCTGCCAGCGATACCAGCCATCCTGCTCCTGATCAAAAACAAGCAGGGGCTTGTTGCAGATTTTGGCAAATTCAGCACCCCAGCCAGTTCCCCCCTTGACGGTCTGGTCGGGCTGGATGCTGCCAACGACAACCACTTCCTGCCCGCTGCTCACCTGCCAGCAAATGGACTGGAGCACCTTGCGGAACAACGGAGCCTTGGTAAATTCGCGTCCCATGAGGCGGGAAACATAGGTCAGGCTCACGTCTTTCAGGGCCAGCTCTTCAGAAGTCAGGAAGCGTACGCCACGTTTCCGTTCGATCTGATGCCCATCAAAGCTGTAGTTCACCTCTTCAATGCCCCAAGCCTCGGCCTGAGCGCCGAAGAACTGCTCGGTACCCGCAGCCCCGCCGCTGAAAAGAACACACTGTTTCGGATCCAGCATGGATGCTCCTTGGTTGTTCGTCATGCCCCTGCATGACGGGATTATACGATGCCGCAGTACGGCTTTTCCGCAAAGACTATCGGGCTACGCGCGCCGTACCGTCGCTTCCGCGGAGTACGCGAACGCGTTCTCCCACGGAAAAATGTTGATCGGCAGCCTGGACAATAGACAGCTGCTGCCCGTTTTCCAGTTCAACCGTGATTTCCAGACCGTTCTGCTTGGTTATCGCCTTTTCGGCGGCATACCCGCCAGCCGCGCCAAGAGCCGCCCCGGCAACGGTAGCCAGAGTGCGCCCATGTCCGCCGCCAACCATATTGCCGAGAACACCACCGATAATGCCGCCCGTCGCTGTTCCGACAAGCGCGGGATGGTTTTCTTCAAGCGTGACCGGCTGTACGGAAACAACCGTACCGTACTGCACCGTCTGGGCACTACGCACCTGACCGCCGGAATAGGCATTGCCGCTATAATTCGTGCAGCCGGCGGAAAGCAGGGCAAGCACCAGCATGCACAGAGCGGCATATTTCAGTTTCAGCATAACAACCTCCAGAAGTCTGGGGAATGACCCCATACTTTTTATCGTCCTAGCATAATGTTCACGGATGGGCAATTCCCTGAAACGCTTGTGCCCCGGGG
>CAZIFC010000025.1:0-33575 GCA_964538355.1 uncultured Lawsonia sp. | reverse complement strand
ATCACCATCAATATCTTTAAAACTTTCACTAGTGCCGGTTTTTCCAGCAGCATTATAAATACTATTTACATAGCCTAATCCTGTGCCGGTTGACCTTATGGAATCCCTGTCCGCAGGTTTCCCAGATTACAAAAAAAGAAAAAGACGCGCTGCGGCTTTTTCCCAAAGACACAACCCCAAAGAGACACGCCTGGCTCCCTCAAAAGCCCGCACCCCCGCCGACAGGCGCGCTGCGGCAGCGAGGGGTTCGGGGGCATCATGCCCCCGACGGGGCCAAGGGGCCGCGCCCCTTGCCGCCGGAGGCGTTCTCCCCAAAAGGAATTGCCATGAAGCTTTTCGAATACCAGGCAAAGGAAGCCTTCCGCGAAAAAGGCCTGCCGACTCCGAAGGGCGTGCTGGTTCGCGGCATGGACGAACTGGATGCAGCCTTTGCGGAAATAGGTTTTCCGTGCGTACTCAAGTCGCAGGTTCTCCGCGGCGGACGCGGCAAGGCCGGTCTCATCAAGGTCGTGAAGGACGCCGACAGCGGCAAGGCTACCGCCAAGGCCCTGTTTGACTCCGAACACAACGTCCGCATGATCCTCGTTGAGGAAGCGGTGGACATCGACCGCGAAATCTATCTTTCCATCACCGTGGACCCGGTGGAGTCCAAGATCATGCTCATCGGCTGCGCCGAGGGCGGCGTGGAAATCGAAAAGCTGGCGGAAACCGAACCCGACAAGATTGTCACCGTGCGCGTGGACATCGCCGAGGGGCTGGGCGGCTACCACATCAACAACCTGATCTACGGAATGGGACTCTCCGGTGACCTCGGAAAGCAGGTCGGCGCGGTTGTCCGCGGCCTGTACAAGACCTTCCGGGCCTATGACGCCCAGCTCGCGGAAATCAACCCGCTGTTCATCACCAAGGACGGCACGGCCATCGCCGGCGACGGCAAGCTCATCATTGACGACAACTCCGTGTGGCGTCAGCCGCATTATCCGCTGACCCCGGACTACTTCGACTCCGAAGTCGAATTCGAAGCCGCTCAGGAAGGCATCCCCTACCTCCAGTTCAATGGAGATATCGCCCTCATGTGCGCCGGTGCGGGGCTGACCACCACCGTTTTCGACCTCATCAACGACGCGGGCGGACATCCGGCAACCTATGTGGAGTTCGGCGGAGCCAACTACACCAAGGCCGTCCGCACGATGGAACTGTGCCTCAAGACGCCGAGCAAGGTCATTCTGGTCGTCACCTTCGGCACCATCGCCCGCGCCGACGTCATGGCGCAGGGGCTTGTGGAGGCCATCCGGGTGCACCAGCCCAAGCAGCCCATCGTCACCTGCATCCGCGGCACGAACGAAGACGAAGCCTTTGCCATCCTGCGCGAAGCCGGACTCGAACCCTTGACCAACACTGAAGAAGCCGTACAGCGGGCTGTCGAGATCGCTGCCGGGAGGGCCTGATGAGCATTTTCATTCATAAGGATTCGCGCGTGGTTGTGCAGGGCGTCACCGGCAAGGAAGGCGCATTCTGGGCCAAGCACATGAAAGATATGGGCACGCAGGTCGTCTTTGGCGTCACCCCCGGCAAGGAAGGGCAGGACGTGGACGGCATCCCGGTTTACCACTCCGTGCGCCGGGGCATGAAGGATCACCCCGCCGATGTCGCCATGCTGTTCGTGCCGCCCAAGTTCACCAAGGACGCCGTGTTCGAGGCTCTCGACGCGGGCATCAAAAAGATCTGCACCATCGCGGATGGCATTCCGCTTCACGAGGCCATCCAGATCCGCAAGGCCGCGCTCTCCTGCGGCGCAATGGTCGTTGGCGGCAACACCTCGGGCATCATTTCCGTGGGTGAAGCCATGCTCGGCACCATCCCCTACTGGATCGACCGTGTTTACAAGAAGGGACACATCGGGGTCATGACCCGCAGCGGCTCCCTGACCAACGAAGTCACCGCCGAAATCGTCAAGGGCGGCTTCGGCGTCACAACCCTGATCGGCGTGGGCGGCGACCCGGTGCCGGGAACCCGCTTTGCGGAACTCCTCCCCCTCTACGAGGCTGACCCGGATACCCACGCCGTCGTCATCATCGGCGAACTCGGCGGCACGATGGAAGAAGAAGTAGCCGATGCCATGGAAGCGGGCGTCTTCACCAAACCCCTCGTGGCCTTCATGGGCGGACGTACGGCCCCCGAGGGCAAGCGCATGGGCCACGCCGGAGCCATCGTCACCGGCGGTCGCGGCACCGTGAAGGGCAAGACCGAAGCCCTCCTCAAGGCTGGCGGAAAGGTCGCCAAGCGTCCGAGCGAAGTGGGCCTTCTCCTGAAGGATTTTCTGGGATAGCTGGCTGGCGGGCGGGAACGGGAAAGTTTCCGCCCGCATGGATATAAATCCACAACAACCGGAAGCCTTTGACGAAAACCAGTTCCCATCCTATGCTCGGCACGGCTGCTGAATGCGGTCGAGAATATCACGGGCGGGACAGTTCCCTCCCGGCAGAGGTGCCCTATGAGATTCCGTGTTTTGATGAGCCTTCTGGCTTTCGCCCTGACCCTCCTTCCCCTTCCGGCAAAGGCCGCCGAACAAGTCCAGACGGCATGGATCGGCGAACACGAGGCCTTTCTCGTCTGGTACGCCAAACAGCAGGGCTGGGACAAGGAAGAGGGGCTTGATCTCCGCATGCTCCGGTTTGGCTCCGGGGAAAAAATCGTTTCCCGCCAGGGAAACTATCAGTGGAAAATCGCCGGATGCGGAGCCGTTCCCGCGCTGATGTCAGCGCAGAACAACCAGTTTTACGTCATCGGCATCGGCAATGACGAGTCGCAGCTCAACGCCGTCTACGTCCGCCCCGACAGTGACATCCTGAAGACCAAGGGAGCCAATCCGCACTACCCCAACGTCTTCGGCAGTGCCGACGCAGTGCGCGGCAAGATCATCCTGTGCCCGGAAAAGACCTCCGCCCACTACCTGCTCAGCACATGGCTGCATATCCTTGGGCTGACGGACGCGGACGTGAAAATTCAGAATGTCCTCCCCAGCCCCGCCGTGGACATGTTCGCCAAGGATTTCGGCGAGGCCATCTCCATCTGGGCACCCGCCACCTATGCGGCGGAACAGAAGGGCTTCAGGCCCGCGGCCCTTTCCCCGGACTGCGGCGTCCGCCAGCCCATCCTGCTGCTCGCCGACCGCGAGTTTGCGGACAAGCACCCCGAGCAGGTGCGGGCTTTCCTGCGCGTCTACCTGCGCGTTGTGGACGCCATGCATAAGGAAGGGCTGGAAGCCTTTACCCACGATTACATCCGGTTCAACAAGTCATGGGCCAGCCGCCTGATGACGAACGAAGAAGCCCTTCAGGATCTGAAGGCCCACCCCGTGTTCGCGCTTGACCAGCAGGTCGCGCTGTTCGATCCCAAGGCCGGGGACCTCAGAAACTGGCTCCGGGGCGTCACCGCCTTCTACGGCAGAATCGGCGAACTTTCGCAGGAGGATATCGTCAACCTGAACGAATTCGGCTACCTGAACGATTCGTTCCTCAAGAGCCTCCGCTAGGCAGCCTCTCACGGGGGGCGGGGGAAACCATTTTTCCCGGCCCCTCAAAAAAACTCTGCCCTCCCCTCCCGCACGCGGGCAGAAAAAACGCCGTTCGAGCAGTTCGGACGGCGTTCGTATTGCTATCTTCCTCTTTGGGGCAACAGGGCCTCCGTGCGCGGATCGGAAGGCACGGCGGACGTCAGCCGAACCTCCCGCGACTGGATGGACAGGCCCCACTCCCATGCGGCGGGGTGCCCCTGTTCGGGCAGGGCCAGCACATCAATAACCATAAGGCTGCGCCCGTCCTTGTCGGCTCTCGACCACAACATCCCGCCCTGCGGGCTGAGTTCTCCGGCAAGAGCCGCTCCCGGGCCGCCGCCCAGCAGCACATGATACCGCTGCTCCAGAGCGTCCCGGACGGCAAACTCCCCTTCAAATCCCCACGGGCTGATGCCGATGCGGAGCACGGCTTCCGGAACCGTATCCGCCGCCGCCAGCACCGAAGCCAGCAGGCCCGGCGAAGGCCTGCCGCTTCCCGTCTTTTCGCCTGCGGACAGCGGTGGAAACAGGATCACCGCCACGGGAACGCTGCCGGCATACAGCCGCCGGATCACGGGTCTGTCTTTCACTTCAAGAAAATTCCGGGGCCGGGCCTTTCCGAACCACTCGGCGGCCGCTTCGGACAGCATCCCGCAATCGACATACAGGGCGTCGTAGATGGCCCGCACCGTGCCGGGAGAGGCCGCGCCGGTCTTGGCGGGATCGGGCGAGAGGGCGTCTGGAGAAAATTCGTCCGCGCCCACCAGCGTCAGGGTGGGAACGGGTTCACGCCGATAGCGTTCAAGCATGGTGGCCCGCCGGGCCACGCCGCCAACCAGCGTGTGCCCTCAGGAGGGGCAAGGGTGCAGTGCGCCCCGGGATTCCGCCGCGTACAGGATACGGAGCAGGGGCTGGCGCAGCCCGTCACCCTGTCCGCCGGAAGCCTCCAGGAAACCGGGTTCGGAAGCCGCCGCCGTCCCGACAAGGCAAAGCAGCAGGCACAAGACAAGAAAGCCGGGGGAGACATGCTCCCCCGGGCCTTTGCGGGACCTTTGCCCGTCTCCGTTCATAGAGACGCGGTTCCGCATCGCACTAGGCGTTGAGATATTCTTTGAGTTCCTTACCGGCACGGAAGAAGGGCAAACGCTTGGGTTCCACCGCGACCTTTTCGCCGGTGCGGGGGTTGCGTCCGGCATAGCTTCCGTATTCCTTCACCTTGAAGCTGCCGAAGCCGCGGATTTCCACACGGCCGCCGTCGAGGAGAGATTCCTTCATGCTGTCCACAAACGTGTTGACCACGAGGGTCGCCTCATCCAGAGAAATGTTGGCCTGATCAGCCAGAGCTTTGACCAGTTCGCTTTTGTTCATGACAACTCCATGAAAAGTGCAGTATTGCCGCAATATACATAAGCCGCATGGCATGGGCAAGAGGATTTCTAACAGAAAATCACTTTTACTCTCACCATGTTGTGAAGTCCGGCAAAGCCTTTTTCGCAGACAGGAACATCGGCGCGGCATTCCGGGAATGGCTTCTGAAACGGTTTGCGACAGTTATGGGACAGAAACCGGGCCGTCTCCCGGCTATCCGCCGATCATCAAAAATGGCAAAGGGTTCATTGATAAACGACAGTGGGTTGCGCGGGGAAGTCTCCGAAAGGCCCCGCAAACGGCCTTTTCCCCGTTCTCCCTGCCTTGCTCCGTACCCCGCAAAGAAGCCCCCGCAAGAAACGGATCGGCTCCGAAAGGAGCCGAAGCCGCCTTTTCCAGTGTACCGGGATGCCGCCAAAAGGCAATCATCCCGGCCCAGCGTTCTCTATTGCTGCCTGTTTGTGTGCTGCCACAAGAGATAATCCCGGAGCAGCTTGTCGATACGCCCGTCGAGCACGGCGTCCGTGTCCCCGATTTCGCAGTTGTTGCGGTGGTCCTTTACCAGACGGTAGGGCTGGAGGGTATAGGTGCGGATCTGGCTGCCGAAGCTGATGGCGTTCTTGCCGGCATATTCGGCCTGCCGGGCGGCATCGCGCTTGCTCAGTTCCAGATCGTAGAGGCGTCCGCGCAGGATCCGCATGGCGGAATCCTTGTTGTGGTGCTGGGAACGCTCGTTCTGGCACTGGACGGAAATGCCCGAGGGGATGTGCGTGATGCGAACGGCGGAATAGGTGGTATTGACGCCCTGCCCGCCGGGCCCGCTGGCGCAAAAGATATCCACGCGCAGATCCGATTCCTTCACTTCGATTTCGATGTCGTCCCCGGCGTCGGGGATCACGTCCACCGAAGCGAACGAGGTGTGCCGCCGCCCGGAAGAGTCAAACGGCGAAATGCGGATGAGCCGGTGAATGCCCCGCTCCCCCTTGAGAAAGCCGTAGACGTTCTCGCCGGAGATACGCAGGGTCACGCTCTTGATCCCGGCTTCGTCGCCGGGGAGGAAATCCAGCTCCTCCACGGAAAAGCCGTGCGAGTCCGCCCAGCGCAGGTACATGCGTTGCAGCATCTGCGCCCAGTCCTGCGCCTCGGTTCCGCCCGCTCCGGGGTGGATTTCCAGAATCGCGTCGGCGTGGTCTTCTTCGGAAGAGAGCAGAAGGTTGGTTTCGGTTTCCTCAAGCAGTTCGGTCAGGCGATCGATTTCCCCCGCCAGAGACTCCAGAGCCTCGGCGGCTTCCTCGCCTTCCTTGATTTCCGCGCCGCCGGAAAGCTCCTGCGTCATTTCCTGCCAGTCCAGCATGGACGCATAGCAGTTTTTCAGCGTGGCAAGACGGCCAAGCTCGGCCTCAAGGCGGCTTTTCTCGCGCAGTACCGGCGTCAGTTTTTCCGGGGCGTTCCACGCGTCGGGCGCGGAAAGCTCCTTTTCTATGGCTTCGAGACGGGCAACCTGCGAAGGCTGGTCAAAGACGCCCCCAAAGCGTTTCAAACTGCGAGGACAATGCCGCAATGCGGCTCTTCAAATCAGCAAGCTGAAGCATGGAAAAATCCTTGTCGTTCAGTTAAATGGAACGCCGAGACCGCATGAGATCCGGCATGAGAAGCAAAAGGAAAAACAGCAGGCCAGCCCACGGCAGCCACGGTTCCAGCGCAAAAAAGACGGATTTTTCCGTCAGCGGAACCACCGGATGCGACAGGCTTTCCGCCGTGAACAGCCCTCCCCGGAGCACCACGGTCCCACTCGGGTCCACAAAGGCGGAGATGCCGGTATTGGTGGAACGGGCCAGCCAGCGACGCTGCTCGACCGCCCGCAGGATCCCGAGGGAAAGGTGCTGCTCCGGCGCGGAAGACCGCCCGAACCATGCATCGTTGCTGATATTCACCAGCAGCGTCGCCCCTTCCGCGACCTGTTTGCGGGCCAGTTCCGGAAAAATCGATTCATAACAAATAAGCACGCCTAGAACAAGCGGACGCGCCGTGCCTCCCCGCACCGGAGAAACCAGCGGCCCGGTCGACCTGCCGGGGAGAAACTCCCCGATGCCTTGAAGCAGCGGGCGCAAAAACGGCAGATCAAGAAACGGCGGCACATATTCCCCGAACGGAACCAGATGCTCCTTGTCATACCACCCCAGATCCCCGCCTTCCGGCCCCACGAGATAGGCCCGGTTGAAGGCGTCCACACCGCCTTCAAGGTTCCTTCGGAATCCCGGTGCGCCAAACAGCAGCCCAACCCCGTTCTCACGGGCAAAGGCCCGGATCAGGGCCGGATGCTCGGCGGCAGTCCGGTAGTCGAACGGCATGGCGGTTTCCGGCCAGATCACCAGCTCGGGACGCTCCGCCTCCGGCACGTCAAGCGAGGCCCGGCTCAGGGACAGATACCGCCGGACCGTGAGCCGCTGCATGGCAGGTTCCCACTTCACGTTCTGGTCCAGATTCCCCTGTTCCAGAGCCACGCGCACGCTGTCCGTTCCCAAAGTCACAAAATCGGGAGAGGTGAGTCCGAACACCGCAATCAAAAAAAAGCCGCCCAGCGCGCCGACACACGGCCCCCACGCAGAACCCTCTGCGGCCCTCATCCGCCGGAACCCCTCGGCTCCAAGGCAGGCCAGCCCTGCGAACACCCCGCCAAGGCCGTACGCGCCGATGACCGAAGCCAGCTGAATGGCCAGAGGCCACGGCGTAAAGGCGGACGACAGGGTCAGCCACGGGAACCCGGTGAGAAACCACCCCCGGAAACACTCCATCAAATACCAGCCTATCCCGAGGGACAGGCTGGCCCGCCATAGGGGAGCCTTCCGCAGCCTGTGGGCCAGAACGGAAAAAAGGCCTCCGTACAGTCCTATATACGCCCCCAGAAACAGGGCACAGGGTGCGGCAAGCACCCACGGCAGCCCCCCGACCTCGTGCACGGGTATCGCCAGCCAGTACAGACAGGCCGAGGCTCCCGCCAAACCGCAGAGCCAGCCATGCCGAAATGCCTGTTTTTTGCTTGTGGAAGCTGTCCCAAGCAGGAACAGGGAAGCCGGATACAGGAGGGCGGCGGCCGGAAACGAGACTATCGGATTGGGCATGCCGAGCCAGAGCCCCGCCGCGCCGCAAAAAATCCACCAGAGCATTTTCATGAGGAAAACAAGCCGAAAGCCTGAAAAAAAGTCAAGCAAAAAGGCGGGAGGATCGTCTCGAAAGTGCTACCGTGTTACGCAAGGACAGGAGGTGTTACCCCCAAACTGCTCCCAACCACCTGTGAAAACATTCCTTAATAAACTGGTTAACCAATCAGTTGTGCTATTTCTTTCTTGACGCTCCCCTTGTTTTGCGCCATGAAAATAAACCGGATGGAGGGAGATCTATCGTGTTCTGACAGCCCACGGAGGGCTTGCGGCGGAGCTTTTCCCTTTTTTGACATCCGCGTATTTCCGGGTCCGGCCGCTTCCGGGATTTTGTCCTGCGACCGCTCCTGCTTTTGTATGGTTCCGAGCGCGCGGGAAACAAGCCCGCAAGGGTCGCGTTCGGGTCAACCCCGCAAGTCAAGTGAGGCGTCCATGTTGCAATTGCTCCTCTTCGGCTGCATCGTTTTTCCGCTTCTCGCGGCTATCGCTGTAGCTCTGGACAAAGAAGGAACCCTGCGCCGCCGCATCGTGTATGCCGGCACGGGGATCACCGCATTGTCCGCGCTGTGCCTGGCGCTGCACGGCAGCTTTGTGCTGCCGATCATGCCGGACAGCCCTCTCCAGTCCCTGATGACGGTGCTGGACTTTGCCCTGCTCCTGCTCATCCTCTATGTGGCGGTACGCATCCGCCACAGGCTCTCCATGGGACTCGCGCTCGGACAACTCGCGGGCATGTTCTACCTTGACTTCTTCCTGCTCGAGGGGCACCAGTCCGCCGCGTTTGTCGCGGACCCGCTGGCCCTCGTCATGGTGCTCGTCATCTCGCTTGTCGGCGGCATCGTGTGCATTTTCGGCCTCGGCTACATGCAGGAACACGAAGAGCATCTGCGCCTTGCCAAAACCCGGCAGCCCCGCTTTTTCTTCTTCCTGCTGCTGTTCCTCGGCGCGATGAACGGCCTTGTCCTGTGCGACAACCTCACTTGGGTCTTCTTCTTCTGGGAAATCACCACGCTGTGCTCCTTCATGCTCATCGGCCATGACGGAACCCGCGAGGCCAAGCGCAACGCCACCCGCGCCCTGTGGATGAACATGGTCGGCGGCATCGGCTTCCTCGCCGCCATGCTGCTCATGCAGAAGGCCATCGGCACGCTGTCCATTCAGGCGATGCTGGCCCAGTCCATCGTCATGCACTCCACGGCGGCCATGCTGCCTCTGGCCTTCCTCTGCTTCGCCGCGTTCACAAAGTCGGCCCAGCTTCCCTTCCAGAGCTGGCTGTGCGGTGCCATGGTCGCGCCCACGCCCGTCTCCGCCCTGCTCCACTCCTCCACCATGGTCAAGGCTGGCGTCTACCTTGTGCTGCGCCTCTCCCCGGCCTTTGCCGGAACCATGCTTGCCGGGGTCGTCTCGCTGATCGGCGCGTTCACCTTCGTCGCCGCTTCCGCGCTGGCCTGCGGGCAGAGCAACGGCAAGAAGATCCTCGCCTACTCCACCATCGCCAACCTCGGCCTGATCATCGCCTGTGCCGGCATGGCGACGCCCGCCGCCATCACCGCCGGTGTCCTGCTCATCATCTTCCACGCGGTTTCCAAGGGCCTGCTCTTCCTCTGCGTGGGCACCATCGAACAGCACATCGGCTCGCGTGACATCGAATCCATGCGCGGCCTCTACAAGATTATGCCCCGCGTCACCGCCATCACCCTGTTCGGCATCGTGACCATGATGCTGCCGCCCTTCGGCGCGCTGCTCGCCAAGTGGATCGCCATCGAAGCCTCCGCCTCCGCTCCCGCATTCATGCCCGTGCTGGTCGTGCTCATTGCCTTCGGCAGTGCCCTGACCGTGCTCTTCTGGGCCCGCTGGGCCGGCCTGCTCCTCGGCAATGATCCCCTGAGCGAAAAGCGGCCCGCTCCCGAGCATCTCGATGGCTCCATGAGCCTTGCCCTGCACGGGCTCCTGTACGGCGCAATCCTCCTGTCCCTCTTCGTTCCGTGGATCTTCAGCGCGATCGAGAACGGCATCTCCGCCCTCTTTGGCCTTGAAGGCATGTTCGCCTCCGACTGGGGCATCCTGACCAACGGCAGAGGCCTGTTCGCCGTGTATCCCATGTTCATCCTTCTGGCCTTCGGCATGTGGTACGCCCTGCGCCAAGCCCGCAAGGCCGAAAAGGGCGCGCACGCCCTGCCCTACCTCTCCGGCATCCAGCAGGTTGTGGACGGCAAGGTCGGCTTCAATGGCCCGCTCGCCTTTGTAGAGCCGAAATCGTCCAACTATTATCTTGAAGCCTGGTTCGGGGAGCAGACGCTCACCAGCCGGATCAACACCATCGCCATTGTTCTTATGGTGGTCATGTTGGGAGGTCTGCTCTAATGTTGACGCTCATTTTCGCTCTTATCGCAGTCGCTGTAGCCGTTCCCGCGGGCGGACTTCTCGCCGGGGTGGACAGACGCCTGACGGCCCGTCTCCAGTCCCGCCAGGGTCCGCCGCTGCTCCAGCCCTTCTATGACGTGCTGAAGCTCTTCGGCAAAGCCCCCTGCGTGACCAACCCCTGGCTCATCTTCTCGGCCTATGTCTCGCTCATGGCTTCCGCCGTGGCCCTGCTCATGTTCTTCATGCAGGGCGACATGCTGCTGCTCTTCTTCGTGATGACCGTGGGTGCCGTGTTCAAGGTCGCGGGTGCGCTTTCCGCCGATTCGCCCTACAGCAACGTGGGCGCACAGCGTGAGCTGCTCCAGATGCTCGCCTATGAGCCTCTGGTCATCCTCACCTTCGTGGGCATGTCCGCCGCCACCGGCAGCTTCATGATCTCCGATATCTACGCGCTGGATGTGCCGCTGCTGCCGCACCTGCCCTTCCTGTTCATCGCGCTTGGCTATGCCCTGACCATCAAGCTTGCGAAATCACCCTTCGACATCGCTTCCTGCCACCACGGGCATCAGGAAATCGTGCGCGGCGTGCTGACCGACTACTCCGGCCCCCAGCTTGCCCTGCTCGAAATCGCCCACTGGCTCGACGTCGTCCTGCTGCTCGGCCTGTGCTCCCTGTTCTGGCACACCAGCATCACGGGCATGATCACCCTGCTGGTCTTGACCTACGCGCTCGAAATCGTCGTCGACAACGTCTGCGCCCGCATGACGTGGCGGTGGATGCTCAAGCACGCCTTCGGCATCACGCTGGGACTGGCCATCTTCAACATCCTCTGGCTCTACGTCCGCTAGAACCGAAGCCCAGACTATCGGGGGGTAACCCATGAATCTTTCGGCATTGCATGACAAACTGAAGCAATACATCAACAAGGGACGTCTCAAGTCCCCCTGGGTCGTCCACTACGACTGTGGCTCCTGCAACGGCTGCGACATCGAAGTGCTCGCCTGCCTCACGCCCGTCTTTGACGTGGAACGCTTCGGCATCCTGAACATCGGCGATCCCAAGCACGCCGACGTGCTCCTCGTGACCGGGACGGTCAACCAGCGCAACAAGGATGTTCTCAAGAACATCTACGACCAGATGCCCGAACCCAAGGCCGTCATCGCCATCGGTGCCTGCGCCTGTACGGGCGGCGTGTTCCAGGACTGCTACAATGTGGTCGGCGGCGTTGACCGGGTCATCCCCGTGGACGTGTACGTCCCCGGCTGCGCGGCCAAGCCCGAAGCCATCATCGACGGCGTGGTGCTCGCCCTTGAAGTCGTCAAGGGCAAGCTCGGACTGCGGGACATGCCCCACACGACCATTTTTGAATAAATTGACGATGTGCGGCCCCTTGCCGCGCTTTCGGAGGAACATATGCCCCCATCAGTTTTCCGCCTCGACGCCGAGCCGCTCACCCTGGAAACGGTCCGCTCCGTAGCCAAGGCCAACTTCGACGCCGGAAACCGTTTCGTGACCCTCTCCGTGCACAACCTCGGCGACGGGAACATCGACATCATCTACCACTACGACAAAAACCTGAACATGCGCAGCTACCGCCTCACCGTACCGCTGGGGCAGAGCGTGCCGAGCATTTCCGACATCTATTTCTGCGCCCTGCTGGTGGAAAATGAAAGCCGTGACCAGTACGGTATCAACTGGGACGGGCTGATCCTCGACTTCCAGGGCAGCCTCTATCTGGAAAAGGACACGCCGCCGCCGCTTCTGCGCGGCCCCTCCTGCACCCTTTCCACCGTCACCAAAAAGTAGGGAGCGCGTCATGTCCCGTACGATCATTCCTTTCGGACCGCAGCACCCGGTTTTGCCGGAACCGATCCATCTCCAGCTCGTCATGGAAAACGAAACCGTGGTCGAGGCCCTGCCCAAGCTCGGTTACGTCCACCGCGGCCTGGAAACCCTGACCACGCTCCGCGACTACAATCAGATGATTTATATCGTAGAGCGCGTCTGCGGCATCTGCTCCTGTATCCATGCCCTCTGCTTCTGCCGCGCCATCGAGCACCTGATGGATGTCGAAGTGCCCCGCCGCGCCGCCTATCTGCGTATTATCTGGTCGGAACTTCACAGAATGCACAGCCACCTGCTGTGGCTCGGCCTTTTCGCGGACGCTCTCGGGTTTGAAAGCCTGTTCATGCAGTTCTGGAAAATCCGCGAACGCATCATGGACATCAACGAAGCCACCGCCGGCAACCGCGTCATCATCTCCACCAACATCGTCGGCGGCGTCCGCAAGGATCTCTCCCGCGAGCATCAGCGTTGGATTCTTGATGAAATGGATACCCTTGAAGCCGAAATGCGCCGCCTTGAAAAGGTGACGATGGAAGACTACACCATCAAGAAGCGCACCGTCGGCGTGGGCGTCATGACGGCCCAGGAAGCCATCCTCCTCGGTGCGGCCGGCCCCACCCTCCGCGGCTCCGGCGTGGCGCAGGACGTCCGCCAGACCGAATATGAAGCCTTTGCCGAACTCGGCTTCACCCCCGTTTCCGTCCTCGACGGCGACTGCTGGGCGCGTACCAAGGTCCGCTTCCTTGAAGTCATCCAGTCCATGGAAATCGTCCGTCAGGCCATCAGCCACCTCCCCGACACGGAAATCAACGTGAAGGTGAAGGGCAACCCCTCCGGCGAAGTCATCTCCCGCGTGGAACAGCCCCGCGGCGAATGCATGTACTACGTCAAGGGCAACGGTTCCAAGTATCTTGACCGCGTACGTATCCGCACGCCAACATTTGCCAATATTCCGCCCCTGCTCCACATGGTGAAGGGTATTCAGCTTGCCGACGTTCCCGTCGTCGTGCTTTCCATCGACCCCTGCATCAGCTGCACCGAACGGTAGGAGGAACTCGTCATGCTCATGATCAAAACCGTACTCCGCAACTTCCTGAAACGTCCCGCGACGCGGAAGTACCCGATTGTGAAACGCGATCCCTTCGAGAACTACCGGGGTCGTCTCGTCAACAACGTGGAAAGCTGTATCTTCTGCCGCATGTGCTCCACCAAGTGCCCGGCCCAGTGCATCTCTACCGACCCGAAAGAAGCCTTCTGGGGCTATGATCCCTTCTCGTGTGTCTATTGCGGCATCTGCGTGGAAGCCTGCCCCACCAAGAGCCTCTTCATGCTCTCGACGCACCGTTCCCCGGTTCCGACCAAGTTTGTCGTGTACCACAAGGGTATCGCGCGTGTGGCAAAGCCGCGTCTGGCCTCCGTGCCCAAGGTTGCCCCCAGCGAGGTGCACTCCGAAACGCCTCCGGCCAAGGTCGTAGCCGCCACGGAAGCCCCCGCCGAGGCTCCCGCCGAAGTGAAGCCCACTCCGAAGGCGACCCCGCCCGCAACCCCCAACGGCAAAAAGAAGAAGTAAGAGCCTCCGGCGGCAAGGGGCTACCGCCCCCTTGACCCCTTTTCGGGGGGAATGATTCCCCCCGACCCCCCTCAGTACGAACAAGGAAGGGTTCCACTCCGGCTTAGGCCGTTGTGGAACCCTTCCTTGTTCGTACCGGGCCTGGTGCCATGCATCCGAGTCGCCCAATGTGGCACTGTGGCTTGCTTCTGCCCTTTCCCCATCGGAACGGGCCTGCTGCGCGCAGGCTTCTTCCCCGGAAAGTGTTAGGGGGTTTGTTCCCAGATTGCTGAAATGCGTCCGTTTTCCAGTTGAAGCATGTGTGTGATGGCAGGGAAGATATCAGCCTTATGGTGGGTAACAAGCACCATCTGGACGCCCTGCGTGGCAAGCTGGTTCAGCAGGGCAAAAAACTCGTTGCGTGAGCCGGCGTCAAGCCCCGAAAACGGCTCGTCCAGAAGCAGCAGATCCGGTTCTCCGGCAAGCGCGCGGGCAAGCAGAAGACGCCGGAATTCCCCCGTAGAGCAGGAGCGGATCGTCCGTTTTGCCAAAAACTCAAGGCGGAGGGAGGCCATGATTCCGGCAACCTGCTCAAGCTCCTCCGCCGTCGGCTTGCGGTAGAGTCCCACCGTGTTGTCTATGCCGGAAAAAACAAGCTCCTCGCCGGTAATATCATAGGTATATGTCGCCTGCTGCCTGTCGGATACCAGACGAACGCCTTTGCGGAGGACTTCCAGCTCCTTCACGATCCCGCCCTGCCGAGGCAGTTCACGAACCACTTCCCCGCCGTAGGCGACGATTTCATCTCCGGCCAGCAGACGAAGAAGCGTGGATTTTCCAGCCCCGTTGCCGCCAAGCACAGCCCAGTTCTCGCCCGGATTGATGGTCCAGTTGAGATCATGCAGCACCTGCACCCGATCAATGAATACGGAGGTATTCTTGATCGAGATACGGGCCGAACACCCCCGGATACCCGAAAGGTCGGGAAGGAGGGGCGGGGAGGCAGGCGCAGGCTGCGGTTCTTCCTCGACCTCGTGCATGGGCCCATCCGTCGCCTTGCCCTGCTCCAGCAGGATCTGGCGGCCTATCCATGCGGGCAGCGTTTCAGGGCGGTGCGTGGTCATGACCAGCGTGGACAGCTCGGAAGCCCGCTCCAGTGCGTCCAGAAGAGCCTGCCGCGCCCGTACATCCAGTCCGTCGGTTACTTCATCAAGAAGCAGGATGCCCGGCTTGCGGACCAGCGCACGGGCCACCAGCATCAATCGAAGCTGGCCCTGCGACATGGCGGTTACGGGCTTCTTCAGCAGATGCACACCGCCAAGAAGCCGCACGATGCCGTAAGCCGTTTCGTACATTTCCGGAGTAGGCTGCTGCGCGATGTAGATGGCATCGGAAAAACCGCCAAGCACCAACCGTTCCCCGTCAACATGCCATTCCTGATGGATGACCCTGTCCTGCTGCATGGCGGACACCAGAGCCGTTACCTTATGCCCCACGAGAGGCGAGGCTTCAGGCCCATCCGGCCCATGCCAGACAACCCGTCCGGCCCGGCGATGATCAATCTGATCAGGCCACTGCTCCCCGCGCAGCAAACGCAGGAGGGTCGATTTCCCCGCCCCGTTGCCGCCGCGGATGACCGCGTGTTCCCCCTTGTACAGGGTCAGGCTGCAATCATTCAGGATATGCTTGTCCGTACCCGGATAGGTCACGAACACATGCTCCACCTCAAGAAGGGGATGACGTTCCACAATGCACTCCCACAAGCTGAAAAGAAAAAAGGAATCTTCCCGATTCCTTGCGATGTTCTGAACGGCGGGCTGAATCCTCCGCCGCGGCACTCCGGCCTTCGCCTGAACAAAAGACTCTCTCCGCACAGCCTCCCCGCAGGCCGGATGTCCCGGAAGAGGGAAGGAAGGGGGAGGGCTTTCTTGAGAAAGGTTCCTCCCCTTCCTCAGTCATCATACAAAGGGAATCTCGCGGGGCTTCCTGTTCTCGAAAATCACGCTGGACGTGTACCCGTAGGAACGGGCGTAGGCTTCCAGCTGGTCAAAGGCATAGGCGGGCGTGTTGGCGCAGTGCGCGTCGGAGCCGAAGCTGATCTTCACGCCGAGATCGGCAGCCATCCGCATGATCGCCGGATGGGGGTAGATTTCCTTGCACGGCTTGCGGAGTCCGGCGGAGGAAATTTCCATCGCCACGCCGTTGTCGCGCATGGACTCCAGGGCCTCGGCTACCAGCCCGAGGCTTTCCGGCAAGGCAATCCATGTGTGGAACTCTTCCACGGTGTACAGCTTGATGATGTCGGGATGCGCCGCGACATCAACCAGCCCGCTCCGGGCCATGTCTGCCAGTGTCCGGAAATAGTTCTCATAGCGCGTATGGCATTGCTGCGGGCTGATCTTCCAGTCGTCCTGCGTGAAGTCAAAGCCCCACGAACCGAGGAAGTGGATGCCGCCGATAATGTAATCAAACGGATAGGTCGCAATCGCGGCCTCCATAAACGGCCGTTCGGACGGGAACCAGTCCAGTTCCATGCCGAACAGAACCTTCGGCGACACGGACAGGGCGCGAAGCTGCATGACCTCGGCGGCGTAGCGCACAAAGTTCTGACGCAAATGCTCCCGGTATTCCACCGGATAGGAATAGGCTTCAGGACGGGGGGAGTGCTCGGAAAAGCCATAGAAGGCAAGACCGCGATCCTTGGCGGCGGCGTACATTTCGGCAACGGAGGCCTTGCCGTGGGACGCGCTGGTATGGTTATGGACGTCTGCAACTATCATGTTCTGAACTCTCGCAAAAGTTTTTATCCCCGCCGCAGGAATGCCTGCCTGACGCGCAGGGCGTAAGAAATACAGTCCGGTGAAACCCGGGCGATGTCAAGAGCGAAACACCCGCCGGCCCGCTTCTTGTCCTGACCGGGCAGATCCGTTTGGCCTTCTGCGATATGTACGGAAAAAGGACGCCCCGGAAGGGACGTCCTTTTCTGTTCAAATCAATGCGCTGTTACGCCGGCAGAGGGCGTCATCAGACCTTCGCAGCGGTGCGGAGATCCGCGGCGGCATCGGTATGTTCCCAAGTGAATTCGGGAAGTTCGCGACCGAAGTGTCCGTAGCAGGAGGTCTTCTTGTAGATGGGGCGGAGCAGATCGAGACGCTTCGTGATGTGATAGGGGCGCAGATCGAAGACCTCGCGCACGGCCTTGGTCAGCACCTCGTCCGGGATATCGCTGGAGCCAAGGGAAGAGACGAGCACGGAGACGGGTTCGGCTACGCCGATGCAATAGGCGATCTGCACTTCGCAGCGGGGGGCCAGACCGGCGGCCACGACGTTCTTGGCGACGTAACGGCCCATGTACGCGGCGGAACGGTCCACCTTGGAAGGGTCCTTGCCGGAGAAGGCTCCGCCACCGTGATGCCCGGAGCCGCCGTAGGTGTCCTGGATGATCTTGCGGCCGGTCAGACCGCAGTCACCCATGGGGCCGCCGATGACGAACCGCCCGGTCGTGTTGATGAAGATCTCGCAATCCTTTTCATCAAACAGCCCGGTGGGTTCAAGCACGGGGCGGATGACCGTGCGCTTCACGGCTTCGATGATGTCGTCCTGAGAGGCAGAGGCGGCATGCTGCGTGGACACGACCACGTTGTTGATACGCACAGGCTTTCCGTCCACATATTCAAAGGACACCTGCGTCTTGCCGTCGGGACGGAAGAAATCCACCAGACCATCCTTGCGGACCTTGGTGAGCTGCTGGGAAAGCTGGTGCGCCCAGTAGATGGGGGCGGGCATCAGCGTGGGGGTTTCGTTGCAGGCAAAGCCGAACATCATGCCCTGGTCGCCCGCGCCCTGGTTTTCAGGATCGGCACGGTCTACGCCCTGCGCGATGTCGCCGGACTGGTGGTCAATGGAGGAAAGCACCGCGCAGGTCTGCCAGTCAAAGCCCATTTCAGAGCTGCTGTAACCGATTTCCTTAATGGTTTCGCGGACAACACTCGGAAAATCGGCATAGCCCCTGGTGCTGATTTCACCGGCGATAACCGCCATGCCGGTGGTCACCAGCGTTTCGCAGGCCACGCGGGAGTTGGGGTCCTGTTCCAGCAGGGTGTCAAGAATGGCGTCGGAAATCTGGTCGGCAACCTTGTCGGGATGTCCTTCGGTTACGGACTCGGACGTGAAGAAATATCTGCCTTTTTCGGGCTGCATGGTCTGCTCCTTATCGGAAACGCCGCAGGCGTATCCTGTAAATGACCTTGTTTTTCTTGATTGGCGAGGCGGAACGCCCCGTGCACATATATCAAGGTATCCTGATATACAAATACAGTTACACTTCTACCATGACAGTTCCGCCTTGTCCAGTAGAAGAAGCACGATTTCCCCGCGGAGCCGGCCGGCATCCTGCAAGCCCATCACGTTCCGCTCCAGACGGCAAAATACTGTTGACCTCGCCCGACGCTCCCGGCACACTTCCCCTCCGTGAGGAAACTGCCATGAATCCGGCCTATCAGGGACAACTCGATGTTTTTTGCGCCGCGTATGCGGTGATCAACGCCATGCGGCATATCCATGCCACCCGGCTGCTCTCGTGCCGCGCTCTGCTGCATGAGGCTCTGCTTGACGCCGCCCGCTCCGAGGACCACTTCCAGGCCATCCTCGACCAGCGTACCGACTATGTTGACTGGGTGGACGCCATGCTGTCCCGGCTTGAACGGCAAGGCTCTCTGCTGGTGGCGCGCCCCTTCCCGGCTGCGTTTCCCGGCTCTGGCGCACCCTCTCCTGCCGAACTGTGGGAGAGCCTGACGGCCTGGCTCGGCAAGGGGGAACGCCATGCCGCGCTGCTCCAGTTCGTGCGGGTCCTCTACCCTACCGAGGCGGTCATCCGGCACTGGACATGCTGCATCAGGACAGAAGGGGACACCATCCAGCTTTTTGACTCCAGCATCGAACCCGGCTCCCTGCACGAGCTGAACCGCCAGCACATCATTACCGATCCCGCCGACGACGGCCCGGGAAAACTGCTCATCGTGCCCTACACCATCAGGTTCCTGCGCCCCCGGGCGGAAAGTCACAGGCCGAAAACAGAAAGCTCCCGCATCAGAGGCGGGAGCGGATACACGACAAGGAGATTCGCATGACGCTGCTACGCGCCAAAACGGCAGGCTTCTGCATGGGCGTCGGGCTTGCCCTCCGCAAGCTCGACGACGCCATCGCAAGCCATCAGGCCAGGAACGGACGGCTGGTGATGCTCGGCCCGATCATCCACAATCCTCAGGTCATGGAAGCCTATGCCCGGCAGGGCGTGCTGTGCGCCAACTCGCTGGACGACATCGGGGAAGGCGATACCGTGGTCATCCGGGCGCACGGCATCCCCAGAGAAATTGAAAGCCGTCTGCGCGGCCTTGGCACCCATGTCCTTGACGCAACCTGCCCCAAGGTCAAACGGGCGCAGCTTGCCATCGACGAGGCCACAAGGGAGGGGCTGTCCCTGTATCTTTTTGGAGAGGCCGCGCACCCCGAGGTCCGGGGGCTGGTTTCCTACGCCAACGGCCCGTGCCTCGTCTTCGGAAGCCTGGAGGAACTGAAGGCGGAGCAAGCCTTCCGAGACAGGGAAAACGTCGTACTGGCAGCCCAGACAACGCAGGAGCGGGAGGAGTTCGAGGCCATCCGCGCCCATCTCGGGCAGCAGCATGCGCTCTCCGTGCTGGATACCATTTGCGACGCCACCAGAAAACGCCAGCAAGAAGCCCTGGCCCTTTCCCGGCAGGTGGACGCCATGATTGTGGTGGGGGGAAGGAGCAGCGGGAACACCCGCAGGCTGGCCGATGTCGCCAAGGGATGCGGCATCCCGGTATGGCACATCGAAATCCCGGAAGAACTGCCTCTTGCCGAGGTGCGCCGTTTTGCCGCAGTCGGACTTACCGCCGGAGCGTCGACCCCCAAAGAGATCATCGACGCCGTACAGCACGCTCTGGAGTCCCGTTAAAAAAAGATTCCGGGCGGACGCATCAGCGTCCGCCCGGCTCAAGTGGCCATTCAGCAAAGGCGAAAAAAGAACCTTAAGACCGTACCGTGGTATTGGCTTCGCTCGGCTCCAGCCGGTAGCCCATTTCCTGAGCCATTCTTTCCAGCGGGCTGATATTGCCGGTCGTCTTCATAATATGCATCAGCGTTTCGGCACCAAGCTTGGCACCCGTATCATACGGGTTGACTTCACGCAGAAGGGTCGAATAAGGCTTGCCTACGGCCTGTGCGATCGCCTTGGCTCCGATAGGGCTTTCGAGAACGAGATCATGGACAGTGGTGATGAGATCATTCGACATGGTGTTTCTCCCGCATAAAGCAATGGTAAACGTTCATATCGTGGTTGTCGTTCAGACAACGTTCGCCCGGCACTTCGGGCTTTCCCGGACCGTTTCCGGTGATTCGCTTCTCTCAAAAAAAACCTGTTTCCGTAAGGAGTATCATAGGAGTATTGATATCAAAAAAATCCGCGAGAAGGGGGAGTATTCTCATCTATAAACAGATATTCCAGCATCCTACTCCCCTCCGCGTCCTCTCCAAAATGTTGACACTCCCCTGTGCCACGCTGCAAAAAGGGATGGCACTTATAAAAATATCCTTTATTTATTATAGGTTATACTCAAAACCATCATGGCGGAAACATTGTTTCCCCTATATTCCCACCTGCTTTCAGGGGGGAGTATACGGCGTACTCCCCGGCAACCCTCAAACATCTAACACACCATCATGACAAGCTTTTTTCGCCATTACAAAGGACGTTATTATCAAGTCGCGGGTGAGGCTCTCGATACGCGAGACGATACGCCCGTTGTCGTATACCGCACCCTGTACCCCTCGGAGTACTCCCTTTTTACCCGGCCCAAAGAGGAGTTCTTCGGGACAGTGGTTCTTGCGGATGGTTCCGAGTGCCTCCGGTTCGCTCCGATCCGCCGCGAAGAGCTTCCGGAAGACGCCCGCGCCCGCATCATCGAGACCCTGCTGCTCCCGGCGCACGGCGACCGCACCCCTGAATGAGACCCTCCTGCGGCGGCGGGCAAAGCCTCTGCCCTCGTCTGCCGGCCCCACCGCTCCGCCGAAAAGACCCTCTTCCCCGCACAGCCGGACACGACAAAGGGCGACGCCCCGGCCTTGACCGGAACGTCGCCCTTGCCTTTTTCGGAGCTGTACTCCCCGAAAAAAGCGGTATCGTTACTTCAGGGAGTCGGCGTAGATTTCGATCGTATGCTTGACCGTCACCTTGTCCTTGTTGTGGGCGAGCATGTCGGAAAGCTGCATCATGCAGGCGGGGCAGCCAGTCGCCACCACGTCCGCGCCGCTGGCAACGATATTGTTGCGCTTGCGCTGCCCGATCTTGCGGGACAGGTCGTAATGCGACAACGTAAAGCTGCCGCCGCAGCCGCAACAGCGATCCGCTTCCTTCATTTCCACCAGATCATACTCGGGGTTCATGCGGATCAGCTCACGGGGCTGCGTGCTGATGCCGAGAGAACGGAGCAGGTGGCAGGATTCATGGTAGGTCACCTTGGTGTGTCCATGCCGGGTGCCGAAGGCACGGGGCTTCACCTTGAGCACATCCACGAGGAACGCGTTGATGTCCATCGCCTTCTGGGAAAGCTCATTGATGGCGTCGCGGTACTTGTACGGCATCTTGCCCGCCATCTTGGGCCACAGGGAGCGGATGGTTTCCGTACAGGACGAGCAGGGCGTGACGATCAGGTCGAAGGAGCCTTCCTTCAGCACATCCACGTTGTGCTTGACCATCTTCTCAAAGCCCTCGATGTCGCCGGAAGACAGGGCGGGGATGCCGCAACAGGAGAAGTTGTTGGGCAGATACACACCGACTTCATGGTAGTCGAAGACCTTCAGGCAGGCTTCCGAGACGTTGGTGAACACCTTGTCGCCCATGCAGCCGGGGAAGAAGGCCACCTTGTAGCGGCTCTTTCCGGCGGGCGTATTCATCGCACCCAGCTTGTCGCTGAGGGTCTTGGCGGCCGGAGGCGTCATGTGGCGATCGCCGAGGAACGGACGCAGCAGCGGGGAACAGGCCGTTCCCTGCGCGTTGTTGTCCTCGTGCATGACCATGGACTGGAACGGCTCGCTCAGCTTCAGCAGAAAGCCGAACAGCTTGGGATTCGGCAGCAGCGTACGGAACATCACCTTTTTGAAGGGCGACAGGCCGTTGTAGCTGGCGACAATGGCTCTGGCTTCCATGAAGATCTCCAGAATGGAGACCCCGGAAGGACAGTTGGCCTGACAGGAGCCGCACAGCAGGCAGCGGTTGAGCTTCTCGTTGACGGCATCAGGGTCATCAATAAGCCGATGGGCGAGGTTCTCCAGCAGCGTGATCTTGCCACGGGTCACGTCGGCTTCCATGCAGGTTTCGCCGAATACGGGACAAACGGACTGGCACATGCCGCATTTCATGCAGGCGGCGAGCTTGTCGTCAAGTGCCATCAAGGCATTGGCGAGGAGAGTAAGCTCATCCATAATCACACTCCAACCAGCTTATGGGGATTGAACAATCCCTTCGGGTCAATGGCCTTGCGCAGGCGGCGCGAGTACATGATGGTGCCGCGGGAGGTTTCCTTCTCCAGCCACTTCTGCTTGGCGGTGCCGATGCCGTGTTCGCCGGAAAGCGTGCCGCCCATTTCGATGGTGGTGTTGAAGAGTTCGTCCACGGCGCGCTCGACGCGTTCAAATTCGTCACGGTCGCGCTTGTCGCACATGAAGGTCGGGTGCAGATTGCCGTCACCGGCATGGCCGAAGGTGCCCACGGTGAGGTTGTACTTCTCGCCAAGGCCCTTGATGACCTTCATCATGGCCGGAATCTTGGAGCGGGGGACGGTGGCGTCTTCAAGGATGGTGGTGGGCTTGAAGCGGGCCAGCGCGGGGAGGGCCTTGCGGCGGGCTTCCCAGATCTGGTTCTTTTCGGCGGCATCCTTGGCGATGACGATCTGCTTGGCACCGCTCTTCTTGAGCTGTTCTTCAACCACGAGGGCCTCGTCGGCAACCTGGGCGGCGTGGCCGTCCACTTCGATGAGCAGAATGGCCTGCGCTTCGCGGGGAAGGCCGATCTTCACGTCGTCCTCGACGAGGTTGATGGTCATGTTGTCCATGAATTCGAGCGTACAGGGCAGGATGTGGGCGGCGATGATGCGGGCCACGGCTTCGGAAGCCTTCTGCACGTCGTCAAACACGGCCATCATGGCCTTGGAGGCTTGCGGCGGGGGAACGAGCTTCAGGATGGCCTTGCTGATCATGCCCAGCGTACCTTCGGAGCCAACCATCAGGCCGCCGAGGTTGTAGCCGGTCACGCACTTTACGGTGCGGGAACCGCTTTTCACCAGTTCGCCGTTATTGTCGTAGAATTCCACGCCCATAACGTAGTCTTTGGTCACGCCGTACTTCAGGCCGCGCAGGCCGCCGGCGTTTTCGGCGATGTTGCCGCCGATGGTGGACACGGCCTGTGAGCCCGGATCCGGAGGATAGAAAAGATTCTTGGCAGCCACAGCAGCGGCGAACTGGGCGGTGACCACGCCGGGTTCTACGACGGCATAGAGGTCTTCTTCATTGATTTCAATAATTTTATTCAAACCCTGAGTCAGAAGAACCACGGAACGATCAACGTCGGGCACAGTGCCGCCGCTGAGGTTGGTTCCGGCACCGCGAATGGTCATGGGCAGGCCGTTGGCGTAGCAGCGTTCCACAAGCGCACCAAGCTGTTCGGTGGAAGTGGGGCGCAGGACGAGGCTGGGCACGACCGAGGGCAGCACGGCGGCGTCATAGGCATAGCTCTGCCTGTCCGCCTCGCTGGTGAAGACATTGTCTTTGCCGATGAGGTTTTCAAATTCCTTGACGAGGGATGCGCTGGGCATGATTTCCTCCGGATCAGATGGTGAGGGGGCTGTATGGGGTGGGCCGAAGCCCGATACAGGGCGCACAAAAAACTGTTTTCTGGCGGCGAGCAGCTCCCGGCTGCCTCACCGGGCAGCGGATATCTCCGAGAGACAATCCGGGCTGATATTTACCATTACTGTATGTCCGCGTGAAGGTCAAATAGTGAAGGGTTTCACGCGCATTTTTCTCTATAGTCATCCTCCGTTAGAGAGCTTGACCCTCCGCACTCCGCGACTTAGACAGAAGAGGAACGGCTCCCTTTCCCCTGCCTGAAGAATCCCCACCGGAGGTACCGACATGTTTGCACCACTCCCCGCCCCCTGGGAAATGTCCGGCTGGGATCGCTCCGCCATCGCCCTCGGCATCCCCGAGCCGATGCTTATGGAAAACGCTTCCCGCGAGGCCCTGCACGCGCTGCTCCAAGAAACCGGAGACATGCGCGGCAAACGCATCCTGCTGTTCATGGGCGGCGGGAACAACGGCGGCGATGCGGCCTGCCTTGCCCGGCACCTGCTCGATCGCGGCGCAGAGGTTCTCGTGCTCCACACCCGGCCCCTGAGTGCCTACCGGGGAGCGGCGGCGATGCACCTGCGCCTTGCAAGACGCTGCGGCGTTCCCTTCGCTCCGGCTGCGGGGTGGCCTGCCCGGTATCGCGGGACACCGTGGGACACCTGTGCCGACGCCGCCGTCTGCGAACGGGGCGGGCCAGAGCTTGTGATCGACGGCCTTCTCGGAACCGGCTTTTCAGGCAAGCTCCGCCCGCTGGAACTGGCTCTGGTCAACCACATCAACGCCCTGCGGCAACGGGCCTTTCTCTTTTCACTGGATATTCCCTCCGGGCTGTCCGGCCTGAGCGGACGCCCCGCCCCCATTGCCGTGCGTGCCCACGCAACCGTCACCTTCGAGGCCGCCAAACCGGGATTGGTCTTGCCGGAAGCGGCACCTTTCGTCGGCCGCCTCCATGTCCGGCCAATAGGCATTCCCGCCGCCGTCCGGCGCGCGCAACCCGCCTCGTTCCAAATGCTGACGGAAACCCTTGCGGCAGCCCTCCCCCGTCCCGCTTCCGGCTGGCACAAGGGGACAGCAGGCTCCGTCCTGATTGTCGGAGGTTCCGAAGGGTTGACCGGAGCACCCCACCTCTCTGCCCTGGCGGCACTGCGTACAGGCGCGGGGCTGATCAGCATCGCCGCCCCCAGCGGCCTGTGCCGGGACATCAAGGCGGACTGCCCCGATCTCATGACCCGGCCTCTGGGCCGGGCAGGTTCCGTCCACTGGAGCCCGGAACTGCTCAGCGAAATCCAGCCCTGCCTGCGGCACTGCAACGCCCTGATCCTTGGCCCCGGACTCGGGCGCGCTCCCGAAACGGCGGCCTTTGTACAGGCGTTGCTGGCCTGCCCGTCCCGGCCTTCTGCCATAGTGGACGCCGACGCGCTCCACGCCCTCGCCATGCGCCCCGAAGCACTGGCCTCTTTGCGCTCCTGCGACATTCTGACGCCGCACCCCGGAGAGGCCGCTACGCTTCTGCACACGACCCCCGCGCTGGTGCAGGCCGATCGGTTCGAAGCCATAGCCTCCCTGCAACGTCTGGCATCCTCTGTCTGGATACTCAAGGGAGCGGGCACCCTCATTGCCGCAACAGGGCAGCCGATCACCATCGCACCCTATGCAGAGCCGAACCTTGCCGTAGGCGGCTCCGGGGATGTGCTCGCCGGGTGTCTTGGCACGCTCATGGCACAAACGGGCGCAATTCCCTCCGATGAGTGCGAAAGCTCCAGCTTCCTTGCCGCATGCCTCGGTGTCCGGCTTCACGCGCGGGCAGGTTCGCTGCTGCGGGAACGCTTTCCCCAGCGGGGCAACTCGGCAACGGAAATCGCTGATATGCTGCCTGAGGCAAGGAGGTAGTTTGCTGCTGGCATGGGGAGGGGAGAGGGAACCTTTCTGAAGAAAGGCTTCCCTCTCCCCTCCCCAAACCCCACCCCTCTCCTTCCCAAGACTTTCGAAAAGGAGGCAACACCCCGCCCGGCGTGCCGGGAAAGCCTGACGGACAGCCCCCCTTTCCCCTGATCCGAGGGGGTCTGGGGGAAATCATTTCCCCCAGCGGGGTCAAGGGGCCGCGCCCCTGCCGCCGGAGGCCCCAGACAAAAGAAGCCCGACACCTTGCGGCATCGGGCTTCCATCATATCAATCGGCTAGGCCGCGAACGGCTTAGTTGTCGGTCTCTTCAAACTTCTGCTTGAGGAGGTCGCCGAGGCTCTGGCCGGCTTCGGGACCGGAGCGGCTGTATTCGCGGGGCTTCTTGCGTTCTTCTTCGTCCTTGAGCTGCTTGATGGACAGACCGAGGCGGCGATCTTCAGCACTGACGTGGATGATCTTGGCCTGGATTTCTTCGCCTTCCTTGTACAGTTCGGCGGGGGTCTTGACCTTCTTGTTGCTCAGTTCGGACACGTGGACGAGGCCTTCGATGCCTTCTTCCACTTCAACGAACAGGCCGAAGTCGGTGATGTTCGTGATGATGCCCTTCACAAGGCCGCCCACGGGGTAGGCAGTGGGAACGTTGGTCCACGGATCTTCGGTCAGCTGCTTGATGCCGAGGGTGAACTTTTCGTTTTCCTGATCCACGGTCAGCACCTTGGCCTGGACGGTGTCGCCAACCTTGTACAGTTCGTTGGGATGACGGATCTTCTTGGTCCAGCTGATGTCGGACACATGGATGAGGCCGTCGATGCCGTCTTCGATACCAATGAACATGCCGAATTCGGTGATGTTCTTGATAACGCCTTCAAGGATGGTGCCTTCGGGGTACTTTTCGCCCACGAGTTCCCACGGATTCGGCTTGATCTGCTTCATGCCGAGGGAGATGCGCTTCTTCTCGGGATCGACGCCGAGGATGACGACTTCAACTTCGTCGCCCTGGCGGACCATCTGGGAAGGATGGCGCAGCTTGCGGGTCCAGGACATTTCGGAAATGTGCACGAGGCCTTCAACGCCGGGTTCCAGTTCAACGAACGCGCCGTAATCAACAAGGTTGGTCACCTTGCCGGTGTGGCGGGAAGCTTCGGGGAAGCGGGCGGTGATGTCCTGCCACGGATCGGGCACGAGCTGCTTGAGACCGAGGGAAACCTTCTGGTTTTCCTTGTCGAAGGAAAGCACCTTGAGCTGGAGATCCTGACCGAGCGTAACCATTTCGCGAGGATGGCGGATACGCTTCCAGGACATGTCGGTGATGTGCAGAAGGCCGTCGAGTCCGCCGAGGTCAACGAACACGCCGTATTCGGTGATGTTCTTGGCCTTACCGGTGACGATCTGACCTTCGGCGAGGGTCTGGAGGAGATCCTGACGCTTGGAGTCGCGTTCTTCTTCAAGAAGGACACGGCGGGAAACGATAACGTTGCTGCGGCGACGGTTGATCTTCAGCACGCGGAATTCGTATTCCTGGTTCACCAGAGCGTCCATGTCCGGCACGGGGCGCAGATCCACATGGGAACCGGGGAGGAACGCTTCCACGCCGCCCAGATCCACAGTGTAACCGCCCTTGATGCGGCGCATGATACGGCCCTTGATGACGCCGTTCTTTTCCTGCACGTCTTCGAGCTGATCGAAGAGCTGCATCCGCTTGGCTTTTTCGAAAGACAGGGTGATGGTGCCTTCCTGTTCGTTCTTGCGAGCAACGAAGACATCCACGCGGTCGCCCACTTTCACAACGAGATTGCCTTCGGCATCCCGGAATTCAGCAGTGGGGATCTGACCTTCGGATTTGAAGTTCACGTCAACAAGCACATTGTCGTCATCCACGCGGACAATTTCGCCCTTGACGATGGTACCTTCCTCAAGATCACCAAAGTCGGTGCTGAGGTAGTCTTCCAGAGCGCTTTCAAAATTAAATTCCGCGTCCATACCGTGGTTTTCCATGGTTTCCATTAAACAGCCTCCAGGCCACATCAATTTCCTGCAACTTTGGCAGGTCGTCATGGATAGCAAGAATCGTTTCGTCTGGCAAGGCCCGTACCCGGCCCAAACAGGGCACCGGAGCCGGATTCCGGCGGATACAGCCCTGTTACAGGCAACGCATCCCCGCAAAAAAAATTTCGGCGGATAAAAACCGGGAGCGCGGCGGCAAAAAGCCTACTCCGGCTCGTAGCCGGTATCCTCGGGCAGATCCAGCCGTGCGGACTGGCTGCGGGCCAGCTCGTCGCAGCGTTCGTTTTCGGCGTGCCCGTTGTGCCCGCGCACCCATTCGAGGGTGACCCTGTGGCGGTCGAGCTGGACTTGCAGCCGTTCCCAGAGATCGCGGTTTTTGACAGGCTTTTTCGCGGCGGTTTTCCAGCCGTTTTTCTGCCAGCCCGCGAGCCACTTTTTTTCCACGGCGTGGCGCAGATACTGGGAGTCCGTATACAGCACGACCTCGCAACATTCGTTCAGCGTTTCCAGCCCGACGATCGCCGCCATGATTTCCATGCGGTTGTTTGTCGTATGGGCATAGCCTCCCGACAATTCCTTTTCATGCCCGTCACAGCGCAAGATGCAGCCCCAGCCGCCGCGCCCCGGATTCCCGAGACAGGAGCCGTCCGTAAATACCGTTACCTTTCTCATTGTTCCTCAGTGCACCCTTTCATACAGCCTTCCCTCTCTTTCCCTTGCCGCACAAGCGGGAGCCGCACGCCAAAAAGGAAAACGCCGCCGTCCCGACCCTTCACCAGCCATCGCAAAAGCCTCTGGCGGAACGGGAGCGGGGGGCGGACCTGGGGGCGGGGAAGGGACAGCCCTCTCCAGAAGGCCGCCTCTCCCCCTCCTCGGCAAAACGTTCCAATCCTACTCAAACATATCAATATTCGCCAACGCCTGATGCAGCAGCCCCTCGGGGGAGTCCGCCGCATCCAGCATGGCGATGCGCTTGGTGTTGTGGGCGGCCCAGAGCTTGAAGCCTTCGCGGATGCGGGTGTGGAACGGCAGGTGTTCCGCCTCGAACCGCCCTTCCTTCCCGGAAAGGCCCTTTGCGGCATTCCGCCGCCGGGCCCGCGCCAACGCCGTCGCCGGGTCCATGTCGAGAACCAGCGTCCGGTCGGGCCAGAGGCCGCCTACCGCCATGTCGTTGAGCGCACGCAGTTTTTCGATGTCGAGGCCGCGCCCGTAGCCCTGATAGACAATGGTGGAGTCCGCATAACGGTCACAGAGCACCACCTCGCCACGCGCCAGCGCAGGGCGGATGACCTCCGCGACGTGCTGCGCCCGATCCGCAAGGAACAAAAAGAGTTCCACTTCAGGGGCAATGCTCGTTTCCGGGTCAAGCAGCAGCTCGCGCAGCTTCTGTCCGAGCGCACAGCCGCCGGGTTCGCGGGTAACCAGCACCTCGTGGTTGAGCGTGCGGAACACATCGGCCAGATTTTCGATGAGGGTTGTCTTGCCCGACCCCTCTATTCCTTCTAAAGTAATGAACACTGGTTCAACCTTGGAGCTTCGTTGTCTTCGGCGGAACGCTTCGGGGAGCGGGCCCGGCGCGTCCCGGATTCCGGGGTTTTCGGGGCCTGAAACAGCTGGCGATCCAGCGTTTTCTGATACGGCGACCAGCCGCTTTCACCCTCATCCAGCTCCTCGAACAGGCTCCGGCTCTGGGTCAGCTTCGCGTCGATGTTGTCCGCATAGTGCAGCGCAAAGGCTTCGGCCGTCTGGGGCAGGCGCGGCGAACCGTATTCGTACAGCCCGTGATGGCTCAGAACCAGATGCCGGAAATGCAGGATCAGCTCCTCGTCCAGGCCGGATTTCGCCAGATGGCGATCCAGCTTTTCCAGACACAGGCTGATGTGCCCCACCAGTCGCCCGGCATCGGTATAGTCGTTGGCAAGCCCGCCCGAAAACTCCCAAATTTTCCCAAGGTCATGGCAAATGGCTCCGGCGAGCAGCGTCTGCCGATCCAGATCCGGGTACTGGTCGCAGAAGCGCAGGCACAGCGTCGCCACCGAAAGCGTATGCTCCAGCAGGCCGCCGACCCACGCATGATGTACGCTCTTTGCAGCGGGGGCGACAAGGAGCGGGCCGCGGACAGCCGTGTCCTCAAGAACCGACGTGATGAATTTACGCCACGGCTTGTAGACGAACTCCCGACGGCAAAGATCCTCCAGCTCGTCAAGCATCTCCTGCGGAGGACGGCTGCTGGAAGCCATGAATGCGGACGTATCCACCTGCGCCGTCTCCTCCGGGGAAAGGACGCGCAGGGCCGACACGTTCACCTGCAGCTTGTCCCGAAAGCTCTCGGCGCGGCCTTCGATTTCCGCGATGACGCCGGAAGGGATTTCCGCAAACAGCTGGCTCGTCGGACTCCAGATCCTGCCTTCAAGCACACCCGAGGCGTCCTTCAGCTCAAGCCGCCAGAACGGGCCGTTCTTCGCCTGAAGCTGCGATGCCGCACCTATAAGATAAAGCGTCCGGATTTCCTCGCCGGGGGCCACATCTCTGGCCCACCGGCGTTCCGGCGCGGATTGTCTTTTCTGCATAATCAACCTACACTCTTTTAATCCGCAGCCGATCCCGCCATACGCGGAATCATGCGGCCTTCTTTTTGGGAGAGCCGCGCTTGCGGTTGCCGTCCATTCCGTTGGGGCAGCCCTGCGGAAGCTGGAAGGCCGATGCCGCACAGCGGGCTTTTCCAGCTCGCAACGTCGTCTGGCCTTTGTGGCGTTTTGGCGGAAGTTCACCCGTTTTGCCTGTGTTGTCAATAAAAAGCCGTTTCTGCCGCCGGCAGCGGGATTCCGCATTGTCCCGCGCCGGAAAACTGTTTTTGCCGTTTCAGGAGGTTGCGTGCGTATCCTGCTTTCCAATGATGACGGTATCCATTCCCCGTGCCTTCGCGCCCTGCACGACGCCCTGTGCGAAGCCGGGCACGAGCTGGATGTCGTTGCCCCGCTTACCGAACAGTCCGGCGTAGGCTGCTCGGTCACCCTGCACAGCCCCCTGCGCCTGTATCCGGTGAAGGAATCGGGGTTCCGCGGAACCGCCGTCACCGGAACGCCTGTGGACTGCGTAAAGATCGCCCTGACCACACTGCTCCCCGTGCCGCCGGATCTTGTCGTCGTCGGCATCAACAACGGCGCAAACAAGGGTGTGGACGTTTTTTACAGCGGAACCGTGGGCGCGGCGACGGAAGCCGCCCTGCGCGGCCTGCCCGCCGTCGCCTTTTCGCGGCCACGGCCCGAGCTGGAGCCGCCGCAGGCTCTGGCCCGCCACGCCGCATCGCTGGTAGACGCCGTGGACTGGAGCCGCTGCGCGGGCAAAGTCCTCAACGTCAACTATCCCCGCTGCCGGGTTGCGGAAATCCGGGGAGTCCGCGCCGCGCGCATGGCCGAAAGCCGCTGGGATGAAAACTACGAACGCCGCGAAGACCCCGCCGGACGCCCCTACTGGTGGATTGCCGACTTTCTCAGGAGAGACACCGGCGGAACCGACACGGACATTGCCCTTATGGAAGACAACTGGGTCGCCGTCACGCCGCTTCAGGTGGACAGGACGGATCGCGAATTGCTCGGCCTTCTGCGGGAAGGACAGGCGTTCAGGTTCCAATCCGGCTCAAAATAGAGTAGAATGCCGTACTACCGTGTTGCGGACTCCCGGAGTATGGAGCCGCCTTGTTTCACCATCCCAATCGCAGCCGCAGGACGGCTGACGGCGAGGAACAACTATGCCGCTTACCTCTCCCAAAGCCATGTTTGAACGTGCCTACAAGGAAGGCTACGCCATCGGCGCCTTTAACGTGAACAACATGGAAATCATCCAGGGAATCATGGAAGCCGGGGCTGAAGAAAAGGCCCCCATCATCCTTCAGGTTTCCGCAGGAGCCCGCAAGTACGCCGGGCAGAACTATATTGTAAAGCTCATCGAGGCCGGCCTGCTGGAAGCGGATCTTCCCGTCGTGCTCCATCTGGACCACGGTGCGGATTTCGATATCTGCAAGGCCTGTGTGGATGGCGGATTCACCTCCGTCATGATCGACGGCTCCCACCATTCCTTTGAAGAAAATATCGCCGTGACCAAACGGGTTGTGGAATATGCCCATGATCACGGTGTCTGGGTGGAAGCGGAGCTTGGCCGCCTCGCCGGAGTGGAGGAAGACGTTTCCTCCGAGCACAGCATCTATACCGATCCTGATCAGGCCGTGGAGTTCGTGGAACGTTCGGGCTGCGACTCGCTTGCCATCGCCATCGGCACCAGCCACGGAGCCTACAAGTTCAAGGGCGAGGCCAAGCTCGACTTTGAACGCCTCGACACCATCGGCAAGCTCCTCCCGGACTATCCGCTGGTTCTGCACGGCGCATCCAGCGTCCCGGCGGAGTTTGTGGAGATGTGCAACACCTACGGCGGCAAGGTCGCCGGAGCTGCCGGCGTCCCCGAAGAGCTGCTCCGCAAGGCCGCCGGCATGGCTGTCTGCAAGATCAACATCGATACCGACATCCGCCTTGCCATGACCGCTTCCATCCGCAAGTTCCTTGTCGAGCACCCCGAAGAATTCGACCCGCGCGGCTACCTGAAGCCCGCCCGTCAGGCCGTGAAAGACATGGTTCAGCACAAGATCAAGCATGTGCTGGGCTGTTCCGGCAAGGCGTAACCATACCGTCATGCAAGGGAGGTACACGGGCAGAAAAGCCTGTGCCTCCCTTGTTTTTTCGCAGGCTCCGCCCGTGCGGAGGCTGGTATAGAGTCAGGCTGTTCCCTCCGACCCGCCGATTCGGCAGGGCGGAGCTGCCGCAACCCTTTTTCGCGCATCATCCAAGGAGTACCTCATGGCTCGCATCGGTATCAACGGCTTTGGCCGCATCGGCCGTTACCTCGTCCGCATCATGGCCGAACGCAACGAATTCCCCGTCGTGATCAACGCCCGCGCCGACAACGCCTCTCTGGCGCACCTCTTCAAATACGACTCCGTCCACCACACCTTCAAGGGAACCGTGGGCCACGACGAGAACGGCATCATCATCAACGGCACCCACATCGCCGTGACCCGCTGCAAACCCAACGAATGGCAGTGGAAGGACTACGGCGTGGATCTGGTGGTGGAATCCACCGGCACCATCAAGAAGCGCGCCGGACTCGCCGAACACATCGCCTGTGGCGCGAAGAAGGTCATCATGAGCGCGCCCGTTTCCGACGCCGACATCACCATCGTGATGGGCGTGAACGACAACCTCTATGATGCCGCCGCCCACGACGTGGTTTCCGCCGCCTCCTGCACCACCAACTGTCTGGCTCCGGTCGCCAAGGTGCTCAACGACACCTTCGGCATCGAACACGGCCTCATGACCACCATCCACTCCTACACCATGAGCCAGCGTATTCTCGACGGTTCCCAGAAGGATATCCGCCGTGCCCGCGCCGCCGCCATGTCCATGATCCCCACCACCACCGGTGCGGCAAAGGCCGTTGCGCTGGTCATTCCCGAACTCAAGGGCAAGCTGGACGGCATGGCCATCCGCGTTCCCACCCCCAACGTTTCCATCGTTGACCTCAACTGCGTGATGAAGAACGACGTGACCGTCGAAGCCGTGAACGACGCCCTCAAGGCCGCCGCCAACGACAACTACGGCGTGTCCGACGAACCGCTGGTGTCCATCGACTACAACGGCGACACCCACGGCGGCGTCGTTGACCTGCTCTCCACCGCCGTCATGGGCGGCAACATGCTCAAGGTGCTGATCTGGTACGACAACGAAGCCGGATTCACCAACCAGCTGCTCCGCCTTGTCGATCTCGTCGGCAAGGATCTGTAGGCAACGCCGTTGGATTGTGATGCTCTTTGGAGGGGGCGGGGGAACTTTTCTGAAGAAAAGCTTCCCCC